>JAZQDM010000037.1:0-3104 GCA_045546775.1 Lachnospiraceae bacterium | reverse complement strand
GCTTGGCCTCCGACTTCGAGGCGGCGGAGGCCTTCTTCCGTAAATATCATACCCGCATTATTTACGGCACCGATGCAGATACCAAATTGGAAGGCTTTGCCCGTGAATACAACGATAAAAAGCGTGCCATCATTACCCACTTTTTGGAGGGTGATGAGCCCCGCGAGATCGCCGGCCATTACATTCATCCCATCCATCTTGAACAGGAGATGTTGGAGAATATTTATTATAATAATGCAATGAGATTCATTGAGCGATAAGAAAAGCGAGTTGGTTTTACCAACTCGCTTCAGACTGTCAAAAAACTATACAAACGCCCCCGTTTCTGGTATAATAGAAGAAACGGGGGTGAATTTATGGAAGGATGGAAAAAAGACGCAAGAAACGAAATAATGTTCGTAGATATAGAGGGGTTAGTGCCCAAAAATCACTTGCTTCGGAAGGTAGAAAGAGTAATGGATTATGAGTGGTTGTATGAACGGTTAGAGCCATACTACTGCCATGAGAATGGCAGACCCAGTATAGATCCGGTGGTACTCATAAAAATGGTACTCATCCAGCATCTTTTCGGAATACCCTCATTGCGGAAAACCCATCAGGAAATAGAAGTAAATATAGCATACAGATGGTTTTTGGGATATAGCCTCGTAGATAGGATTCCCCACTTTGCCACAGTAAGCTATGCCTTCTGCAAAAGATTTCCGGCAGAACTTTCGGTTGAGATTTTTGAACACATTCTCAACAAGGCGATCAATAACCGAATGGTAGATCCCAGCGTAATCTACATAGACGGAACCCACATTAAAGCAAGTGCAAACAAAAAGAGATACCAAAAGCAACAAGTAGCAAAAGCGGCAAGAATATATGCAAACCAATTACAGGAAGAGATCAACGAAGAGCGAAAGAAATTAGGAAAGGACGACATTGACGACGATGAGCCGAAAGGTGGCGGAACGGTAGAAAGAACAATCTCCACCACCGATCCGGAAAGCGGAATGTTCGTAAAAGGTGAGCATGAGCGGCAATTCGCCTATGAAGCGCATACCGCCTGCGATGATCATGGCTTTGTCATAGATGTTGAAGTCACCGCCGGAAACGTACACGACAGCGTGGCATGGGATGCCCTTTATGACAAAGTTACCGCAAAGCATAACGTTGAATTTACTGTAATGGATGCCGGCTACAAAACTCCTTGGATCGCAAAGAAAACATTAGATGACGGAAAGATCCCCATTATTCCATACACAAGCCCCAAGGGTAAAAAAGAAAGATACAAACCATGGGAATATACCTACGATGAAGCAAACGATCAATATATTTGTCCACAAGGCCAACCGCTTCGCCATACAACTACAAGCAGAGATGGAAAACGGACTTACCGCAGTACACCAAAGAACTGTGTAGATTGCCCATACAAGGCCCTTTGCGGTGCCAATGCAAAGGGGCAGAAGATATTCCAGACACATATATGGCAGGAATATTTAGATTTGGTAGAGCAGCTTCGCAAAACCGATCGTGGACAGGATCTTTACAAACGACGTAAAGAAACCATCGAACGAGTTTTTGCGGATGCCAAAGAAAAACACGCTATGCGTTATACACATCATCGAGGTCTGGCTCGCGTTACGCAATGGGTCAGGCTTAAATATGCTGCCATGAATTTGAAAAAGATGGCAATATGGAGTTGGAAGAACTCCGTTTTTCAACAGATTTTCGCCATTTTTGTCCCTATATACAGAAAAACCACTGTTTTCACTTCCTGAAAACAGTGGTTTTTTGACAGTCTGAGAAACCTGCAATCCCATTGGGATTGCAGGTTTCTTCTTGTTTTGAATGAATGATATGTACTATCGTTCCCTCTGGGTTATGAGCCCTTGGGCGAATAACTTGTTACGCCGAGCGCACATTCAATGCTCCCTTTTAAATAATGCCGAAAAAATTGAAATGATTGATAAAACATTGCAAATTATCGTGGAAACAGATACTGTTATGATTCCGTAAATAAGCCAAAGCATTACACCTGCAAGATTAAAAATACGTAATAGTTTAACATCATTTTGCCAAAAGCCGATAATAGCAAGCCAGGATCCTATAATTGGCAGAATGTCTTTTATGCTTTGAAAAGTTGGAACAGCACACGCAAAAGTGAATACCATAAATACTACGGGGATCATATTGCTGCTTGCCCATTTTTTATTTTTTTGAGAAAAAATAATATTTCGCAAAACATTTACTGTATTTATCGCACCGCCAGAAAACGCACCCAGCACGAAAAAATGCAAAGCAGAAAATAAATCGGAGCAAGCTTTGTAGAGAATAATTTTTCTCCGATTACTTCCGGAAAAAATAAAGTAAGAGAGTATAAGCGGAATTAATCCAATGATCTGCGCGATTATATCACGGGGGGTGCTGAATCCCCCAAAAAGCCAATCTATAAAAAAGTTCATTTTTCTGGCGCCTCACCAAAATCGGGAATATCCAGCGGTACACCGCCCAATTTTGCGCTTTCGTGCGCAATAAGTCCGGGTATGGTGTAACGGGCGGCGCGCCAGGCATTTACATAAGGCATTTTACCTGTTGCTACTGCAGTACAAAAATCATCAATAAGCAGCTGATGAGAAGCCATATGTCCGTTTGCATTCGGCATATTTTTAAATCCGTCAGGAAGCAAATCGTAACGCGACTTTTGTACAGGCGAATAGTCGTTCCACTGAAATTTGTGATTTGCAACCATGTTTTTATAATCACCGTCTTGCTTATGCTCAGTCATTTTTATAGGGTTTACCTCATCGCTTACATCGTTAAGAGCAACGCCCTCTTGTGTAAGTGCGGTAAATAAATGCTGTGCGTTTGAAAACTGATACGATGCTTTTGTTCCGTAAAAGCCCGAAATGTATGAGCTCGGCGCTTTATATCCTATTCTTCTGCACTCCGATACCCTTGCAACCCCACCGTTTGAAAGCTGCATAAGCGAAAACTCGTTTGAAAAGGTATTATCCCAATGATTTTCGCCTGCTGCAAAAGGTGTGTTTTCCTCTTTATCAACGTAGCCCATTGCGCAAACTTTTGTTGCGTAGCTATCGGTCGCGTGCAGTATCATTGCT
>JAZQDM010000036.1:0-1908 GCA_045546775.1 Lachnospiraceae bacterium | reverse complement strand
GCAAACAGCGCATCATTGCGAGCGAAACGAGCAGCATCATATTGGCGAAGCCAATGCTTCACGGCGGCAAAGCCGCTGCTTCATTTGGCAAAGCAGATGTTTTTGCTTTCACATACGTCCCTCGCCTTATGAGCCCGGAGGTCGTGTGGTAGGGGTTCCACCTCCGCAACCAACATTGCGCACCGAAAAAGATATCGGTTCGGAAAACCCAGAAACCACAACGGTTTCTGGTTTTTTTCGTGCCATTTTTCAGGGTGAAACTCAAAAGATATCATTTCCCAAAAACGACCTTCGGGGAGGACTTGAACTAAAACATATTGCAGTCGGAACATATTTTTGATATAGGTGGAAAAATCTGCATTTGTATGATATAATAACATTGGTTTAATAAATAAGAAGTTGATGAGGTGATTTCATTGGAGCAGATTATTGAATACATTAAGCGAAAATACAATCCTCTTTCCATCATTCTTTATGGCTCATATGCTAATGGAACAAACAATCTGAACAGTGATTTTGACTCGTTGGTTATATCGTATGACCACGAACAATTCCACGATACATCATTCGTAAACGGCATTCAACTGGATGTTTTCGTATATCCTGCTTCTTATTTTGATGGAAACTATGACTGCAATGACTTTGTTCAAATTTTTGATGGAAAGATTGTTGTAGATAGTGATGAAAGAGGAAAAGCGCTCCAAACGAAGGTGCAATCTTATCTGCAAAACCGTCCACAAAAATCAAAGGCAGAAATTGATGCAAGTGTCGATTGGTGTGTCAAAATGCTTGCACGGGTAAAACGATACGATGCAGAAGGAATGTTTCGATGGCATTGGGTATTGAATGATAGTTTGGAGATTTTCTGTGATGTAATGCATCATCCTTATTGGGGACCAAAAAAGTCTTTGAAATGGATGGAAGAAAACCATCCCACCGCTTTTGATTGCTATCAAACGGCTCTTGCGGATTTCAGCGTGGATAGTCTGGAAAACTGGATTGCATACATAAAAAATGCCAGTGGAACAGTTTAACAAATTCCAATTTAGATCAGTTTTAACCTTGATATCTTTTTCGGTGCAACTTGCCAAAAACCACCTAGAATCAGCTGATTCCGGGTGGTTTTTCTTTATTTTCCGAACTTTTTGGGAAAGTTGCGTTTTCGCCTTTTGCCTGAAAATTCAACTTTAATTCAACAAGCCCTAAAAATCAGGCTTTTTTCAAGAATACATCGGCTATAATATCGGCGTTCTTCTTGTCTGCTTCTTCGATGATATGAGCATAAATATTTGTAGTCGTGGAGGGCTGGGCGTGACCTAAACGCTTAGAAATGGAGATACTGTCAACGCCGTTGAAATAGAGAATAGATGCCATTGTATTCCGGAAGGCGTGGGCGTTGATGTGCGGAAGGTCGTGGCGTTTGGAAAATTTGGTCAACCAATCGGTCACGCTGTCCGGGTGCATGGGTTCGCCGTTTTCCTGAGTGAAAACAAAATCCCGGTTGTGCCAACGATCACCCATAGCGAAACGCTGTTCGAGTTGTGAGAAACGATATTCACGAAGAAGGGACATTGTTTCTTTGGGCAAAGAGATATAGCGGATAGATCTGGCGGTTTTGGGCGTGTCCTCATAGATTCCACGATCAGGCGTATTGACTGAAATGTAAAGGAGGAAGAACGATGGATCCTATTTATGTGACCGGACATCGCAACCCGGATACCGATTCCATTGTTGCGGCAATTGCCTATGCATCTCTGCGCAATGCCTTGGGCGACCGGGAATATGAGGCTGCATGTCTTGGCCGTGTATCCGACGAAACGCAGATGGTGCTGAACCATTTTGGCTTCACACCCCCGACGTTGATTTCCAATGTGTACACTCAGGTGCAGGACTTGGAATTTGATAAGC
>JAZQDM010000035.1:0-13472 GCA_045546775.1 Lachnospiraceae bacterium | reverse complement strand
ACCGGTCCCTGTACATCGATATCACCTTTTACAGCACCTGCAATAACTGCGCTTGTTGCTGTAATGTTACCGATGATAACGGAGCTCTGGCCAATTTTTACGGAACCTTCACTTGAAATTTCACCTGTTATTTTTGCATTTTCTGCAAATACTTCAGATGCTTTAGAGTTACCCTGAATATTACCTGTAACATTCAGTTTTCCAAGAATGTCAATGTTACCAATAATTGTTCCGATTACTTCTACAGAACCTTCCGAAACGATATCACCTGTAATCGTCATTCCTGCTGTGAAAACTGCTGTTTCATCTACTGCTACTCTGTTTGTCATCTGTGTATCCATAGTTGCTCCCCCTACATTTTCTTCTGCTTCGTTGTTTTCGATTAAGCTTTCTTCAAACATCATATTATCCTCCTCCATTGCAACTGTCTCTTCTGCGACAGGCAATTGTGCTTCTTGTATTTGTTCAGGCTCCTGTGCCTGTTCTAATTGTTCTAATTGCTCTAATTGTTGTAACAGTTTTTCTTCCTGTACAAGTTCTTCTTCCTCAGCCTGTTCAGCCATAAACTCTTCCATCACCTTGGCAACTTCCGGATCCGCTGTAAACGGTTCTTCTTCCACTACAGGTTCTTCCGCCGAAAACGGTTCTTCCGCTATAACAGGCTCTGCTTCAACAACCGGTTCTGTTTCTGCAACAGGTTCCTCTTCAACAACCGGTTCTGTTTCTGCAATAGGCTCTTCTTCGGGAATCTCTTCTTCCGCCGCCTCTTCCAAGCTTTCTACTACTTCAACTGCTTCCGCAAGGGAATCAATCTCGTCCAAAAGTGCCTGGATTTCTGCCAGCTCTTCCTCTTCGGACATTACATGTTCTTTCGGCTCTTCTAACGACTCTTCCATCACTTCTTCCAGTGCTTCTTCCGTATCATCCGCGATAGACTGTGCAAAGTAACTTCCTTCGCTAATATTTGTCAACTGTTCATCCGCATTCCAAGCTTCCTCTTCGTCCAAAGTTGTCACATCTGTTTCCTCTAAAGAAGCAACATCTGTTTCTTCCAAACCTTCGAACAAATCGCTTGTTTCCATTTTTTCTAACATTTCTTCCAAACTCATGGATTCCAAGGAAATATTGTCTTCCACAACTTCTATATCCTCCACATCCGTAAGTTCTTCCATTTCCGGAAGCTCCTCTACGTCTGAAAGTTCTTCCATATCCGGAAGTTCTTCCATCGAAAGAATATCGTCCACATCCACAAGTTCCTCTAACTCCGGTATTTCGTCGTCATCCTCTACTTCTTCCATATCGGAAAATTCTTCTGTTTCGGAAACACCCACTGTCTCAAGCACATCTTCCGTATCCAAAATTTCTTCTACTTCCAAAGTATCTTCTGTTTCGGACGCTTCTTCCAGTACTTCTTCCAACTCAACGTCCGAATCACCGTCACCCGGAAGCAATTCGTTAACCGCCTGCGCCAGATCTTCTTTTAACTCTGAAAAAAAGCCCATCTCATTTCCTCCCATTAATTGGTTTTTTGTTGTACCGGCACCGTCTCTTCGGTGATTGGCACAAGTTGTGTGTTTTCCATAGCCAACACATCTTCTATAATGAACGGCAGTGCTTCCACCGTTGACCACTTGTCCTTTGAGTCATGCAACAAAATAAATGCATTATTATAATAATCCATGTTTCCCGTACAGTTGTCAACAATTTGTTTTACGCTCAAACCATTGCCGGAAGCATCTTGTGAAGATACATTCCAATCATAGTACGTCACACCTTGCTCCTCCAGAAAAGCAATGAATTCGCTCATTTGTGTCCTGCTGACTGTATTACCGCTTCCTCCGGGGAAACGATAGATTTTGCATTCCACACCGGTCACATTATACAAATATTGCTGTAACAGAAAAAAATCCGCCTCGAAATTCTCTCTCGACGCATAAATTTCATCGTATTTATGGCTGTATGAATGCATGCCAAGCGTATGTCCTTCTGCCACAATACGTCGGTATATTTCGGTATATTGCGCGCCTTCCCGACCCGTCACAAAAAAAGTAGCTTTCACATCGTACTCTTTCAAAATATCAAGTATCTCATCCGTATACTCGCTGGGCCCGTCATCAAACGTCAAATATACATTTCGTATTTCTTTTTCCGCACTTTCTGACAAAACAGGTTCTTCCTTCACTTGCTCCTGCTCATCCTCTTCCCGTGCGTGCTGCATCTCATTCCATTCCGCAATTTGTTCATTCTGCTCTTCCAACAAAGCAGTAAGTTCCAGCAATCTGCTTTCCAAATGCACAACGCGGATAAATAAAACAATGCATAACACAATCGGTAACACAATTGCAGCTACCAGCGTCGACACAATGATTTTTTTAAGCGTTTGAACTCTTTTCCTTCGGTCTTGTTTCTGTACTGCATCTGTATGCGTTTCTGTCGTCATACATCAATTCCTTTCCTAGGTACACAATACCTAGTACATTGTACCATAAAACAACCTTACGGAAAAGCAAAATTTCAAAATAATTCGAGTCGTCTCGCTGCCTCTTCCCATATATTTTCCGGAATTTCATTTGAATTTCTTCCGCCGCTTAATTTTGTAACAAGCTTGATACACTCAAAAAAGTAATTTTCTCCGGTAAGCAATGTCTTTTTTACACTTTGTATTTGTATTTTTCCATAGTCTTCCAGACCGCTCTGCTTAAAATCCCTAAAAAGTCCCTCTATGTCATATGAAATACTTTGAAATGACACATCATACTTCTCACCGTCTGTTTCCACAATCGCAAACTGCGCGCGCTTTCCGACATGGTCGATGGCCTGCCCCAAGGACCCCGGATTTATGTATATTCCGTCCTCATTTTGGCGAAGTTCCTGTTTGTGAGAATGCCCGCCAAATAAAAACGGTGTTTTTGCCTGTCGGATAGCCTCATCCAAAAGTTCCGGATTTTCACCCAAATTGCCTCTCATATCTTCCGGAATACCGTGACAAATTGTAGTAGCCGGAAACAATTCCGCATACGTTTTGTCCGCCTTCTCATCAGGCAAACGCAACAAAACAGGACAGTTTTTGAAGAAAATATAATCTTCTTCTTTTAAATTTTCCGCTGTATAAAGCAGTGCCCCGGAACCGGATGCCTTGCGCCATCCTTGCGGCTTTTCATAATTGTCCAGAATGTATTGTTCCCGGTTTCCTTTAACAAAATAGCATGTGTTATTATTGATGAGCTCATATAACATTTTCATCATCTTTTGCGGATACGGACCATCTGTGATGTAATCTCCCAACAAAAAGAATGCATCTACCGGATGTTTTTCCAAATAATTAAGACACGCTTCCAGCGCCTTATAGTTTCCGTGAATATCACTAATTACGGCTATTCTCATTGTCTGCCCCTTCGTATATGTCTTCTACAGAATCTTCCAACATCTCAGCAACACTGTCAATTTCATGCCGGATGGACTGCATCCTGAAATCTACGTCCGCAATCGTATCTGCGCAATGTTTGAGCTGTTCTGCAATTTTTTGCGGGTTTTTTACATCCTTTTTGTACTTCAATTTGTGTTCCACGCTAGCCCAAAAATCCATAGCAATCGTACGAAACTGTACTTCCACTTTCATATATTTCTTTTCCTGAGTAAGAAATATCGGGATTTCAATAATCAAATGCAGGCTTCGGTAACCGTTTGGTTTCGGATTTTTGATGTAATCTTTCCGTTTCAAAACTTTAATATCATCCTGACTTTCCAAAAAGGCTGCAATCATATAAATATCTTCCGGGAACGAACATATAACGCGTATTCCCGCCACATCGCTCAAATAGGCCTCTATATTTTCTACCGTAGCGTCCTGCCCGATTCGCTGCAATTTCTCTATAATGCTGATGGGCTGTTTGATTCGGGTCTTAATCGCTTCAAACGGATTGCGGTCATACTCAAGAGACATTTCTGCATTAAGCACATTCAACTTTGTCTCCACTTCCTGCAACGCACACTCATACTGCATCATCAACTGACGATACGGCTTCATCTGAGCCAACATTTCCTCCGGCTTTTCCTCATAAAACAATGTCCCCAAATCTAAACTGTCATTGTTATCCATCTATATACCTTCCTCTCATAGTCACGTTATCATTTTTATTTGCAATTTTTTTCAAACATTATCATTATACATGAAAAATATCCTTTTTGTCATTTCTTACAAAAAATTAATAATATTTTTCTTTTTTTTCATTATTTTGTAGATTTTCCGCCACAAAAGCGATATAATGGCAACGTATATATTAAAAAGCACTTATGGAGATAAGAAGAGGTATATTTATGGGACATGAACCTACAAACATGATGGAAGACAACGTACTTTCCACCATTAACAAAGCCGCAGGCGAATTGAACTGCTGTACATGTGATAAATGCAAAATGGAATTGGCTGCGTATGTATTAAACCGCCTTCCTGCAAAATATGTGGATACGGAAAAGGGTGCCTTGTTCACAAGAGCAAATCATTTTAATCAGGACTTTTCCACGAAAGTACTTTTGGAAGTAACCCGAGCTGCCACAGAAATCGGCAAAGCACCGGGGCACGAATAAATAACACTTGTATTTTATTTATAGGAGAACATGCGTTATGAAATATAGACTTTTAAACGTTATGGAAGACCGTGTCATTCGTGTACTTGATGACACATTACCGCAGTTGGGATGTTGCACTTGCGACCGTTGCAAAGCAGACGTTGCTACTTACACGTTGAGCCGCATCCAACCAAATTATATCGCCGTTCCGGAAGAAGGTCCTTTCGAAATTCCTGCAGACTTGGGAGCAGATTACGATTCCCAAATTCTTCAGACAATCGTTCAGGCTGCCGGCATTGTATCACAGAAACCAAATCATGAGTAAAAAAAGTGTCACCCGGAAACGAGTGACACTTTTTTATTAAGCTGCTGACGGGAATCGAACCCGTGACCTCCGCACTACCAATGCGACGCACTACCGACTGTGCTACAACAGCATGTTTTTAACCACAAGCGCTATTCTAGCATAGCGCTTGTGTATTTGTCAATGTGTTTCAAAAAAAACCTATTCCTCTACCACTTCTGCATCCGGTGCGTTTTTCTTTACGGATTCCACACCATTTTCACAGTTTGCAAGTGTTGTGTAGCCTTCGCTTACTGCGATAATCTGACCGTTTGTAGCTTTTAAGCGGAAACGGAATTCATCCGCTTTGTCTTTATAAATTTCAAACTTCGGATTTTTCTCTGTTGCAAAACCTTCTTTTGTCTGGTCTTCTACTGCTGCAACAGGTGCGTTTTTCTTCACACTTTCAATACCGTTTTTGCATGCTGCGTCAGAATTGTAAACTTCTGAAGTTGCAATTACCTGTCCGTTGCTTGCTTTCAAATCAAATTTAACCCCTGTGTTTGTCTTTTTAATAACAAATTTGCCCATTATGTACCTCCTAAAAAGTGAATGTAAAATAACAGTATTATTTTACCATCTACTCTTACAAATATCTACAAAAAAATGCAGAATTCTACAATATTTCCATGTCAGTTGCGCACGATATATTTCTTTAGTTTCATCTTGATTCTTTGAAGGGCATTGTCCGTGGATTTGTCATCCCTGCCGAGTATTTTTGCAATCTGTGAATAGCTAAGTCCAACAACGTACAAATCCAGCACTTCTTTTTCAAAATGGCTCAATTCTTTCTCAATAATCTGCTCTATGTGCTGTACATTTTCCCGGTCAATCAACAATTCCTCCGGATTTCGTTCCGTTTTGGACTCCATTGCATTGATAAGCTGCATGCCGCCCTCATCCCGCTCCGACTCCTGTCCAAGCGAATACAGCGACACATACGTATTGAGCGGTACATGCTTTTCCCTGCCGGACGCCTGCACTGCCGTGTACATTTGTCTGGACACACACAAATCCGCAAATGTAAAGAAACTGGCATCTCTTCCGCTGTCGTAATCGCGAATCGCCTTAAAAAGCCCAATCATACCTTCCTGGATAAGGTCTTCTGTATCCGCCCCTAAAATGTACATTGTTTTTGCTTTGCTGCGCACAAGGTTTTTGTACTTGTCCATAATGAAATCAATGATATGGTTTTCCCCGTCGCGCAGGCGGACAATCAATTCCTCGTCCGTAATATTTTCGTATTCCATTACATTTCCCTCTGTCTTACAATCTCGTAAGCAAGCACACCTGCCGCAACAGACGCATTCAAAGAATCGATGTCACCTTTCATCGGAATGGATGCTACAAAGTCACACTTTTCTTTTACAAGACGGCTGACGCCTTCGCCTTCGTTTCCGATCACAAGCCCGATGGAACCTTTTAAGTCCAAATCATACATTTTTGTGCCGCCCATATCCGCGCAGACAAACCACATACCTTCCTTTTTCAAATCTTCGATTGTTTTGGAAAGGTTTGTCACTTTGGCAACCGGTGTATAATTGAGTGCTCCGGCGGAAGTTCTTGCTACCGTAGCGGTAAGTCCCACGGCTCTGTTTTTGGGGATAATCACCCCGTGGGCACCGGCCAGATTTGCCGTACGGATAATGGCACCCAAATTGTGCGGATCTTCAATGTTATCCAGCAAAAAGACAAACGGTGCCTCTCCTTTTTTGCGCGCCTCATCCAGTATATCTTCCACTTCCGCATATTCATAAGCCGCCGCATAAGCGATAACGCCCTGATGTTTTCCGGTTTCAGACATCTGGTCCAGTCGCTCTTTTGTGACAAATTTCACGATTGTATCGTGCTTTTTTGCCTCTCTTTTGATGGTCATCACCGGACCGTCCTGACAACCGTCCAATATAAAAATTTTATCAATTGTCTTTCCGGAACGAAATGCTTCAATCACTGCATTTCTTCCTTCAATTGTGAATTCTTTTACTTTCGTTTCCTGATTTTCCATTTTTACGCCTTTCTGTCATCCGGCAACTACACTGCGACGCCTACAATTCCATGTCTACTTTTTCCAATGCCATTTTTACCAATTGGATGACACGGTCCATGTTATCCTGCAAATACAAATAACCAAGCAATGCCTCAAATCCGGTGGCTTTGCGGTAATCTCCTATGGACGCATTTTTTGCTGTCGTATAAGATTTTGCATTTCTGCCGCGTCGGTATACTGATTTTTCTTCGTCGCTTAACTCTTCCTGCAACGCCTCAATCATCGCCGCCTGTGTGGCCGCATTCACAAACTTCACCGCTTTTTTGTGGAGATTGACCGCCGCGCGGTTTCCTCTCTCCACAACAATGGTGCGCACAATCAAATCATAAATACTGTCACCGATATAAGCAAGGGTGAGCGGCGAATATGTTCTAATGTCCACATCCTGACACTGAAATTCTGTTTTTAACTGCTTTAACAAACTTAAGCTCTTTTCCATTTTACCCCTTCGCGCGTATCTTCCAAGATGATACCTTTTCCTAACAGTTCGTCTCTGATTTCATCCGCACGGGCGAAATCTTTGTTCTTTCTTGCCGCCTGTCTTTCCTCGATCAATTTTTCGATATCAGAGTCAAGCATTTCTTCTTCTTTTTCTACAATCAAACCGCAAATATCAGAAAGCATTTTGATTTCATCTGCAAGTGCTTTCAAAAATGCTACGGATTTTTCTGCATCCGCATTTTGGTTCGCAAATTTTACAAGTTCAAAAATTGCTGCAATGGCATCCGCTGTATTAAAGTCATCATCCATTGCCTCATCAAATTTTGTCACAAAGCCTTCCGCTGTTTTTACTAACGCTTTTTCTTCCTCGCTCATCTCGCGGTCTGCGGCATTTTCCATCAAATAATTCAAATTACTTACGCTTGTCACAATGCGGTCATAGCCGTTCTTTGCCGCTTCCATAAGCTCTGCACTAAAGTTAAGCGGGCTTCTGTAATGTGCGGAAAGCATAAAGAAACGCACTACCTGCAAGTCATACTTTTCGCTGATTTCTCTTACCGTAAAGAAGTTACCTGCGGATTTGGACATCTTCTTATTGTCGATATTCAAAAATGCATTGTGCATCCAATATTTGGAAAATGTTTTTCCGTTTGCTGCTTCGGACTGTGCTATTTCATTTTCATGGTGCGGGAATACCAAGTCTTCCCCACCTGCATGAATGTCAATTTCATCGCCTAAGTATTTTTTGCTCATCACGGAACACTCAATGTGCCAGCCGGGACGTCCGTTGCACCACGGTGACTCCCAATAAGGTTCTCCGTCTTTTTTCGGTTTCCAAAGTACAAAATCCAAAGAATCTTCTTTCTGGTCCTCTCCGGAAACGAGCAAGGAACGGTTGCCTCCCTGCAAATCATCGATGTTTTTGTGAGACAATTTGCCGTAGCCTTTAAAGCTTCTTGTACGGAAATATACGGTACCGTCTGCGCCCACATAGGCATGCCCTTTGTCAATCAACGTCTGAATCATCTCAAGCATACCGTCGATTTCTTCCGTAGCCTTCGGATGTGTTGTTGCCGGACGCACGTTCATATCTGCCATGTCCTTTTTGCATTCTTTGATGAAACGCTCGGAAATAACAGAAGAATCCACTCCTTCTTCCACCGCTTTTTTAATAATTTTGTCATCTACGTCCGTAAAGTTGGATACGTAATTTACTTCCAAACCTTTGTGTTCCATATAACGTCTTACGGTATCAAACACAATCATCGGTCTTGCATTTCCGATATGGATGTAGTTATATACGGTCGGACCGCACACATACATTCTTACTTTTCCTTCCTCGATGGGTACAAATTCTTCTTTTTGTTTTGTCAATGTATTATATATTTTCATGTTTTTCCTCCATTCTTAACACATTTCCTTTTTCATCATGCGCATGGCCTCTTCCAAAGCAAGCATGCGGTTTGTAAGCTCTGTATTGGCCCGTTGCAAACAGGCAATATCTTCCTGTACCGGGTCCGGTAAATCCACCTGGCACAAATCTTCTCTCGGCAACGACTCGTTGTTTCGTTTTACCACACGCCCCGGCACACCGACTACGGTAGAATTGGGCGGTACTGCTTCCAGCACCACGCTTCCGGCACCGATTTTGGAATTAGCTCCAATGGTAAAAGAACCAAGCACTTTCGCACCCGCACTAATCATCACGTTATCTTCAATGGTAGGATGACGCTTTCCGTGCTCTTTTCCGGTACCGCCGAGGGTAACTCCCTGGTACAACGTAACGTTATCGCCGATAATCGTCGTCTCTCCTATAATAACACCATTCCCGTGGTCAATAAACAGTCCTTTTCCAATTTGTGCACCCGGATGGATTTCGATTCCGGTCTTTCGCACTGCGCGCTGTGACACCCATCTTGCCCAAAAGTAATGTCCTTTTTTGTACAGCTTGTGCGCCAATCTGTAATGCAACATCACTTTGAAACTGGGGTACAAAAACACCTCAAAGGAAGAATGAATCGCCGGGTCACGCTCTTTGACAATGGCGATTTCCTCCTTAATATTTTTTATCATTCCCATGTTAGTCCTCCATTTCATCAGAGTCCGCTTTCGGACTCAAGCGCCTTGCGCAGTCGCTTGCGACATGTTTCTGCTGTGCGCAAGTGCAAAAAAAAACGCGGACATCCCATCTCCTTAGAGACGAAATAATCCGCGGTTCCACTCTAGTTAAAAACAATACTTGTTTTTCTCTCAAACCGTATAACGGACGGTACCGGATACGCATACTCTGCGCCCTTTCGGCGTATTTGTGCTTATCAGCTCACGAACGCACTTCCATTTTTTTCCAATCAGGTCTGCTTTCAGCCGGTGACAGTCCCTCTCTGTTATCTTCCAAAAATGTACTCTTTTCGGTCAACGCTTTTTGTTTTTTCATTTTCTTCTTTTAGAATATGCAACAAATCCATATTTGTCAAGAAATCTTTTGCCGGAATGCGCGTAAAATGCAAAAGTCACTACTGTTGTGCCTTACATCCGCTACACCCTTCGCAGTTTCTTGCCTCCGTCACATCCGCATCATACAAATTCATCGGCGTAGTCAGCATGCAGATTGCCTGAGAGGAAATGCCTTCTCCGCTTCCGGTAAAGCCTAAGCCTTCTTCCGTCGTTGCCTTTACGTTCACTTGGGAAATATCGATTTCCAGCGCCCGTGCAATGTTTTCCCGCATTGTATCAATGTGCGGACGCATCTTCGGTGCCTGCGCAATAATGGTGGCATCGATGTTTTCAATTAAAAACAAATTTTCCGTAAGCAATTTGCCCACATGCTCCAGCAGTTTCATGGAAGAAGCACCTTTGTAACGCTCATCCGTATCCGGAAAATGTTTCCCGATATCTCCTAATGCCGCCGCCCCAAGAAGTGCATCCATAATCGCATGCAACAGCACATCTGCGTCAGAATGTCCCAGTAAGCCTTTTTCATACGGTATTTCCACACCGCCAATAATCAGCTTTCTATTTTCAACCAATTTGTGTACATCATATCCCATTCCAATTCGCATAACTCATCCTCTTTTCTTTACACTATTTTGCGAAGAAATTATATCACAATCCGCCTTGTCCCGCAAATGTCCTGTTCTTTTTCTACTTCGCGTATTTCACCGTTTTATAAACCGTCTCAATCATTTCTCCTATCGTAAACAAAAGAATAAACAGCAAAATAATATTTCCGACCCACGGTGTGCCCCAGTAATAAAAAATATCCCCTTTTGAGAAAGAAATATTCCCAAACACTTCTTCCACCTGCTTTTCATAATTCGGATTAAAAAGCGGCATAAACTTTATTAAAGTAACAGCACATACCATTTGAATCGTATTGCATATAATGTTGCTTACCATTACCACTTTGCAATAATAGCCTGTAACAAGGCGTACAATTTGATCTACAAGATTAACAGCCAACGCAACTAAAAATACCGGCAAAATCAAGCCCCATTTTTCCAGATTAAAAAGACAGGCTGCGTTCATGATCTTTCCATCCGAAAACCGAAATGAACTGAACACTTCCGGTGCAAACGCAAGAAGCGTCGCAAACACAATGGTAAACACGATGGAAACCATACAGCCGCCACGACTGATTACCGCTCTTTTGTCCGGTACTTTCGGAAGCAATGCCGGTGTCCATGAGTTCACTGTGGCAACATTTTTTGACAAATCATCTACCGACCAGTTTTTGTCCGGCATAATATTAAACTTCACTTTTTGATGCTCCATCACTGCAAAAATGATAGTAACCGCACCAATCCCTCCAAAAATACTGCTGATTGCTGTCGCCAAAAATTCGCCTAAAAACTCTGCAATTGCCAGGGCGATTCCGCCGACAATTCCGCTCTCCTGCGTCACGCCTGCCACAACAGCTTGGCCAAATGCGGAAAGAGCACTGGCAATCAAAACACTCAACAACACAATTTTGCATACCCAAATATAATTGTCATAATAATCCGGACCAATCACATAACTTTCCTGTTCCCGATAACGTTTTGCCATTTTGGCCGGGTCGCCTAACTTCTGCAACACTTCTTCCATGGACAATTGCTCTTCCGCACACATATCCTCAATGAGAGATTGCAGTTCCAGTTTTATTTCTTCTCTTGTATTTTGCGGCACACGTCGCACCACATCATATATGTATCGTTCCATCAAATCTTTTTCATTCATCTATCGTCCCTCCAATTAATTTCCCTATTCCAGTTGACATTTCCTTCCACTGCGCCACAAGCGTTTCATAAATTTGGTCTCCAAAAACCGTCCTCTTGTAATACTTGCGCGGTTTCGCCTCGCTCGTGTCCCACTCGCTGCACAAAAGTCCTTGTTTTTCCAATCTTCTAAGAAGCGGATACAATGTATTTGGGTCAATGAAAATGCCCTTTTCTTCCATCTGTTGCACAAGTGCATACCCGTATCTGGACTGCTCTAACTGACTGAGCACACACAAAATCAAAGTGCCTCTACGAAGCTCCGACACGAGACTTTCCAACAAATCTTTTTCCAAAGCGCTCCCTCCTTTTTGCTTTACTAATCCTGTGTTTCCAATATTGATTGTTCTGTCACACTTTATTGTTTATTGCATTATACTGTGTGTTACACACTATTGTCAATACTCAACTATAAAAATTTGCAATTTTAGCATATTTATTGTATAAAAGAATATGGAGGGATGTATTATGGGATTTGTTTCATTGATTATTATGTTTTTTTTGTTTCTCTTTTTTGCTTTGATGGCTGTGCTGGCATTTGCCCTTATGGTAGTCATCTTTGGTGCCCTGTTATTTGGTATTATCAGCCTCATATATGGCGTGGATAAGGCAAAAGCAAAGAAAAAGAGTTCTTACATTTATTTTGGAATTTCCATTCTTTTATTTATCGGTTTCGCCGTCTCTGTATACTTGATTATTGTATAAAAAATTTATACAATTTTTTTCAAAAAAAGTGTTGACAAACTATGCTAATCAATAGTATACTAGGCAAGTCGGTTGGGAACACACCGATACAGACTATGGGATCTTAGCTCAGCTGGGAGAGCATCTGCCTTACAAGCAGAGGGTCACAGGTTCGAGCCCTGTAGGTCCCATATATATCTGGCGAGATAGCTCAGTTGGCTAGAGCACACGGTTCATACCCGTGGTGTCGAGGGTTCGAATCCCCCTCTCGCTACTAACCAAAACCCTTGATTTTCAAGGGTTTTTTCTTTTTCGTCTTGGTTACATTTAGTTACACGTTTTGTCCTATACCCCCATAATGGTTCTATAGAACAAAGAGTCCGCTTGCGGACTCTCGCGCCGAGCGCGGTCGCGTCAGCGACATCTTCCTTGAACGCGCGAGTGCGCATCCTCGCGGAGCGTCTTTACTTTATAGGAAAGAGCTTGTCACACTTTAGTGTGACAAGGACTTTCCTATAAAGTAAAAACAGCACACCCCAAAGGGTGTGCTAAGTTCGACAAATTGGAATTTGTCAACTTGAAAGAATAGCTTCCACAAATTGTTTTGCCTTTTCTGTATGAATCCCGTGACCGCAATTAAATCGCTGGATTTTCATGTTTTCAATCAAGGAATCGACTTTCTGCAAATCCTCATCAGATAATGCGCCTTGAAGTAAACCATTTTCGCCAATCGTTGTATTTGCTTTCAAAAACAGAGTTTTGCATTTGATTTTAGAAAGAAGGTCGTTGTAATCAACATCACCATTGAATGAATCGCTGTAAAAAGCTTCTCCAAAACGTGGATCGTAATATTGCAGGCCATTAAAGCCTTCTAAAAACTTTTTCGGCCAAAACGGAACTTTCAGATTTTTGGCGGGATGTTTGGTTCGGTATTTCAATGCAAAACCACTCAATTTTTCTCTGACAGTTTCTCTGGATTCATCGGGAAAGAAATTCCAACAATATTGATTCTTGAAATAGTAATAGACGAAATCCTTTTCCACATCCTGCGAAAGGAAATTATGGCAGACAGAGGATAAATCCTTGAAATTGTATGTATTGTATCTTCTTTCTCCCAGGCTTGAGAAGAACGGAG
>JAZQDM010000034.1:0-1927 GCA_045546775.1 Lachnospiraceae bacterium | reverse complement strand
AGCGTAATGGGACACGAAAAAGATTGCTCCGCGTTGGCATTGGCAAAATTGGACAGCTACGATTACCGTTACGACGAAGAAAATCCGATAGAATTAAGGGAAATGCACGGCGAAAACAGGTACAGAATCTTGGGCTATGGAGCGACAAAATATGACGCGCTGGATCGCTACAAAATGAGAGACCGAACTCAAGAAAAACCGCCGCGAGATAAAAAGAATCCTTTCAAAGTGTACAGCTGGAGATACAGCAATTATTATTTCATAGGATGCAAAGTAGGCAAAGAATACGTAGAGATACAGTCGCCGTTTGAAAACTGGGAAGAGGCAAACACTTATTTAAACAGCCACTTGGAAGAGCTTGAAGAGAAATTAGAAAAGTATCGGAATATACCGTATGAAAGAGAAACGGAAAACACGCCGCGCACAGGAATTTTGAAGAGGGAAGGAGATGTAACGCCGGAACAATTTCAAGAAACGTTTGGATTTCGCGGAGTTGAATTTGGCGAGTGGGTAGAAAATAAGAATCGTCAAGAAAATTTAAATAAAGCATACGATGCCTTAACGGATATGGCAGAAGTTTTAAGATTGCCGCCGCGAGCAATGTCGTTGAATGGAACATTGGGGCTGGCATTTGGAGCGCGAGGAAGAGGAGGAAGTAACGCTCCGCTTGCCCATTATGAGCCGGTGAAGGTTGTCATCAATTTGACAAGGAATAAAGGCGCAGGAAGTCTCGCTCATGAGTGGTTTCATGCTGTGGATAATTATTTTGGAAGAAAAGAAAAAACAGAAGTGACAGCAATGCTGACGCACAATGAGAATCAAATAACGCCGCAGAAAGTAAGTGCGGAAGTCATGGAAGGTTTTCGATTGGTGCAAAGCGTGATAAATAACAGCGACATGGTAAGCCGTTGTCAGATTTTGGACAGAAGGCGTAATAAGGAATATTGGACGTTGCCGGAAGAAATGGCGGCTAGGTCGTTTGAAGTTTATTTGAAGACAAAATTGGAAGAAAAAGGAATCCGCAATGATTATCTGGTAAACTACAGGTCGGAAGAATCGTGGGACAAGGCGACGACGGAAAAAAGTTTTAAAATGGAAAATACGTACCCTTATCCAACGGCGGCAGAAATGGAAGATATTAAGGCAGCATATGAATATTTATTTGATTCAATACGATTTAAGGAACACGATAAAAACTGCGAACTTTATTCGGCGTCAACAGATAATATCGAAGAGAAAATGAAGGAATCGCGGTTGATGTCGGAAACAGAATTGACGTTGGAACAATTGGCGCTCCGAAAGATGAGCGAAGAAGTTTTTGGAATAAGCTTAAAATATATGGATGGAGCGCCGGAAATTCACGGCAGATATGATTCAGACAATGATATAATGTACATAAATGGAAACGCGGAAACGTCGTTGGAATGGGCATTTTGGCACGAAACATTTCATTTGCTGAAAAAACACGAGCCTGAACTCTACGAAGATATTAGAAATTATGTAGATCGCCACGAATTTTTTAGCAGTCAGCAAATAGAGGAGTATAGAAAAGCAGTCAAGCAACCGACGCTTAGAGATTCAAAAGTAGTGGAAGAAATGCTGGCAGATGCCTTCGCCGATATGAAAACAGGACGCCGAATAGTCGAAAAAATGACGGAAGAAAAGCCAAGTATCGCACAAAAATTTTTAGCATTTACAAAAAAGTTGGTCGAAGGTGTAAAAAACTTTTTCAAGTCAAAGGAAGTCAAGGAAAAATATCCCGAAGTGGCGTTGACAAACGGGCAGTTTAAAAATTTTGTGGAAAGAATAGATGAAAATATATTGAGTTTGCAAAAAGGCGGAAGAATGACAGCTAAGTCGGATCGTAGCCATGTCGTTCTGTGAGCCAAGGAGTTGGGTCTAGTCATTGTCTTCCTAAGACCGCTTG
>JAZQDM010000033.1:0-2699 GCA_045546775.1 Lachnospiraceae bacterium | reverse complement strand
TTTGAGCGTTTGCATTACCTCCGGATGCTGCCATTCGCCGGGATGCCCCATACTGGCAGTCAAATCGTAAGGTCCGATCAGACAACTGTCGACACCTTCCACGCTTAAAATCGCATCCAGATTGCGAACTGCTTCGATATGTTCGATCTGTAAAATCACCAGCGGTTCTTTTTGGCTTTGTTCCCAGTATTCGCTCATCGGAACAGTACCGTAAGCATTGCCCCGCAGAAAACCACACCCCCGGGTGCCTTGCTGCGGATACCGGCAGCATTCTACGGCATAACGGGCATCGTTTTCACTCATGATCATGGGGACTATGATCCCTGCCGGAGCTAAATCAATGATCTTTTTTATCTCCGTGTGATCGCAGCTTGGCACCCGGTAAAATGGGGCGCAATCGCTCCCCCGCAGAGCCATGATGTGTTGAGCTGCCATGGCTCGATCTATAATGCCGTGTTCGCCGTCGATCCAGCAAAAATCAAAGCCGCTTTCGGCTGCCGCTTCAGTAACTATGGGATCAGCCAGCGTTATTACGCAACCGGTGCACAGTTTGCCCTCTTTTATGGAGTTGAGGAATTTTTCCAGATTATTGTATCGCATGACAGTTCCTTTACTCAACTTTATTTCAAACCCACTACTGTCCGGTAAAAATTACCGGAGTTAATTGAAATTGTCGGGACTTGTTATATATTAAAAACGCTCAAATCTTTAATATCTAACACGAAAGTCCCGAACCATGTATTACAATAGCATCTATTCTCAACTTTTCAACTTCATTCCCCGATATCGTTTTGAAAAAATCGTAAAAAAGTCAGGCGGAGACCGATATTGCAAGCATTTTACCGCATGGAAACAATTTCTGACTTTGCTGTTTGCTCAAATTTCCGGCAAGGATTCTTTGCGGGAAATTGAAAACGCTCTGCTTGCCAACCACAAACGGCTTTATCACCTTGGCATGGAAGCCGTGGCAAAATCCACGCTTTCCGAAGCGATGAACCGTCGCAATCCGGAAATATTCAAAGCATTGTTTGAAGAAATTCTTGATCGGGTCATGGCAGTTGCTCCAAAACATAAATTCAAGTTCAAAAATCCGCTGTATGCGATTGACAGTACAACAATCGACCTTTGTCTTTCACGCTATGATTGGGCTTATTACCGCAAACACAAAGGAGCAATCAAGCTGCACACCGAACTTGATTTATCTGGTAATCTGCCATGTTTCCTATTGATGAGTAATGGAAAAATGTCCGATATCCGAGCTGCAAAAGATAACATTCCCATTCTGCCGGACAGCATTTACACCTTCGATAAAGGCTATTATGATATAGAATGGTTTCAGTCGATTTCATGTTCCGGGGCATTCTTTGTGACCAGAATAAAAAAGAACGCTCAAATTGAGTTTCTCGGACAGCATCGTGAGCCAAATAAAAAACTTGGTGTTTTGCAGGATGAAATCATTTTGTATACCGGTTATCAGTCGGTCAAAAAGTACCCGGGAAAACTGCGGTTGATTGAGTTTGTGGACGAAGAATGCGGAAAAACTTATCACTTCATTACTAATAATTTCCACATTGCGGCATCTTCAATTGCAGAAATTTACAAACAACGATGGCAAATCGAACTCTTTTTCAAATGGATCAAGCAGAATCTGAAGATCAAAAGTTTTCTCGGTACAAGCGAAAACGCTGTAATGTCGCAGATCTGGGTGGCAATGATTCATTATTTGCTTGTCGCATACATCAAATTCCTGCATGGATTTAAATTGGGAATGACGGAACTGACTAACCGTATTCGTGATACTTTGATGCAAAATCAATCTTTATTAGAAATTCTATCTCTTGATCGTAAAATACTTGAAAAACCGCCAAACTGGAATTTACCCGTTCAAGAGGAACTCTTCAGCCCGTTATTGTTCTGAATTTTTATGTTGTTTTTCTAATTTTACCCACGCTGGCTAAAAACTTTTGCCTGAGTAATATTTCGTTTTAAGTTTTCTCATGGTGGGAAAACTGTAAAAACGAAAGGATGTCTAATGAAAAAATTGACAGCCAAACAACGTAGGATCTTGGAATTCATTATTGAATTTCTCAAGATGGAGCAGATGGCACCAAGTGTCTATGAAATCGCAGATGAACTATCAGTAAAAACTTCAACCGTATTTGCACATCTATTTGCGTTGCAGAAAAAAGGATACATATCCCGCAGCAGAAAAGCTAGAAGTATCAAAGTAATCAGAAAAATTTCAGTCTCCGATTGCAACAAATAAACATTTAGCATAGTTTTTAGTGACAGGAGGTGATAATTTTGCTCACCGGGGAGAAATCCCCGGTGCATTATATTTTCTCTTGAGCTCATTGCAAAGGTGGCTGTTTGGAAGAACTTCGGTACAGTGGATTTTGAATCTAACCTCCGTTCACTTGCGACAGCTTGCTTTGAATAAATGAATCTGAAAGATATATTATTTACCGGACAGCAGTGCCTCAAAATCCGTTCTCTGTTTCTTTCAGCCGCCGATTAGAGATATTTTCGCAGTTTAACGAAGCGATAACCATTTTCAACTAACTCGCAACCATTTTGAGCTTGAGAGACATTTTCCGAACAATTAAAACAACCCCGAGGATTTTCCGTCAGCACATTGGCGCAGATCTTGACAAGCTGATAGTGTCAAAAGCTGTATGAAAAAATGAAAAAGATGAGTG
>JAZQDM010000032.1:0-1935 GCA_045546775.1 Lachnospiraceae bacterium | reverse complement strand
TGCGCATAGAACAGTTGATTTTTCGGCTAAAAATTGAGAGCTTTTTTTGAAAAGTTGGTTGTAGGATGCCTTGTAAATTCCCATGTATAAGTGAAGAGAAATTAATTTTTTGTAAACAATCAAAATTTTGGGTGTTCAACTATATGATTTTTTCCTTTGGATAAGTGAGGGGATCTTTTTTCCGCAAATACATAGGCGCAAGCCTAAAAATCTTTCAGGAGGTAAACAAAATGAAAAAATCAATCTACCAAAGCTACGATGACCTTCCGCTGTTTCTCAATGCGGAGCTCATCGCCAAGGTACTGGGCGTGGCACCGTCGTCGGCCTACGAGCTGATGCACGAGAAAGGATTCCCGGTCATCCGTGTGGGCAATCGCTTGATCGTGCCGAAAGAAAAATTGAACCAATGTCAATAAAGTGGACAGAAAAAAGGGAAAATCAAATAAAAAGTTGTTCGGCTTGATTAGGCGAAAGACCATTATTATGCGAATGGGGTCTGACCGAATTGTAAAAACCGAAAATATACTCAAAAAGGCTATTGCTTAATTCACCGAACGCTGAATAGTTCCTGCGGTCAACTTCTTCCTTTTTCAGATATTTGAAAAAACATTCCATAACAGCATTATCATAAGGATGACCTTTTGCCGAAAAAGATTGAACCATATTTAGTCTGTCCAAATGCTTACGGAACTGCTCCGAAGTAAATTGGCTTCCTCGATCGGTATGAAAAATAATATCTTTTGACTTTCCTCTGTTTGCAACTGCCAAATTTACCGTATCAATGGCAAGCTGTGTGTCGATTTTATTGGATAGTTTATAAGCAATAACTTTGCGCGAAAACAAATCTAAAATGGCACACAAATAGTAAAAACGCCCTCCGGCTCTGATGTATGTAAAATCACATACCCAAACCAAATTCGGTTCTCGCTGGTCAAACTGCTGATGAAGGATATTCTTTAGATTTTCATCAGTTTTTGACGAAGATTTGCGAGTAAAAGGCTTTTGTGTGCTCATTTTAGGCAAAGACATAGATTTCATCAGGCGGTACACTCTGCCTACGCTGATGTTTATGCAATATTCGTTCTGAAGGCAAATCTTCATTTTGGCTGCACCGAGACGTTTTTTGTATTTAGCATAGAGCGAAAGTATGGCTTTGCGAATAGATGTGTTTTCTTTCGCTCGTTTGGATTCTTCGGGATTTATGTACTTGTAATATGTACTTCGATTTACCTTCAAAACACGGCATAATGTTGAAATATTATGCTCTTTCGAGAGTATTTTAACAGCCTCTAATCTTTGCCTGAGTGTGGAGTGAATATTGCAATGGCTTTTTTTAGTATTAAATTTTCCTCCTCTAACTGTGCGTTTCGTTTTTGAAGCTCTTTGATTTGTTGTGCGGTTAAAACCGTTTCATCGTCAATTTTTACCTCGGAATATTGTTTTATCCAATTTGCCAAGGCATTATGGGACACGCCATATTCTTTTTGTATTTGTGAATATGTTTTCCCTGAATGATACAAATTTACGATCGTTTGCTTGAATTCTGGGCTGTATTTTGGACTTCTTTTTGTTGACATTTTTTGTCCTCCTTCTCTTGTCCTCCTTCTCTTGTCTTTTATTATATCATACTTGTCCACTTTTTTAGTATATATCCAGACAAGGAAAGGAGGTAACAAAATGGCAAACAGAAGACCTGCGGGTGACGGAATGGTTCGGCAGAAGAAACGCGGCCAATGGGAAGGGCGCATCACCGTCGGTCACAAGAGCGACGGCAAACCGATCTTCCGTTACGTCTACGGCAAGACGCAAAAGGAAACTCTTGAAAAACTGCATCAGCGTATCGAAGACTACCGCGGCGTGGAACTGACCGAGGACAGCAAGATGACCCTCGGCGAGTGGCTCGACCGATGGATGAACGAGTATATGATCTTCACC
>JAZQDM010000031.1:0-3792 GCA_045546775.1 Lachnospiraceae bacterium | reverse complement strand
AAAAAAATAACACTCCGTGAGGATGCACAGAGCCGCGTAAGAGGAAGTTTTTGCTTCGCAAACGCGGCTCGCGCAAGTGTGCAAAGCACACTTATTTATTTGTAAGAACAAGGTAACTACTCTGAATAGTTACAATATTTGGGGGCATACTAGGTCATAAAGGATGGATGGAAACTCGCATGGAGTTTCGCAAAACAGGAGAGCACACATGAATCAAAAAGTATCGGTTGATTTACGGAAAAATAAGCAATGGTTTCAGGAACAATGTAAAAATTGTGCGGATATAAAATTTCAGACGTTTCATCTGGGGCGCGAAGGGCAGGTGGAATGCTTTGCCGTTTATTTAGAAATTGCTGTCAGTAACATGATGTTGGAAGAGTCCATGTTAGGGCGTATGATGATGCATCTTAACAATGTTTCGAGGGAGGAATTGCGAGAAATTCTGCGAAAAAATGAACTTGGCATCTCCGATGCCTACCCTCTGGCGACACTGCAGGAAGCTATGGCGGCCATGCTGGCGGGCAATTTGATTTTGTTGATTGATGGTTATGACCACATCATGAAAATCGGAAGCAAAGGATACCCAAAACGTGCGGTTTCCATTGCAAATTCGGAGAAAGTCTTGCGTGGCTCCAACGAAGCTTTTGGAGAGACGGTTAAGGAAAATGCGGCATTGATTCGAAAACGTATTCGCAGTACGGGGTTGAAAATCGAAGAATTACAGATGGGGGTTCGCTCGAACACCATGACGATGCTCTTATATATGGAAGAATTGGAGTATCCGCAGATTCTGAATCAATTAAAAAAACAGTTACAGGCATATGAAATTGATGGAGTCTTGGACAGTGGTGTGCTGGAGCAGTTGGCAGAAAAGCATTGGGCATCTCCATTTCCACAATTTCAGACCACAGAACGTCCAGATTTGGCGGCGATGGAACTTTTGGAGGGGCGCATTGTGGTGCTTAGTGATAATTCACCGATGGCTTTGATTTTGCCAACCACACTGCCGGATTTTCTCAGTGTCAGTGAGGATCGCTACAATCGATTTGAAATTGCATCGTTTCAGAGAATTATACGCTATGTGTCGATGATTTTGACCGTTTCGCTGTCCGGATTTTATTTGGCGGTGACGGGATTTCATACCAGGATCCTGCCAACCAATCTCTTGCTGTCGTTTGCCGAGGCGAGGAGAGGCGTTCCTTTTCCTGCCTTGCTGGAAATTTTGTTTATGGAACTAGCATTTGAAATGATTCGCGAGGCGGGGGTGCGTATGCCGGGTCCTCTAAGCGGAACCATTGGAATTGTGGGAGGGCTGATTATAGGGGATGCGGCGGTCAGCGCCAATCTGGTTAGCCCGATGGCGGTGGTCATTGTGGCAATCAGTGCCTTGACCTCGTTTGCAATTCCCAATGAAGAAGTTGCGGCGGCATTTCGCTTGGTAAAATATGGATTTATTTTGCTGGGAGGGCTTTTGGGAATGTTTGGAATGGTGTTGGCGATTTTCGTGCTTTTGGGACATTTATCGTCATTATCCAGCTTTGGCATCCCTTATTTGCTTCCGTTTGGTGGTAAAAATGTGTACCCTTACCAATCAAAGGGGGATGGTTTGCTGCGTGCACCTCTTCGTAGGATGAAATTTCGTCCTATCACGACAAAAAGGAATCAAAGAGTTCGTCTGAAGAAAAAAGAAAGGAAGTAACACAAGGAATTATGTTTGGAGATAATCGCAAAATTTCTCACATACAAATGGAGTGCCAGTATCAATTGACCTTTTTGGCGCCTTTGCTGCTTGTTGCAAGCAAGCAATTACAGGGTGGGATGGGGATACTGGCAGTAATCATCACTATGCCATTGGTTTGGCTTGCTCTTATTTGGATGAAACGAAAGTCAGGCATGTGTCGAAAAATCGAAAGAACGATGGAGAGTGTCGGATTAAAAATAAAAGTGTTCTTTTCTCAAGTGTTTCTTGTAATTGCAGGAGTTTTTGTGGCAACACATGCCAGTCGATTGATTACGGAATATATGGTGCCAGGAATACTGCGGGAGCTGGTAATTGTAATTTTTGTTGTGGCATCGCTGGCGCTGGGAAGCCAGTTGGAGGTTCGAGGTCGATTTGCGGAAATCACCTGGCCAGTGGTCAGCATCTTGGTTGGGATTTTCTTTTTCTTTGCCTTTTGGCAGGGTGTACAAATGTCATTTGTGGATTTCGAGCAAGCGAAAAGTGGATTTTGGGATTTTTCCTGGAGGGAATTGTGGAAAAATGTGCTGACACTTTTGGTATTTATGGTGGGAACCGTTTTATTTTCCTTTGCGGACATTCGACAAGAAAAAGGTGACACAAAAAATAGTTTTCTGTTTTTCATGGTTTTGAAATTGACGATTTGGCTAGTGCTTGCCATTGTCTTGCAGCAGATGTATTTCGGTGCTCGCGGCTTGGAAGATTTGAATTATCCCTTGCTGGATTTGATGTCTGGCGTGAAATTGCCTGGAAATTTTGTGCGAAGGTTAGATTTGATTTTCTTGACGGTTCTGTTGTTTGCGCTGCTGTTTACGATGGGAAGTATTTGTTTTTATAGCGGACATTTGTGGAAAAAAGTAAATATTTCCATGGGAAGATTGCCGATTGTTGCGTTGATTTTTGCACTGGTACTTACGCTTTCTGGCTGTCAGATTGTGGAACCAGAAAAGAGAGCCTACCCACTGGTGCTGGGGATTGACTGGACGGGTGAGGAATATGTGATTTATCTAGCGATGGCAAAAATGGCGCAGAGTACGGGGCAGGAGAAGTCGGGCTCCGAGCAGGATGCCAACATGATTGTTTTGCAGGGAAAAGACAGCAAGGAGATTCAGGAGACATACGATGCCTCAGAAGAATTGTATTTGGATGTGGGGCATGTGCAGGCGTTAGTATTTGGTGAACAGCTTTTGATGGAAGAGGAGCGGGCAGCTTCGATTTTAAAAGAGTTGGAGCAAAATCATGATTTGGGAAATAGTCCGTATGTTTTTCGGACGGATGATATGGAAGGGCTGTTTGCGAAAAATGGGAAGGAAATTGCGTCTTTGGGGGATTATTTGAAGGGCTTGTATGAAAATCGAATGCAGAAAAGAACTCCGAGGACGTTATTGGATGTATATCGTGTGCTTCACAACGAGGATACGCTGCCAGAGATTCCAAAACTGAACGTTTCTAAGGAGAAGGTGGAACTTGTTTTTCCAGACGGCGAAGCAAAAACACCTGAAAAAGAAAAAAATAAAAAGTAATTTTTCGGAGGAATGGATGAAATTAGGAAACAAAATTGCGATAATAGCAGGAATTTTATCTTGTGGAATTCTTGCAATCTTTGCTTTTACGACTTGGCAGGAGCACCGCATGCAAAAAGAAATCGCCAGCGAAATTCTGCGTTTTCATGTGTTGGCAAACAGTGATTTGTCCGAAGACCAAGAAGAAAAAATGCAAGTGAAACAAGTCATAGCAGAGTACTTGCGTCCCATATTAGAGAACGCAGATTCCAAAGAAACTGCCGTGGCTTGTATCAAAGAACATCTATATAATATAGAAGAAACTGCTCAAAAAATGGTAGATTCCAGGCAAGTTGAGGTGTCCTTGGAGGAGGATTGGTTTCCCGCCATTACCTATGGAGACTGTACCTTTCCAGCGGGAGTCTACGACACGCTGCGTGTAAAGATTGGGGAGGCAAAAGGGCATAACTGGTGGTGCGTGTTGTAGCCAGGGCTTTGTTTTTCCAGTGGAATAAAGCCTGCGGTCACCGAAGGGGACAAAAAAATGTTACA
>JAZQDM010000030.1:0-12243 GCA_045546775.1 Lachnospiraceae bacterium | reverse complement strand
CCCCATATAAATATCACATTCCAAGCCAAAGTATGCCGCAGCCGTAGCAAGTGCCACACCATGCTGACCTGCACCGGTTTCAGCGATTACTTTTTTCTTACCCATATATTTAGCAAGCAATGCTTCGCCCATACAATGATTCAACTTATGTGCACCGGTATGGTTTAAGTCTTCACGTTTTACATAAAGCTGCACATTTCCAATCGACCCGGAAAGGCGTTCCAAATGGGAAATCGGTGTAGGACGTCCCTGAAATTCTTTACGGATTCTGCGAAGCTCACTAATAAATTTACTGGACTTGCAAATTGTAAAATAAGCCTCTGTAATTTCTTCCATCGCTTTTTTCAAATCCTCAGAAATATAAGAACCACCGTATTTTCCAAAATAACCGTTTTCATCCGGGTAATTTTTTAAATAAGTATCAAATTCAATTCCATTATGTTTCATAGCTGTATCCTCCAAAATATCTTTCCTAAAATTTATTGTTATCTGCTTTCTATGTTCTGTTTCACCGTGATGTTTGTTTCATCCACCACTCTGCTTTCTATTTTACGCTACGCCATCGCTTTGTCAACAAAATCATGTTTCGCACCTCCTGAAAAACTGCGGTTTTGTCATTCTGTCAAAAAAAAACGTCCTTGACAGAATCTTACTCTCTGCCAAGGACGAATAAATACGAAACAAACTTTCTTTGCTCTTATCCGCGGTGCCACCTTGTCTTCACTGCAATCTACCATTGCATGTGCACTTAACAGGATACTGACATATCCCCGACAACTAACGTATGCCAACACGTTGCAGAATACTCTGCGAAAATTTTTCGCATTTGACTGCACCCTCAGCGGTCCATTTGACAACTTGTTTCTCACCCGCTCTCAGCACCACGGGCTCTCTGTAAAGGCATCATTGCCGTTATCTCCGCATCAACGGTTTGGTTATTCATTTTTTGGAAAGTGCGGATGACAGGAATCGAACCTGCACGTCAAGGACACTAGAACCTAAATCTAGCGCGTCTGCCAATTCCGCCACATCCGCTCATCGCAGAAATATGTTCTACGACTTTTTGTATTTTAACGCACTTTCTTTTTTATGTCAATTCCCATTCTTTTATATTTATGGGTTAATGCGTCTGTAACACTATATTATGCATTCCCAATATGTTTGATGATTTTCTTGTAAATTCTTACAAGGAAAAATGCGGAAAGTGTAACGGAAAACAATTCTGCAATCGGAAATGACACCCATACCAAATTTACGTTTCCAAATCTGGAAAGCAAAAATGCAACCGGCAAAAGCACAACCAACTGTCTTGTAATAGACACAATCATGCTGTACACACCGTTTCCAAGTGCTTGGAACACACTTCCCACAACAATACAAAATCCTGCAAAAAGGAAACTTGTACTGATGATGCGGAGTGCCGGAATACCAATGGCAACCATGTTTTCTGATGCATTAAACATAAGCAGCAGTTGTTCGGGAAAAAACTGCATCAGCGCAAATCCCAACAGCATAATTGCAACCGCATACGTCACACTCAATTTGATTACCTTGACAACGCGCGCTCTCTTCCCTGCACCATAATTGTACGCAAGAATCGGTACCATACCGTTATTCAGCCCAAATACCGGCATGAAGAAAAAGCTCTGTAATTTAAAATAAACTCCAAAAACGGCTGTTGCTGTGGATGTAAATGCAATCAATATCAGGTTCATACCATAAACCATCACCGAACCGATTGCCTGCACGACGATAGACGGTGCACCAACTGCATATATTTGCTTGATAATATGTGCTGTAGGCCGAATTTCTTTCACCTTAACAGTAACATACTCATTATGCTTTTTGTTGAAGAAAATCGCTAAAATCGCCGCCACAATCTGACCAACTACCGTCGCAACCGCAGCTCCCGTCACGCCCATTTCCGGGAAAAATCCGACACCGAAAATCAAAAGCGGGTCCAAAATAATATTGATAATTGCACCGGTTCCCTGTGTAATCATTGTATAAAATGTTTTTCCCGTGGACTGGAGCAAACGTTCAAACATCGTCTGCATATAAATACCGATGGATGCCACGCACACAATAGTCAAATACTGCTGCCCGAATTTTAAAATTTCCGGATCATCCGTCTGTGTCAGATAAAACGGTGTAACAAGAAAAATTCCAACAAGGCAAAATATTACATAACATACGGTTGCAAGAAATACTGCATTATTTGCAACCTGCTGCGCCTTCTCATAATTCTTCTCACCAAGCGTTTTTGACAGCAAAGCATTAACACCGACTGCCGTTCCGACACCGACTGCAATCATAAAGTTCTGCACCGGAAATGCAAGAGAAACTGCAGTCAATGCATCTTCACTAATTCTTGATACAAACACACTGTCGACAACATTGTAAAGTGCCTGTACAAGCATAGATATCATCATAGGAAGCGCCATACTGATTAACAGTTTATTTTCCGGCATGACGCCCATTTTATTTTCTTTCATTACTTGTTCCATTTGTTACCTACTTTCTAAAAAAATTTGCGTGATTTTATTTTTGCACCAATCCACCCAAACACTTTATCAATACAAATTTTAAAAATTGCAGAATATACCGTAACCACTATAAGATAACTTACCATAAGAAGAAGGATTTCTCTTGTTCCGCTTACCTTCTCCCCGAACAAATACGGGTAAATATGGGAATAAAATATTTGATGATTTACATATATGGGCAATGTAATTCCGGACAAAAAAACGACCGGCTTACCATTCCAAAACTTTCCTTTTGTGGGCAAAAAAGCAATCGCCACACAGAGTGCAAGAAGAATCGCATACAAAAAATCCATTTTCGTATGACTGCCTCCGGCCGCTGCGCTTATCACAAACACAAATCCCACTACTGCGACAAGCTGCAAATGCCAATACGTACGCATCTTATTTTCCAAGTAGTCTCTAAACCGATAACACAAGATACCCACATTCAGTCCTGCAATCCCCCTCAGCATTCCCTCCTGGGTACAAAGAACGATATCCATCGCTCTGTCCAAATGTGCACCATTTCTGTAAAAATAAGAATAAATCAACAAAACAGACAACGGCACAACAAACTTCACATAATTGTCATGATATTTTGTAAGAAGATAATATATAAAGTACCCTGCAATTACAAGCACCGATATATACCACAAAATAGGAATCAGATAATCCCATCCTCTCCCAAGTCCTATGCCTTGCAAAAGCAATATTTCCCACACACTATCCAGCAATTTATCGTACATATCTTTTAATGAATATTGATTCAAATAAGCAGTAAGCAAAAAAACTACTGCAAGCGCACAAATATAATATGGATAAATCGATTTTATCCTTGCTTTTGTATACTGCCAAGCGTCCGTTTTGGGGTCACTCACATACTTTTTATATAAAAGATATCCTGACACAAAAAAGAAAAACTCTACGGAAATATACCATCCTGTCGGCCTCCCAATTGGGAAAGTAACAAAAAAATGGAACATACATATCAAGTATGTAAACACAATCCGCCAAACATAAATCATATTACCTTTTTGTTTACTCACCGTTTTTCTCCTCCGTTTTATTGCCTTTTACAACTAAAAAAACTGTCACTCTTTTTATAATAAAATGGTACAAAATACCTGCTCCAAGCATCAAAACTATAATACCAAGCCATTCCATATTTGTGTACGTATTTTTGTAAAACAGTTCAAACAATACGATATGCAGCAAATAAATTTCTAAAGATGCTTCTCCAAGAAAAGCAAAAAGTTTCTTTATTCCCCGGCCCAAAACTACTTTTTCAAAAGCACCAAACATCCGGCTCAGCAAAATAATACTTGCCGGTGCAATTACAATAAACGGGAACCAATGTAAACCATAGCTCCACAAGTATTCCGGCTTATGCGCCATCACCCACAAAAGACATACACCCGCAACTGCAGCTCCCAAATACAGGCAAAGCTCCATCCACCATTTTAGCTTTTGTTGTTCGCAAAACAGCTTTCCTGCTACCATGCCCACAAGAAAAACGGGCAACCGCGTGACCCCCGCCATAAGATAATCCCTTCCGATAAAAGGCAACACGATAAGAAATGCTGCCAAAAAAAGAAAACAAACACTTTTTTTCTTTCCTTCTTTTAGAATCGGAAAAACAAACGGGGCAACCGCATATAACATGAAAATACAGGCAATATACCAGTTGAAAGAAATTTTCGAACCAATCCAATAGTTGATACCCGTTACATTTGCCACAATAATACCGGGCAAATCAGACACTTGCAAATTGGGCACTTCCAACACAGTATAAGACAATACTACAAAGAGAACTAATACAGGTATGTATGCCGGAAAGATTTTTGCAATCCTTTTTTTATAAAATTTAGCCGGTGCATCCTCCTTTCGCAGAGAACAGTATAATCCAAACCCGGACACAAAAAGAAAAATATCTACGCCACCATAGCCAAAATCTTTTATTTTTGTAAGCAGCTCACTGCCAAACACCATCCTACTGTGATACCATACAATCCACAAAATTGCAACACCCATGATTGCGCTACGATACTTGCTTATCTTTTGATACATCGCAGTACTCCTTTATATTAAAATCACTTCCAAATCATTCGGAATAAGCAAATTTCCTCTGTAAAATGCAGTTCCTTCTTCCAAATACAACTCTTTTCTATTTTCCAGATTTTTATCTTCCGTATGATACAAAATCAAATTTTCAATTTGCATTTTTTCCGCCAGCTCACACGCCTCTTTTACCGTGGAATGATGCTTCTCATATGGCTTAAAAATGTCTCTCTCACTGTATAAACAAAAAGCTTCATGCATAAGCCACTTACTGTTCCTTACGTACTTTTCCGTACTCGGATGATACGGCTCATCCCCGCAACAGGTAAACTTGTCATTGTTTTGTAAACACATGGTAAATCCCATCTGCATTGTTTTTTCGGAATGAATGTCAAACACGTGTACCTTTTTACCTAAAACAGAAATTTCCTGCCCGTCCTCAACGACTACAAAATGCACTTTCTCGCCAATATATTTTGTAATTTTTTCCCACAAAAGTGTTGTCACAAGACTTTTTAGAAGTTCGATTACTTCCTTGTGTGAATACACATAAACATCCTCGGTGCACGCGCCGCTGCGAAACCCCTGACAAATCATGCGAATCACCCACACGACCCCAAACAAATGGTCCGTATGCTTGTGTGTGACAAAAATATGTTTGATGGAACCCAACTCAATTTCCGCCTTTTGCAGTTGCAGCAAAATACCGTTTCCGCCGCCTCCGTCTACTAAAAAACATTCTTCTTTTTCTTCCATAACGAAACAGGTGTTGTAACATTTCGTCACCGTTGCAGCACCTGTTCCAAGCATCGTTAATTTCATCGTTTTTTACACACCATTCTATTTTGTTCTACACCGATTTCTTCCGCAATCATATCGCATTTGGTCATCAGCAAAAAGAAAACGTTACCCGGCGCATCGCTGTAGCATTCGTAATTGGCCTGTCCTTTTGCAATAACGACATCCGCCTTTTCATAAATGGTACGGAATCCACTATCTGCATTTTGCATTGTCACACCAAGACTTCCGCCACCGTTTTCCACAATCGTTGCATATTGATCTACTCCGACTTTATAAGCGTCTTCTGCAATGGAATCGTTCAAAAACGGCTTTTCTCTTACCGCAAAGAAAAGCTCTGCCTGCGGATTGTTTTCTTTTATCGTTTTTAAAAGAAGCTTGTCCGCACAAATTTCTCCGCAATTGTCTCCGATATACAATACCCGTTTTGCATTGCACAACTCTTTTACCAGCTGCTTTCTGTGGTCAATCGCAAAACCAAAGCGTTCCTCCTGTAAAAACGAATTTTGTACGTCGGAAAGCAAGGTATTGCTCATAGGCCCAAAATCAATAATATTTCCGATAATCGCATAACGGATTGCCTCCAAAAAGGCATCCTCACATTCCATCTGCGACAGTCTTTGTTCCAAGTCCGGCACAATTTGTAAAACAAGTTCGTTATAATGCGCACGCACCTCTTTATACGGGTCTTCCACACCAACCTGCCCAATAATCATACCTAAAATTTCACCCATTGTCTCCGGAATGGGCACCGAAAAATCCATTTGGCTCAGATACGCAAAAACCGCTTTCATCAGTTCTTCTTTCTTTTCCAAGCCGACCATATCTGCTATTTTGATTGCCTGACTAACCACACACGGCAAACACTTATCACGTAGTTTCATTGTCTAAACTCCTTATCCGCTTGCTCCTATTTGACACTTTTCAAATCTCCTAACGCGGCACTCGCATCGGAATAATAGGTCATTGCAACAATTCTGGCGCTAAAGTCATTTTCCACCACAACAAGACACTCGTTCGTCTTACTGTTATAATAAAACTCTGCCGTGGAACTTCCACTGTACATATCGTTCAGCACCTGAAACATATCATTATATTTGAACGTAATTCTTTCATCCACCTTAGTCATCATATCGCCGATTTTGAGTCCGAACATACTGTAGTGCATGTCATCTATATGCACGCCTACTCTTTCTTCATCCACGTAAATAACACCAAAATCATTGTCCGCAGTGCCATTTACCGTAAGTTCGCCGTTCGTATAACGATAAATCTTACGTTGCATTTCCTCGTTCGCTTGCAATTCTATGCCAAGTTCTTCCTCAATTTTTTGCTCATCCGCAAGCAACAAATATTCAATATTTGTAATATCGGGATTGGCCAATTCGTTAAATTTTTTTACTCCAATCACCACAAGAATGATAACAATGACTAACTTAAACAGTTGTTTTAATCCTTTTGACATTTTCTCCCACCCTCTGTTCTTTTCAACAAAATAGCGGAGAGTTTTACTGCAGTACTCTCCGCTTACTATTATAACATTATCGACAATATACTCAATTGTTTTTTCATATGTTTTTTCCGCCTTTGGCTCTAGGTTGCCAAATCACGCTTCGTAAACACCAGATATGCCAAACCGATACAAACCGCCATAACACCTATGCCAATCAAAACCGGAATGAGCTCCACAGAACCGGCGCTCAATATATCTGCCGCATTGGCATAAGAAAACGGGCTGACTACTTTCACGTCTTTTATGTCCGGCACAACACGGGCTATCATATCACAAACATACACCATTAGCACAACACCAAGACCGATTCCGAACTTGTTTTTTTTCATCGCAGCCGACAAGGCAAAACAAATAGTGCCGATTTCCAAATGCATAAGTGTCTGCATAACCATAAAAAGAAGAAATTCCTGTAATGGCATCTCTTCTCCGAGTACAACAATGCCCGACCAATACAAGCCACCGCACAGCAAGTTAAAGGCTACCAAAATACATGTAATCGCCCCCCATTTTGCTGTAAGCACTTTGCTTCGGCAAATGGGAAGGGAAAACAAAAATTCACTTGTATGTCCATCTTCCTCTTTTGATAACATGTTTACACTGATAATCGCCGCAAACATAGCTCCGCCGAGTCCGTGAATGGTACCCACTTCTGCTGCAAAAAATCCGGCAAGTGTAGCAATGCTAAGCTTGCTCATTCCAAACGCATCCGCGAAAGCACCCATGGACGCCATGCTTTCCGCCATCTCTTCCATGCTCCCTTCCATGCTGGAGAAAAGAAGAATACAGACAAGCCCCATACCGCCTACACAAGCAAACCATATCCAAAAGCTTTTGATTTGCATTTTTAATTCATGGCAAAAAATAGTTAACATAATTCCTCCTTATTCTGCATAAAAGTGCATGAAAATTTCATCCAACGAAGGTTCCTCAATTAAAATATCCGAAATATCATGTTTTGTCTGCTCTTTGAAAAATTCATTCAAATTTCCGTCAAACAAAAACTCCTCCTGCTGCCCGTCGCGAATCATTTTGATTCTCTTTGCATTTGTTTTTGTCAGATTGTCAACCGACTCCACAAGCCGTAGCTTTCCTTCTTTCATAATAGCCACGTTTTTGCAGTATTTTTTAATTTCCGAGAGCACATGTGTGGAAAGAAGACACGTTGCACCTTCCTGCACATACTCCTGTATCAGTTCAAAAAATTCCGTCTGCATAAGCGGGTCAAGTCCACTGGTCGGCTCGTCAAACACAAACAATTTCGGACGGTGTTGCATGGCACACACAATACTTACTTTTTTGCGGTTTCCTAAGGAAAGCTCACTGATTTTTTTATCCACGTCAACTTGCAGACGCTCACATAGTTTCCCTGCTTCCTTTGCACAATCCATCTTCCGCACATCCGCTGCCATTTTTATCACATCCTTCACTTTCATGGAAGGATAAAACATAGCTTCTGAAGGCATGTAGCCCACTTGCGCCAAAATGGCTTCCCGCTCCTTTTTGATATCTTTTCCAAACAACGACACACTGCCGCTTTCAAATTGGATAAACCCTAACATAGAACGTATCGTCGTTGATTTGCCGGCCCCATTTGGTCCCAAAAACCCGAACATGTCGCCTTCTTTTACTTGAAATGACACGTCCAAAACGCCTCTGTTTTTTCCGTAATTCTTTGTCAAATTTGCAATATCAATTACCGTTTTCATCCGCATCCTCCCGTTTTCTTGCCTGAAAAAGTTTTAACGCCTCGTTCATCTGGTTTTCATCCAATTTTCGTTTGGAGCTGTACACAAGAAACGCACATATATAAACCACTATCATGTAGCACAAAAAGCCTGCACTTACGGCCACGTTCCTATCAAACCAGGCACCCATATAAGAAATACCTGTGTATATGCCGGAACAAATAAGCAAATACCCCCATTCCTTTAGGCCAAGCCGTTCTCCCTCATCAAAATTGGACAAGAAAAACAGTTGCATCCAGCCCATAAAATAGGTGAGAAGAATCATTTCCGCCATATGGATAATATTTGCCTCAAAACTTCCTAACGCCAGCTTATACACAGAATAAAAAAACAAAATGCAAAAGAAATACAGACACGCCTTGAACTCGATGCCTATTTCCGTTGACAAGTAACGCTCCCAAAATGCCACTACTTTTTTACGTTTCTTCATCTTTTGCACCTCCTTTCAGTCTCTTTCGAAAATCCGACGCGTACGTCCGCGATATAATAATATGCTCTCCGTTGCACATCTGCGCATCAATACGGTTTGACGGAAGACTCCTTAAACATTCCACTTTGTCGATATTCAAAATCATAGATTTGCTGCACCGAAAAAAATTGATATCCGTCAATAACTTTTCCAAACGGTTCAGTGGATAATCCACACGCAAAACCTGCTCTTTTGTATAGGCAAACGTCTTGCCATCTACACTTTCTATATATAAAATGCTGTCCGGTTCCAAAATCACTTGCGTCTTTTCCCGAAATGCAACAATTCTTTGCCCGTCTGTTCCGAAGAACTTTAAAAGCCTCTCTATCTCGGGATTCATTTGCTTGTACTGCAAAATGACTTCATCTTCCCCTTCTTTGATTTTCCTAATGGTATATTTCATAACGTTCCTTTCGCGTTTTTACAATACTTTTGTTATGTTCTTATTTTAGCAAGCATCTGCTTTTGCGACAATATTTCCTTTGTTAAGTGACACTTTTTGGGGGATAACTTGCACAAAACTTATGGGTTGCATGACAGAATAGCGCTAAAAATCGATTGCATTTCTTAAAACAATGATTATAATAGAACTGTTTGAGAAAGGATTGGTAAGATTTATGAAACAGATGATTGCATTTATAAAAAAAGAAACGGTGCTTACTATTGCGCTTTTGCTTGCTCTCGTTTCTTCTTTTCTTGTTCCCGTCGACCGGGAGTACATAGATTATATTGATTTTCGGGTATTGGTTTTGTTGTTTGCCCTGATGACCGTTATGGCCGGGTTACAGACACTTGGTATTTTTGAAAAGTTGTCCGTTTCCCTTTTAAAATATGTGAAAGACACGCGCAGCCTGACACTCCTCTTAGTCTGTCTGTGCTTTTTCCTGTCTATGTTTATCACAAACGATGTGGCTCTCATTACGTTTGTGCCTTTTACGTTACTCATTTTTGACAAAATCGACTGTGAAAAATCACTGATTCCCATTGTTGTTCTGGAAACGATTGCAGCCAATCTGGGCAGTATGATGACTCCTATCGGCAACCCGCAAAACTTGTATTTGTACGGTTTGTCCGGCTTTAGCCTTTTGGATTTCCTCGCTTTTATGTCACCGGTTACAATACTTTCTTTTGCTCTTTTGCTTGTGACATCCGTTTTATTAAAAAATCACGCCATTGAACTGACACACGCTGCACCGGAGGCATCCCAAAAAAAGCCGCTCCTGACACTTTACTATTTTGTATTGTTTGGCCTGTGCCTTTTGACCGTTGCCTATATCATTCCTTATCCGGTTTTGTTGCTTGTAAGTATTCCGGTCTTGCTTTTGCTTGACCGTTCCACCTTAAAAAAAGTAGACTATTGCCTGCTTCTTACGTTTGTCGGTTTCTTTATTTTTATCGGCAATCTGCAACGTATTCCGGCGGTTGCTGACTGGATTGCATCCCTTGTCCAAAACCGCGAACTTCTTGTTTCCTTTTTTGCTTCGCAGTTTATCAGCAATGTGCCTGCTGCCATTTTGCTTTCCGGTTTTACGGATAATTACGGTCAGCTTTTGCTCGGCGTAAACATCGGCGGCCTTGGCACTTTAATCGCCTCCCTGGCAAGCTTGATTTCCTACAAATACGTGGCGAACTATGCCCGTAAGCACACAAACGGCGGCATAACAAAAGGCAAATATCTGCTTCATTTTACTGCAATGAACCTTCTATTTGCCTTGATTTTGTTAGGTTGTGTTACATTTTTTTATTAATGCTCCATCAAATACACATCATCCGGTGTGATTCTGCGCTCTTTTGTATAAATAATCCAATCGGTAATTTTGTCAAAAGGATATGTACCAATGCTACCTTCGTGCATATTTTTTACGTAATACGGTTCCTGCGTCAACTTGCATGTAACCGTATTTTCTGACGCTTCCATAAGCTCAAACCATATATGCTCAAAAGGTCCCATAGCTTCCCGATGTTCCTCGTCTACATCCAAACCGATTTTAATGAGGATTGTATAGTCTTTGTTTTTTCCTGCTTCCAGCATGTACGGAATACGCTCCAGTGCCAGCTGTCGCATGCGCGCGGTCTCTTTATTCGAAATCATATAAAGCGGATTTTCTTCCAAAAGATCATCATAAACAGACAATGGCGCATACTGTCTCTTTTCCATCGCCTCATAACTTGGGTACACAAACAGTCCACACGTATTTTCGTTGTGGTCCTCTTTTCTGTCAATTGCTCCGCCAATCATATCTTCCGGATAATGCGAAACTGCCTCTTTCCAGTCAATCAACGTCGCCATAAGCGGTATGTTTTGTGTCACGCGCGCCACATAAAGCGGCTCACCCTGCTCAAGCGCATCCTCCAATTCCAACATACGGTTTGCCGTAATTTCCAGCACATTATAATGGGTGTCGTAGGTATCTTTTGTGGAATCAAGCACTTCAATTTCCGGCAATCCGCAACGGTTTAAGCCGTGGCTGTGAAGCCAGACACACTCATCTTCCCCGGCAACCGCCTGCACGGTATACATATATCTGGGCGCCGGAGCAACTGCCGATGCCGCCGCAAGGCTAACCCATTTGCCTGACAATATTTTTTCCGAACTGTAATCTATAACAGCCAGTACATCCGCCAGTAACGTGCATATGATTTTTAACTGTGCATGATAGGATTTTAACGCATCCTCGCCAAATTCCATTTCCACTGCCAAACCGACACTTCCGTTGGAAATGGCTTCAATATCCAAATCCGGAAAGAAATGCTGGGTGCGGAACATCTGCGGAATCTCATAATCCATCGGCATCACTTCCACACGATACTCCTCGCCGTCTACCTTTACGACAAGTTGCAATGTTTCCTCAAATTTGTGGTCAATCAATGTCAGCGCCTCCGACTTAGAAAGTCGGGTCATAATCCCTGCTACGTCCTTAATGCTCTCTTCGCTTTTTGGTATTGCCAGCATGTACGATTTTTCTTTTTTCGTTGTTTCGTTGTTCATGGTACCCCTCCCCTTGTAATAATCATAAATTACATACATTCTTTACATCTTCACTGTTCTACTTTAATGTATCAAATCTTTGCTTATGAAGCAAGAAAAAAGAGCTGTTGCAAAAGTTTTACACTTTTGCAATAGCCCTCTAAAAT
>JAZQDM010000029.1:0-1678 GCA_045546775.1 Lachnospiraceae bacterium | reverse complement strand
CTCTACTCTGAGGGCAGCGCAGATTGCGCCCAATAAGCGGAACAATTACTGTAGGGCGGGGCCTTGGTCCCGCCAGCGAATTTGTCCCAATGGACAAAATCGCCTTGCCGTCAGGCAAGAAATCGCTGCATTTATCGTCCTTCGGACGCTGCGAATTCCGCTTGGGGCGGAATTCGCGGCGGGAGCAAGCCCCCGCCCTACGGTGGCGTACATATACTTTTAGGAGTTGCAGATTACTACAGACATGAGAAAAGGGCAAAGCACGGCGAATGTGCTTTGCCCTTGTTGTATGTTCGGTTGTACGACAAACTGGAATTTGACTAATCAAAAAATACCTTTGTTGTATTTCTTCTGCACCGCAACAATCCAGGCAATTCCGATAAATAATCCGACAAAAAGTACTGCCAGAGCAATCGTTGCCATTATTTCTGTATCATCGAATAAACCGATTATACCGCTGAGCAATAAAGCGGCTGATACAACAAACATACCCTTTCCGAAAGCTTTTCCATAGGCCACTTTATCGGTAACATTAGTTTGATGGTACTCGTGAATTAAGTTGGTATTTCCTATGTTTTTGGGTCTCATAAAGCAAAAATTTCGCATAGACCCAAAACCAAGTCACGCACCCACAAAGAAGCATGACAACTTCAAAGTTGCTCTATCAATGCTTTTTTAGTTTCCGTCATATCTCGTTCAATCAGCGGACGCATACTGTCCTTATACTTTGATAAATCGGCTTCTTGAAAACATGATAATATTCTCGGAATATATTGTGGCTTTGCCACTCCCACCTGTGCAAGAGCCTTTATACATTGTCTCGCAGTAATCGGCTTATCGTCCGTAACATGGGAAAGATAATCTGATATTATTGCATCAAAACGATTTTCATCGTCCCACTGTGCATTAGCAGAAAGAATATACAACACACGATTTCTTACTAATGACTTTGGATGGTTAAGCAGGGACGCAAACGCATCAAAAAATTCATACCATTTATCAGTATCTTGACTTTCGGATATGATTTTATCAGCAATGGCACAAGCATATTTATCATTCTTTGCTGTCAACTTTGCAATTATGTCCTGCATTAAGACTCACCTCCCAATTAAAATCTTCATTCCTGATGGGGCATAACGCCCCATCAGTTTTGTTTGGATTAGTTTACGCAAGTTGTCCAGGTAATTTTAATTTCTCTTTGTACGGAAATTGTTTATCAAATTCCTCTGCTTCTGCTTCGTCCACAAAATATCCTGTTGGAGTCGCATACTCACCTGTAACTCCATCCAAATATCCCGGAACCAGTTCTTTGCACAGGAAAAAAGATGCATCTGCATCCTCTGGCAATCCGTGGTAACGAATCCCATATTCAGACGCATAAGTAAATCCGCTCTTTCCGTAAAAATCAATATTACCTTCAAAACACAATGCTCCTGCACCCATTTGCTTTGCCTTTTCGATAGAATAATCCAACAAAATCTTACCATATCCCTTGCGTTTTAAATCATTTGCAATGCAAATTGGTCCCATTGTCATAATCGGAATATGTCTGCCATCATCTGCACAAATCACTGCTTTTACAAAGATGTTTTGTCCTATGATTCTGCCGTCTTTCTCCATGACAAAATCCAGCTCCGGAACAAAATCTTTATCCTTTCGCAAACAGTGAAGCACATAA
>JAZQDM010000028.1:0-155190 GCA_045546775.1 Lachnospiraceae bacterium | reverse complement strand
ATCTATAATATATTGTTCTCCTAACACAAATCCGACAAAAGAATCCGTACAAATACACAGACCGGTAGCTGCTATGTTTGCAACAATATAGCGTATGAAAGAATATCTTGTCAGCGTTTCATAACTCTCGTCTTCGTTTTTGACTTGAAGTGTGTTCCCGATTGTCGCCGCAATAGAATCTGTCATACCGTGCACGAGATTTTTAACAGAATTCGTCACATATCGATAGTTAGAGAAACCACCTGCTACAACAATTCCCGAAAACGTTGATATAACAAGATTGTCTGTAGAACTGTACACATAGCCTGCAATTTTTCCAATCATAACATTCTTTGTATCTTTAAACATTCCCTTGAAATCCGTGAATTTTTTTGTGCTTTTTTCTTTCAAAAAAGGGAAATTTTTGTCGCAGTAATAAGACAAAATCAAATTCGAAGTCAATGTCTGCAAAAGTTGCAAAATCAAATAAAGATGATAGTTTTTCGTCGTAAACAAAATTACAATACGCAATGCCGAGAAAGCGATGTTACATCCTATATCAACAATTTTGCATACAAACTGCTTCTGATCCACAAATATAAGTGTCCTTTTATACGCAAAAAAGTACGTCGATGCCGTAGAAATCAATTGTATTACGTAAGCCATGCATATAAAGGTCATATCTGCCGATGCATCGTTTATAAAAACCGGCAAAAACAGCATCAACACAATGCCTACTACAAACACAATCCCACCGATAATCTGATACAAAAACTTATACAGTTGCATGAGGGACCCCAACTCCTCTTTGTCTTTTGCAACAAGAGGCTTATACAACCGATAAGAAATGGCAGAACCGACACCAAGCTCTGCAAATGTCAAAAATCCAAGTGTCTCTGTAATAACACTGTTAATGCCGATAACTTCAAGACCAAGATATTTCAGAAACAGGCGTTGCGTAAAAAACCCGATAAGCATGGAACAAATCTGTGCCATTGTCGCAATTATGCTGTTTTTCATTACAATCTTACTATTTGACATTTGTTACACCTATCTCCCCAACATCACATTAATGGCACATTTCAACTCTGTTAAACGGTATTTTGTTTTGCTGATTAAATGATATTGGTATTTCAATTTATTTGTCTCACGATACCCATGTACGGTTCCTGATGCGCCGCCCAATGCGAAATTGGAAATAAGCGCATACACCGGTGTGAACTCCACTTTTCCGCTGTGGAACATACGGAGCATAAATTCATAGTCCGAAGAGTAGCGGTAAGATGTATCAAACGTACCTAAATCTTCGTACAATTTTTTTGTCACAAAACAGGTTGGATGCGTAATCATCTGCCTGTCCAGATTCGTATGATGATGAATCACAATAGATGCTTCTTTCCCTTCCCACAAAGTGCGCTCAAACCCATACAAAATCTGGTATTTTGCATTCGTTCTTGCCGCTACCATTTTTTCGATGGCATCTTTCTCATAATAATCATCACTGTTGACAATTCCGATAAGCTCTCCGGTCGCCATCCCGATGCCTTTATTCATAGCATAATAAATTCCTTCATCCGGTTCGGAAACATAACGCATCCGTCCCTGAAACTGCGCTTCATAAGACTTTACAATTTCCATTGTCTTATCTGTAGAATTTCCGTCCACAATAATATACTCAATATTTTTGTATGTTTGGGTCAGGACACTTTGGATTGTCTTTTCAATTGTTTTTTCACTATTAAAACAAGGTGTAATTACCGTTACTAACATTTCACTGCCTGTACTCATATACTTTCTCCTAAACGCTGTCTTTCCATGCCACATCCTATTTTGGCTCTTTTTGCCAATCTGCAAAAAGCTTTTCCTGTATATCCGGATACTTTAACATCACAGCTCGAATTGCTGTATCATTTCCGTTTTTGTTTGCATTTTCTGTAAATAGGCCACTCTTTCGCGTTTCCAAAAGTCCATAAAAAATCTGGCTTTCCTCCGTGACACGGACTACTTGGATTCCAAACTTTACCTCTATCGCTTTGAGCCAAATATCATCCGTCACCGGGCATAATGTCCGGATATCTTCCAAATTGAACAGCTTATTGCGGTACTCTCCTGCCGGATACAAAACGCCGCCACAGCCTACTGCCATAATTTGCATAGATGGTTTCGTATAGCCGGAAACACCACCGCGCCATGTATGATAAAGTGCAATGTGACCTTCCTGCGTATAATTCAATTCATGTGCATACCAACAACACACCGCCTCAGGATACTCTTCATGCTTTTTCCAAAGCATCTCCAAATGATTTTCCGGATAAAAAATATCATCATCGGCCGTCACAACAACATCTGTGGGATATTGCTGCATCGTATAGTAATATTTCTTATGAGGCTTTAAATCTTCACAATACGCAATTTCCAGACCACGTTTTTTTAATTGCAACAATTTAGCCGGCAACATCTCTTCCTTTTGAAACTGATCTTTTGCAAGCCATAAAATAATTTTTTTCGGTTTCATCGTCTGATTCATAAGCGAAGAAATCGTAATCCAAACCGTCTCTATACGAGCAGGAAACGTGGTCAGTGACACAATCATTTTTCCACTTTCATCGATGCCGCAATGTCCGTCATTTTTGTGCAACAACGGATACAGTTTGTTCAAAATGACCTTATTCACTTTATATACAAACTTCCATCCCGGAATGTTTTTTGACTTCATCCAAACCGGGAGAGAATACAGCCTGTTTATCATCGTATTTTACTCCTCACCAATCGCTCTTTTCGCGATTTCGCTGTATCGGAACATCTTGGTTCCGATGCCTTTTGCCGCGGCACGCATTTCATCATATTGCACAACCGCATCACACACGGCTTTCTTTACGGCTTCCACCGTATCCTCCATAATAAATTTAACATTTCCACCCACATCCACATGAGTTGTGCCTTCCCAATATTTGCAAATCATAGGAATGCCCTGTCCTGCGACCTGTTCCCACATAACGGAATGTCTGCCCGGAAATACTGCAAGTTCTGCGGCGGCAAAATAATCGTACGTATCGTCTGCATTCAGCCAGCCGATATAACGGATTCTGGCATCCTTACTACAAAGTGCGTCAAACTGTTCTTTGATTTCCTCTTCCACAGAACCAAAAATAAGAAGCTTTAGTTGCGGATTGTCGATTTGCGCAATTGCTTCCATCAAAAGCAGGGTCTGACGCTTTGCATAATCAATTTTTCCGCCCGTTATTAAAACAAAATCATCTTCGTTGTAGCCATACTTACGTCGAATTTCCTGACGTACTTGTGCCTTTCCGGCCTCCTGCAAACGTTCATCGTCTGCACCCATAACAAGAAGTTCGGTTTTCTCCTTTGCAAGAGCATACATATCCAACAAAAAATCCACTCTGGCAGGCAACACACCATAAAACTTTGTCACATAGGGAGCAATTGCTTTCGCACCTGCTTTCCACAAAATTTTATGCAAAATATGTTTTGAAATCCAGTTTGTCCCACTGTTCGAAAAGTCTGCATGATTGTCTACATATGCCGTTACTTGAGGATGTGAGTGCAAATATTTTTTCACCTTCCAAATGTCAAGAAACTGACAACCATGAATAAAAAGAATATCCGGTTTTTCCTTCTCGATAGTCTCATACAAGTTTTTGTACTTTTTGAACTTATATTCAATTCCCTTGCCGTGCTTCACCGGCAAACGCACAACACGAATACCGTGCTCATTCAAATAAGTCCCACGGCTGTCTCTTACCAGTTTACCATCTTTATCCCATATCCAGTCCGAGGCGATGATACATACCTCATAGCCGGCTTTTTTATGATATTTTGCCAACAAATTATCCTGATAACTAAAACCATCCGTAACCGGACCACACATGCACAAATGTACTATTTTTTTCATCTAATTTCCTTTTGCACGAAGCATCTCTTCGTATAATTCTTGGTATTCTTTGAATCGCTCACCCTGCTCCAGATAGGAGAGGACTCCCTCCGGTCTTTCCAGTGTTTCCGTCTCCGGCAGTGCTTCTAAAACCGCCTGCACATCACCTTGCGGAACAATACATCCAAATCCGGTCTTTTCTACAATTTCCGGACTTCCGCCGGATCGGTAAGTAATCACCGGCGTCCCGCAGGCAATCGCCTCCAAATTCGTCGTCGGATAATTATCTTCATAAGTCAGATTAAGAAACGCTGTTGCTGCGGTATAAAGCTGTGCAAGCTCTTTCACACTGTCTGTCCGCTCAATACCGGTAATTGTATCCGGCAATCGTGTCAGTTGCTTTTTCGTTAAGCCGACCAAAACGACCCGATACTCCGGCGAAACCACTTGCGATAATTTTACAAAATCCTGTAACCCTTTTCCCTCTGCCCAAGTAGAAGAAACACCCAGCAAAATCTTTTTACCGGAAAGTCCCAACTTGTTTATCACATCCCCCGATGTGGGGCAAAAATCACTCACATTAATTCCGTTATGAATCACTTTCACCGGATAATCCTTCAAAAAAGACTGTTCCACAAGTCCCTTTAACCACTCAGAAGGCGTTACAATAACCATATTTTTCACGCCGGTAAACGCATTCTTTTTACGCATATAATTTTGTTTGGAATTATCCAAAAAAACACTTTTCGGATGATGTGCTTTTTGCTCACAGGCAAAACATCCTGTTTTCCATTTTTCACATCCTGCCAATTCAAAATACGGACAATGTCCGGTAAATGCCCAGCAATCATGAAACGTCCACACAACCGGTATATTTCGCTCTTTCAAATGTGCAAAAAGAACTTCTACATTGATGTAATAACCGTGCAATATGTGAAGATGCACAATATCCGGTGCATACGCGTCAAGCTCTTTTAAAAAATCCTTTGTAACCTTCACCGAACCAAACGCACAGCGGTCTGTAATTCTTGTGTACAACCCATGCAAAAGCTGATCCGCTCTGCTTCCGATTTGTATTGTTTTTATGGTATCCGGCGCGGTATTGGTACGTCCCCAGGCAATTGCAGCATCATGCCCGTTTCCCATTACCGTCTCGCAGATTCCCTGCGCAATCCGCCCGGTACATCCCCAGCCGCTAAAAGCTGTAATCTGCAATACTTTCATTACTTCAAATCTCCTTGTGCTTCCATCTTGCACCCTTTTTTTTCACATTCATACATTTTGGCATCTACCAAAAAGCGATACCAATATGCCTGTAAAAAGTGAAAAATTTTTCCTTCTGTTCCGTCTAGGAAACCAAGTCGGATATAATAACGGTATATAAAATACAAATGACTTCTGAAAAATTTGGGTAACCGGTAATAACCACCATTTTTAATCAAACGTTTTCGCTTTGCCTGCTTTGTGGAAGTCGTGTTTTCAAGCAACGTCTCTTCTGCTAACGCTTTGTCCAAAGTCATCTGATGATCCAACACTTCCCGGTTACTGTACCAGTTGTGCTTTCCGGTCCACCAATCCAAATCTTTCGTATTGTTGTCCATCAAATCTTTCTGAAATTCAACGGTCATACCTTCCGTTAAAATCAGATGTTCATCCATAATCTTTTGCTCGCACACTGCCCTCCCGGTACGGAATATACGAAGCAGTTTCTCCGGATAACGACCCCCATGCTTAATCCAACGCCCCATAAAATATACGCGTCTGCGTAAAACAACTCCCGTTGTCTTGTCATCCAATTCCGGAAGTTTCTTATCGATTTCTTCTGCTAACTCCGGCAACAATTCTTCGTCTGCATCCATACGCATTGTCCATGCCGTCTGTATATTGGTATTGGCAAGTCCCCAATTAAATTGCGTGGCGTAATCCACCCATTTATTTTCATAAAAATCCAGCGAACTGCCAATTGTTTGCAACTCGTCATTTAACGCTTTAGCCAACTGTTTTGTTCCGTCCGTACTAAAACTGTCTACGATGACAAATCGCTTTGCCACCCCGCGGAACGATTCAATACATTTTCTCAAATTATTTTCTTCATTCTTTGTCAGAATAAGCACCGTCAAGTCTGTCATCAGCTATCCCTACCTCTCTCTTCTCCACCTGTACGGACGATACAACCATACCCGCAAACATCATTGCAAACCAACTCATCTGGGTCGATTCAAGGCTGTTGACCGTTACGCCGGTCGCAAGAAGCATCACAACCAAAATAACTGTAATATAAAATGTTTTCCGATCCTGCACTTTCACTACGTAGTAAACGATTCCTACAAGAAAAACAAAAAGAATCGCGCATCCTACTATACCAAGCGAATACAAAGATTTTATATATAAACTTCCGACATTGGTAACTGTACCGTTCGAAAGCATTACAAAACCAAGCCCTGTACCAAACAAAAGCTGCACCGTATCTCCCTGCTTCGTTTGTTCCCATACTCCCTGCCATGTCTCATACCGTGTTGTCATATGATTGCTGTCAAAAAAACTGCCATCCACTTTTTGCAACAAAGTCGTTAAATCCACTTCTGTAAACACCGGGAGCAACAACACACCAATCATGCAAAGCAAAACACCGATACTTCCTGCAAGCAACAAACCGGATACCTTTTGTTTATCCGTCACTTTTTCAAACAGATAAATTGCCATAAGAATATAAACAACAAACAAAATCGCCTTTTGTATGCCGGCATCGGAGTGCAACACCATATAAGGGCACACGAAAAATACAGTCAGTAATTTGCATACATGATTTCTTCCGAACATACCGATAAACACCATTGCCAAAATCATTGCAAAAGCCATGTCCGTATCATAATAGTACAAATCTCCGCCTGCATGTAGAGAACCGAACTGTATTCCTGTTGTAAAAAAACGATAGAAAAAATTTAAGTAAACAATAAGATAGGATGCGGACACGAGTGCTCCCGTGCTTTCCTGTATACGGTCATAATACACCCGACCGACAACATACATAAGAAACGCCGATAACACTTTAAAATAAGTTCCGTACTCCGTTGTGTCCGTAAAAAAGACTGCTGTTAAAAGAATTCCTGCAAAAATTACCGATATGTCCGGAAATACCACACTTTTTTTGAAAGACGGACGTATCAACAGGAATTGGTACACAAGCATTACAACAACAAGGCACACCATGGCATAGTCCAGCCATCTGTATTGATACAATACGTCTGCTATTTGTTTAAAAAACAAAAAGAAACTCATTTCTCAACCATGCCTTTCCCGCCTGTTTCGCCTACTAACACGACGTAATCTCTTTGCGATATTTTTCAATGGAAACCTCTTTTGTCAAATGCTGTTCCAAATATCTTCTGCCCTTCATCCCCATTTGCGCAATTTCTTCCGTATCCCGTTTTGCCAATAACTCGCGAATCATACATTCTATTTTGTCATAATCCCCCGGGCAAACCGCTGTACCGCAACCGGATTCTTCCATAATAAGTCTTGCTTCCGAACCTTTTTCCAATATACCAAAGACCGGCTTTCCTGCTGCCATAACACCATATAACTTACTCGGTACAGATACGCCTTTGATCCCTTTCGCATTGACAACAAAATGCACATCTCCTGCATTTAAGCTGTATACCAGCTCTTTCTTATCCTGATACGGTACAAAATATACATTTTTCAAGTTATGCTTCTTTTTGTATGCTTTGAGCTGTTCCAGCACACTTCCTTCTCCCACAAAAAGGAATGCAACATCACTGTAATCCTTAAACTTAGCAATTACCTTCATGATATTGGGCAAGTCATAATACAATCCGATATTGCCGGAATACATAAACACAAATTTATCTTCTATACCAAGTTTTTTCTTAAACTTCTGTACTTTCTCATTGTCTTTCTCAAGCGGTACAATTTCTTTTTCATCAATCCAATTGTTGATGTATACCGTGGGCGGTATGCTTACTTTTTTCTTTTCAGAAAAACGATGTTTCATCGTCTCCAACATATCTCTTCCCACTACGATAACTTTATCCGCCTTCTTACAAGCGTATTTATCCAGTGCCATAAGCACATTCAAAAGACATTTACTTTTCGTATAATGCACTGCCCGAATCTGCTCCGGATTGAAATCCTGAATGTTGTAAACTAACTTGGCATGCTTTATTTTTTTCCCGATGACGCCAAGCATACCACCTAACACAGGCGGCTGTGAAATAGTAAATATATAGTCCTGATTTTCCACACGGAAAGTAGCCGCGATAGCAGACATAAAATAGGATGCTATATTATGAATACGGCTTAATGCAAAACTTTTCCGGAATTCAGGCACACGAATACGCAACACATCCACTCCGTTTATATTCTCGTAGTAATATTTGTGTTGCCTATAATAACGCTCTATCTTTCCCGTATAAGACGGTACGGTACAAATAACCGTAATATGAAACGAATCTTTCAAACCTTCTGCAAGTTCTGTCAAAATCTGTCCGGTAGAAGCTACATCGGGATAATAATAATGGGCGTAAATCAAAAGATTTTTCTTATTTTTCTCTGTATGTTTTTTCCATACAAACGCATCCTTTATAGAATACAGAATAAATTTTCCGTTTGTTCCGATATAACGCTTCCAAAGTCGCTTCGGATCTTGCGTCAACCGATAAAGCCACTCCAAATAATGGTTACGCATCCAAAGCGGAGCGCGTTTCACTGTACCGGCATGAAAATCAAATCCAGCACCAACGCCCATCATAAGACAATTTACTTTGCCTTTATGGCGATACATCCACTGTTCCTGTTTCGGTGCTCCTAAACCTACCCATAGAATGGATGCCCCCGATGCATTAATACGCGCAACTGCCTCCGCATCCTCTTCCTCCGTCAAAGGACGAAATGGAGGTGCCTCCATTCCGGCTATTTTCAGTCCCGGATAATTTTTTTTCAGATTTGCTTTCAATGCACGGATTGTCTCTTCGCTGCTTCCATAAAAATAATGCGAAATTTCCGTATTCTCTGTTGCCTTCCACACCTCCGGCATCAAATCCGGACCGGAAACCTGTTCCGCTTCCTTATATCCTCGTAAACGTTGCACAAAGGACAATGGCCGTCCGTCCGGCAACGCAATATAGGCTGAATTTTGAATGTTACGATACTGCTGATTATCATGTGCCATAACCGTTGTATGCACATTGGATAAACAAAAAAATTCGCCCTTTAGTTCTGTGGCATGATTCGTTATTAAATTTACCATGTCCCCCATATTGGTGACTGCTACATTCACACCCAAAATACGGTTCGTAAAGGGTTTATTCATCACTACTTACCTCAATACCTGTCTTTTTCATCTTCCGTTTTTTGTGATATCAACACACCCGCAAACAAAAACGGAAACCAACTCATTTGCGTAGATTCCATACTTTCAATCGAAATTCCGGATCCTAAAAACATCATCCAAAGCATCACAACCGCACAAATAATTTTGCGGTCAGCACACTGGGCCACTTTTTTCCACAAACGGGTCAAAAAAGCTACTACAAGCAAACACCCCACATAACCGGTTGCGTATAGTTGCTTAATATAAAAGCTATGCGCACGGATTCCTTTTGCATTATGCAAATATTCTGTTTCCAAATCAATACCGAACAGTCTTGTCCCTAGTGGCTGTTCCGTAAAATATTCCAGCACTTCCCGCCAGACAATATGTCTGGAATGCATCAATTTTTCTATAAATGAGCCCGCGCCTGTCTCTATCGTCGCGTCCGCAGACAACACTTCATACGGAATGCATTGTAGCAATACAAAAAACACTACTACCAAAAGCAAAACTGCAACGCTTACTATTTCAACTATCCGCTTCGAAATAGCAATGTTACACTTTCTTTTATTTACGATTTCAGAAAGAACCATGCATGCATATATAAAAATGATAATAATTTTTTGCATTCTCGCCCCGGAGTAGAGCACCATATACCCACAAACCGGCACAATCGTAAACCATTTTAAAAACTTTTTCTCACTAAACAAATAGATAAATATCATGGCAATAAGAATCGCCACAGCCAAATCTGTTTTGTAATAATAAAATCCGCCTCTGTTTAACAATGTTTCTTCCGGGCCGGTCACTACAAACTTAAATCCAAACTGATAAAACCGATACAGAAAATTTGCATAAATAATTCCATAGCCGACACCCGCAAGCAACGTGCCATGACGCAATATATCCTGCCCATACACACGCCCTAAAAAATAGAGCAGTACAACCGATTCCACTTTAAAGAAAATGCCATACGCAGACGGATAGCGCAAGAATGACATAACATACACACATGCCAAGGCAATCACAAGCAAATCTGCTACGCAGATAAATTCTTTTAGCTGCAAATAAATCTTATCTTTCCATATTTTATGGCAAAGCAACAAAACCCCGAAAATTACCATTGCGTAATCCAGGATTTTGTATTGATACAACATATCCACAATTTGCTTTAAAAACAAAAATATCGGCATAAACTTGCACATTCCTTTTTTGTAACATTTTGCAATGTCACAATATTAAGTTTATACAATCGTTTTGAAATACTCGATTGTTTTCTTCAATCCTTCTTCAAGCGCAATCGTCGGCTCCCAGTCAAGCTCTTTCTTCGCAAGGTCAATAACCGGTTTTCTCTGCATCGGATCGTCTTGCGGAAGTTCCTTGAAAATAATTTTTGATTTGGAACCGGTAAGCGCAATTACTTTTTCTGCTAACTCAAGCATTGTAAATTCGCCCGGATTTCCCATATTAACCGGTCCGGTAAAACCGTCTCTGCTGTTCATCAAACGAACCATACCTTCAATCAGATCATCCACATAGCAGAAACTTCTTGTCTGCTGGCCTGTTCCGTAAATGGTCACATCCTGACCTTTTAAAGCCTGTACGATAAAGTTAGACACAACGCGTCCGTCATTCGGATGCATACGCGGGCCATACGTATTGAAAATACGCATTACTTTAATATCTACACCATGCTGTCTGTTATAATCAAAAAATAACGTCTCTGCCATTCTCTTACCTTCGTCGTAACAAGAACGGATACCGATTGTATTTACGCATCCTCTGTAACTTTCCGGCTGCGGATGAATTTCCGGATCACCATATACTTCACTTGTGCTGGCCTGTAAAATTCTGGCATGCACACGTTTTGCAAGACCAAGCATATTTAATGCGCCAAAAACGCTTGTTTTCGCTGTTTTAATCGGATCATGCTGGTAATGAATCGGGCTTGCCGGACAAGCAAGATTGTAAATCTGATCCACCTCTACATAAAGGGGCTCCGTAATGTCATGACGGATAAATTCAAAATACGGGTTTGTCATCAAATGACGGATGTTATCTTTGCTTCCTGTAAAAAGGTTGTCCACACAAATAACATCATTTCCTTCTGCTAATAATCTTTCACACAAATGTGAGCCGAGGAATCCGGCACCTCCTGTTACAAGTACTCTATTCATCTTTTATCGTTTTCTCCTTTCGAATGTCAAAACGTATAATACACCTAGTTTAACAATATTCTTATCTTACCATATTAGGCGCAAAAGTCAATGTTTGCACAACTTTTTCTGAAAGTGCTTTTGTCATTTGACCATTTGTCTTTTTATTTATATAATGTCTCTATGCGTTGTTACAGCGTTTACTATTCACACTTTCAGAAACGGAAAGGAACCTCTTATGAGCTTTATTTCTTTACACTTTGCAGCCATGGTAGTTGCATTGTTTTTCCTTTACTATATATTGCCAAAAAAATGCCAGCCATACCTTTTGTTGTTAGGCAGTCTTTATTTTTATTTCCGTTGCTCCGGCAGGCTTCTTATTGTTATGGTTTTTGCCTCTGTTGTTGCTTTTCTTTACGGAAAATACCATACAAAAAAAGGCCTTCCTGTCATCATTCTTTTGTTGTTGGCACCGCTTGTCACATTAAAGTTCGATGATTTTGTGCTTCGTATCGCCGGAATAAACGGCAACGACAACTTTTTTACTTCCATTGCTTTGCCTCTGGGAATATCCTTCTATACACTCCAATTGATTGGCTATTGCGTGGATGTTTACAACGGAAAATATGAACCGGAAACGAACTTTTTATCTTTCCTTCTTGCCACATGCTTTTTCCCGCAAATTGTGCAGGGACCCATTCCCCGCTACAACGAATTAAAAGAGACGTTACTTGTTCCGCATTGTTTTGACAAAATTTCCATACAAGAAGGTCTTGTCAAAATTGCTTTTGGTATATTTTTCAAAACGGTACTTGCCGATAAAGCCGGCGTATTTGTAGATGTCGTATTTAGTCCGGAAGTATCGCTTACAGGTGCTTTTTATCTGGTTGCCGCTTTGTTGTACACCTTCCAGCTTTACGCAGATTTCCTTTCCTGCGTGTTGCTCGCACAAGGCGTTGCTGCTTTGTTTGGGGTGCATCTTAGCGAAAACTTTTTGCAACCTTACTTTGCTACGTCTATCAAGGATTTCTGGCGAAGATGGCACATGTCTTTAAGTCGATGGCTCAGGGACTATGTTTACATTCCTTTAGGAGGAAACCGCAAAGGAAAACTTCGCACAAAAGGGAATCTTATTCTTACTTTTTTTGTCAGTGGTCTGTGGCATGGTGCCGGATTTAAATATATTGTCTGGGGACTTATGCACGGTTTCTATCAGATTTTGGGCGACATAACTACCGGCGTACGTGACCGTTTCTTTGCTGCCATTCACATACCATCCGGTGTGCGGATTGCCTGCAAACGAATTTGCACTTTTATACTTGTTATGTTTGCATGGATTTTCTTCCGTGCAAACTCCTTGCGTGACGGTCTTCATGCTATTTATTGTATTTTCTTTCAATTTGACATCACTACCGTAACAGACGGTTCCTTGCTTGCGCCGGGATTAAACGTTCCGGAATTTATTGTTCTCGGAATAGCAATTGTCTTGCTTATGTTATACGACTATTGTGGTGAAAAAGGAAAACCTGTTATCGTTTCTCTTTTGAAACAAAAGGAATTCATACAATACGTTGCAATCTTTTTTATTTTGCTTCTCGCATGCATCTTCGGAACATACGGAAGCAGTTATGATGCAGGTGCATTTATTTATGGAGGATTTTAACAATGATACAAAAAGAAAACCTAAAACCACTCTTTTTCTTCTTTTGTAAATTTGGATGTCTTCTCGCTTCGCTCTGTGTTGTAATTGCACTTATTACACCTATTATCGTGCCCAAATATACAGAGGCATGGGCACCCACTGCCGTTGTGGAAGGTTTATATGAGCTGGAAGAAAACTCTTTGGACGTACTGATTATCGGAAGCAGCCAGGTTGTATCCGCGATTTCTCCTATGCAAATTTACGCCGAAACAGGTATCACCTCTTACAACTTAGGCACCGAACAGCAGGGACTCTTTGTTACGTATTATTTGTTGCAGGAAAGTCTTCGTTATCAAAAACCTAAAGTAATATTCCTCGATTTGATGTTTTTGTACAGTTACAGCGACTCTCCCATAAATACTTCCGCCGAGTTTGTTCACAAATCTTTTGATTTTATGCATTGGTCCGAGGTAAAACTAGAAGCGATAAGCACTCTTTGTTCTTTGGACGCCGAACACAGTATGCGGGATTATTTCTTTCCGTTTTTTTATTATCACTCCCGTTGGAGCGAACTGTCTGCAGAAGATTTTACGCACTTTGCAAAGGACAAAGCCAATGTGCTGAAAGGCTTTTTCCCGGTAACCATTGTAGAGCCATCTGATTTTGAAGGTTTCGAAATGGATACAAGTATCGAACCAGCCGTGCCGCATGCTTTGATGGTGGAATATTTGGACAAAATTGCAACATTATGTGCAGAAAATGATATTTCTCTCATCCTCATCAAAACACCGCGATGCGATGGTACTTTTTCCTCCGCACAGCACAACGCAATGCAGGCACTTGCCGATTATTATCATATTCCGCTCATTGATTTTAACGAAAAGGAATTGTATACACAGCTTGACTTTGACCCTCAAACAGATTATATGGACATTTTGCATGTCAACTATTCCGGCGCAAAAAAAATAACCGGATATATATCCGATTATTTATGTACAAATTATGCTTTTGAAGACAAGCGCCAAAATGCTGCCTATGAAAGTTGGAACCTGGATTTGGAACAATATGAGCAACTCGTTCCAAATCTCTGATTACCAAATTTTATGCCAATTTTCTATTCCATAACCACTGTACATCATAATGACTACATCCGGCTTCGTTTGCTGTATGTAGTCTTTTAAATTGCCATCAAATTTTTCCGGCACAATGGCATCCACATACTCATACTGGGTAGTAAGATAAGGAATCACTACCGCACCAAAAGAATCGCGCAGCAGAAGCACTCGTTTTCCTTTATTTGCGACTGTTTTTGTTGTATTTTGCAGCTGAATCAAAGGCGGTTTGGAATACAGATATGCACCGCCCGGATTCACGTAATAGCTCTTTTCCCGAAGCGCTCCATAATCAAACATCACTTCCTCAAAACTGCCATCCGTCACAATACCGTCAAGTGTCGGTATGTTCAGATGATAATTTGTTTCAAAAGCAGGCAAAAGCAATTCAAAATCTTCTCTCGGCAAATTAGCGAGAGTCACTTCATGCCCATCCACACCCATATACCAGTTTTCATAAAGGACGCTTTCGTACTTATCCTCTTGTAAATATTCCGGCATATAATTCATATCGCAATTTTGAGCAAGATAAGCGGAAATTACATCGGTTGCCCACAATCCACCATGTACATTCCAGTGCCCGTCCCCCAAATAGAACATGCTGTAAAAATCTTTCTCATCTTCAAAGAGCGATTGTCGCAAATCCAAATAGGAAATTTGTTTCTGCCCTAAATGATACAACAACCGGTCCGCATTTTGGTTATACGCGTTTTCTCCATATTTTTGCACATACGCCTCGTCATATTTATTTTCCTTTACCGGCGTCTGCACATACAAAAACGGAATATCCGCTGCACAAAGATAACTATCCAGATTTTCTATATCGGATGCAATTTGTGTGATTTCCCCATCCTCTGTCACTTCTTCAGAAGCAAACGGAGAACGCACTACTACGCCTCCATTATCGGTGTAAAAAAAGAAATTTTGCGCATCAACCATACGATTTCCAATAAAAGAATCAAACGCACCACTCACCGACTGTAACGCAATACCAAAGGGCAGAAAATCAGATGAGTAATCCGTAATGTTATTTTTTAAGGATAAAAATTTGGCCTTGTATGTATTAATTTTTTGCTCCACTTTATCATACAGTCCAATGTAGTCGTCTTTCTGTGCGTTTTCAGCCGTTACATCTTGTTCTGCTTGTCCTAAGGCGTCTGCTTCCCCATACGGATACAACTGTTGCCAATCTACATCAACCTGCTCATACTCGGTTCCCCAACCTGTCACACACAAATCCGTAATGACATTTTTCATACGCATGCGGTCTATCAATATATTTTTTATAAAAAACTGTGCACCTATCATGAAAAACATGCCGATTGTGAACAGACAAAAAAACACTGCCGGTATATAGGAAATACTCTTTTTCCCTTTCATAACCTTTCTCCTTGCGTTTAAAAGTTAAAATAAATAAACGGATTATATGTGCTGCGCAGCAAATAACTGACGCTGATAAGCAAAATAGCAATCTGCAAAACTGCTCTACCTACTTCCCACAACATTTCGTTCTTTGCTTTTTTCTTTACATAATCAATCCATGGGCAACACATCAGCACCGCAAATGCGAGCAATACTTTGTAGTTGTTTAAAAAGAATACAAATGCTTCATCCAATACTGCACCGGCTCCGATGCCAAACATCGCCGCTATGTAATTTCCGGCCGCTGATACCGTTTCCGCACGAAAAACGACCCAACAAACAATTACAAACACCATTGTGTACAAATGGGACAGTTTTCCGAGTTTTTTCACAATCGGGGTATATTTCTCCAGCATCAGGAGGACAAAATACATAAGCCCCCACAAAATAAACGTCCAGTTTGCACCATGCCAAATTCCGGTAAAGAGCCATACAACAAACATATTACGAATCTGCTTTGCTGCACCTACCCGGTTTCCTCCAAGCGGTATATACACATAATCACGAAACCAACTACTCAAAGAAATATGCCATCTACGCCAAAAATCCGTGATACTGTTTGCAATATATGGGAATCGGAAGTTTTCCGGAAAACGAAAACCAAACATTTTTCCAAGACCGATTGCCATATCCGAGTAACCAGAAAAATCAAAATAAATCTGTAACGTGTACGTAATTGCACCGAGCCACGCCATACTGACTGACAACGCATCCGCTCCGTTCAATTCAAATGCCCGGTCTGCCATAATCGCCATCTGATTGGACAATATTACTTTTTTTCCGAGACCGTATATAAATCTGCGGACACCGTCTGCAAATTCCTCCCACGTTTCTTTTCTTGTTACCAGCTGCTCTGCCACATCCTCATAGCGGACAATCGGTCCAGCCACCAACTGTGGAAACATAGATATATACAATCCTAAATTCATTATATTTTTCTGTGCTTTTGTTTTGCCGTAGTATACGTCAAAAACATAGGACAGTATTTGAAAAGTAAAAAAGGAAATGCCTATCGGCAAGGCAATTTCCTTCACTTCCCACTGTCCGTTTCCAACTGCACTACTTATATTTTTCATAACAAACGTGAGATATTTGAACACAAACAGCAATCCGAGATCAAACACGACCGCAGAGCCCATAATCCATTTTTTTCTTTTGGGGTTGCTCTTTTCTATTTGTATACCTGCCACCCAATTTAAGAATATGGACAACAGCATGACAAATACGAACACCGGCTCGCCCCATGCATAAAAACCTATACTGAGAACAAACAGGCAAACATTTCGAAACGTCCGCCCTTTCCATAACGGGTTGTAATACAAAAGCAACACTACCGGCAAAAACAAAAATAAAAATTCCGTTGATGAAAATAACATACTTAAACTTCCCTGTTCCAATTACTGAAATGATACTTCTGTGGCAAAAAATTTATCTACGATCTCGCGGATTGCTGCATCTCCGCCTTTTCTTGTTGTAACGTAATCTGCCACAGCTTTTGTTTCCTCCACGGCATCGGCAATACTAAAGCTGAGTCCTGCTGCCTTTAACACTTCCACATCGTTGATATCATCGCCCACATAAGCAACGTTTTCCATTGTATAGCCGTATTTTTTGCAAATCGCTTCCACAACCGCAAGTTTATTGGAGATACCACAATGTATCTCATTCATTTTCAGCTTTTCTGCTCTGCGGCGTACCAGCTTTACATCTTCACCTGTCACAATACCGGTAATGATTCCCTGCTCCCGCAAAATGCGGATTGCCATACCGTCCTTAGCACTGAATTTTTTGATTTCATCGCCGTTTTCTGTGTAAAACATACCTGCATCCGTCATGCAGCCGTCACAATCGGTAAGGAAAATTTTTATTTTTTCCACTTTTTTACGAACACGTTCTTCGTCCTCACAACCAAAGTCGTTTTTGCGCATAAGAGCTTCGATAATCAACCAATCACTGGGCTCATCGATTTCAAAAAATGAATCTTCACACATCTCCACTGCTTTTATCTTACCGGACACGCGATTTTTACTTTCCAGCAAATCTTTGCGGGATGTAATATAAAATGCACCGTTTTCTACAAGATAACCATCAAATTCCTGCCGTCTCGGTCTGTGGAACACATCATAATTTGTCGGAGAAACATAGCCTTTTTCATCGGTCTGCCAATGAAATCTTTTTTGACGCACAACGGACAACACACTGTCTGTGTCTTCCTCCTCAAAAAGCGCAAAGCCTTTCTCCAAATCCTGTCCTTGAAGCAAAGGTGAGGTAGCCTGGATAAGCACAATATTGTCAAACTGTCTGCCCTGTGCAAACTCTAACATGGCACTTTCCGTGGAAGCGGTATCCGAAGCCGATTCCGCACTGCGTCCGACAACCTCCACTTTTTCCATCTGAAAAGACTCCACCGTCTCTTTGATTTTTTCACTGTCTGTTGCAACATATACTTTATCGATTTTTTCGCAGTCACAAGCCGCTTTCACCGTCCAGTATACTAACGGTTTGCCACACATAGGACGGATATTTTTGAGCGGAATGGATTTACTTCCTCCGCGAACCGGTATAAATGCTACATTCATGCCTTATCTCCTTGAAATTAATGTTTTCTGTATTTCAATTTATCTCTCTGTACCTGCTCAATCGGAAGCACTTCTGTGCTCTTATATGTGAGTGCTTTGTATGTGGAATTCAAGTTTCTCACAAGTTTTCTAACACCATCCGGTTCTAAAGATGCGGCATGGTCTGTGCCCTTCCACGTACGGTCAAGGGTGTAATGTCTCTCCACAACGGAAGCTCCCAACGTATACGCTGCAACGTCAACCGCAATGCCTAAGTGGTGTCCGGAAAAACCGATTTTCTTTACAATATCACCATACGCTTCTTTAATACGTTTGATTTCTAACAAGCATACATCTTCAAACGGTACCGGATAGCCGGATGTACAGTTATAAATAACCAAATCTTTATTCCTTCCGTTTTTTACGAACAAGTCAATCAATTCTTTTTCTTCTTCGTGTGTGGTCATTCCGAGGGAAATCTGAATTTCGCCTTCGTAGTTGTCACACAACCACTGCAACATGTCATAATGGTTGTTGCATGCTGAAGGAATTTTGATGAATTCCGGTTTTAAAGATGCGATTTCCTGTGCGGATGTCATATCCCAAACGGACGTAGCATACGTGATGCCAAACTCCTCACACCATTTTTTCAACTGTGCATGCTGTTCCAATGTGAATTCCAAATACTCTCTGTGCGCACCGTAAGTATCGCCGTACGAATTTGCCGGATTTGGGTGCGGCGCATTGTATTGTTCCTCGGTCAACAATTCTTTATTATTTCTCTTTTGGAATTTAATCGCATCTGCTTTACAAAACATAGCGGCTACTTTAATCAATTCCTTTGCAATTTCCATATCACCTTTGTGATTACAGCCTGCTTCGGCAATTACATATGGTTTTTCGTATGTCATAAAACTATCCTCCTAAAAACTACAAATTCTTTTTCCTGTAATATGAAAGAGTATACGACTCAGAATATTTACGATTTTTTTCGTTCCTGCCTTTCCGGTCTCTTCCGAGCGTATATATACTTTGTAAACAAAATGACACCATGCTGTGTTCATTTTACTTGCTTTTATCTCTTTTTGCAAAAGGTATATTTCCCGTTTTCTCGCTGCATTGTCCAAGCCTGTCTTATTATCTTCATACATGCGGTACGCTGCAAAACATTGTTCGGTAAAAGTAAACTCGTATTTTTCCTGAAGCTTCGTAAAAAATTTCCAGTCAAATACGTAAGTGTACTGCATGTCCAAAAGCAAGTCATCCTGCCTCCTCCAAAATACGGCAGGCTGCAATATATAATACCACCTTGCCAGTACCCAGCGGGGCACTTTTCGATTGCATGGAATTGGCTCGGTAAAATTGCCTTCCTTATCGCAATAATACCCATCTCCGACAAGCACATTTGTGTCACCGTTTTTAAAAGCCTCCACCACGTTTTCAAACACGGTATTGCTGTAATAAAAATCATCCGAATTAATCCAGCAGACAATATCGCCGGTTGCCCGCAAAAGGCCTTTGTTGATGGCATCTGCCTGACCTTTGTCTTTTTCCCTGACGTAGACAATATACGGATACCGTTCCATATATTCCCTGACAATCGCTTCTGTTCCGTCGTCCGAACAATTATCCACAATAATATATTCGATATTCTGATACGTCTGATTTACTACGGATTCCATTGTGTCTCTTATAAACTGAGCCTGATTCCATGTAGGTGTAATTACCGTAATTTTCATGTTAACTCCATTTTACCGTTTCGATACCATTTCGTATTTTTTATGTCGTTTGTTTCACAATATTTCATAATGAACTGCATGACTTGCGAATTCAATTCACGAACCGAATGTCCTGCCATCATTTCTGCATCGAACTTCCAGTTCCACGCAATCATATCCTCGCTGAACGAATCCAAATCCCGGTTAATTCGTCCACTCAAATAAGTGAAAATAATTTTTGCCGTGTCGGTTTGTTCTTTTGTCATCGGTTCTATCGCATTGACATTGCTCAAAACCTTTTCATACTGCTCTCTTGTAAAAGCATCTATCGTATAGCCGCAACCGGAATAAATCGACTTTCCTGCCAAGACAACCGGTATCCCAAGGCAACTGTACTCACTTCCCGCATTGCCGTATATCGTCACCACAACATCTGCCAGCGTTCCTACGAGTGCACTGTTATATTCGTCCGGAAAAAGAAACAGGTTGGGACTTTTGTATTTTTCATACAACGATTCCAGCACATTGCCTTCCCCGTATTTCAATGCAGCAACGGGATGTACTTTAATGATCCAGTTTGCACTGTCATTGTCCCGCACAAATTTCATCGTTTCTTCCATCCAGGTGTAAGTATCTTCATACGCCTGCACACTGCATCGGTGCGCGCTTTCAGAAAGTGTATGGGAGCAAAATACAACATTTTTCTTTTTCGGATCAAGCCCCATAACAGAAGTAAGTTCTTCTCTCGTTGCTTCCTTTTTTCCGGTAAAAGCCGCTTTGCTGTCTCTGGCATCCCCGTTTCTTCCATGAAAACGGTCATCCAAAGCTTTTTGTGCCCGTTCGATATAGTCCTTTTTATCTTCTTCCGACAAAGCCGCCAATTCTTTCTCCATAACCACTTTGTCAAAATCCGGCCAATATACGGTTTCTTTTGTATAATCCGGGAGCAAAAGGCGACTATCCATCGTTCCATTGATTGCTGTAGTTCCCATGCTGCGCATATACTCTACAATCATGCCCTCGTCATAAATCAAATCATCAAACACATAATGGGTTGGGCAATATTTCTTGTATATTTTGTTTAGCGTACTCATAAACCAATATGTGGTCCATACTTTTTTGAAACAAATTTTGTTTCGTGCATTCCGAATCGTGTAGATATCCTGGTTCGTGCGGATAATCGTATCATACATAAACTGACCGACTTTTGCATCCTTATACTTCATGGAAACCATCGCCTTGCCGGTTCCTTTCAAAAGCACAAAAGAGACTGCTTTTAAAAGACCATACAAACATCTCATAGGGCTTGCAAACATTTCTTTTTTCAAGGACACAAATTCCATGCCGTAAGAAGCGTACAATTTTTCCAAATCCGCATTGTATTCCCAGTCCGTCACAACCGGTTTACATCCTGTTTTTTGTTCCAGTCCTTTTGCAAATACAAGCTTTTGGGTCAACCACGGCATCCATTTTTCCACCATAAACAAACCCACAAAAAGATAGCCTTTGTTATCTGTCTGTTTTTCCCACAAATCGCTGTTTGTTTCGCAGTATTCCTGCAAAATCTTTGCATCCGTCTCAAATTTTCCAAGTATCTTTCTTTCAAAAAAACGATTCATCACAAACTCTAAAACCTTTACTGTTTTTCTATTTTTCCGTTTTCCACTCTGTAAATCACATCGCAATTTTCTATTGTGGAAAGTCTGTGGGCAATCATCAACATCGTTCGCTTGCCGTGAAGCCCGTCAATTGCCTTCATAACTTCTTTTTCTGTTTCATTGTCCAATGCCGAAGTTGCTTCGTCAAAAAACAACACTTCCGGATCTCGGTACAAAGCTCTTGCGATGCCGATTCTTTGTCTCTGACCTCCGGAAATACAAACGCCACGCTCGCCTACCGGTGTATCCAGTTTTTGCGGAAGACTTTCTACAAATTCTTTCAGGCAGGCATCGTCCAGTGCTTTCCATATTTTTTCCTCATCGATTTCCTCTTTTGGAATACCAAAGGCTACATTGCTTCGGATGGAATCATCAATCAGGAAAATGCTTTGCGGAATATAACCGATTTTTTTGTGCCACGCACCCATATGGTCCGCAATGTTTTTGCCGTCCACTTTAATCGTACCGCCGGATGGCTCCTGCAATCCAAGAAGCAAGTCCGCCGTAGTTGTCTTTCCGCCTCCGGATGCACCGACCAGTGCCACGGACTGCCCTTTTTTGATTGTCAAAGAAACATGTTTTAACACTTCCTGCTCTGCGCCGTCATACGTAAAATCGACATCTTCCATTGTAATTTCCTTTTCGAAAGGAAGTTCCTTGGTCGCATCCTCTGTGTTTGCCGCCTCAACAAAACTTTCTACTTCTTTGATGTCTCTGTAAAGCAAATCAACAGATGCTCTGTAATACTGTATGGAATTCAAATACGTATACAAGTTGTTCATAGTGGGAAGCAACTTGTAAGCTGCCGTAACAAAAACCGCCAGTTGCGGCACAATACTCATGTAATTTTCATTAAACTGAATATTGAATGCCAAATAAATCATAATACCGGCTATCACAACCGTTTCTATCAAATACTTCGGCAACATATTGGCAACACGGAATTTGCGGTTGTTATCCGCATATCCTTTATAAACGTTATCATACATGTCCGAAAAATACTTTTCTGTATTGAGCACTTTGATTTCTTTTATGCCTTCAAATGCCTGCTGCAAATATTTAATTAAAGATGCCACATAATCTTGATTAGCTTTTCCGAATCTGCGTGTGGAACGCTGCAATATTTTGATAATGCCGCCTGCACCTACCACAAGTGCCACCACAACGACAAGCGTCATGACAACGTTTGTCACCGCCAAAAAGCCTGCTATAAAAGCAGCTGTTACCGCATGTGCCACTACAATACAGAGACTGTAAATTACTTCATACACATTAGCCGTATCTTCGTTGACGCTACGGATCAAATCAGAAGTTTTTCTCTTCACAAAAAACGCATACGGCTGCCCCATATAGGAATTTAAAAGTTTCATGGCAAAACCGCGACGTACGTTCATGGCATAGCGGTAAATATAACCATACATCCACGCCAAATATGCATTTTTTAAAATATAGATAACAATCGTTATCATAAGCAACGCAATGGCGATATTTGCACTGTCTTCCAATCCAAACACGCGCATTATAATTCTGCAATACAAGTTGTCTTCCGGGCTTCCTTCACCCATTATCAGATTGATAACCGGCAAAATAATGGACACACCGATTAACTCTGCTCCTGCACTTACTACAATAAGAAACAGAATAAATATTGTCTGCAATTTTCTTTTGCCATCAATCAAATACCATATTTTTGAAAGAAGATTCTTTTTGCTTTCCATCTATTGTTTTCCTCACCTGTCACTGTCATTTTATCCCGATAAGCTCTCTTGCATCAATCATACGTTTCTTGTAAAACAAAATTTGATACAGCGAAAGGGATGCTTTAAGGGGTCTGCGAAGTACTTTATACTTCCACGTCTTTTTCCCGATTTCTGCATAATACCGATCCATCTGAGCTGTTTTTTGTTCTTTGTGTACGCGGAAATTTGCAACAATCGAATTGATTGTATACAAAGGCTCATATTTTGCAAATTGTTTCCACAAATAATGATCTCCTGCATATTTATATGTGTCCGGTATGGGACCTGCTTTTTCCCAAAGTTCGCTGCTCCAGAAAGTCGATTCCTGTTGGATAAATCCTAACAATCTGCCTTCATAATAGCCTTTTTTCAAATAGCTTCTGGCATACAAAAAGGGCATGTCCGTCATGACATACTGTGTGCCGCCATCCGTTTCGCCTTCCACAAACACCGCCGGAATTCCGGTCACCCATGCCACATTTTTTTGCACAAAGGCTTCCGCCACAAGCTGTAAGGCATGCGGCATATAACAGTCATCCGCATTCAACCAGCAAAAAATATCGCCCTTTGCCATCGCAAAGCCTTTGTTGATAGCGTCATACATACCGTTATCTTTTTCGGATACATAGCGCATCGGATACGTTCCTGCATACTTTTTAATAATGTCAAGTGTTCCGTCCGTCGAACCGCCGTCAACAATAATATGCTCAAAATTCGTATATTGCTGATTCCGGATGGACAAAATACATTGTTCGATATAGTTTTCACAATTATATACCGGTGTAATAATCGAAAAAAGAGGATTCTTCTTCATCATCATTGATTCCATTTCTGTTCTAAAACGGTTATTTCGCAAAAACCAAAGTTTTTTCTTCTTATTGTTCCTAAAAATGGGCAGAAAAACCCATACTTTGGTTATTATATCACACTATAGACATTTCTGCAAAATACATGATACAATGTACGAATAATTAAGACTTTACAAGGGCCATGCACAACGGAGGAATTATGACAAACCAGAAATCGTGGAACGTATTACTTGTTCATAATGAATATCAATATGCCGGCGGAGAAGACACGGTTGTAAAGCAGGATGCCTCTCTTTTAGAAAAACACGGGCATCGTGTGTTTTTTTACGTGCGCAAAAATGAGGAATTGAAAACGTTTTCTAAACTCCAAAAATTATTGCTTCCGTTCACTACCGTTTTTTCTTTAAAAACCTATCGTGAAGTTCGTGCTCTGATACAACAAAACAAAATCGATGTAGTACATGTCCATAACACGTTACCTCTTGTAAGTTATTCCGTGTACCATGCCGCAAAAAAAGAGCGGGTAAAACTTGTACAGACGCTGCACAATTTTCGGCTTGTATGCCCCAACGCCTTGTTTTATCGGGACGGACACATATGCGAAGACTGCTTACAAAACGGTCTTTTCTGCGGGGTAAAGCACAGCTGTTACCGAGGTTCCAAACTCCAGACGGCTATGGTTGCAATCTCTTTAAAAGTGCATCGTCTTTTTGGCACTTTCAAAAAACCGGACGCTTACCTTGCACTGACAAAATTTAATAAAGAAAAAATTTCAACCGTTGTACCGGCTGAAAAAATTTTTGTAAAACCGAATTTTCTTGCCGTAAAACCTAATAACAAAAAATCCGATTGCGCGTTATCGGAAACAGTTTCCCCTGTTGCAGCAAACCGTCTCAAACCTTTTTCTTTTTATATTTATGCTGCCAGACTGGAGCATGTCAAAGGCATTTTTGTACTATTGGATGCATTCCGTCAATTACCGGACGAGCAACTGATAATATTGGGAACCGGGCCGGATGAAGAGCTTGTTCAACAATATATCGAAAAACATAAGATGCAAAACGTAATTTGCCTCGGATTCACACCACACGAAAATACGTTATGTTTCTTACAGCAAGCAAAAGCGTTAGTATTCCCCTCCCTGTGGTACGAAGGATTTCCTATGACCATTGTAGAGAGCCTCTCGTGCGGAACTCCCGTCATAGCAAGCGATACACCAAACCTTTCCGAAACGATTGTTTCCGGCCAAAACGGCTTTACGTTCCAAACCGGAAGTGCGGATGCGTTGCGCAGTACCATAGCGCAAATGTCTCACCTTGATGTGGAAACGTTCCATGCCATGAAAGCAAATGCAATGCAAACCTTTGAACAAAAATTTACCGAGGATGTTGTTTACCACAAGCTTATGGAAATATACAATGACACAAATTAGGACAAAAAAAGTTTGGTCTCCACAATAGACCAAACTTTTTTTTATCTCTTCACTTTTTGTATAACCGCATTCAACACTCTCTTGAATCCATAAAATTTCTTTGTGTAATGTTTTTCATACACTTTATCGATTTCCACTTTATCCAAAAAAGTAATTGGGAAAGAGAACTCGCCATATTCCGATACTTCTCTGGAATTATCTTTTGTATGTGTGGCATCTTCTCTTCCGCACCCGATATTATGAATCAAATTGCCCTTCGGCGTAATGCCCACACCGTTGTTGTTCAAAATCGTAAAAATCCATTGCAAATCCCATGTATCTACAAGTCCTGCATGGATTTTATCCGCATCTCTTACAAACAGTTTGTACTGCAATGCATTGGAAAAAAGCGGACGAAGTTTTTTATCTTCGCGTACTTTCGGCCATTCAGACATTTGAATGTCATAATGTTTGCTCCACGCTCTTCTCCAGGATGCCCATCCCCAAATACTTGCAAAATGGGAAAAGGCATAATCTCCTTTTATTTCATAGCCCGGCAAATCGTTCGTTCCGGAAACCATATAAACGCTCTCGTCATCTTTATATTTTTCGAGCATCTCTTGGCAATAGCGGAAAAATTCCTGTTTCGGCACGCAATCATCCTCTAAAATAATCGCTGCCTCCTCCTGCTCAAACAACCATGTAATGCCGCTCGCCACACGCTTTTTGCACCCCATGTTGCTCTCTGCATAATTTTTAATCACTTCGCATTCCCAGTCAACATGCTCTTCCACATAGCTCCGCGTTTCCGCAACTTTTTTCTTTTCTTCTTCTCTGCCTTCTCGCGGTGCATCGGATATAATGTAGAGCTTCGGCGGTTTTGCCTGCCGGATTGCCTCAAATACTTCCTTTGTCGTATCCGGACGATTAAATATAATCATGGCAACTGCCGTTTTCATCACAAACTGTTCTTCCATTGCTTACCTCTATCTCCTATTTTGCACCTTTACTAAATAGTACACTTGTAAAAGTTTTAAATAACAATTTAATATCCAATCCTAAAGACCAATTGTCAATGTATTCCAAATCATATTTCACTACATCGTCAAAATCCGTCACTTCACTGCGGCCGTTTGCCTGCCACATACCGGTAAGACCCGGCGTGATGCTCAAACGTCTCCTATAGTATAAGCTGTACTGCTCGAATTCATCCTCTGTGGGCGGTCTTGTACCGACAAGACTCATATGACCAACCAAAATATTATAAAACTGCGGTGTCTCATCAATACTTGTTTTACGGATAAACTTGCCAACTTTTGTAATACGCGGGTCGTTTTCCATTTTGAACATCGGACCGGATAACTCATTTTGCGCCATCAGTTCTTTCTTTCGTTCTTCCGCATCTATGTACATGGAACGGAATTTGTAAATTTTAAATCTTCTTCCGTTTTTACCAACACGGACCTGCGAAAAGAACACCGGTCCCGGAGACTCAATCTTAATCGCCAAAGCCACAAACGGCGTAATGATTGCCGTCAGTGTAAGACCAACAAGCCCTCCTGCAATATCCATAATACGTTTGATAAACAATCTGCGCACATCGTAGTAATTTAAAGAGTATGATACTACCGGATGTCCGGCAAAGTTTTCAATCATTCGTTCACTGCCGTTTTCTACTTCAAAGAAATCCACTGCATAATGGCAGACAACACCCATGCTCTCAAACGCTACAATCAATTTTTTCGCATCGTCTCTGCTATAATCCGGCAAATCAATAAACACTTCGTCCAATATCATCTGACGGCTCACTTCGTAGAGATTGTCCACACCTGCAACAACCGGTATTCCGCTTATTTCTTCGCCGGTCTTGTCCTCATCCATAAGAGCCACTGCCACAACCTGTACATTCCATGCTGCTTCACCGCTCAAATCTTCGATGATACCGGCTACACGCTCCGATGTTGTAATAACCATCACCTTATTGCTTCCGTAACTCTTACGGTAATAGATCAGCATCAACTTTTTAAAAATCATATGGAATATATATGTCACAATTACATTAAATACAGCAAAAATTGCAAAAATCAAACGTGAGAGAAGCGCAATCTCTTTTGTAAAAAACATAACCATAACAAGACCAATCATCAACGTGAATGTGTACTTTGCTATCGCCACAAGCTCAACGTAATAACCTCTTGTGAAGAAATCGCGATTTCCTTCCACACATACGCTGTATAATACACAAAACAGCAACAAATACACGTACCCCATCTGATGCGTGTTATTATCATATATTTCAACTCTTGTAGCTGCATAGACAAGCAATGCCGCCGTATAGGAAACAACAAGAGCAAGCATATCAATAAACAAAAGACTATATATCTCTATCATCTTGTTTTTGCGTTTAATATTGTGCATAATCCGATCTCCTTTTCCTCTTTTTGTCCTAACACAGTATACCACATTGCTCCCATAAATAGCAGTACAAAATTTCTACCGATAAAAACCGATACTGCATGAGCTTCAATAAAAGTGTAAACGGCAAACATCATCACAGTCAAAAAAGCACCGTATGCTTTTTCTTTATAGCACCGCCAAATCAGCGCACAATGTGCAAGCACATACACGATTCCGGGCACAATGCCATACCAGTAAAACACGCGCATAAAGCCCATATCAAAATAAGCCTGATTGGCAGCGTTTGAAAACAAACTCCAAAACTGCATACCACCATCTGATTTTCCGTACTGGAATCTGCCGTTTATGCGGATGTCAATCTGTCGCAAAATCGGAATGCTGACACCATACATACTGATAAAAACGGTAAACAAGACAAGCGCAACAAAAAGGCAAATGGCTAAAATATACAAGACTTTCTTTTCTCTGAGTCTTTTCGCATAGCGCAAAAAAGCGCCAAACAAAACTGCAATGGTTGCCACCAGCATACCGGTTCTGGAATCCGTCAATAAATAAAAGCCAACATTTACTGCCTGCAACAACACAAAGGAATGCCATTTCATTTTTTCATAATAAATTGCCATTGCCAATACAAGCAAAACAAACACCATGCAGTGGAGCGCATTCGGATGCCCCATACCGAGACAAAATCTTGTCTCTTCCACACCGCCGCCGCGAAACATTCCGGTTACCGAAACTTCGCCATATATCCCTGTTACAGAAAGCAAGACAATCGCAAGACAGCCAAGCAGATTTTCGTAAAATGTCACTTTCAGTACACGTTTTAAATCCATTCCTTTAAACGCCGCGAGAAATGCAACGACACGAATAATTTCCTCTCTGTCGGTTGCCAAAAAGGACAGTATCCCCAAAGCTCCCATTGCAAAAATAACACACCACTGCTTCACAGTATAGTTGGAACATAAAATTTTGATACAAAAAAACACAAACGTAAGTCGGAACAACCACGTCTCATAAGGCAAAATATAATCACTTTTATCCAAAATGACATATAACATTTCCAGGGAAAGTGCAATGTAAAAAACAATTTCGCCAAACCTTTTTATCTTCTTTTCCATCGTTACCATCCATATCGACTTTCCGCGTGCTTACGCCAGTCTACACTACGCTAGTATATTGTCCACTCTTCCATCGGCACACAGCTTATGGATTCCACGCCATAATACTCACTTGCCAATATGTTAATCCAGTATCCGGCATCTTCGCCAAAATCTGTATTATATCCAAAACTGTATTTTGTCTCAAAACCTTCATGCAAAAGCGGAACCGTGATATTGGTTACGCCGGCTTGTTTTTGTGCCAAAATGTATTCATGACGATTATCAAAGTCGCGGTAAATTCTAGCAACGTTGACAACGCTATCCACATACACAAACGCCATATGCAAAAACATACCCCATATAAATATTTTTTTGCCGGCGCATATAAGCGTTTCGTTTTCCTGTACTTTCACAAAACATTGAAGCACTGCCATAATGAGGAAAATTCCTGCTCCAAAATAGGCGCGGTTCATCGGCGTAGGCGCCATAACAAGTGCGTAGCACGTAGCAACAAATACAAACAAATAAAACAGGCTTCCTGCCAACTCTTTCCATTTAACCTTCTGCGTTCTTGCAATAATAAAAAGCGCAAGGAAAATAAGCAGCAGTATCATAAAATTGTCTTCGATAGACAGCGTGATTTTGTATGCGCGTGAAATATATTTTGTAATTCCGCCATAATTGTCCATTGCCCACTGTGAGCGATTGCGATTACCGGGCGCCAAAATCATAAACGCAAAGCCTACAAGCATACCAATCGGTGTTGCAAACAGCCACAACTTTGACAAGATATACTTTGCTTTATTTTCTATTTTTCCTTCTTTTTTCTGATTACCCTTTTTCTTTTTATCGGTCAGCCAGACAGTCAAAAATGTACCGAGCACAAGCAGAATACCGCCGCCTGATGTGTTTTCATTGCACCAGCCACCTATCACGCCGGTAACAAAAAGAAGAAGTGCCCATCCCACCGGATGTTTCAACGTATCACGCTTGCTGCAGACATATTTATACAACGATACCGCAATGAGAATGTTTGTCGTTCCCCACAAATAATTGCAGGCACCTGTTTCCCACAATACCGTCTCGCCAAATTCCACTGCAAACAGCCAAACAAACAGGTTTACCAAAATATAAAGCGGCGTATTGTAACGTCCTCTGCCTTCGATATTGTAATAAATCAACAATGTCAGTACCACGAAAACAATGCTGTTCAAAAGGCTGAAAAACCATTTATCTCCAAGCAAAAACGCCTTTAAAATAAAATGGTTCACGCTTCTTCCCGTCCACGTCATATACTGATGATATTCATTTAACACCAAATCTCCAAACGACTGCACGCCGCGAACAGCTACCGAATAACTGTAATCATCTGACATAAGCGGCGTCAGGAAATTAAAGATCGCAATTGCTCCAAACGCACATATGACCGTGAACCAAAAAATTTTCTTTTCCTGTTTTTTCCAAAAACTTGTTTCCATGCATCTACCTCTGTTTCCACCATTTTTTTGCGCGCTTTTTCATTTCTCTAATTTGCCTGAAGCTGCTCTGCAAAAAATGTTTCATAGTCGAAATCGGTGTAAAACTCTCTCATAAACATCATATGCTCTTCTTTGTTTTGTTCTGTAATCTCAAAATTACCTTGATGAATTTGTTCCAAAATGTAAGAATTTACATCTTCTATATAGTGTTCTTTATCCCGGTAATTGTCAAGGTCACAAATCAATTGTGTATTTTCAAAAAAACTAAACAGGCGCACGTTATCATGCGCAAGCAACATATCGGTTGTCAGCGCTTCCGCCTCCAACTGCCATTCCAACGTGCCGTCCATATAAACAGAATCCCAATACAATATACTGTATGGCGGATAAAACAAATAAAACGTTGTATCCGGATACTTTTCGACAACCGCTATAATATTTTCGTCTATATTCTTTTTCACGCGGGCGATTCCTTGTTCATCCAGTGAACCGTACGAATCCGCTTTCTGCTCTGCCCTCGTATACGTCTGCATAACCTGCGCAAATCCGGTCGGTGACGTCCATGCGGAATACGCATCAAAACTCGTGCTCTCTTCTCCTGCAAGTGTCTGATACAAATTGCTGAAACATCCCCGGTACAAAATGGATTTGTTTAATACATACGACACATCGTTGAAGGGATTGTTGTCGTACAAATATTCCGGATAATCTTCATACTGTGTCCAGTCATATTCCCGGTTCAATCCATTGTAGTCCAGACACAGCAAAACCGTCTTACACGCTTCATTACGCGTAAGTGTCCGGTCCAGATTTTGAGAAAGTTCCATAAAACCGGCACCGGAAAACGGCTCTTTTACAGACTGTACTCCGAAAAGCGCATCAAACTCCGACGTTTTGAAATTTTGAGTCATACTCGTTCCGGTTATCATTGCATCAAATTCAAAATTTCTGGAAATTCCGTCGTTAATATAACGTTCTTCATACAAGCGATATGAAATTCCCGGAATCGGTTTGTGATAATGGAAATACGGATCAATCAAAATCACAGCTCCCACAAGGAGAAGCAATACACTAACCTGCAACAACAAAAAGGAACGAAACCATTTTTTTGCGTTTTGTTCTTTCATGAAAATGAACGCCTTTCGCTTCTTTTAATCTAAAAATTAAAATAAATAAACTCACTGATATTGGACAGGGACAAAATACTCCATGTCAGCAATACCACTGCAAACAACATCTTTCCAACGTATTTTTTCCCCTGTTCAAAGCAAAACTGCTCTGTCTTTTCTTTCGTATTTTTGCAAAAGAATACGATGACAAAGCAAAGAGCCAACAATACAAAAATTGGCATCGCCGGGAATCTTTCCAAAAGTCCCTGCATACCAAAGCGGCTTAAAAAACGCATTTCCGTCAATTCATTAAAGTATTGTGTAAAATGTTGGCTTACTGCCCCAAATTGACCGGCACCGAGCTTTTTCAAAATGAACCACTCTACCTGTACAAAATCTGCCCGGAACAAACTCCACAAAAGAGTGACTACGACGAAGGTTACCGCCCTGCGGATTATATCCGGTATTTTTTCAATCCATTTTTTTCCTGCTCGTTCCAGACACATAATGAGTCCGTTTAATGCGCCCCACAAAACAAACGTCCAGTTTGCACCATGCCAAAAACCACTGACAAGAAAAACAATCATAATATTTACATATGTTCTCAGCTTACCTTTGCGGTTTCCGCCTAAAGAAAAATAAATATATTTTGTAAAAAAGCGGGTCAGCGTCATGTGCCATCGGTCCCAAAAATCTGAAATGGAAACTGCTTTGTACGGGGAATTAAAGTTAATCGGCAACTCCAAATTAAACATTTTTCCAATGCCGTAGGCCATGTCACAATAACCACTGAAATCAAAATAAATTTGGAACGTGTAGCAAAGAACTACAAGCAATAAATTGGTGGTATCAAAAAAGTACGCATCTTCAAAACCTTTTGCAACAATGGGTGCAAGCGTATCCGCAAGCAGCACTTTTTTGGCAAGACCAAGTGCAAAAGCATACACACCTTTGCTCATATTTTCATAATTTATTGCCTTTTTTTCCTTGTCACGAAACTGGGGAATCACTTCCTCATGTCGTGCAATCGGTCCCTGAATCAAAAGCGGGAAAAACAAGGCATATGACGCATACTCCAAAAACGGGTATGGGGCTGTATCACCCCTGTAACAGTCAATCACATACGCCAATTGACGAAACGTGTAAAAACTGATACCTACCGGTAATGCAATGTTCAAAAATGTCATATCGCCACCGGTTATCCGCGCAATGTTTAACAGGAAAAAATTGGTGTATTTGTAAAAAAGAAGCAACCCGATATGAAACACGATCGCAAAAAGAAACAGCATCTTTTTTTGTTTTGCACTGTCTGTTTTTTGCATACTGCATACTACAAAATGGGTGACTCCGATATTTAACATAAACAACAACAAATATTCGATACTGAACATTCCGTAAAACCAGCAAGACATCGCCACAAGCCACAAAAGCCCGTATTTGATTTTGCCGGTCCGATTTAACAGAAAGTATCCTACTACCGCGAGTGGCAGAAAAAACAGTATGAATATGTAGGAATTAAATGTCATACCTAACCCTCATCTATCTTCCTAAAATTTTCTTTACGCCTCGTCCGCATTTTCTAATAAGTTTTCGCACTTTTGCCTGAAAATGACGGTGCTTTTTCTCGCGTTCTGTCTCTTCCTGCAAAATAAAATGCGCATAATCTTCTTTGTGTTCTCTCAGATAAGCCGGAAAGCTCTCATCAATTTCCACTCTCACAAATTGTGCCTGACGGTCAAAAATATCCTTGCCGTCTTTGATTTTGTCTTCTACTTCCGCCAGCACCGAACGGCTGTTGTATTCCTGATGGGCTGCGGATTTTACTTTTTGGGCAACACGCTTTTTCACGTCGCTTTCTCCATGACCGCCCATATAGCCAAAATGCCACCCACCGTCTTCTACGCGGATACCAATTTCTTTGCGTTCCGGAAACCGCAACTCACCAAGTTGAAATCCGTTTTCACGAATGAGCTTATAACGGCACATTTTGGAGCCGATCCATTTTTTACGCTCCACACCTTCAAACTCGCCCGCATAAGACAACAAATTTCCTGATACTTCTTCCATGTTCAAATAACAATAAAACATTCTCTGCGCAAAATGATAAATTTTATCATCTTGAAAATCGTTCAATATTTCCTTGATTTTTTCCGGGTTTGGAATCTCATCCAAATCGCTAAAAATGACAATATCGTCATCTTTGCAATCTTTTAATCCTCGGCCTACTGCATTTTTTTGAAAGGTGTCCCGGTCATGTGTGAAACCTTCCGGCGTATCTTCCACCACCACATGAATAATTTTATCTGCAAACTCTGCAAACATCTCTTTATTCTCTTCGTAGTAAAGCGGTTTCTTTAACCCGGAAAACGTTTCTGTCGCTTCGCTGATAACAAACTTATCCACGATCGGCGAAAGCACCTGCATTCTTAATTTGAGAATATCCAATTCATTAAAAAACTGAAAACAATCGTATATCATCTTATCTACCTTTATACTTTCACTCTGTCCATATGCATGTAATGCAACAGCTTCATTTTAATTTTTCTTGCATAATAAATAACTCTCGCACGAACCGTCAGATATTTGATAACAAAAGACCCCTCTTTTGCCTTTTTACCACTCTTAATCGGTTTCTTTTTGTATTGCTCGAGTTCTTCGCGGCATTCCTGCGGGGTAAATAATTTCCCTTTTTTGTCCATGTAAACAAACTCGTCGTAAATGTTTTGTTCGGAAGCCCAGTAACCGTCAGAAACGTTGTGTCTTGCCCAATATTTCGGCGCAATCGCATATTCCAACGTCTCGCTTGTAAATGCCGGAAAATATGCAAAAGATGAGTTTGACAAAATCAAATATTTTGCATTTTTAATGCGGCAATAATCTTCATGAAGACTCCCGTGCATCGCTTTGATACCGGGCAAAATTTTCTGTGCCGCACGCACGTCGTCTGTCACAATAATAAACTCCATATCGGCACGCACTTTCTTCATCTGCTTCATGGCATCCAACCAATATTTTCTGCGAAGAAACAGTTCTGTACTGGACTCGTATTCTCCGCCACGCACGTTGATGACACAAAGGTTTTCTTTATAACAGTCTTTGATATCGTATTCTTCTTTTACTTTCAGCCATTCTTTGATGTCTTCTTTGTATTCCCTGAAATAATCCTCTGCTTGCATGTTTCCGTAAAGAAGCGTGTCGTCTTCCACATGCATCATCTCCTCATCTGTTCCGGCAATATAACAGCCGTGCAACATATCATGGGGAGAATTTTTGAGAAAAATACGCGTTTCTTTTTCGTCGTAATGCTTGTACGGTGTCACATCCTCAATCTGTTCTCCTAGCTCCAAATCCATAAAATACATCCCTTTTTGGCTGTGGATATTGTAGCCGAAATTATGCAAACCTGCCGTTCCAAAGGAGTATCCGTTTTTTTTCGCGATACACCGGGCTGTGATGTAACAAAACAATTGATTGCCAAGCCCCTGACCCTTTAAAAATTCTGTTCCTACCATCTTTTTTTCCTTATCGTTCTCTAATCATCCATTCCTGGAACATGAGCAAATACCATATCTGGATTCGCCAAATATCGTTTTCGATAAAATCTTTCCAAATTTTTTCTACTACATCTGCATTCAAAATGCCTTGTTGTTCTATCGTCTTTCTGTCCAAAAGCTGCTCCGCCCATGCCCGCATTTCGGGCTCTTTCAGCCATTTCATAATCGGAATCGCAAAGCCTTTTTTGGGGCGTTCCATCAATTCCCGCGGCACGTAACGATACAATACGTCACGGAGCACTTTTTTGGTTACGCCGTCTTTCTTTTTGTATTCTAAAGGCAATGTCCATGCAAATTCGACTACATCTTTGTCAAGCATCGGCACGCGGGTTTCCAAAGAAACTGCCATCGCTGTACGGTCCACTTTGACAAGAATGTCATCCGGATGATACATCGTCAAATCCATCAACATGATGTTATGATTCAGTTCCGCAATGGAACCATATTTATATTCGTTGTACTTATAGCTGCAAAAATCATCGTTTTTGCTCACTTGAAGTGCTAACGGCTCCTCCATATTGGACACTTCATAAAGGTGCGCCGGGTTTTTGGCACCCAGTAAAATTCCTTTTGTCTGATGCACTTTATCTTTCACAAACGGGTTGCGAATAATAAGTTCACTGGCCAATTTTCTTACCGGATACGGTATGGATTTCATTTTGCTCCAGACACGTTCCACAGAAGAATAGCTTCCATAACCACAAAACAGCTCATCTCCGCCGTCACCGGAAAGCGATACCGTCACGTGCTCTCTCGTCATTCGGCTCACAAGATACGTCGGAATCTGGGAGCTGTCCGCAAACGGCTCTGCAAACATGTTGGCCAGATTTGGAATCACTTCCTTGGCATCTTTTTCTGTAATATAAAGCTCGGTATGGTCTGTTCCAAGATGCTTTGCAATGTCTTTGGCTGCCACCGCTTCGTTAAAATCTTTGTCATCCATACCAATCGTAAAACTGCGCACCTTGCGGTCGCTCAAAGATTGCATCAGTGCAACGATTGTAGAACTGTCGATGCCCGCTGACAAAAATGCCCCAACCGGAACGTCTGCCACCATCTGGTCTTTGATGGACTCCTTCAAAAGGCGTTCCAACTCATCGGCTGCCTCCGTTTCCGTACCGGTAAACAAATGATTCTGTCCATAAACAGCCGTTTCTGTCATGGACCAGTAAGGTCTGATTTTGGGCTCCCGATAAGGTGCCTCCATCTCTAAAATACATCCCGGCTCCAACTTGTAAATGTTTTGGTAAATCGAATAGGGTGCCGGAATATACCCATGCACAAAGTACACGTTTAGCACCTTTTCTTCAATCGGATTTGCAAAATCCGGCAGAGCGCGGATACTTCCCAAATCGGATGCAAACACGAACTCCCCGTTTACAAAACCGTAATAGAGTGGTTTCTCGCCCACTCTGTCACGCAGCAAATATAATTTTTTTGTATCTCTATCAAACAGCGCAATGGCAAACATCCCTTTGCACTGTTTTATCGTTTCTTCTATGCCATAGCTTTCGAACGCCTCCAAAAGCACTTCCGTGTCAGACGTTCCCCGAAACGCAGTGACTCTTTTTTCCGCAAGCAGCTTGTCCGCAAGGCGTTTGTAATTGTAAATCTCTCCGTTAAAACAAATGGTAAAACGGCCGCTTTTGCTTGTCATCGGCTGTGCACCGTTTGCCGACAAATCCACAATCGAAAGTCGTCTGTGTCCGAACACAACCGACATGTCTTCACTTGCCCATGTTCCTCCCGCATCCGGTCCTCTGTGGAACATGCGTTTATTCATTTTTTCAATATCTTCCTGCCAATTGCCCTTTCGGTTGCAAAAACCTGCAATGCCGCACATACTGCGTTCCTCCTGTTGCACTACTGTCTTTTAAAAAGCTTTTTTAAACGATTTTTTATCGCCATGGGGTATTCTTTTGTCAAATACTGTATCACCAACTGCCTTTGTCTTTCTTTGTATTCCGCCTTTGGAATCCCTACAGAAAGTGCATAATCTAATCCTTTTTTATACGGGAAAATATACTGCTTCAAGAAAAATTTTCTGCAGTCTTCGTTGTCCTTGCAGTTATATTCTTCAAACAAAATCTCATAATCCCTAAATTTTCTTTCATCCTTTTCGTCAAAATCACACGTGTACTGATTGTCATGGATTCCTATCGAAATAAGCGGGTCTTTTGTAAAAACAAAGTGACTGTTCTTCTTCAAAATACGCAGAAACAAAAACACATCGGATGCAAACGTACTGCGCTCGTCAAAATAACAGTCGCATGCCCGGTAAATAACTGCACTTGGTGCTCCTACCTCATCCCCGGTAAAAAGATACCGGTAATCTTCCTTAAATTTTTCAAGGAAAAGGTCTGTTGCACAACGTGCATACGATTGTTTGGAAGACACTTGCATGCTACCGCAAAAAGCAAACGACGCTGAAGTATCTTCATCCAACATCCGCACAAAGCGTTCCAACGAATCCGGATACGTAAACCAATCGTCACTGAACATGATTTTGATATACTCCCCGTTTGCCAAATGCAACGCCTCGTTCCAATTGTATATGTGACCGAGTGGTTTTGCGTTGTGCTGGTATGTGCTGTGTTGCAGACACTTCACGGTTCCTTTTGTACTCGTTTCTTTGATCCAGTCTTCAATTTGATTGTCTGTGGAATCGTCAGTGATAATGATTTCCACATCTTTGTATGTCTGTTCTTCTATGGATTGTATCAGGTGTTTCACCTGCTCCAAATTGTTGTAAGTCGGAATGCATATGGAAACTTTCGGCAATGTTCTTCTCCTATTTTACAAATAAATGTTTTATCTTTCTAAGAGGACGTTTGATACGCTCCCACACAGTCGGCTTAATAAAGTTGGGATACTGCGCATTTGTTCCCCACCATTTGTGGAATACAAACGGACGGATGCCTTGTACTTCCGGAATCATATGTTCATGCCCAAAAAATCTGGCCACTTCCAGCGGTGCATAAGTCATTCCCTGCGCCTCAAACAAATGGCGCATTCTGCAGCAAATAAAGCCATCTTCATTAAAGCATCCATCTTCCGGTGTCCACGGCATATCGCACTGCTTTGGATAATCCATCAGGCGTTTGCTTCGGATGGAAACACTGTTTCCGACTCTGCAAATATTTCCGTGAATATCACGGTACATCAAATCGTTAGTCGGTTCCGGCCAAGGGGAACCAATGTAATCGTAATCCAAAAATTCATCCCGCCAGCTGTCCGGATTCACAACAAATCCGTCTGCATGAACAAGCAAAGCAAACTCCGTCTCCACGAAATCACCAAGCTCGTATACGGTCTTATAATTAAAATGATCGATATTTGTAAGTTTTGAAGTATGCTTATAACGAATGTTTTTCGGTAATCCGAACGGTTTTCTGTGTGTTACAAATACCGCATCTCCGAAATCAATATCCCGCATACTGTATTTCATCGCTTCAACCGTAGCCTTTACATTGACACTGGTCATCGCAATCAACGTTACATTAGGAAGCTGCAATCTTCCGTTTTTCTTTTCCATCTTTTTTTCTCCATGCCTATAACAGGCTCTTTTATGATAACGTAGTCTCTTTAATCTTGCCGTCTTCTACTTTGTAGATAATATCACACTGCTCAATGGTGTTCAATCTGTGCGCAATGATAATCATTGTCTTGCGGCCATGGAAGCCGTTAATAGCCTCCATCAAGACACGTTCTGTCTCGTTGTCGAGTGCCGAAGTAGCCTCATCAAAAACAAGAATTTCCGGGTTGTGATAAAGCGCTCTTGCAATACCGAGCCGCTGTCTCTGTCCGCCGGATAATCTGACACCTCTGTCACCAATTGTAGTATCCAAACCATCCGGAAGCGTTTTTACAAAATCTTTTAACTGCGCTTCTTCCAACACTTTCCATACACGCTCATCGTCAATCTCTTCATCGGCTATACCAAAGGCAATATTATTGCGTATCGGCTCATCCACCAAATAAATGCTCTGCGGAATATAACCAATCATGGAAAGCCATGACGGATAATTGTCAAAAATATCTCTTCCGTCACATGTGATTTTTCCGGCACGGACAGTCAAAAGTCCTAACAAAATATCGACAATCGTGGATTTTCCGGCACCGGATGTTCCCATAATACCTACGGATTTACCCTTCGGAATGAGCATGTCCGCATTGCTAAAAATATCTTTATCGGTATTGGGATACGCATATTCGATTCCCGATAAGCAAATCTCTTTTTCCAGCGTAAGTGCCGGCTTGTCATCCGCCTTTTTATTCGTCTTAGCATTGGCAAGTGCCAATTTGTTCATATCCAGATTTTCGTAAAGGAAATCCAGACAGGGCTGTTCGTATGCCACATTTGTCATGTACGTATTCACACGGCTTACACTTGGAAGCAGTCTTGATGCTGCTACCGCAAGGGCGGATAATTGCGGAATCAGTGCTGTCACATCGGCACCGTTTGCAATCACTACTGCAAGGTACGCCAAAATACTTACCAAAAATACGGTTTCCATAAGGATACGCGGCAACGAGTTAAGTACCGCATATTTTCTTGCAATAACCGCACCCACTTTTCCGGTTTCCTCATAATTGTCTGCAAAGAAACTTTCCCTGTGCAATACTTTTACATCTTTGATACCATAAATTGCCTCGATTCTCCATTTTGCAATTCTGGTCTGTACTTTCAAATTCTTTTCGCCGCATTTTGTCAGACTGGGTTTCAACACTTTAAGAATGATGACAGACATAACAAGCAGCACAATAATCATAAAGCAAGTAATCTCAAAACTTACAATCAAAGATACAAGACCGAGACACACTGCTACAACAAGCTCCGTCGTCATAAGGAGCAAATTCAGCAACAGGGAAAACACTTGCGGAATATCTGCATCGGTTATACGGAATACCGTCGGAATATCTGCATCCAGATAAAATTCATACGGACGGTTCAAAAATTCTCTCAGCACGCGGCTTATCATGCGGTTTCTGTTGCTTGTAATAAAGCGATTTTGCATATACTGCAAAAAAATCATATACAAGCTTTTTACAACAAACACAGCCATAAGTGCAATCAAAATAACTACAATCAATTTTGTGGAATCTTCAATACCAAGCCACTTTCCGAGTGCGACTACATATTTATTTTCCGGCTGTATAATGGCAGCTGCAACAGGCAAAATCGCCGTCACGCCGACTGCCTCCAAAATACCGCCTATCAAAATCATCACAGCCAGTACCGCCAGATGTCTCTTTTGCTTTTTATCCAAAATGTAGTTCAATTCCTTGATTAACTTCTTGTTCATTTTCTTCTCCTGTCATGTAACATAACAAATCGATAATACAATGCCGGACAGTGTACAAACATGGCGATGCGGATTCTGTCCGTTTTTTTGACAAGCGGTCCTTTCGTCGCCGTCAAAATCATGTTCTTGTTTTCTTTTGCGTATTGCTTTGTTTTTTTTGCTTCTTTTGACAAGCCTTTGTCTCTGAAGCCTATATAAAAATACATCAGACGTTTGCCGAAATAAAAGGCTGCAATATTTCCTTCCTCTGCAAAACCACTCTGACTGATTTTTTCTACCTGCTCCTTTAAAAGCGGAATTTCATGTTCCACCGTATGCTGCGGGTCGGCCTCATGCATTAAGCTGTCTTGCCGTTCATCCTGATAGAAGTACAATTTTCGAGGTATATAAACACAGTTGTCCGCCTCACAAAAAATCTCCGTAGAAAACAACAATTCTTCCGTTCTCTTGATAAGCGGAAACCGTTTTTCTCCAATCAGCTTTCTTTCATATAGTTTTCCCCAGACGCTGTGCGGAATTCGTATGTTTTCATCTTCTGTTAAATAATGCGTAAGCACCTGATTTGACGTCAGCAACAGTTCCTTGTCTGAACACTTGCTTTCCCGATTCGGTTCTCCGGTTCTGACATAATCGCAGACAGCCAATCCTACTTTATTTCTCTCTGCCGCTTCCACCAAAACTTCTATCGTTTCCGGTGCGATTTTATCGTCGCTGTCCACAAAAGCAACATAGTTCCCTGTGGCCTGGTCCAGTCCACAGTTTCTGGCCGAAGAGACTCCGCCATTTTGCTTGTGCACCACTTGGATACGCTCATCCTGTTTTGCCGCCTCATCACATATTTGGCCAGAGGCATCCGTAGAACCGTCATCCACCAAAATGATTTCCAGATTTTGATACGTCTGGTCACAAACCGATGTGAGACATTCTCTCAACTGTTTTTCCGTATTGTAAACGGGTATTATTACTGTAACCTTCGGGGAGGTATGTTTATTCATAAATGTTTCCTTCTGCGTCCATTAAAATCCAACCTTGCCACTCATTTCTGATTTCCGGTGGCGTAATCTTTTGGTACCGGTCAAACAAAAGCGGTCTTATCATAACTTTATCGTGTCTTGTGGAAAGCCTTGCTGCCCACATGCTAAACGTACTGTTTGCACAAATGTGATATTTACACTTGCTCATCAGCATACAGTCATAAAAACTGTTTTTTCCGCTGTTCCAGTCAATGACCTCCGCATTCAAATCCGCATATTGCTTGCGGACATACGCAGGATCGTCCGAAAACAAATAAATTTTTAACGGCTTTTGGGGCGCCTGCTTTTCATGACACTGGCGCACATAGGAAAGCGCGCTCCGATAATACGTTTCTGTACAAATATCTTTGTAGCGGTCCACGCAGGATGGGTCTAAATAATCGCTTCTTCTAATATGCAAAAAGACCGATTCTTCCTCCTGCATCTTGTTTGCATACTCGTTGTTTTTTGGTACATCACTTGCCGGAAACTGAATCTTTTTTTGCAAGCTTGCAATTCTGTCTGCAAAATATGCCTCGCTGTTCCAGTAACCGTCCAAATATATATTATCCAATGTGAAAACCTTCTCATCATAGCGGTCCGGTTCCCTGTAAATACTGGATTTGGAGCCAAGTAGCTTACGACGCAAACGGGCAAAAAAGCTGCGACCGTCATCGGTCAGTTTTTCCCGTTCTTTCGGTGTACACACCTCATAGGAAAGGCCTTCCAAATAAGCCAGCTCCAAATCGCGTTTTTCCGGAAATCTGGCACCGGGAAGGTAATCGCCCACATCCAACTTAACTTCTTTTCCAAGACTTTTTAATTTTTCATAAAGTGCGTAGCAATACAACTGATTGCCAAAACCGCCTACCAAATGAATAATAATCATAACAACATCCTTTTTTCGCCTGTCGGCACCGGATTTACTTTAACCTTTTTATTTTATCACATTTTTGCGCAAAATGCGATATTTACATAAACTTCTCCAAATAGTCCTGCCACATCTTACACACTTTGCCGGGCTCAAGTTTTTCTTGAATCTGCACTGCATTTTTTTGCAGTGTCTGTTCCAGTTCTTTGTCCTTCAAAACTTTTGTGAGTGCTTCGGCCAGCGCTTTCTCATCTCCAACCGGCACAAGAAGCCCGTTTACACCGTCTTGAATGAGTTCTGCCGGCCCTCCGCAAGGACAATCGGTGGAAATTACCGCAAGTCCCAGACTCATTGCCTCAATGACTGCATTGGGCGAACCTTCCGTATCCGAAGAGAGTACAAAAATGCGTGCTTTGTCAATCGTATCCTGTACACAATGACATGTGCCGGGCATATGTACTTTTTCTGACACACCAAGCTCTTTTATCAACGTTTCTAACGCTTCTCTCTTTGGTCCTTCACCAAAAATAACAAGTTCCATTTCCGGAAACTGCTTTTTGATTTCGGCAAACGCTTTGATAAGCATTGTCTGATTTTTGTTGTCATCCAAAACGCCAACTGTTACAATTTCATTTTTCCGCACACCGGCAAACGGTTCTTTTACAAAAACCGGATTCAGGGGATTCGGTAAAATAACTGCCTTTTTCTGCACCTTTTTTGCAAAAAAAGGAACAGAAGCTTTCGTTTGAAGCACCACGCCTGCCGCCTTAGAAAACAACACATTCGCTGCTGTTTTTAACGCTTTCGAATAGTACTCCGTAGGCGGATTTCCGCGCACGGAAACAACAACCGGAATTTTTAAAAATGCCGACGTCAAAATGGCCATCATGTTGTTTTTTCCAATAAAGGACAAAATCAAATTTGGTTTTTCACTTTTCCAAATGTTTCTAAGCGTATCAAAACGAAGTTTAAAATTACCGATTCGACCTTTGTTCATGAGCGCTTCATCCGGCTCGGAAATCACACGTTTGATGCCCTCCGACACTTCATACTCCGGATGCCAATACCTGGTCGTCACAATGACAACTTCATACCCCTCTTTGAAAAAATGTTCTGCCAGATTTACAATAACCCGTTCTGCGCCACCCTTTCGCAGACTGCTTATATAAAAAGCAATTTTTTTTGCCACTTTTTGTATCTCCTTTACTTATACGTATCGTACCATTTTTGAAACATATAAAATGCCCACACAAGGCGGGAATAATTTTCGCCGCTGCCGGAGCCGCCATCGCCTTTTTCCATATAACTTTTCAAAAACGACTGCACGTACATTTCATCAAACAGCCCCTGACTCTTCAAACGCTCCGGTGCCGCCGCTTCCAGCACCTGCTCTTTTAACGGTCCACGGAGCCATTTATCCAACGGCACGCTGAAACCTGTCTTTTTACGTTCCAGCATTTCACGGGGAATATAGTCGTATGCAAGTTCTTTTAAAATACGTTTTTTCATACCGTTACCGTATTTGTATTCATGGGGAAGCGAAAACGCATATTCCATCACGGAAGTATCCAAAATCGGACATCTTGTTTCCAAAGAATATTTCATAGCCGCTCGATCCACCTTGCACAAAATGTCTTCCGTCAAATACGTATCTATATCCAGAAGCATTCTTCGCTCCTGCCAATTTTTTTCCTCATATTTTGTCTCATAATCGTAGTAGCAAGGAAGAAAACGATCCCCTTCTTGTGCACGCACCATATGTTGCGCCACTTGCAAATAATTGCCTGCAATGAACTGTGTTTTTGCTTCTTTGTTTCTATTTTTTGCAATCACACGCACTTTAAACGGATATTTGTCTGTTATGTGAAGAAGATTGCCGATTCCACCGGCAATGGCACCCAATTTGTCCAATTTTTGCGCCTGAAGCACTTTGTCATATACGTTGTAACCACAGAAAAATTCATCCCCGCCGTCTCCGGAAAGCGCAACTGTCACATCTTTTTTCGCAAGCTCTGCAACAAGCATACTGGGAATTTGAGAGCTGTCCGCAAACGGTTCATCGTAAAATTGCGGAATACTTTCAATCAAACGGAACATATCGTTTTCTCCGATATACAGCTCTGTATGATTGCATCCCAAATGATTGGCAACTTCCTTTGCGTACTGGGCCTCATTATATTTTTTATCTTCAAAACCGATGCAAAATGTTTTTACCGGTTCTTCCGACACAGACTGTGCAATCGCCGTGACAAGAGAAGAATCGTATCCGCCGCTCAAGAAAGCACCTAACGGCACATCTGCCACCATTCTTTGCTTTACCGCTTTTGTCAAAAGTGTGCGCAATTCCTCTTTTGCCTGCTCGAAACTTGCAGGCGGATTCTTTTTCTTTTCGTGATAAATTTCTTTTAAATCCCAATATTTCCACTGGGTTATTTTTCCATTACAAAATCTTACAATACCGCCCGGTTCCACTTTGCAAACATCTTTAAAAATAGTTTCCGGACCGTCAATGTATTGTTGATACAGAAATCTGGGAAGTACCGATTTGTCAATTTCTTTTTGGAAGCCGGGATATTCCATAATCGGTTTTAATTCCGATGCAAAAATGAGATTGCCGTTTTCCACGCCATAATAAAGCGGTTTTTTCCCAACCCGGTCACGCACAAGGTAAACACTGTCATCTTCCCTATCAAAAAGAGCAATGGCGAACATACCGTGCATCTTTTTCACACAGTCAATTCCCCATCGCAAATAAGCTGCCAAAATTACTTCCGTGTCGCATTGGGAACGAAACGGATAATCGGACAGTTCCTTTTTTAATTCATCAAAATTGTATATTTCACCGTTAAATACGATGCTCACACGCTTGTTTTCCGAATGCATCGGCTGATGACCAAGCGGCGACAAGTCCAAGATAGAAAGACGACGCTGCGCAAAACCTACCGCAAACCCTTCCTTCGACGGGAAAATCTCGGCACCTGCGTCATCCGGACCTCTGTGATACATCGTATCATTCATTTTATTGAGCTGTTCAACCGTAATGGTACGCTTGCTGACAAAACCGCAAATTCCGCACATAAATTGCTTCCTTTCCTACTGTTTAAGCATTTGTGTAATATATTGTTCCCACTCGTCACACACCTTTTGAGGATGCACTTTTTCCAAAATTGTTTTTGCCTTCTGTCCCATTGCTTCCGCCTCGTCCGTATGTGTTAACATGTAAGCAATGGCTTCTGACAATTGTGCTTCACCGCCTACCGGCACTAACATTCCCGACTGCTCATTTTCCATAAGCATAGCGGAGCCGCCGCACGGGCAATCTGTGGAAATACAGGGAAGTCCGCTTACCATCGCTTCAATCAACGCATTTGGCATCCCCTCATAATCGGAAGGCAGCACAAACAACGCTGCGTCTTTAATGTCCTGTCTGATGGTATTGCTTGCACCCATAAATAAGATTTTTTCCTGCAGATTTTTTTCTTCTACATATGCCTTTAATTGTTCGTACACTTCCGGTTCTTCTTCTGCCGCACCATAAATTTTTACTACATATTCCGGGAAATCCGCACTTATTTTTTCAAAGGCTTTTACTAACAGCATTTGATTTTTTTGGCGGCTGATACGTCCTACCGTCACGATTTCTTTATCCCGCGCAGAACCTTGTTTTGTTTCCATGTCGCACAAATATTCATCCGACAACGGATTGAAAATAATACGGGAATTTTTCTTTAATTTTTCTGAGAAAAAGTCTCTCGCATCCGGTGTCTGGAAGACGCATCCGGTTGCCTTTTTTTCCATAAGCCACGTAGGAAGTTTGTACGGCGCATAATCGGTTTTCGGATCGTTGCGGACAGACACCAAAAGCGGTGTTTTCATTCCAATAAGACTAAATGCACTTCTAAAGTTTGCTTTGTTGCAAAAGGAAATTACCAAATCCGGCTTTTCTCTTTTTATGCAATCACGCAAAGAAAACAGACGCTTTACCGCGCGGTAAATTCTGCCCCTCTTTTCATCTTTCTCCGTCAGTCCAACAGACACACGCCTTACGTTTTCGTGAAGCTCATATTCATTTTTTGCAACCCATTGCGTCGCTACTACAACATCATAGCCTTTTTTCGCAAACGAACGGGACAATACGCTGACAACACGTTCTGCGCCGCCTCGCCCTAAACTGTTTAAGTGAAATAATATTTTCATCCTAATCCGTTACCTTTTCTAAATAAAAACTGCTTAACCGTTCTGCCTGTACAGACGCATCAAATCCGCTTTCTCTTACTTTGTCGGTCATGGACTTTCTCTCATAATCTTTCGCCTTCAAAATTTCATCGGCCCACTCTTTTGCCGGAACCGTAATCGGCTTTCTCTTCGCCAGATTTGTAATAACCGCTTCCTCCGTTACATTTTCTGACAAAAGTGTCATAAGTCCGGAGGCCTGCGCTTCTACGGCAGTTCCAGGAAGACCTTCGTAAAAGGATGGCAAAATGAAACAATCCATCGCCTGATAAAAATCCTGTACATTTTTGTGATTGCCGGCAAACGTAACTGCATCGGCAACTCCGATTGCCTTTGCCATATCTTCTATTTCCTGCCTGCGTACACCGTCTCCCAACAAAAGCAGGCGTACTCTTTTGTCCACTTTCAGACACTCTTTAAAAATTTCCAATATATATTCATGATTTTTTACTGCAATAAATCGTCCCACATGACCAATGACAAAATTGTCTGTTTCAAATCCGAGACTTTTGCGCATTTCTTCGCGTTTTTTCTCATCATAAGCAAAACGTTCCACTTGGATAGCATTCGGAATCGTTACCACTTTTCCGGCCTCTACCGCCTTGTTGCCAAACACCGCTTCGCCTGCAATTTTAGAGCAGGTAAAGCACTGGTCACATTTCTTTGCCAGATTCCTTCTGAAAAACCGGGTCGCAAAGCCTTTTGGTCCTTTTTCCACACCTGCACTTCTTGCATGGGCAATGGTGTACATGCCTCCCACTTTTTTTGCAATCGGAAGATAAATTCCCGCCGTACTCGTCATATGACCATGCACCACTTTCATTTCCGGATGTGCCAAAAGAAACTGCTTCCAACTTTTGCGATACGAAAAATAATTGTAAATACGAAAACGAGGAACATGATACACATGTCCTCCCAACTCTTCTACCTCTTTTTGGTACGCGCCTTCTGCAGTTGTATGTTGCATAAAATCGAACTGGATTTTATCTCTGTCCATGTTGCGGTATAAGTCCATCAGACGGCTCTCTGCCCCGCCCATGTCCATTTTTCCTACAACATGCAATATGCGAATTGCCTGTGTCATACCTCTTTCTCCTGTCCTACAACAACTGCCGGCACGCCCGCCAACACAGCACCTTTTATATCACATGATTTGTTAACTACCGCATTGGCGCCAATCTGAATGCCGTCCGCCAACACAATATCACCAAACACCTTCGCACCCGGTCCGATGTAAACGCCTTCTCCGATTGTAGGCGCCTTGTCGTGGTTTGCACCGATGCACACGCCCGGATGAAGTCGACAGTTTTTTCCGATGTGTGCGTTGCAGTTAATAATAACGGAACCAAGATGTACAATTTCAAGCCCTTCCTCTGCTACATTTGTCGGAATGGATATTCCGTATCTTGTCTGAATGCGAAGCAGACGAACCAAATACCAATATCTTGAAAGTTTACGGTTGTTGATGGCATATTCCGCTTTTCTTAAAAACAGTCCGTGTTTATATAACACCTGTCTTTCCGTCAATCTGACTGGAAGTGCATAATACCATTTTTTTCCGTAAATGCGTGCCTCTGTACTCAATGCCTGTTTTAATTGTTCTTTTGTCTGAATCATAACTACCCCATCCTATTTTTATGCTTGCAAAAAATAAGTCTCATACCATTTTGTAAGAGCTTCCACATCATACCCATGCTTCGCAATTTGTTCAAACTGACATGTTCTGTCCTTCTCTTTTGCCGCCATCACAATCGCTCTTTTTGCCCATTCTTCCGGTTCTTTTTCAATGGATTCCATCTCCACAAGCCCCTCTGTCACGATAACATCCTTTGTAATCGTGTCAGAAATCAAGCACGGAAGCCCTGCCGCCTGCGCCTCAATCAAAGTAAGCGGTAATCCCTCAAATTTAGAAGGAAAAATAAGCACATCGAAACAGGACATAAAATCCGGTACATCTTTGCGGATGCCGGTAAGAATGACATGTTCTTCCAGGTTAAGGCGTTTGATTTCCGCTTCAATCTCATCCCGGATGTCACCTTCCCCTACGCAGAAAAATACGGAGTCCGGCTCCAGCTTCAAAATTTCTTTATAAATTTTCATCAAATACAGGTGATTTTTGGACTGGATAAAGTTTGCGATATGTCCGTAAACCTTTTTTCCCTGCAAGTGAAATTCTTCTTTTATTTTGTCTGCCGCTTCTTTGCGGTACGCAAAATTTTGTATATCGATTGCGTTGTGAATCACGCGAAAATCTTGTTTCCCATACATCCACTGCCCTGCTTTTTCGGAACAGGCAAAACGCTCTGTCACCGACATACTCATAAAAAGTCGTCCGATTTTGTGAAGCAGCGCCTGTGGGTCAGTCTCATTGTGGGAGTGGCAAATCACTTTCGCTCCTGCTCTTTTTGCAACAAACATCTGCGGCACAACAAGCGCATTGGAGGTGTGTCTTACCACCACTTTGTATCCGTTTTCTTTCACAATTTTGCGAAGCTGTTTCAAATTCGCCACAGGACTTTTGGTGAGACGCGGAAGCACATACACCTTTCCGCCCATCGCCTCGATTTTTTCTACATAATCGTTTTCTTTTCTCGCATGCACGACAAAATCAAACTGGATTTTTTCCCGGTCCATTCGTCCGTACAGATTCATAATAAAATTTTCCAATCCGCCCGGATACATTGCACCAACAACGTGCAACACTCTCATCGGTTCTGCCATAGGTTTATCCTTTCAATTTCACAAGTAAAAACTTCGCCTTTGCCAGCATATATTCAAGCATATGTCCAAAAAATCCCCGTTTCACCGGAGCTACCTGCAAATACTCAGAATACGAAATCATATCTTTTCCGTGTTCTTTAAAAATTTTGCGATATCGTTCCTTATCTTTTTCCGTAATGGTGTTTGCATGAAGCACCATCGTCGTATATCCGCTTTCCTTCTTTAAGCTTTTGCTCAGCTGAAAAGAGATAGGATAGAACGTCATGTCTTTGTAGCAATACGGTACTTCTCCAAAGCCGTCCGTCAGCTTCGTAAAGCCATTCTCTTTCAACGCCTTTATTGTATTGGCATCGTAAGAATGCGCCGGTGCCATAAAAATGTCCGTCACAATTCCATGTGCTTTCAATTTTTCTTTGCCCGCTGCCAGCTTATCTTTTTGCTCATTATAAGAGACTCCGGCAAACTCCGAAAAGTTGTTTAACGGAAATATGCCGCCCTTTTTTGTGGAATACACATGCTGGTATCCGTGCATGGCAAGGCAGTATCCTTCGCTTTGCAAGGCGAGCATTTCTTTATAAAATTCTTCCCTTTCCGGTTCACAATGCAAGTGTTCATCTTGGCAATCCGGAACGATACCCAAAAGCGGTGTAATGCCCGCTTCTTTAAATAGTCCCTGAAAAAAACGGAAGTTTTCCCAGTTCATGTCGGGCGTAATATCATCCATTCTCACTGCAATTTTCATTTATAAATTTTCCTTATACCAGGCAATTGCCAACGCAATACCCTTTTTGAAATCGTAGTCCGGGTCGTATCCGAGTAATTTTTTTGCTTTGGAAATATCCGCATTGGAATGCTTAATATCTCCTGCACGGTCCGGCCCAAAATTCGGTTCTACGTCTTTTCCCAATGCTTTGCACAAATCATAATAAATATCAATCAAATATTCTCTTCCGCCGTACGCAATGTTGAACGCATTGCCGGCTGCCTCTGACGGTGCAAGACAAGCTTTTAAGTTTGCTTCGATGACATTGTCGATGTACGTAAAGTCACGGGACTGTTTTCCGTCGCCGTTGATGGTCGGCACTTCATCATTCAAAAGCTGTTTGATAAATTTCGGGATAACTGCCGCATAAGCCCCGTTGGGGTCCTGTCTTCTGCCAAATACGTTGAAATAACGCATGCCGTATGTGTCTAAGCCGTAAAGCTTTGTATATAATTTTCCGTATTCTTCATCCACCCGCTTTGTGAGCGCATACGGGGACAATAAATTGCCTTCCTGGCCTTCCACTTTCGGGAGTACCGGATGGTCTCCGTATACGGAAGAGCTGGATGCATAAACAAATTTTTTCACGCCGTTTTGTCTTGCTGCTTCCATCATATTGAGTGTTCCGCGGATATTGATTTCCTCATACAAAAGCGGCATCTCGATACTTCTCGGAACGCTGCCCCAGGCTGCCTGATTGAGCACATAATCCACCCCTTTGCAGGCTTCCATACAAGTGTCCAAATCGCGGATATCGCCTTTGATAAACGTGTAATTTTCTCTGTCGGAGAGCAAATCTACATTTTCCTGTTTTCCGGTCGATAAGTTATCAAGACATCTTACCTGATAACCCATATCTGTGATGGCTTCACACAAGTTAGAACCGATAAATCCGGCACCACCTGTTACTAAAAACACACTGTCTTTGTCAAATTTTAAATCTCTAAATCCCATTTTTCTTTTCCTCATAATACCACGATAAGGAACAGTAAAACTGCCCCTTGTCGATAGTTACCTTTATTTATTTTGGCGCATAAAAGCGTTCTTCTACAATCTCCAGTACAAGTAATCTTCGCCTTCAAAATCTTTGCGGTTCAAAAGGCCTTTGATGTCTACCAGTACTTTTTTGCTGTTGCCTTCTTTGAAAAGCTTGTTTAAGCTTTCCTTGTCTAATTGTTTAAATGCATCGTGCGCAACCGCAAGCACAACCGCATCCATGTTTTTGATTTCGCTCTGGGGAACGAATTTGATTCCGTACAGACGCTCTGCTTCTTCTGCATCCGCTGTTTCATCGGTAATCATTGGTGTGATACCGTATTCTTTCAATTCGTTTACGATATCGATAATTTTTGTATTTCTTGTATCCGGGCAGTTTTCCTTAAAGGTAAAGCCCAAAATGGCAACTTTTGCTTCTTTTACCTGAATGTCTGCCTTAATCAAATTTTTCACAAGACTTTCTGCCACGTATTTTCCCATGTCATCGTTAATACGGCGGCCGGACAAAATAATTTGTGAATGATAGCCAAGCTGTTCTGCCTTGTATGTCAAGTAATACGGGTCTACGCCGATGCAGTGTCCGCCTACAAGTCCGGGATAGAAATTCAAGAAATTCCACTTTGTTCCGGCTGCTTTCAATACCGACTGTGTATCAATGCCCATCTTGTTAAAGATGATGGAAAGTTCGTTCATAAATGCAATGTTGATATCACGCTGGCTGTTTTCGATTACTTTTGCAGCTTCTGCCACTTTGATGGATTCTGCACGGTGCACGCCGGCTTCTACAACAAGCTCGTACACTTTTGCAACTTCGTCCAATGTCTCTTCGTCCATACCGGAAACAATTTTTGTAATAGTCTCCAAGCGATGCACTTTATCGCCCGGGTTGATACGCTCCGGTGAGTAACCGATTTTAAAATCCACTCCACACTTTAAGCCGGATTCTTTTTCCAAAATCGGCACACAAATGTCTTCTGTCACACCCGGATACACGGTAGATTCAAATACTACGATGGAACCTTTTGTAAGGTTTTGTCCCAAAATACGGCTCGCACCTTCTACCGGAGAAAGATCCGGAGTATGATCGTCGTTTACCGGTGTTGGCACGGCAACAATATGAAATTTTGCTTCTTTTAACTTGGACGGATCTGCGGTAAATTCTACTGTTGTATTTTTGATTACTTCATCGCCCACTTCTTTTGTGGGGTCGATGCCGTTTTTATAAAGGTCAATTTTTGCTGCGTTTAAATCAAATCCGACTACTTTTACTTTTCTTGCAAAAGCAACCGCAATCGGCATTCCTACATAGCCAAGACCTACCAAAGAAATTTTTTCTTCACCTTTAACAATTTTTTCATACAAGCTCATGTTACGTACCAAACCTTTCGATTTCTTTCATATACTTCAAAACGACGTCTTTCCTGTCGAATTCTGCTGTCATCTTCGCCTTACCGGCTTTTCCCATCTGCATCCTCTCATTATAACTTAAATTGAGAAAACTTTCCACTGCTCTTATTAAATCCTGCGTATCGTTCACTTTCACAAGATAGCCGCTTGTCCCATCGTCCACAATTTCGCGGCATCCGCTAATATTTGTGGCAATGACTGCACGCCCTGCTGCCGCAGCCTCCATACACACGTTGGACATTCCTTCGTGAAAGGATGGATGGATAAGGCACTGGCTTCTTGCCAGAAACGGCCGCACATCATTTTGCATACCATGGTAACAAATCACACCTTGGTCTGTCAGCTCGTTCAGCTGCTCTTGATAATCGTCCTCGCAAAATCCCAGCACATGAAATTTTACATCCGGGTGCGTTTTCTTTATCTCCTGCGCCATCTCCAAAAAGGAATCTACCCCTTTTGCTTTTTGCACGCGGGAAATAAAAACAAATTCTGCCGGGGCATCTTGTTCCGGGAACGCAATGCCTTCATACTCTTCTATATTCACACCGGAACCGCTCACAAGCTCATAACGGCCCTTTCCGATGTTTGCATCCGCAAACACGTTGCGGTTGTCCTCATTTTGAAAAAAGACTTTGGAGACGCGGGCAAGTCCCATGCGGTAAAGCATGAGCGATATTTTCTTCAAAATCCCGCCACCTTCGATAGCCACACCAAGTCCGGTAATAGTGCAAAGATATGGAACCTTCAAGCTTGCTGCCGCCATCCCTCCGTACACATTGGGCTTTATTGTGTAGGTCAAAACCACATCCGGTTTTTCCTGTTTTATTATTTTTCTGTACATCGTAATCAGTTTGAAGTCTTTGACTGGGTTCGTACCTCGACGCTCCACCGGAACATCGATAACGCGGCATCCCAAATCGGTGATTTTTTTTGTATCCTCTGTCACGGGGACAACAACCACGACTTCATAATTTTGCCGAACCAATTCCATCACAAGTTCTTTACGGAAATTGTAAAGCGTAATGTTATGATTCACAATAAATAAAACTTTTTTCATAATGTCCTTATTGTCTCTGCTTTCCTTCTGTTGCCGGTTTTCTATTTGGAGGTATCTTCATCCAAAGTTTCCGGCTTATCTTTGATCGTGCCGGTTCCGCCTTCCACCACGCCTTCGTGTTTCAACACACTTGTAAACGTTTTGACAATGCACTTTACATCAAACAAAAAGCTCATTTTCTCTACATATTCTCCGTCCAGTTTTGCCTTTACATCAATTTCAAGTTCGTCTCTGCCGTTAATCTGTGCCCAGCCGGTCAGTCCCGGCAAAATATCGTTGGCACCGTACTTGTCACGCTCTGCAATCAAATCGTATTGGTTCCAAAGCGCCGGACGCGGTCCCACAATTGCCATATCACCTTTCAAAATATTGACAATCTGAGGAAGTTCATCCAAACTCGTCTTACGCAAAAATTTGCCCACTTTTGTAATATACTGTTCCGGATTTTTCAAAAGGTGAGTCGGTGTATCTTTCGGTGTATCTACGCGCATTGTGCGGAATTTATAAATAGAAAAATGACTTTTGTGAATTCCTACTCTTTTTTGTTTAAACAAAATCGGTCCCTTGGAATCGCATTTGATTGCAACGATAAGCACAAAGAATACCGGGGACAATAAAATAAGTCCCAGGAAAGATGTCACAAAATCAATCGCGCGTTTTATTTTTTGATACATGTTCTCACCTACTTCCGTCTTGCTCCTTTGAGCAAGACACTATGATTTGTCGTACCGGCCGTCGATAACGTACGTTGGCACAATCTCTTTAATCATTTCTTTAATGTTGTCACTTTCCATCTCCGTAGCCTGTTTCAACTTATGAAGCTGTTTGTAAAAAACTTCCTCATCCAGCTCAATGGGCTTACCGATATGAATCATGGCATTGGCTGTATCCTGCAGCCCTTCTTCATCCATCAAAAGCTCTTCATAAAGCTTTTCTCCCGGCCGCAATCCGGTAAACTCTATCTTGATATCTTCGTCCACTTTGTAACCGGACAACCGGATAAGATTTTTTGCCAAATCCAAAATTTTTACCGGTTCGCCCATATCCAGAACGAAAATTTCACCGCCTTTTGCGTAGGCTCCTGCCTGAAGCACCAACGATACCGCCTCCGGTATTGTCATAAAATAACGGATGATATCCGGATGGGTAACCGTCACCGGGCCGCCTGCCGCAATCTGTTTGCGGAACAGCGGAATAACACTTCCGTTACTTCCCAGCACGTTACCAAAACGCACTGCCACAAATTCGGTGTCGTAATGTTTATTAAATGTCTGAATAATCATCTCGCAAATACGCTTGCTTGCACCCATAATATTGGTCGGGTTAACCGCTTTGTCCGTAGAAATCATAACAAAACGTTTTGCACCTGCCTGGGCGGCTGCCTGTGCGGTTTTAAAGGTACCGAACACGTTGTTTTTGATTGCTTCATTCGGACTTTGCTCCATAAGCGGCACATGCTTATGTGCTGCTGCATGATATACAATATCAGGACGATATGTGTCAAAAATATAATGCATTCTCCGTGTATTACGCACGGATGCAATCAAAACAACCAAATCCAAATCATCATATTTCGTCAACAGCTCCTGCTGAATATCATATGCACTGTTTTCATAAATGTCCACGATGACAAGTTGTTTTGGTTTGTGACTTGCAATCTGCCTGCACAATTCACTTCCGATAGACCCGCCGCCACCGGTTACAAGCACTACTTTATTTTGTACATAGCCAAGGATGGAATCCATATCGACTTTGATCGGATCGCGTCCGAGCAAATCTTCTACTTCCACATCGCGCAATTTACTGACATCCACTTCGCCGTTCACAAGCTGGTACATGCCCGGAAGAGAACGCAGTTTACAAGTTGTTTCCTGACAAATCTGCAAAATATCACGGATAACAACACGTGGCGCAGAAGGGATGGCAACGAAAATTTCATCAATCGAATACAAATCTACCGCTTCGACGATTTTTTCTCTGCCACCAATTACTTTAATTCCTTGAATATAACGTCCCCATTTATTTGGGTCATCATCGATAATACATTTGATAACCATCTTGCTGTAATTGCTGGAAACGATTTCTTTTATAATTGCATTGCCGGCCTCTCCGGCACCAATAATCATGACTGCGATGTCATTTTTCTTGTTCTGGTTTTTATGTTTTAAACCGCGGAAAAACCGATATGAAAAACGGCTCGCAAACGTAAATCCGGTGAGCAAAAATGCGTACATAAAGTAGTAGCTCCTCGGAATCGGCATGTGACCCACAACGATAATGATGCCCATTATCGTAGCCGAACAGAAAGAACTTACCACTACGTTCTGCAATTCATTGACACCTGCAAAAGCCCACAAACTATGATATAAGCGGAACAAATAAAACAAAATGATGGTTACGATTACGTTGACCGGAAGCATTTTGGCTACCGTGCCCAAAAAGTAATCCGGTATCGCACTCAGTCCCTCGTCTATATAACGCAAATAAATAGCAAGCGCACTGGCGAGGCAAACGCTCATAATATCATATATAATCAAACAGGTTCTTCGATAAAATAATTGAACATTAAACGGCTTCTTTTTCATTTTCTCGCTTCTTCTCTTTTTTCATATCAAACAACAACGGTGCCATGGAAAGCAACCATATCATACCAAACGGATTGCATGGGTGGAAATTCCACTCCACAATACCTGCTACTAAAAATGCCACAGCCACAAGAGGCAGCAAAACAGCATTTTCCTTTTCCTCTTTCTTTTGTTTGTAGTACACAAAGGAAAAAAGAACTGACGCAATATTGACAAGGACAAGCAATATACCGGCAGCAATACCGTTATCATACGCAGTTTGCAAATAAATGTTATGCGCATGCATCACTTTGCCGTCCACGCTCATCACTTTATGTCCATTCCAGTTTAAATTATCCCAGTAGCTTTTGTAAATATCAAATCTGCCATTTGAAATATCAGTAGGGTCATAAATCTGACTGCCATCTTTCTTCGGATTTAAACATTCCAACACAATTAAGGCTGCATCAGCCGGTGACATTTCCTCCGCCGCAGATGCAAACAACAAATCCGTAACCTGAATGTCCGAAACGTATCCCGGGTCGTCGGAACCAAATATCATGGCGTTTTCTTCGTCCATACCTAAAATACGCAAATTAAATATATATACAAATCTTCCTACGGTCATGTAACGTCTCGAATCCGGCTTGTCTCCCCGTACGATGGAATCCACAAACCGTTCAATATCATACGTAAACGGCTCGTTTACTACAGCCGGTATTGTTCTTGTGGCTGTAAAACAAATCGGCAGACCGACAACAATTGCCAAACCAATGGCACAAAGCTGTACACCGATTCTTTTTATTTTTTCTTTCCATGCACCGGAAGTTATAAGCAAAATCACAACAGCCCCGGCAACTAATATAGCAACATATCCGGTTCTGGACAGTGTCATAATCAAATACGCGGAAACAACTGCTACACCAAGAAGCTCTTTCCATGTATCTGCAAAACGGCAGGAAAATTTTGTCTTGTAAAAATATTTAGTCAAAGCAGCACATAACACTGCTGTCAAATAAACTGCCGCACTTGTCGATGTGTGGAACATCAACCCGTAACGCACAAACATAAAATAGTGATACGGTCTGTGCAACAACGACTCCACAAGCACAAAAACAAAAGACAACAAAATGCCGTTTGCCAAAATATTTGTATACATCGCCTTTCGCTCCCACACACCAAAGCGAAGGAAAAATACCAAAAACATTACAACCATCACAAGCGGCCAAAGCCATCCGTGACGGAATATTACCATAAGAATACCAAGCGCTCCGATCAGCACTGCGTACACTTTGTTCACAGGACAAAGTTTCTTTTTCCACATATTTTTGATGATATTGAGCACGACAATACCACCTGCTGCTGCAATCCATATGGTGGAATCCATCAGTCTTTCGTCTTCCAAAACACCTTTGAAATTCGACTTATAAACAAAACCGGCAATCGCTACAACAACAAGCCACACTGCATTGGTAATGCAAAGCAACTCTTTTTTTGTAAATGTGGTGATAAGAGATAATGCAAACCAAATCAGCGCTTGATGGAACGATTCAAAATGCTCGTAGTTGGATAAACCATTTACATACTCCACGCAATACCACAGTGTTCTGGCAATGCAAAATGATTGCAACACATCTGCAATTTTATATTTTGGCAATTTTGCAACTATCGCATCATATTTTTCATCTCTCTTGTGGTTGAGACCGTAAAACAAAATCGCCGCAAACAGCACCACACCTGCTTCGTATACAACAATGTCCAGCAACCGGTCACTAAACGTTTTTGCAGGCCATATCGCAGCCCCGCAGACAACCGTCAAAATCGCAACAATCGGATTTCCGATGCGACGGATCCATGTTCCGGCTACAATTTCCTTCTCGTTTCCTTTTTTCTTGAAAAACCACTGCACAAAACCAATAAGCAATGTCGCTAAAAGTGCTGTACCTACACAGTAAAACAGTTCTCTTTTTTCAGAAAGAGAAGCCACTACATCATATCTGGCAATCACATTCCGCCCCGGGAACTCCATGCCTCCGTACAAATACGTTGCATTCGTTGTAATACCGGATGCCAATGTATCTTCCAAGCCAAGCAGCACTTCCTCACCAAGGCTCTCCACGGAATAATAATAGGTTTGCCCGATTTGCAAGTTTAAATCAAGCGGGAAGTCAACAAAGCCGGCTTCCTGTCTGTTACTGATGTCCTGCTGTACCATCGCCAGTTCGTTCATTGCCGCGTCAAAAACGCGCAACTGCAATACGGTATTGGCATTTTCCGTGCACACGTATACGGAAATGCCCTCAATCCCCTCAAATTGTGGCACAAACATTTGCATCACTGCGTTGTCCACACTGACGGGATCGGTCATTTCCAAAACTACTTCTGTACTCTTTATTGTAAGATGATGTTTTATAAGTCCAAGCGGACCGGTAATTAAAATGATAAATGCTGCAGCAAATCCAATGATATACTGTATCATTCTGCTCATTTTTATTGTCTTATTCATAATTGCTTCTGCCTTCCTTTGGACGATACTTTTGCATAGCGCATAGTCGATAGTAGTATATCACAGCAGCCTGTAAATAACAAATCTTACTTCTCCGTCCACTTCAATTTCCTCTGCAATTTCTATCCGGACGTTTTCACCTTGCTGTGCATAATACTGCTCCAGCCATGCCACATCCCGGTTCGCCTTTGATACAAAATAAACGTGGGATGTATGCAACAAATCCTCGTCCACATCCGTAATACCACCCATCGTCATTTTGGTTGTATGAATGGGGCTTTTTGCGGTCCATCCTCCACAAAGGTCGTAGTTTTTGTAAGAATTATCCACATTCTCGAACATTTTCTCTGTATAACTCACGGTAGAATATACATCTACAAGATAAAAGTTTTCCGGATTTTTCCTAAAATATTCCTGCAGCTGAATCCACTCTTTATTCACACGCTCCCTCTGTCGGTTTTCCAGATTCGCTTCGCTCCAAATTGCCGGTAGCGCCAGTGCTACAATGACACAGGCCACTGCTCCAACCGTCACACGGCTACTTTTCTTTTTGTTCCACTCCAATGCCAACAAGCCTACAAGTACCATCAATTCCATCAAAAACATGCCTGTCGTAATGCGTTCCGGCATGCGGTTCCGAAAAATAATATAAAACCAGCATACGCTTCGAATACCCAAAAGCATCGGAATTTTCCAAATATAACTTTTGTCTTTGTTGTGCACTGCCATGAATAAAATCAGTAAATACACAAACAAAACGAGTACATTATAAGGCATGAAATCCAACGAAACGAGCGTATTTTTATAAATCCACACCGCCGTTCTTGCATCGGTAAGGAACAATCCGCTGCCCCGCTTTGCTTTTTGATACTCAGCAATATGTTCCAGTACTTCCTCATCAATGGCATCATCCAAGGCAAAATTATAATTATCAATCAGCGCAACTTCTGCCTGAGAAAGACCTTCTTTTTCATAAAATTCCTGCCCTTCTTCATAGGACGGCCAGGAAAGAAAATCGTAAATTTCTGTGCGCGCATCGAAAAAACGATTGAATTTTTGCCATTCCGGTGAACGGTATGCAAACGCATGTATTACAAGCGCAACTACGCATAAGCCCACGACTGCTAAAACAACACCTACATATTTGCAAAGATTTTCTCTCGAAAACCACTGTTTTTCTTTGGACCACTTACAAATTCCTGCTCCGGCAAGAAACGGGCACAACAACAGTACCATTTCTGTACGCAGCATAAACGCCACTGCCACAAGAACAATACTGACGCAGTTTTCTAACAAGAAAGCGCGCACCCCTTTTTCTGCATCAGAAGTATAAAACCAAAATGCTGCCGCTGCCATGAGTACGCCGCATGTCACCGTATACTGCACGTAAATAAGCTCATACAACAACACACTTCCGGTAAGAAACGCCGCCATACAAGCAATGACTACCTTTGTCCAAATCCGGCTTGCCATGTTCACCGCACGACTGCACACAAGATAGAGAGCCAAAAACTGGCATCCGCACAAAAACAAGCCATACCAGGGCGCCTGCGGTATTACTTTATAAAAAAAACTGATGAAAGCTCCAAGCGGATATAACATTTGTATGTTTCTGCCTTCCGGTGTTCCGGTATAGTTTCCGCTCAAAATATCTTTCATCGCCATATCGTCGTTTAAGCAATAATAAAAATCAAACCGCAGCGCAAGCACTACAACAAGCAGCACTGTCACTGCTGCTGAAATCACATAACCCCATCCGTTTTTCGAAAGAATACTTTTTTTCATCCGTTTACCTCTGTTTTGTTATCCCTTTTTTTACCACACCTACGATTTTTTGTCGCAACAATTCCACAAACGCACACAAAACAAATACACACAAGATACTCACAAACATGTGGGGCACAAACAAAAAGCCCCTATTGTATTTCCATGCGCCGGCCCACTGTGGCCACGCATACCGCAAATTCACATGTTCGTGAATCAGGTATACACCAAAAGCAGCACTGCCAAACATGCGCACTGCTTTAGCAACGGCTTTGTTGGAAATATTCACATGTGCAAAAAATGCAAACAAACCAACCGCCGCCGTATAACACAACAAATGATTGTAGCTATAGGCATATGTAACACGGTCCAGCAAAACTCCGGTTGCCAGTGCTACTTTCCCAAACAAAAGACTGAGCACGAAAATGCCGCAGGACGACACTGCATACAGAGCCAGCCCTTTTCCTTTTGTATTGCATTTTCCAAATCCGAAACGACCCGCATAAGCTCCCGTCAAATACAGGCACAAAAACCACATCACATCATATCCGTTTTTGTCTATCGGAAAGGCCAACGGCAACACTGTTTTTGAAACACTAAACAGCCCTATAAGCAAAAGCAAAAGGTTTTGCATTTTTTTCTGTTCCATTTTTTCGATAACCGGATTCAAAAACGGCAACAGCAAAAACAAAATTACATAGCTTGTCACAAACCAGTATTGCTCCGTAATAACCGGAAAAACAAAACCGCATATTTTATAAACATCTAATTCCGACACATTCCACAAGCCGGCAACCAGTGTCACCGCTGCGATTGCAACCGAATAAAACACCACTTGTCCCCAAAGCCGGAACACTTTTTTCACACGGATTTCCTGTTTCCACGAAAAGTAACCGGACAACATAACATATACATTGACCGCACACAAAAAGAATGCTTCAAACAGCCACGCCGCATACTGTGACATGTCATTTGCCTGCAAAAAAGGCATAAGAACGTCACCTTTATCCAAATAGTGCAGCCCTATAATCATACACATCAAGACGATGCGCATGCATTCAAAATTCGTTTTTCGTTCCATCTTGCTTACTGCTTCCAATTTTTCACCTCTATAATCGGGATACGATGCGCTCTGCCCCTTTTCCGTCCACAATGTTTCTGAGTCGGTCACTCATGTTGCGTCTTTCTTCCACGGGAAGTGCACTCCACTGCTGTACCACTTCAAGAATACGCACAAACAAGCCATCTTCCAGTTGCACATAATCTCCTGCGTAACACATCGGTGTTTTTTCCGCAAACGTATTTCCTGCTACGACTTGATTTTCCGCAACCGAAAAACAAATGGTGGGAACTCCTACCGCACACAATTCATACAACGTTGTGCCTGCCGCGGATATGGCGATATCGCATTGTTTCATAAGATTCCACATTTCTTTCACATCCGTATACACAGTCAAATTGGAGTGCTGTGTTTCCATTGCCTGAAGCACCGGCAAACTTTCCGAAAACTTTCCGCACACAATGTGGGTGTGATATTCCGGATATTTCACCAGTCTTTTTGCCAGCTGTTTGGCAATGCCGAAGCTGTCACTTCCGCCTGTCGTGACAAGAATGTGGCGCACACAGTCCTTCACAACGTATTCCTGTTTTGCAAACACCGGACGTATCGGTGTATACGTACACCCTAATAAAATTTGTTCCGCATTTTTAGAATAATCCCAATCGTCGGCACAAATGTTGTAGTTGATAAGAGTATCCGCCTGATAAGAAGAATCTTTCGCATCTTCCATCAACGCAAGTTTTATATTTTTTTTGGTCAAAAATGCCCGTAACGCTTCCACATAAAGCCCCGTAGTCTGGTAACTGTCCAGCAAAAGGCATGTGCAGCCACTCACTTCATCCAGCTCGCAAAACAACGCCGGCAATTCGCCTTCCATATCGTCGTAGTCGGTGTGAAGCACACGCACTGCCTGTCCCTGCTCTTTCAAAAATTGTGTGGCATTGTCATCGGCACACAAAAAGAGGGTATGCACACCAAGCTCGTTGGCCGCCCGGGCAATCGTAAGACACCGCATCACGTGCCCCATTCCTATGTATTTGTTGGCATCTGCCCGAATGATAAGCAATTCACCTTGTTTCATATTTTCTCCATGAAAGAGACTGTCACGCCTCACTTTTTCTGTTTAAAGCAACCGTCGAACACCCGGTATTTTGCTGAGCAAAAGCACAAGTAACGCAGTCAAAAGCGTCACAAGCACCGTCACCATCGGCACCGTCACATACGCCGGTGCAAACAACGTATCAAGCCCTGCATTGTTGAGCATATGCAACACAAACGGATGCAAAAGATACACGCCGAAAGTTACTTTGGAAACTTTTGCTACAACCTTATTTTCTTTCCACGGAATATGTTTTACAAGCACAAAAATGGCACCGCAGGCAAGAAACGCATTGGCCGCCATCGTATCATTCAAAATAATAGACGCTTCGCCGATTTGCTCCGAATGCAAATTGCACATATATACTTCTATACCAAAAACCAAAACGCCTGCTGCCGCAACACAAAGTAACGTTTTCTTTTTCAACACCGGCAAAAATTCGTGCAACACATGTCCTAAAATATAATAGCCTATATAACCTAAAAACATCACATTTGGAAAGTGTTCATACAAACTCTGTACGATTCTTTTGTACGGAAACTCAAATTTCAAAAAAGTCGGTATCAAAATGGCAAGCACAAAAAACAACGCCACAAATACAATACACTTCTTTTTATCCGCCATAAACGGCTTGATAAACGGTGTAATCAAATACAAAGAAATCATCATCGGCAAAAACCACAAATGGTAAATACCCCGGGACAGAAGACTCTCCAACAAAATTTCCTGCTTAATGTTTGCAAAATTCCACGCCATTCCGCTTTCTACAAAATTCACAACATTGTAAAAGAGGAACCAAAAAAAATATAATCCCACAAGACGTAACATCTTTTTGCGATAAAGTGTCTTCATGTCATCCGCATAAGTCTCGGACAACAGCAAACTTCCGCTAATCATAACAAAAAGCGGTACGCCCAATATAGAAAAGCAGTCGAAGCCGTTCATGACCTTAAAGTTTAAGCTTGTCACTTCAACAGACTCCAGACAAAGCGCCGAAACGTGCACGCCCACAACCATAATACACGCAAATATTCTCAACCAGTCTAAATAGACATTTCTCTTTTGTTCCATACGCAAATTGGCCTCTCTTTGGTTGTTACGGATGTAACAATTTGTATTTTAACTCTGCGATTTTCCAGTCCTGCTCGTTATCGATATCCTGCACTTGCATCTCTTCCATGAAAACCGGCAACGTTTTGTCCATAATCACTGTTTTTTTCTGCAAAAAACGCTCCACATTCATACAATAAAATTGACCGCAGTCGTGATAAAGCGGCTCCAAATCCTGGGAGCGGCAGTTCGTAAATTCCGACCACTTCGTTTCCAGCTTCCCGTCTCTTACTACTACGCATCTTTGGGGCGGAAAGGAAAATGCAACAACCGGCATAACGCTGTCTGCATCTTCTGTTAACATCAGTTCCATAGCCTCTTTCACCTTTTCAGCGGTAATGAAAGGCGCCGTAGGATAGATGCAGCAAATATGGGTAAACTCCTTGCCTTGTTTTTTGTATTGTTCCAGTACTTCACAAAGCACATCCGCCGTTGTAGCAAAATCATTTGCATTCTCATCGCTTCGCATAAACGGCACAGCTGCACCATATTGTTTTCCGATTTCCGCAATTTCTGCATCGTCGGTGGAAACCATGACTTCGTCAAAAATTCCGGCATCCAGCGCCGCTTCCACGGAATATGCCATAATCGGTTTGCCACAAAATTCTTTTATGTTTTTGCGTGGGATACGTTTGCTTCCTCCCCGCGCCGTAATAATCGCCAACGTTTTGTGTGGTTTATCTGTTCTCATACTTTTATTTCCTATACGCGTTTACAATTTTCTTTACTGCCGCAATGACATCGTCCACATCCTCGTCAGACAAACCGTAATAAAGCGGCAAACTCATCTCTTCGCTGTACAATTTTTCCGCATGGGGGCAAAGTCCTTTTTTGTAACCAAGCTTTTCATAATGCGGCATATAATACACCGGTATATAATGCACATTACAGCAAATATTTTCCGCTGCCATAGCGGCAAAAAAACCGGCTCTGTCTATGTTCAATTTTTCCGGAACGATGCGCAAAATATAAAGATGTCGCGTAGTTTCCGACTCCGGTATTTCTTCCTGTACAAATAACTCCGGCATGTCTTTGAACGCCTCGTTGTACTTTTGCACAATCTCACTTCTGCGCTTGGAGAACATCGGAAGTTTGTCAAGCTGGCTGATGATAAGCGCCGCCTGAATATCCGTGATACGGTAATTGTAACCTAAGTCAATCATCTCGTAATACCACGGACCATCACTTTCATGCTCCATCAACCCTTCATTTCTTGTAATACCGTGCGCTCTGTATAACAAAAGTTTTTCATACAATTCTTTGCTGTTTGTAAGGATGGCACCGCCTTCGCCTCCGGTTACCGTTTTCACCGGATGGAAACTGAATGTAGTCATATCCGCAATGGAACCGACACCTTTTCCTTTGTATTTTGTGCCAATGGAATGAGCACCGTCCTCAATCAGCGTAATGCCCTTCTCTTTGCAAATTTCCATAAGCTCATCCAACTCTACCGCCTGTCCCGTAAAGTCTACTGCCACAACCGCCTTTGTTTTGTCGGTAATTTTGGCTTTCACATCCGCCGGATCGATGTTGTATGTTTTTGGATTGATATCCGCAAATACCGGCGTTGCGCCACAGTATAATGCACAGTTTGCACTTGCCGCAAAAGTAATCGGTGTAGTAATCACTTCATCGCCTGCACCGATACCTGCTGCCAGACATGCCACGTGAAGTGCTGCCGTTCCGTTGCTGATGGCTACCGCATATTTTGCACCGGTGATTTCACACAATTTATTTTCCAATTCAGTAATTTTGGGTCCGCATGTAAGATAGTCACTGACAAGCACTTCCGATACTGCTTTTACATCCGCCTCGTCAATGTACTGATGTCCGTAAAATAATTTTGTATCTCTGACCGGTTTGCCGCCGTTTATTGCTAACTGTTCCATTTTTGTTTCCAAATCCTTTCAATCAAATTACACGATAAGGGACAGCTCGCACCGTCCCTCACATTTATGTCTTCCACGCTTAGTGCGCGTCCACTGTCTTTAATAATTCACGGATTTCTTCCACAGTAAGCCACTCTGTATTGTTATCAGAGCTGTAAGAAAATCCGTCTGCTACTTTTTTGCCGGTAGGAGTCGCACGTCTTTTCTCACTCCATACCATCTGCGGATAAACAATAAAATGTTTATCGTACTCATATGTTGTCATAGAGTCTTCTACCGTTACCATAATTTCGTGAAGCTTTTCGCCTTCGCGGATACCTACCTCAGGCATCTTGCATCCCGGAAGCATAGCTTCTGCCAAATCCGTAATTTTGAAAGAAGGAATTTTGCTGATGAATGTCTCTCCACCCTTCGCTTCTTCCAACGCTTTGATAACAAGCTCAACGCCCTGTGTCAGGCTAATCCAAAAACGGGTCATGCGATAGTCTGTAATCGGAAGTTCCGTACCGCCATTATCAATGATGTTTTGGAAAAACGGAATAACAGAACCGCGGCTTCCTGCAACGTTACCGTAACGCACGATGGAAAAATTAATGTCTTTGTCGCCTGCATAAGCATTTGCTGCAATAAACAATTTATCCGACACAAGCTTTGTACCGCCGTAAAGGTTTACCGGATTTACTGCTTTGTCTGTAGAAAGTGCAACCACTTTTTTGACACCGCTGTCAAGCGCTGCATCGATAATGTTTTGTGCACCTGTAATGTTTGTTTTGATTGCTTCGTTTGGATTGTATTCACAAGCCGGAACCTGTTTCATCGCTGCTGCATGAATGACATAGTCCACGCCTTCAAACGCTCTCTGCAAACGCTCTTTGTCACGCACATCACCGATGAAGAAACGAAGCTTCTCCTTGTACTCTTTGAAGTCGTTGGCCATGATGAACTGTTTGAACTCATCTCTGGAATATATAATAATTTTTTTCGGCTCATAGTGTTCCAACACATACTTTGTAAAGCATTTACCAAAGGAACCTGTTCCACCTGTAATTAAAATAGTTTTATTATTTAACATGTCTGCTCCTATCTGTCTTTGAAATGACCCTGCCACAATGACAGTTTACTCTAAAACAATTCATTTTATCATATTTTTTTCATCTCTTCAATGGTGAGCTTATTTTCTGCGGGCGTTTCCCCACTTTTTTTATTTTTCTATTGTAATCGGATTTGTGAAATATGCATTGCCCTGTGTATCTTCTATCTGGAACATACATTGATATTCCGTCTTTTCATCCGGGCCTCTTCGTGTCACGGTAATCTCGCCGTCCACAGGCATTTCATAAAGGTAAGATGCAGACTCCCACTGCTGCCATTCGGTCAAAGGTGCATCTTCCGACGGCTGTGTTCTCGCAAAAATATAAGTCTGCAAATACTGTCCCTGCTCAAACACAATTTGTTCCTTGGACGGAAGCGTTTCTCCGTCTTCCATTTCCTCATAAACACCTACAATATCGGTTTCGCCTGTTGCAAGATTATAACGGACGTGCATGGATACACTCTTCATGTATTCCCCGTCCGGATCTCCCAGTGCTTCCGGATTCAAAACAAACATCATAATGCAATATTTTACGTAAGAGCTTGTACGCTCAATTTCGTATGCGGTACAAGGTATTTCATCCCCGATTCCGTTGCTGACATAAAACAGTTCTCCCGAAAAATCAGAGCTGAGCTTTCCGTCCGACGTAAGAATGGGACTGCGTTCTTTCAACCAGCATGTATAAATAATTTCCCCTTCGTCTTCCATTCGCTCCCAGATAGTATACTGTGCTGTTGCATAGTTTTCCATCTCTTCCTGAGAGAGCTGTATGTAATACTCCCCTGCGTTGATATCATCTTCTATCGGAGTCATTCCGCCTGTGTTCCAGGATGCCAATTCTTCCCCTGACAACACCGTCGTAAAATCAACCAAAAATTCGGTGTACTCCTCGTTGAACTTAATATCCTCATAAAGCTCCATGAATTCTCCCGCATCCTCTTTGTTTTCGTACGGGAAGAAAACAGCAACACCGTTCGCATCCGCTATATTTGTTCTCTCGTAAACAACAAACTCCGACACCGCTTCCTGCAAAGCTTCCGCCTGTTCCGGATAGTATTCTTTCATGTTTTCGGCCAAGTCATACAAATCTACAATGTCATAAAAACCTTCGTCTGTGACATAGCCAAACGTCTTACTCTCATTTCTTTTACGTGCAAGTTTGGAATATCCTCTGTTTTGCAATTCCGCATCTGCCTGCAAAATAAACTGTTCCAAAGCATCCACTACAACGTCGGTACGGGAAAGTTCCAAACAAGACAAGGAATACTCAACCTCATAATAATCAAGTTGTTCCATATATTCTGCATAATAGTCAACGATGCAACTTCCGATTTCTTTACCGTTCGCTAATTTTCCATCGGCTAACGGCTGTAAAAAATAATAGTTCCAACCACAGCCTGCTTCCATCTCTTCCGAAGCAATCATATAATTTGCATAGGGCTGCAACACATCCGCAATTTCCAGCATGCCCATCAAACAGGCGTCAAAACCAATCCACTCAAACTTGTTTCCGCTCTGAATCAATTTGCTTTCCGAAAAGGCCTGCTGCATTTCCGGCATCAGCAACGTGTCCCAGTGATAGTTTTCATCTCCGCCAAAACCAAGCACTGCACCGCCGCCGTGGTCCCACATAACAAGACCGTAGCTGTCGGCATCACAATAGTCATATCCATAATCCAAAAATTGGGTCAACGATTCCGCCTCGCCCATATTTTGTTTTTTCTCTTTTAACAGTTCCACAAGTCCATCCGGCGTCACTTCAAAAATTGTGTATGCATCTTCGTCAATCTCGTCCAAACTCCATCTTTTCGCACCACCGGTACAAAGTAACACGGTCAGGTTTTCATCGTCAAAATCACAGTCTATCATCTCTTCGATGTCAAGACTTCCCACACCGTTTTTTGACTCCAAATCCGAACCGATCATATACACAAACACTGCATGCTTTCCCATTGTCCCGGACGGTATATTTCCGGACGGTTCGTCGGGTTCTGTCGGCTCTGTCGGTTCATCCGGTTCTGTCGGTTCGTCCGGTTCTGCCGGTTCATCCGGTTCCAGACTTGCTGTCTCCCACATTTCCAGACATGCATCAAAGAAACTGTCTAAAATATCATTTTCTACCGACTTTACGGCAACTAAATTTGTTTCTGCCACATCAGCCTGTGTTGTCAAAGTCCCCTCTCCCTGAGACTTCTCCTGTTGCTGCGCGCCACACCCGGTGAGCATGATTGCAGCAAGAAGCATTGCTACACTTTTTCTTACGTTTTTCATTCTCTTTTTCCCTTTCTTTTATTGTAACCGCAAAATACCTCCCCTGCGGATTACTCTCCCTGTTTTTTCACTTTTGCACGCACTTTGCGGTATCCGTTTAACAACCGGTAATACACAAGAAACAGCAAAGACGATTTCATGTGATAGTTGATGAGACGTTTTTGTTCTTCATCATACAATTGCTGATAATACGGGTTTTCGCGAAATCTCGGAAATTCTTCTTTCATGCCGTCTGCCATTTCCTTTAAAAATTTGAGACTGGCGCGTTCCCCGGAAACCACATACGAAAACAGCGTATTCACATAATACAGCTTGGTAAATACAAATTCCAATTCCGGCTTGTACGGCTCATAAAATCCTGCGTCCTTGCACCATTTCACAAGCATTTTTCCGGTCGTCATACGATCCTCGCATTTTGACCTGCTGATATGATGCACGGTAGATGCCTCGTGATGGTAATAGTAATACAACGGCTCATCCACAAGCTCAAAATGCGTAAAATGCAACATCCATACAGGGCCTGCGCAATTGTCCTCATAAAAAACATACTCCGGAAAGTGAAGATTGTTTTTTTCAATCACTTCTCGTTTGTATATTTTGATGACCATGCTGCCGCAGCCCTTCATAAGAAGTCTGTACTTTTCTTCATTCAAAACACCGGTCTGTTCTTTTGTGTTATTCACCACAAGACGTCCCGGTTTCATAGACTGTTCGTGGGTAATCTGATACTGGCATCCAACTACGTCTGCCCCGGTTTGTTCTGCCTTTTTTAGCAGTTTCTCATACATCGTAGGATCTGCAAAATCGTCGCTGTCAAAAAAACCAATCCATTCACTCTTGGCGTGCTTCATCCCCAAATTTCTGGCACCGCCCTGGCGTCTGTTTTCCGGCGACAAAATGGCTTTTACTTTGCCCGGATTGTTCCGCTCGTAGTCTTTTAAAATTTCAAAAGAATTGTCCGTGGACGCATCGTCCACACAAATAATTTCATAGTCGTCGATTGTCTGTGCCAGCAGGGAATCCAGACAAAACTGAAGTTTTCCGCCTGCTGACATATTGTAAACCGGAACGATAATACTCAGTTTCATACTACCTCTCCAACTCAATTTTTCCGTTCTCTACCCGATAAACCATATCGCACTTCTCAATGGTCTGCAAGCGATGGGCGATGATAACGAGTGTTTTTTTACCGTGCAATCTGTTGATTGCATCCATAATTGCCGCTTCTGTTTCGTTGTCAAGCGCAGACGTAGCTTCGTCCAAAATCAAAAGTTCCGGGTCGTTGTACAATGCTCTTGCAATGCCGATACGCTGTCTCTGGCCTCCGGAAATACGGATACCGCGCTCGCCGATTCCGGTGTGTACGCCTTCCGGCAAACTTTTGACAAATTCATCTAACTGGGCCTCTTTTAACGCATGCCAAAGTCTCTCTTCGTCAATTTCTTCTTCCGGCACACCAAACGCTACGTTTTGGCGGATGTCTGCATTCAATAGCGTAATCATCTGCGGGATATAACCAATGTTTTTGAGCCACTCTCTGTAGTGTTCCATCACATTGACACCGTCTGCTTCAATGGTGCCGCCCTTCAAATTGAGCAGTCCTAACAAAATGTCAACAATCGTTGTTTTTCCTGCACCGGAACCACCTACGATACCGATAGATGTTCCCACTTTTATCGTCAAATCCGCTTTGTCAAAAATCAATTTTTCCGTATTCGGATACGCATACGTTATGTCTTTTAAAGAAATCTCTTTTGTAACAGGAAGCTTTTGGCTTGCTTCCTTTGCGTAAGACATATCAACATTTTCTTCGCTGATGTCTTCCACCAAATTGTCGCTTACGTTCATAAAAAACGGCTCACAATACGCCATCTGGGTAAGCTGGTTGTTGATACGGCTGGCCGAAGGCATCAAACGCACAGCCGCCGTAGCAAATGCCGCAAGCACGGAAAGCATGCTGGAAACATCCACATTTCCAAGTACCAAAATAAGCATATACGCAACCATGCCGGCAATACAAACGGTCTCAATCAATAACTTAGGCGTAGAACTGAACAAATTCAAACGCTCCATGGCATTCACAAAACCGCGCCCCTGCTTCATGTATTCGTTAATAAAATACTGCTCTTTTCCTGCCACCTTTACTTCTTTGATACCGCATACTGCCTGGGAAATCCACTGGTACATTGCGGCACCGAAATCCTGATTTTCCTTTCCCGTACGGTTCATAATCGGCTTGATAACTTTCTTAATAATAACAAGTGTTATCACCAGGAGACTGGCGATGACAACCGTCATAAGCGGGTCCATCACAAAAAGTACAACGCCGAGTATCAAAAACACAATGCACTCAGAAATCACTTGCAAAAGTGCAAGAATCAATCCGTACATATTGTTGACGTCCGCCGCAATGCTTCGCTGAATAGTAGCAGTGTCCGCATTGAGGAAATATTCGTAATCTTTCTTGATATAGCTTTTCAAAAGGCGTTGCGCCGTATAAAACTGGTTTGTATACACAAAATGGTACATGCTTTTTTGTTGGAAAAACAAAAATAAGTTTTTGCCTACAAACGCCAAAATAAGGGCAAGCATAACAATGACGGTCAGCTGTTTTTCCGTCGTAATGTGGAAAACATCATAAAATTTGTCGATAATCGGATATTTTTGACCATATTTTTCCATGGAGCCCGGCGTCATAATGACTGACACAACCGGAATGACAAGACCGATACTCACCGCCTCCAATATGGCACCGATAAGCATTCTTATCAAAAGACCTACCATCTGTCTTTTTTGAGATTTATTCATCAGCTTCATCAGCTTTTTGTATATTTTCATTGCATTATATCCTTTCTCAAATTACACGTTAAAATCATGCAACGCCTTATCCTCGTATGCATCCCAAAAGGATGCGCCGAGATTGATTTTTTCTTCTGCAAAGTCTATCGTATCCAGCGCTGTCGTCACAATGGAAATGGCCAATTTAAACTTCACGCCTTCGATAAAGTTAAACACTTCAATGGGAAACTTGCCGCGAATGACGGTGCATTCCGGAAATTCTTTTGTATAATCCACCACGTCTCTCGGATGCGGTTTGATCACAACATGGCATCCCTTTGCATAATCCCGGATAATATCTCTGCAGGCCCGAATTCTCGCCTCCAAATTTTTTGGATGCGGTTGGGACAAAAAGAGCATGCAGTTTCCATCTTTTGCCTTGTTTCCCAACTCTTCCATAAACTGCTCTGCATCCGGCATAAACACTTTCAAAATCATTTTTTTCTGTTCCGGCTTAAGCGCCAATTCAAGCGGTTTGCGCGGTACTTCCACATATTTTTCCATGTCATATTTGAGCACGGAACGGTCGTTGATTTCCATATCAATGCAATATTTGCCGTAGCCGTTTTGCATAAAAATAATGTTCCACTTTGCCAAAAGTGCTTTTATCTCAAAATGTCCACGATTTTCATAGCGGGCACCGTCCAAATGCTTCAGACAGTCCAATCCATCCTCAACGGCATGGTAATAAATGTGCTTATAACTTAAATACCAGCCAATCGGATCCCAATCGCAGTACACGTAAATATCTTTGTATTGTTTAAAATCAATAGTAATAAAAGGCTCCATTTTTTTTGGAAGCTTTTTTGTCAAAATAATGCGGTTTATCATATGACGCACCACGTTGTTGTGGGACTTTTTGTATTTGGCAAGTTCCGGAAAATCCGAATCCTTCTTCTCCACCAAAACATGCACCTTTCGAAACATGCCACAGGCTTCCAACTGCTCTTTCAAATTTCCAAAATCCGTGGACATCGTACTGAGCGCAATGTCAGCCTTCCCTTGTTCCTCAACAGGACGGTTACACTCCTTCAAAAGCGTCACATAAACATTATAAAAAGTATGACATACATAAATTCTGTCAAGCATTTTTTGCCTCCGTAATATGTGCAAATTTCCCTCGTATTTTATACAGCAAAGTATAGCGGTTAAACGGTCTTTTCGCAAGCCTGATTCCGGCGATGCGCATGCATTTTTCCTTACTTGGGAACTTGTTTTTCTTGCGGTAATACGCAAATAAATAACGCATGGCATTTTTCTTTTCGTCCGGCAAATGCCAGATGCAGACCGGATTGTAAACCGTATTCGTGCTAATCAAATAAAAATCGTTTGTCCAGTAGCGGTAAATGTAAGGTGTGGCCGCAATAATTTGCGGACCGGAAACGCTTGTGCCAGATTCGCCACCCTGCAACACATTTTCACCGGCTGCAATCGAGAGAATTGTTTCATCTCCGGTATGCTCGTCCACCACAAAACCGCCTTCTTTCATCTTTTCGTACACGGCATTGCACCGCTCCACAAAGGAAAGCAGTGCCTGTCTATTTCCGCAAACATACTCTCCACCGTAATGAACCGGCGTTTTCTTTTCGCCGTACAAACGCTCGTAATCCTGCGCAATACGCACTCTGTCGTGGTGCGCAAAGGTGTGGCCGAGAGGATACAACAGCACGCCGTTTTCGGCCTCCTGCCACATTTCTTTATAATCGGACACCGTCAGCGTATCTGTATCCAACAACAAATAATTGTCATAATGTTCTTCTTTTACTACATGCGAAAGCGCACACAGCTTAAAAAAGGCAAGTGCCCACACAAACCGTTCCGGCAACACAAACGCATCAAACACAATCTCTTTGACGCGGATGTTTTCTTTCTCAAAAAGCTCCTTGTAAGGCGACGGAACCGGCGCGTTTACCACAAGCATTACATCGTCTTGCGGATTGTGAAGTGCTGCGGATTTGAGGGAAACAAAAATATTTTCCATGTAGAGTGCCAGCTTCTTTTCATCCATCGTGCCACGCAACTGCATGGACGATTTGAAATTTTCTTTGAATGCAAACGCATTGATAATTAAATTTGCCATGGAACTTATTTTCCCTTCTTCATGTATTTGTAGCCGCGTCCCGGTCCGATCACCGGAGCTTCGCTACACGGCCCGCTCTTTGGCGGTGTAATGGTTCCTTCCAAAATTTGTTCACAAAACGCAAGCAGTCTTTTTGCCGCTTCGATATGATTCCATTCCCTCGCAATTTTTTCATAGGCTGCCCGCCCAAACTGCTCCGTCTGCTCCGGTTCGGACGCAAGCTTTAATGCGACACGGACAAACTCTGCCTCGTCTCCTGTCTTGTATACAAAACCGGTCTTGTTATCTTCCAGCAAATAGGGCACCGCTCCGATTCCGTGACCTGCCACAAGCGCACATCCGCTGTTCATGGACTCGTTTACAACCGCACCCCAGCCTTCTCTATAATCACTGGTGAACAAAAAGATGTCCGCTTCCTCCATCTGGCTGCGCACTTCCTCCGGACTTAAAAAGCCCAAAAACTTCACTTCGTCCGTAAGTCCGCACTGGTTCACTTCCTCCTCCAGCTTTTTCTTTTCTTCGCCGTCACCAATCATAAAAAGTTCAAAGGCAATTCCGGCTTTCTTCAGCACCTGCGCAAGATGCACCGGATATTCCGGATGTTTCAGCGCAAGAAATCTTGCCGCAAACAAAAGCCGTACCTTTCCGGTCTTTTCTCTGCGCGTTCTCTTTTTCTCCATCAACTCATCGATGTCTTTTGGTTGAAATTCCGGAAAATAACCGAACCGGTATTTTTTGCCCGGATAGGCGTGAATCAGCGCAAAATCCGACGCCACATAAGCACCCGCACACAAAAGATACACCGGTGCTTTCCGATAACGGATATGATCGTGGTATTTTTTCTTTAATCCGCGGGGAGAAATGGCTTTCCATTGACCTTCCCTGTAAATGCGCTCCGAATAGCGGATTACCGGCTTGCCTTGCGAAAGGCGTCCTTCAATGTAACTTTCCTCTTCCACACCGCCAAAAATAACGATGTCGCTCTCTTCGATGATTTTTTTGCAACCTTCTTCATCTTCATAAAAGCATTTCACATACGGAAGCTCAGAAAGTTTCGCCGACCATCCCATATTGGCACGCTCCGTTTCCATCGGCATCGTCTGGATAAAGCAATAGCCCTCTTTCAATTCCTCATACAAACGTTGCGCGAGCGGTATTTGATGATGGTTTATATAATTAGACACAAAGGTTAATTTCATGATAAATCTCCAAAAGTCTGTCGTAATTTTTTTGCGGATTATGGGTAATGGCCGCACGCACTTTTGCTTGTGCGGACAGTTTTTGTGCCAGAGAATCGTCAGCAAAAACACGCATAATCTGCGCCGCCAACGCATCTGTATCATCCACCGGATAAAATAAGCCTTCTTTTTCGTCTTCCATCAGGCTTTCCACGCCGCCCACCCGGCTGCTTACGACAGGCACACCGAGAAGCATTGCCTCCCCTACTGAGTTTGGTGAGTTTTCCACTAACGAAGCAGACAAAAATACATGGCTTTTTTTGTATCTGTCACACATTTGTACGGCATCCTGCTTGCCGAGAAAAACAACATGTTCCTGCAAGTTATTTTTGTGAATCAAACTGCGCAAATACTTTCCATACGTTCCGATTTTGATTTTATCTTTCCACGTGTCATAGGCAGTAATGACGTCTCCTGCTACATAAAGCTTTGCATCCGGGTAAGATGCCACAATGTCCGGCAACGCCTGCAACACATAGTGAAGTCCCTTGATGGTGTAATTGCCCTGACTGACAAAAATGGAATGCTTTTCGCACACATCGAGCGACCACGTCTGTCCGTAAAAATTGCTGCGAAGCGTCTCGTTCCAGTGATAATACTTCGCCTCTTTCGCCTTTTCTTCCAAAATTGCTTTGTCAAATGCGGTGCGCCCTGCCACGTGTTTCGCCATACGAAGCGCCTCGGATTCGTTTTGACCGCGCAGGACAAATTTTTTCTGTTGCATTTTGATATTGTCTTTTTTGAGCCAATCCCGGAACGTCATGCCGTCACTTACTTTTTGCGGCACACCGAGGGTATACACATCCGCGCAGGCACTGCAAATGCCTTGTACGGAAATGAGCATTTTTTCCGGCTTACAAAAAGCCTTCATCATCGCCAGCGTGTGGGGGAACTCTGTGCCAAAGGCGTGCACCACATCCGGTTTAAACTGTTCCACAATACGTTTCAGCCGTCCTTCCAACGCTTCGTCATAGTTTTCCGGGTGCAACACATCCTCAAAAAATCCATAATAAAACAAGCCGTCTGTCTCGCCGCAAATTCCGTCCTGTTGCTCGGAAACGGGAAAACACACGCCAAGCGTAATATCCTGTTTTTTTTCTTTCAAAATGGTTTCACTGATGCCTGCAAGCCAACCTTCCTTGTTGCTGGCGGGCATCCCCATCGCTTCCGCAATTTTCGGGAGCGCAATGTTGCACAACCACAAAATTCTCATACTCTATCCTCTGCTTTTATAAATCAGCTTTTTCAGTCCGTTGTACATACCGGCAAACCATTTGCTCTCTGCAAGCTTGCTGCGAAGCGGCGCCAGCGTACAAAACAAAATCAATTTATATTGGAACAATTGTCCGGCGGACATATATTTTTTTGTAATTTCTTTGTGTTCCTCCGCCGACTTTCTTTTATTTTCCTTTGTCTCAGAAAAACCGCCGCCCTCGTAATCTGCCACAACAAGCGGCATATATTTGGGCTTCGCTTCCTTTTCAAAAAAGCTCCACAAAAAATGCTCGTAATCTGCGCGCACCTTATATTGTAATAGATAGCCGCGCTCCAAAAAAAGTTCTTTCCGGTAAAAACAAGCCTGATGGCAAGGCACATTGCGGTAACAACCAAAGGCATCCATATTGGGATTGGAAGCCACGGTAGAGTTTGTCAAAACAGAATAAATGTCCCCATAAAAAATTTTGGATTCTTGCTCCGCCACATACGATTTTACGTTTGCCAACACGTTTTCATCATGAAAAACATCGCCGCAATTTAAGAAAAACAAAATCTCGCCTTTTGCCTCTTTCGCCGCCTGGTTCATAGCATCGTAAATGCCCTTGTCCGGCTGTTTTACAATGCGGATAGCCTCGTGCTTTTTAAGCCCGTCCACCGAACCGTCTGTGGAATTGGCATCTTTGATTAAAATTTCGTAATTTTTTTCCGTTTGTGCCAGTATGCTGTCCACCGTAAGCTTCAGTTTCTCGCCCGGATTCAAACAGACCACAATAACACTAAACAACACATCTTTCATAGTTTTTATCCTTCTTATCCGAAAATCCAAGTCTGATAAGGCAAAACCTTCACAAGCGGGTCATACGCCTTGTAAAGAAATGCCGCAAAATAAACGACTGCTGCCGCCACAAAAAGCCATTTCCAAACCGTTTTTTCTTTTCCGTCGGGCAATGCTCCAATCATACCCGGTATCAAAAAAAGCTGTCCCACATTCATGTAGTACCCGATGCGCGATATTTCCGGTATAAACGAGCCGCACACATACAACAAAAGCGACAGGTAATTGAGCTGGAAGAAAAAGCGGTTTATAGGCCGGTCTTTGATTGTTTTCCGGTACAACAAAAGACCTACCGCAAAAATTCCGGCACACCGCACAATGTTCACAAGAGACGTGCCGCCCTCCAAATAGGCCGTGTTTTCGTAATTTGGGTAAATGTACACAATGACTTTCAGCACCAAATCCCGTAGCACAAAGGCAGCCGCGCCCAAAACAGCCAATGCAATCATCTGCCAGCGCTTCCACGCATAATTTGCAATCACGTAAACCGGAATGACAAGCAACACCGAGCGATGGAACGTGGATGCCAAAAGCACCACAAGCAAAAACTTCACGTATTGCTTGCGAAGCACATATTTCATGGACACAACCGCCAGCGCCAACGCCAGATAATAGCGAATCGTGTTCATGCTGTTAAAATAATAGCCAAATGTCATGAACAGGAAAAAGGAAAAGCAAAAATGGGTACTCAAATCATAAATGCCTTTCACAAAGAAAAAGGCAATCAACGCCGCAAACACGGCAAAAATAAGGAGATTACACCCCATGCCGAATAAATGCTGTATCCCTTTGGCGAGGATGTTAAATCCGATTTCCGTAGGCACACCGTCACTGCCTTCTATCATCATCAAATAAAAAAATTCTTCGTATCGCGGGTAATCATTTCCCACGTAATACCGACAGGCAGACACGAAAAAAAGCAACACAAAAATACCTGACAAAAGAATGCCGTTTCGCATCGTTTGTCTGGTTATTGTTTGCCCGTCCATTGTCCGGTTTTGTATCGATTGTGCAGGAATGGGCCGTCTGACAAAATACGCCATTCCAACCGTTATAATGGTTAACATAATATATACAAGCATGTTGCCACCTTACTCTGCCGCTTCTTTCATACCTGCTTTCATCAGCTTATACGCCTGTTTCCAAGATATGTCTTTGCACATAACATCTTTGTGTTTTAACAAAAAGCGAAGTGCAATAACCTTTTTCAACTTGCCGTACAAATGATAGTAAAGCACGCCACGGTCAAAGAAAAATTTCTCATTGTAGCCTTTAAACCAAGTGGACTCCCGCACCGTCTCCTCACCGATAGTCACCGGCGCACAGTACACCTTCATCCCCTTGCTCAGACACTCTTTTAAAAACAGGGAATCTTCGCCGTTACTGTATTTTGCCCCGCCTCCAAAAAGAAGGGAAAAAGTAATGTTGTTTTTGTGCACTTTCTCTCTGCGGAAGGCAAAGCTGTACGTAGGATATCTGCCGCTGTTATACCATTTTACGCGACCATAATTTTCGATATGGTACGTGCGTCGTTCCGGCGCCACATCCACATTAAACAAAATCATATCCGCATCCGGATTTTTTTCAAATTCATCCAGAACCAGTTTTTCGTAATTGTCGTTGTACACAATATCTTCATCCGAAAACAGACAAATATCCGCTGACGCGCGCAAAAGCGCATTGTTGCGGCTCAGTCCCACACCGCGCTCCTTCATGGAATAGGCGCGAATGGCACGACCGTTTCTTTCAAACTCCTCGTAGGCAAAATGATCCGTCTGATTGATAATAATTGCCTCGGTACAAATATTCATTTTTTCAGCAAGCTGTTTTGGCTGTTCGCCCACAGCAGAAACTAAAAGCTGTAATCCCATGTTTATTTTTTCCTCAATCCAAAATAGCAACGGTAAAACCATTTATCCGCATCCGTGATAACGGCTCCCGCCACGTTGCACTGCTGCAATTCCAAATCCGAAAGCACCCGTTTCAGCAAGCGTACATCTTTTCCGCCATAGGTCGCGCAGACAAGCACCGCATCCTGCGCACGGAGCATGTCATAATCCGGCATATCCTGCAAAGATACGCAACACGCACTCACTTCCTTGCCTTCCATGTCAGCCAGTATTTGCGGTATGGTATCCTGCAACGTAACAACGGCAATCTTTGTCTTGTCTTTCAACAAAAATGACACATTTGTCATAAGTTCGCTTTGGTTGTCTGCGGCATCTTCTTTTTTGCAATTCTGTTTGTATGTTACACCAAGCACCGGCAGTCCTAATTGTTTTTCCACATCGGAGGGCACATACACGGAGTTGTCCATGCAGCACAAAAGCATCCACACAAACAACGAAATAAGTGCACCTGCCACCGCACCAAAAATAGCAAAATTAGCAGTCACATCGTCCACTACAACTTCTACCGCAGCGTCACTTCTTGTCACGCGTATGGCCGCAATTTCCTTGATGTCTTCCGGGAAATGTACAAGCGATTGTTCCGTCGCCTTTGCAATCGTATCCGCAAGCTCCTGGCTAGACGCCGTCACGATAATGGTCAGTACACGCACATCCGAAATAATATCCGCATACACCGCTTCTTCCACCGTTTCCTTGCTGATATCATCCGGCAACAGCGACATCGTATAAAGCAAAACCGCATCCGATTTCATAATATCATTCCACGTATAGTCGTTGTAATAGCCGTACCCGATACCGGTACTGTCTTCCTCAAAATCAATATAATATTTTGTCTCTGCTTTGTACTCTTTTTCCTGCGGATTGATTTGCTTGTAAAGCAAGTGCCCACCTGCACAAATAGCAGCACCCGCAAGTGCTGCTACAATAACAATCCATATAGAGTGAAATAAGCGTAGGAAGTAAAAGCGCAAGTCCAAGCCTTCTTCCTTCAGAATTGTATGTTCCAAATCCATTTCTTCCTCCATGACTCTTTGCTGCCTATTCAATTTCCGTGTCGTTCTCATCTTCTTTTTCTGCTTTTGCGGCAGTAATCTGTTTTTCGTCTACTCCTTCCGTACTTTCCGGTTTCAAAAGGATTTTTAACGTAAGAAGCATCAGCTTTAAGTCAAGCCAAACACTGTAATTTTCGATGTAGAACAAATCCAGTTTTAATTTATCATAAGGCGTCGTATTATATTTTCCATAAACTTGTGCATAGCCTGCAAGTCCCGCCTTCACTTTCATACGGAAGGCAAACTCCGGCATGTCCTCCAAATACTGCTCGATAATTTCCGGTCGTTCAGGACGCGGACCGATAAAGGACATATCGCCACGGATAATATTAAACAACTGCGGAAGTTCATCAATACGACACGTACGAATCACTTTTCCGATAGGCGTAATGCGGTCATCGTTTTTGGATGCCAGTCTTGCCACACCGTCTTTTTCCGCATCCACACGCATACTTCGGAATTTCAAAATGGAAAACTCCTTGCCGCCACGGGTGCATCTTATCTGCTTGTACAAAACCGGACCGCCGTCATATGCCTTAATGCAAATCGCCGTAATGAGCATAAATGGTGACGAAAGCACGGTAAGCACTAACGCTCCCAACAAATCAATAAAACGCTTCGTGGCACGCTGTTCCACTGTAAGCGCGTACTCTCTTGTCAAATAAATCGGTGTATCAAAAAGATGAATAGGATCTGCACCCTTCACCAAAACATCCGTAATCTTGGGCATCATATAAACACGAATGGAACGTCCGTAACAAAATTTCATTAAATCGTTACGCACTTTTGCCGGAATATCCCACAAAACAACCGCACCGTATCCGCTGACGCACTCTTCCATAATGGCGTCCATACCTTCAGAAATATTCATACATTTTACAATATTATACTTGTCCGGTCTTGTGTCAAACTTGCTCAAAATATCGTTGATGGAACGCTCACCATAAACGAGCAGCATCTCTCTTGGGGGAAATACTTTTTGGTACACCTTCTGGCATACCCACGTCCAACCACCGGAAATCAATGTCTGTACCAAAAGAAGCAACAACATCGGAGCTACACTGACAAGTGCCATGGACATAAGCGAAATTTGAAAATACGTAATCACATTCACAATCGCAATCGAAAATACTTGCGAAAAGAACACGTCTGTCGTCTTTAAATAACCGATTTTCGTTCCGCCGTATGTGTGCGTAAAAAACAAAAGCATCACAAAATAAATGGCAACAATAAGCCAGTGCCCTTTGCGATAAAAATTCAAACGCCAACTGACTACTTCAAAATAAGTGAAATACCAGACAAGCGCATATACTATTGTCATAAATATAGTGTTTAAAAACGAAAGCTCCAACACTATAATTCTTTTCAGCGATTCAAAACGTCTCATACTTTAACCGCACCTCTCTGTTTGCCAAAAGACAAACGCCTACTCCTTGTAGTATATCAAATTCTTCTCCAAACGGCAAGAAAAGCCCACATAACGAAATAATAAGCGCTTTCCCAAACAGAAAGCCCCGCCTGCTTGCGGTACAAAAACCAAATACGTTTTATTGCCACAAATTTGTTGGAAGACAGAGATTTGCCCGGTCTTCGGTAAATCGCCAGATTTTCATCAAGTCCGTAAGCTTTGTGTCCCGCTTTCAAAATCTGCCACCACATGGCCGTGTCCTCGCTCGGAACGTTCGGCATATGCAACAGCTCTTTCTCTATTTTTGTCGTGTCAAAGAGCACTGTCGTTGTAAAAATAATGGTACGCGGCAACGCCTGGCGAAACGTAAGCGACTCCGGCACATGCACGATTTTCCCGGTACCGTTTGCCTGCTCGTCACCAAACTCGTAAGCCGTAAAACAAAACGCACAGTCCTTTTCTTTCATGTACGCCAGTTCCTTTTCCAACTTTTCAGGCATCCACACATCATCTGCATCCAAAAATGCCAAATACCGGCCTTTCATATTCGCAATGCCGGTATTGCGCGCTTCCGCCGCACCTGCATTTTTTTCTTTTTTGATAAGATGTATTTTTTCCGATAAAAGCGTTTCTATGCGCGCAACGCTGCCATCCTTGGAACAGTCATCCACCAAAATCAGTTCCCAATCCGTAAACGTCTGCTCTTTTACCATCTGTATTGTTTTTTCGATAAATTTTTCCGCATTGTACACCGGTACTACGATGCTGACCATCTCGTTCATTGCATTATCCTCATGTGGGGGTATTTTATTTGGTGAAATTATATGTGTTTATGTCCGTCAAATTGCGCAAACAACTTGTTGGTTCTATGCCTGCAATAGAAGATTTCGTAGTGCTTAGTATTTTTCTACACAGCCAGCAATCTGCGAACAGGATGTTCGCAGAAATCGCAAGTAAGCCACGATGGCGCATTTGCGATGGTTGCGTAACAAAACTAAACTTACCGAAAAATACTTAGCACTACGCATCTTATATTGCGGCATAAAACAACAAGTGTTTTGCAAAATTGACGGATAAACACATATGTTTCATCACTAAAATTCTACAACAAAAGGTAGGTAATCATCTACCTACCTTTTATTATTTACTCTTCTAATTTACTGGATTCCTTAGCGCAAGTCAAGTCTTACCTTGTCTGCGATTCTTGCGATGTATTCGCTGTTTGTGGGGCGGTTTCTTCCCTCCTGCGCGGAGTAGCCAAACAGCTCTTCAAAAGTGTCCATATTTCCTCTGCCCCAAGAAACTTCAATGGCATTTCGGATAGCGCGTTCCACCTTCTGGTCTGTTGTTTTGTGGCGCTTTGCAATTTCTGGATACAACAGCTTTGTCACACTGCTTACTGTCTCCATGTCTTTGCCGGAAATCATAATCGCCTCGCGCAAATAATGATAGCCTTTCAAGTGCGCCGGCACACCAACCTCCAACATAATTTTTGTTATGTACCTTTCCAATTCTACTTCTGGCATTGCTAAAATATCCATGTCTTTGACCCCTTTCGACTTTTGCATTTCCTCGCCTTTCATGTCGAGGATTTCATTTTACTGCGGTTCGAAATGCATCATAACATGTCGCCAAGACAAAAAACATAAAGTTTTTGGAAAACTTATTTGCTTAACACAATCTTTATATGCTTATTTTTCGCTGTTTCGACGGGATTTCTTTTTTGTCACTATAAAATAGCAGCCACCCCAAGGCAACTGCTATCTCATAAACTATATTTCTTCTTTTACAATATAAATCGGACGTCCTTTGACTTCCAAATAGGTTTTAGACACATACTGCCCTACGATGCCGACGCAGAATAACTGCACACCGCTGACAAGGGAAATGATGCACACCAGCGAAGGCCAGCCTGCCACCGGGTCTCCAAAAATTACCGTGCGCACGATGATGAAAACAATCATCAAAAATGCGGCAATACAAAACAGAATTCCGATAACTGACGCAAGCGTAAGCGGTGCAGTAGAAAATGCAACGATACCTTCCAGCGAATACAAAAACAACTTCCAGAAAGACCATTTCGTCTCGCCTTTTTTGCGTTCTACGTTTTCAAACTCAATCCATTTTGTTTGAAAGCCGACCCAGCCGTAAATTCCTTTTGTAAAACGGTTGTATTCCTTCATGGACAAAATTGCTTCCGCAACCTGTCTTGTCATCAAGCGGTAATCTCTCGCGCCATCCACAATTTCCGTACTGGAAATTTTGCGCATGATACGGTAAAACATTCTGGCAAAGAAGGAACGAATCGGCGGTTCGCCTTTTCTCGATACACGTCTTGTAGCAACGGAGTCATACCCCTGCTCGATATAAGAAAACATTTCCGGCAAAAGTGACGGGGGATCTTGCAAATCCACATCCATCACCACAAGGTAATCACCCTTTGCATGGGTAAGTCCCGCATAGATACCTGCTTCTTTTCCAAAATTTCTGGAGAAAGAAACGAGGCGTACGCGTGCGTCCTTATCGTGCAATTTTTTTACTTCTTCCACCGTTCTGTCTTTGGAACCGTCATCAATATATAAAATTTCAACGTCCAGCTCTTTCTCTTGAAAGAAATCGCTGTTTTTCATCAGTTCCTCATAAAAATCCGCTACCGATTCCTCTTCGTTATAGCAAGGAACAATGACACTTAATAGCTTCATATTCGTTTATGCCTTCCTTATACGGCACACGCTTACATTCTGGCACTGTCCACATTTTCGCGGAACCAGTCATAGGCAAGCTGTACACCTTCTTCTAAATCTACTTTATGTTTCCAGCCAAGACCGTGCAACTTGGACACATCGGTAAGCTTTCTCGGCGTTCCGTCCGGCATGTCTGTGTTCCAAACGATCTCACCTTCATATCCTACCACCTTTTGTACCGTTTCGGCAAGTTCCTTAATGGAAACTTCTTTTCCGGTACCGATGTTTACGTGCTGCTCGCCACTGTAATTTTCAAGCAAGAATACACATGCATCTGCCATATCATCCACATACAAAAACTCGCGAAGCGGTGTACCTGTTCCCCAAAGTTCCACACTTTTAGCACCATTTACCTTTGCTTCATGGAACTTACGGATCATCGCCGGCATAACGTGAGAGCCGTTCAAATCATAGTTGTCATGCGGTCCGTAAAGGTTTGTCGGCATACAGCTGATAAAATCATCGCCGTACTGTTTTTTGAAAAATCTGCACATCTCAAGACCTGCAATTTTTGCAATCGCATACGCTTCATTTGTCACCTCAAGCGGTCCTGTCAAAAGCGCATCTTCCGGAATCGGCTGTGGAGCCATTTTCGGATAAATACATGTGCTTCCGAGGAACAACAATTTTTTTACGTTGTAATCGTGGCAACATTTAATGACGTTACACTGAATCTGCATATTTTCATAAGCAAATTCTGCCGGTGCAGTATTGTTTGCGTTGATACCGCCTACTTTAGCTGCTGCCAAAACAACAACATCCGGTTTCTCTGTCTCAAAAAATGCCTGTACTGCTGCCTGGTTTGTCAAATCAAGCTCTTTGTGTGTTCTTCCGATCACGTTTGTATAACCTTTTGCCTGTAAATTTCTTACAATAGCACTTCCTACCAGACCCCTGTGTCCGCCAACGTATATTTTATCTGTTTTTTTCATAGTATCACCTGTCCTATTATGCATTTTTGCTGCGGAATTCTTCGCTTCCCATGCCAACGATTTCTTTCATATCTGCATCCATCATCATTGCTACAAGCTCTTTAAAGCCGTTTTCGCGTTTCCAGCCGAGTTCTCTCTCTGCCTTTTCGCAATTTCCCCAAAGGAATTCAACTTCTGCCGGACGATAGAACTCCGGATTTACATCAACAAGCAATTTTCCTGTTTTTGCATCGTAACCTTTTTCGTCTACGCCTGTGCCTTCCCAACGGATCTGAATGCCGATTTCTGCAAAAGCAGCTTCTACAAATTCACGTACTGTATGTGTTTCATTTGTTGCAAGAACATAATCATCCGGTTTGTCTTGCTGAAGCATTAACCACATACCTTTTACATAGTCGCCTGCAAAACCCCAGTCTCTCTTTGCATTCATATTACCAAGAGAAAGTTTCTCCTGTTTGCCTGCCATAATGTTTGCAATGGCAAGTGTAATTTTTCTTGTAACGAAGTTTTCACCTCTTCTCGGTGATTCATGGTTGAACAAAATACCGTTACATGCAAACATATTGTAAGATTCGCGGTAGTTTACCGTAATCCAGTAAGAATACAATTTTGCCACGCCGTACGGGCTCTTCGGATAGAACGGAGTTTTTTCACTCTGTGGTGCTGTCTCCGGAAGTCCACCGAACAATTCCGATGTAGATGCCTGATAAAAACGACACTGTCCGCCGTTTACACGGATTGCTTCCAAAAGTTTTAATGTGCTGATACCGGTTGCATCTGCTGTATATTCCGGAACCTCAAAAGAAATTCCAACATGAGACTGTGCAGCAAGGTTGTACACTTCTGTCGGTTTAATTTCTGCAACCAATCTCATTAAGTTACTGGAATCGGTTGTATCTGCATAGTGCATGAAAAATTTTACATTGTTGTATGCAGAATGAATTATATGGTCAATACGGGATGTATTAGAAACACTGTGACGTCTTATCAAGCCATGAACATCGTATCCTTTTTCCAACAAAAACTCTGCCAAATAAGAACCATCTTGCCCTGTTATACCTGTAATTAGTGCTACTTTTCTCATTCTAATCTCCTTTTTCACTTTCTCTTATTTTTCTATTTTTTTGCTATGACAAATGGTAGTATACTATTGTATAATATCAGTATCAACCTAAAATATTGCCCGTTTATGGTAAAATATTGCTTTGTATCGGAGGCGTCATCAAAATGTCAAAATCATCTTCCATGCGAATTCTTGCAACCCCCTCTTCTTTTGCGCGAAAAAACTACTTATACGTGCAGGAAGTCGGTACACTGCACAGTGTAGAACCGCATATCAGTCAGCGTCAAAATTTGAATTCTTTTTTGTTCATTGTTGTTATGAGCGGAAGTGGGACGATTACGTTTAATGGTCAGCGTTTTCCCGTGGAAACCGGCAACTGCATCTGGCTTGACTGTTCTCACTCCTACTCCCACGAAAGCAGCGCCGATGATCCGTGGACGCTTATGTGGGTACACTTTTACGGCAATTGCGCCACAACATTTTACAATACCTATATTGAACAGGAAAATCCGTTTATTTTCACGCCACCTTCTATTGTGCCTTTTACGGATGCTCTTCATTCGATTTATCAGGCACACGAAGCCAAAAATCCGTTGCAGGAGCTCATTTCTCACAAATGTCTTACAGACATTATTTTGCTCTGTTTTACAGAAAATAACAGCACAGAACAGACCGGTGCCACTATATCCGAAAAATTGCAGTTGATACGCAACTACATGGAGGAGCACTACATGGAAAAAATAAATCTGGACTCTCTTGCCGACACGTTTTATATAAGCAAGTTTCATCTTTCCAGAGAATACAAAAAAACATTCGGCATCACCCTCGGCAACGACTTAACTGCAAAACGGATTTCCCACGCCAAATCCCTGCTTCGTTTTACATCCGATTCCGTGGAGCAAATTGCAATTAATTGCGGCTTTCAAAATGCCGGCTATTTTATAAAAGTGTTCCGCAAAGCGGAAAATATGACGCCGCTGGAATACCGGAAGAAGTGGTAAAATATTTTTGTACTGTCATTCAAAAGCGCCGTAGATTTTGTAAGCATTGCTCACAAAAAACTACGACGCTTTTTATTTCATGTAATAAATTGTTTTTTAACCTAACTCAAGACGGTTAATCGCGGAGAAGATGGCTCTTACGGAAGCTCTTGTAATGTTGGAGCTTACGCCGACACCGTATGTAACACGTCCGGTGTTGCAGTCCAACAAGTGGATGTACGCCGCAGCCTGAGAGTTGGAACCACTCTGCAATGCATGCTCTTCGTAATCCAAAATCTTGATATCCAAGTCTAACGCTTCGCACAAACCGCGTTTTACTGCATCAATCGGACCGTTACCTACAGCTTCCACGCTCTTTTCTGCGCCTCTGTCTGTGTAAGTAACCATTACCTTTGTATCAAATGCAGACTCGGTTTCGCCGCTCAAATCGTCTACTTTTAATTTCTTGAAATGAATCGGCTCTTTCTTGTCCAAATATTCTGTTTTGAAGCTTTCCATAATCTGCTCCGGAGATACTTCTCCCTGTTTTTCGGAAATCTTCTGGATGACATTTGCAAACTCTTTGTGCATTGCTTTCGGAAGCTTGAATCCAAAGTAAGTATCCATTACGAAAGCAACACCACCCTTACCGGACTGGGAATTGATACGAACAATCGGCTCGTACTCTCTTCCGATATCTGCCGGGTCGATGGGCAAATACGGTACTTGCCAGATTTCGCTGTTACGCTCTTTCATGGCTTTGACACCTTTGTTGATCGCATCCTGATGAGAACCGGAAAATGCAGTAAAAACAAGTTTACCTGCGTACGGATGTCTCGGATGAATCGGGATTTTGCAGCATCTTTCGTATATTTCAATAATGTCATTGACATGTTCAATGTTTAACTCCGGATTAATGCCCTGAGAGAACATATTATATGCAATATTCAGCACATCCACGTTACCGGTACGTTCCCCGTTACCAAACAGTGTTCCTTCCACGCGGTCTGCACCAGCAAGCATAGCAAGCTCTGCACTGGCAACGCCGGTACCTCTGTCATTGTGCGGGTGAACACTCAAAATAATGGATTCTCTGTTTTTAAAATGTTTGTTCATCCACTCAATCTGGTCAGCATATACATTTGGTGTATTCATCTCTACTGTAGACGGTAAGTTGATGATAATCGGGTCTTCTTTTGTTGCGCCCCAAGTTTCCTGCACAGCTGTACAAATATCCAACGCAAAATCAAGCTCTGTACCTGTAAAGCTTTCCGGAGAATACTCTAAAATGATTTTTCCCGGGAAGTTTTTAGCACGCTCTTTTACCATCTTTGTACCTTGAATGGCAATATCAATAATCTGCTCTCTTTCCATACCAAATACAACATCGCGCTGCAATGTGGAAGTAGAGTTGTAAATATGTACAATCGCCTGTTTACAACCTTCAATCGCTTCAAAAGTGCGGTCAATCAATTCCTCGCGGCACTGTGTCAACACCTGCACCTTTACATCATCCGGAATCAATTTGCGGTCAACAAGCTGGCGTAAAAAGTCAAATTCAATCTGGCTTGCCGCCGGGAAACCGATTTCAATTTCCTTAAATCCAAGGTTAATCAAAAACTCGAACATCTCGATTTTTTCCTGAACAACCATCGGATCAATGAGTGCCTGGTTACCGTCTCTTAAATCAACGCTACACCAAATCGGTGCTTTCTCAATTTCTTTATTTGGCCATTCTCTTTCCGGATAATCAACGACCGGATTGCGTTTATATCTGCTATAATTTAACATATACTTCCCTCCGTTTTATTTTCTGTTTGTGCAATCATTACTTTAAATATCAGTTGTTATATATTCAAAAAACCCATGCTAATACACATGGGTTTTTAATGTCTTTTCATCTATTCGCCAAGACCGCTCTCAATCGCTTCAACAAGAGTCTTTAGTGCCAACTCCTCATCCTCGCCTTCGCAAACAAACTCAACTTCATCGCCACATTTTACGCATGCGCCAAGCACACTTAGTACACTTTTGGCATTCGCTGTATTATCTCTAAATGTAAACGTTATTAACGATTTAAACTTCATTGCTTCTTTGCATAGGATACCTGCAGGTCTTAGATGTAGTCCTGTAGGATTTTTTATAACTACCTTCTGGCTTACCATAATAGTACCTCCGAAATAATGTTTCGTAATCGCGCTTAGTAAATTATCGGAAACTTTACCCAAACAAAGTAAATATCTGTTCTCTTAGGATAGTATATCACTGTTTTTTATTTTTCACAAGCACGTGGGAATTATAACATAATATTTTGTATTAATTCTGCTAATTTTTTTGCTTCCCCTTCAATCAATTTCTGATCTTTTCCCTCAATCATTACACGTACTAACGGTTCTGTACCGGAAGGTCGTATTAACACTCTGCCTTCGCCCGCAAACTGTTTTTCAAGGTTTGCAATAGCATCTGCAATCTCCGGATAGTCCATATATTTTTCTTTTTTGTGGTTCGGTACTTTCGCATTCACAAGTGCCTGCGGAAGCACATCCATGATTGTCTTTAATTCAGACAACGGTTTGCCTGTTTCCACCATAACTTCAAGCAAATGAAGTGCACTGAGAAGCCCGTCACCGGTTGTATTTTCCTCCAGGAAAATAACGTGACCGGACTGTTCACCACCAAGACTGGCACCGATTTCGCGCATACGTTCCAACACGTAACGGTCACCAACTTTTGTCTGCTCTATCGTAATATTGTTCTTTTGTCCCATCAGGAAAAAGCCCAAGTTACTCATAACTGTTGCAACAATCGTATCGTTTTTTAACTTGCCCTGCTGTTTCATGTGATTGCCGACAATCGACATAATCTGGTCGCCGTCTACCACTTCTCCATTTTCATCCACTGCAAGAAGTCTGTCTGCATCCCCGTCAAAAGCAAGACCAACCTTTGCTTTTTCGAATACGACACGTGCCATCAGCTCTTCCATGTGGGTAGAACCGCAGTTTGCATTGATATTTGTTCCGTCAGGATTGTTATGAATAGCGACAACTTCTGCACCCAATTCTTTCAATGCTTCCACAGAAGTATAGTGGGAAGCACCTTCGGCACAATCCACAACAATTTTCATGCCTTTCAAATTGATATTCACAGAACGAACCGCATGATTGATATACTCTTCTCTTGCGTCGGTACGATATTTAATTTTTCCCACACCGGAACCTACCGGGAATTTAATATCGCGCATACCTGATTTGATAAGCGCTTCTATCTCATCTTCCAAAGAGTCCGGCAATTTGTAGCCGTTTCCATCAAAAAATTTGATACCGTTAAACTCTACCGGATTGTGCGATGCAGAAATCACAACACCTGCATCTACTTTGTATTTTTGTGTCAGGTATGCCACTGCAGGTGTCGGTACAACTCCCACATATACTACATTCGCTCCAACGGAACATGCACCTGCCATAAGTGCATTGGCAAGCATGTCACCGGATATTCTTGTATCACACCCTACCATAATTGTCGGTTTATGCTCGTTTTCTTTCGATAACACATACGCTCCGGCCTGGCCTAATTGCATTGCCAGCATCGGCGTTAATTCATCATTCGCAACACCACGAACACCATCTGTCCCAAATAATCTAGCCATTTTTATTTACTCCTCCGCTTTTTGTATCACTACATCGACTTCAACAGGCTCCATTACTGTTATATTTTCGCCAAAGTCAAACGCAATTTCCATTTTATGCGCTCCCTCTTCCAATCGAAGAGAATTATTCGCACGCATATATTCCGTAATATCTATGATTCCGACTACATCCTGTGTCATAAGTGCCGAAATGTCTGCACTTAAGCCCGAAATATACAATGATATTTCCACATCTTCATCCACAGAAGCACGATATTGTGGCGGCACATTGATAAAGGCTATATTGGCCTTTCCGAGCTTCAACTCAACTTCCTGCTCTTCTTCAATATGCACTGTAATTCCTACTTTCCCGTTAAACGAGTCATCTGCAAGCGAAACCCCTGCGGGAAGGTATGTCTTTATATTGTGGGATACAACAAAATCTTTATCTAACCCTGTAATATCCAACTCTTCGGATGAAATTTCTATTTTGGAAACATTTTGTAATGTTTCCGCACTGCCGGCAATCGCAATCTCTGACGGAGTGATTAAAACTTCTCCCGTCGTTCGGTAACCGTCTGCCGGAGTGCCTGTTACAACACAAGTAACCGGAACCATTTTCATTGCCAGCACTTCCACTGTGATTTTGACAGAATCTACATTTTTTTCCAGGCTTGGAGCCGATACTTCATTGCCGTCTTTGTCATATAATTTTACGTCTGCATACGTCGCAATATTCGTCGTTGTATCCGAAACATTCACAGCTACCGACGCACTTTTAATTTGCGAAACTAAGGATTCCGGTCCGGAAATACGCACCTGATTTTGATCGGTTGTAATATTTCCGATAACATAACCCTCTTCCACTACTCCGACCGTATTTGTCTTTAATACGAACTGTACCGTCTTTTCCGGCTCCACATTCAATTTTACGCTTTCGATATTTCCTTTAAAATTCGTTATTTTATCATTGTAACGTCTGGAATAGTACGTAATATTAATTGTATTTGCCGCAGTAATATTATTAAAGTCTGCCACAGCAACAATGTCATCTTTACTAAGCAATTCTAAGTATGATCTTGGCGCGCTTACCGATACCGACACAGTATTGCTGGAGTCCAACACTTCATATATGAGGCCTTCGTCTGTCAAAAGGTCCGTATTCTGCATCTTAACAGGAACGTTATCAAACACTTTTGTCTTTACGGGATTGTCTACATTCACGACAACGAGCCATAAAAGAATCGCAAAAACAAAGGAAATCAGCTTCAGGCCCCAGTTGTTAGTCAGTCTTTTTTTCATTTCGTGACCTGCCTTTCCATTTCAACACTTTCTTTTCTTCCATGGTCTTGTTTTGTACTTTTGTAAGCTGTTCGCGCAATCCGTCTGCATCCAAATTACGTTTCAGCACGCCGTCATATGCCGTACTGATTTTTCCGGTTTCTTCCGACACAATGATTGTCATAGAATCTGTCATCTCAGAAATACCGACAGCAGCTCTGTGTCGCGTTCCCAGCTCTTTGCTCAATTGCATATTGTCTGACAACGGCAAATAACATGTTGCAGATGTAATTCTATCCCCACGAATAATAACAGCTCCGTCGTGTAACGGAGTATTATGTTCAAAAATATTAATCAACAATTGACTTGTTACCAAACCATCCACTGTAATTCCGGTTCTCTCATAATCGTTTAAGCGGTGGTCCTGCTCAATTACAATCAATGCACCGGTTCTGACTTTTCCCATTTCTACACAAGCTTTCACAATCTCTGAAATCGTCTTGTCCGAAAAACGTCCTTCGGTTTCTTTGTTGGAATCAAAAAGAATAATTGAAGAAATCAAATTCTTTCTCCCTAACTCTTCCAAAGCTTTTCTGAGCTCCGGCTGCAGCACAACTATAATTGCAATAACAGCCAGACTCAATACATTTTCTGCAATCCACAAAATGGTACTCATATCCAGCAAAGCTGCTATCAACAAAAAAACAAGAATTACACTGATACCTTTAAATAGTGCCCATGCCTTGGTTGTCTTAACCCAAAGCATAATATGGTACACCAAAAAGGAGATAATTAATATCTCCGCCACATCCGTCCATTCTATCGACGGCATATGCAAGGTTTCCATGTAATTCTGCATAATGGTTGAAATTTGCCGCATATTAGTTCATTCCAGTCTAATTATTATAATTCTATATCTTCGATATCTCTTACCGGATATCTCCTTTCACCTGAGGCAGAAGGTGTTCTTGTACTCCTCATCTCAGCACTGTTTCTTGTTGGTGCCGTAGTTCTCCTTTGCATGTCACCATTTCCTCCCGGCACAGGTCTTGTTCCTGCCGTGTGAATGGTATTCACTTTTCGCACCGGTCTGTCGCTTCCTACTGTATTGACTGTTTGAGGGGGCGTTTTGGTTGACACATTTTGATTTTTTTGTGTATTTATTCTTTTTACGGTTTTTGTGGGTGTTGCCACACTCAATTTCGGAACTGCTTTGACATAATAATAATACTCGTCATCTTCAAACTGAACACGTTCTGTGCGACTGTAATCCACGCCAAACAGAAAGAACTGCAACACTTTCGCAAGCAGAACAGAGGCGGCGCCTCCTAATAAAACAGCTAAAATAGATACATTTGTATCATAAATCAAGTCGCCTACCAAAAGCATAACAACTGTTACAAGAATACCTGCAATCATAGCAATTGTCCAGCTGTGATCAATAGACATTCTTCGAATAATATAAACAACAATCAACGTAATCATAAACGCTGCAACCGTAACAATCATCTCTTTGTTGTCAACCAGACCATCAATCAAGAAACGGAATCTTGTTGTCAAATCATCATCCAAAACGTTGATTGTTGCATCGTTTTCTTTTACAAAATCCAAAAAGTAATATAGTATGGTACCACAGCCTACGGAAATTGCGGATGCCGGTGTGCCGATAAGCCCCATAGCAAGCGGCATAACATACGGAATCTTAAACACAAACGTCAGCGGTGTAAACACAAGGACAATGCTCTCTTTTGGTGTAAAACGGAAATAGAGCAAAAACATAACAAAAATCAAAATAATTGCCACCATGGCGCACTCCATCGACAATGCGTACAAATGCAATGTAATAAACAACGCCGAAAAGAGCATGATACATCCGGACGGCAAAAACGAGCACATCAATGCTACAATTAACACAATTGCCATATTATCAATCCGACTCATATACCCAAGCTGACTATTGATAACTACCAAGGTTACAAATGCCAACAAAAATTTCCACGCCGGACGCACATAAATCTCATACTTACTGTAAAAGTTTTTCAAATATTCTTTGATAACCAATAAATCTGTCACAACTCACCTCTTAGCTCACTTTTTACTCTCACTGTTTTAAGTGTAAAAAAGCCAACTTTTTCAAATTATTGTAATAACATTTCATACTTTTTTTTGCTTTATTATAGCGATATAGACTTACGACATATGTAATCAATACATAGCCACCCACAGTCACGGCATACGCAATCAATACGTTCCGTGCAAAGACCAGTAAGTCTATCTTGTATATATCTTGCATGAATACTTCAAAATCATAAAAAATAAATATGGCAAAAAAGAGTAAAAATGCAAGTGTCGCACTTATAACAGATTTTAAAATCTGATAACTGATGTAGTCACTTCGAAAATATTTTGTAATTGCTACATTTTTCTTGCCTTCGTGTTCCTCATAAGACGCCATTTTGGTCATCAGTATGATTTTTTCTTCGTTTAACATACAAACTCCTGCTGTTCAAAATTATTCTTCGCTAAGGAAACGCATCTTCGGGTTATCACGCGGGTCTTTTCTCTGAATTGGTTTCGGCGGTTCCTTTTTTTTGATGGAATTACTAAACTGCTTTGCCATTTCATTCTTGCACTTCTCACAGAATTTACCGCAACGAATCATAACGCCACAGCCTTCGCAATCGATGCCAACGGATGACTCCGGTGAAAATTCCAATCTTTCTTCACGTACCCACTGTTTAATCTGTCGCACTTCTACCTCGCACGCCTCAGCAACCTCATTAATGCCGGCAAGTCGGTTTGTTCTGACGTATTCTTTTACTTCTGAAAACTTCGCTTCCAAAGTATCTCTGCAGGAAAGACAGATTGGCGGTCCAGCCAAATAGTTAAATAATTTTCCACATGTTTTGCAATTTCTTACGTTCATATAGTATCTCCCTTCTCCCTACATTCCTGCACCAATCGCAAGAGTGAGAACATAAATTTTTTGTATACCCGTCTCTTTCAGTACCCGTGCCATCTCATCCACGGTACTTCCTGTTGTATATATGTCATCCAAAATTATAATCGTACTTAATTTTACATCATTTCGTACTATTTTAAAAGCCTTTTTCAAATTATTTTGACGTTCGATGCCCGTTAATTCTTTTAACGGCGTTGTATCTTTCGAACGAACGATAAAATTATCGATGACAGGCACTTCCACATGCTTCGATAGCTCTTTTGCCAAAAGCGACGATTGGTTAAATCCTCTCTTCTTCTTTCTGTTTTTGTGAATCGGAACCGGAAGGATTGCTTCTGCATTCCATTGTACTATTACATCACGATATTTGTCCGCCAGTTCCTCTCCAAAAAATTCCGCATATTCCCTGCGGTTGCCGTATTTGAATTTGTAAATTGCTTTTGCGGCACTTTTGTATTCATACAGACTTCTTCCCTGCACAAATTCATGTTTTCTTTTTTGACAATCCCGGCAAAACTCTAATGTACTCTCGCCCAGCGGCTTCCCGCATTTCATACAATAATCGGCAGACACATATACTAACTTATGCCGGCACTTTCTGCATATTTTCTTACCGGCCGGTTTTACCGGCTCATCGCACACGGGACAACGCCTCGGGAATAACAGCTCCCGAATCCACCATACAAGTTTTCCTAATTGTTTTGTCATCTTCATTGATTGACCGAACCTTTCTACAACCCGCTAAACACTCTCCGTATCAATCAATTCCCTAATTCTTTTTTCTAACCCTGTATATCTTGTTTTTTCATTTTGGTTTGCAATCATCTCATGTAACATGGCGCTGCTTCCCAATATTGTCACGCACTTTTTCGCGCGGGTTACACCGGTATAAAGCAAGTTTCTGTTAAAAAGCATACGCGGTCCAGACAAAATCGGCATAATCACCGCCGGATACTCACTTCCCTGCGACTTGTGTATGGTAATTGCGTAGGCCAGCTCCACTTCATCTAACTGCGCGAAAGAATAAGCTACTTTGCGGCCTTCGTCAAATTCCACCGTCATCGTCTGGGCATAATCGTTGATTTCCTTAACGATACCGATGTCCCCGTTAAAAATACCGAGTCCTTTATCAATGGGGATACCGTACCGGCTCAAAACTTCCCACTCAATCTGGTAATTGTTTTTAATTTGCATGACTTTGTCACCTTCGCGGAAAATTCCTTCGCCATAAGGATGTTCCTTTTTAGAAGGAGCCGGCGGATTTAAATATTCCTGCAAAATTTTGTTTAACACTTCCACGCCCAGATTTCCTTTGCGCATTGGTGTCAGTACTTGCACTTCGTATGCTTGCGCATCTACATAACGGGGAATTTTGTCCCGCACAAGCTGCACCATGTGCTTATAAATGACATTGACGTCATTTCGTTCCAAAAAGAAAAAGTCTTTGCTCTTATTGTCAAGCTTAATGTTTTCGCCCTTGTTAATTTGATGGGCATTGACCACAATGTCGCTTTCCCCGGCCTGTCTGAAAATCTTTTGCAATTTTACGATTGGTATACATTTGCTGGCAATCAAATCCCTCAAAATCTGTCCCGGTCCAACGGATGGTAACTGATCCACATCGCCCACCATAACAAGTCTTGTACCTACGCAAACCGCTTTCAAAAGGGCCTGAAACAAATGCAAATCCACCATAGACATCTCATCAATAATCACCACATCCGCTTCCAGAGGATTTTCCTCATTTCTGCTAAAATACGCTCCTTTATGCTCCTCTGTCATAGCTCCGTTTAATTCCAGCATACGATGGATGGTTCTTGCTTCATATCCGGTTGCTTCCGTCATTCGCTTTGCCGCACGTCCGGTAGGTGCCGCCAACAAAATATCCATGCCTTCTCTTTCAAAATAGCGGATCATTGTGTTGATTGTCGTTGTTTTTCCGGTTCCGGGACCACCGGCAAGAATGAACAATCCGTTTTTTACACTTTCCAAAACCGCCTTGCGCTGCAACTCGTCCAGTTCAATTTCCAGTTCCTGTTCAATCCTACAAATCTTCTTTTCTATTGCAAGCTCTTCGCTCGGCAATGCCCCATCTGCAAAATCAACAGTGACATTCAAGTCATGTAACATTTTAGCGCAATTCAGTTCTGCATAGTAATAGGACATGGCATAAATGCAATCGTCCTTAATCACAATTTTTTTGTCCATCATCAAATTGGACAATTGCGCCTCCATCATTTCCGGCTCTACTTGCAGCAGTTCCCCGCTTCTTTCAAGCAATTGTTGTTTCGGCAAATAACAATGGCCTTCTGCAGTCGCCTGCAGTAACGTATAAACGATCCCGCTGCGGATGCGATAGTCCGAATCGGTATGAATTCCTATTTTTGAAGCAATTTCATCCGCAATTTTGAATCCGATTCCCTCGATGTCTTCCGCCAGTTTATATGGATTTTCCCGCATAATTCCGTAAATGTTCATGCCGTAGGCATTGTATATTTTTACAGCTAAGGTGTTGGAAATACCATACTGTTGCAAAAAGACCATGGCCTCCCGCATGTCCTTTTTTTCTTCTGCCTGAATGCCGATTTCCCGTGCTTTTTTCTCACTAATACCTTTGATTTCCGCCAGCCGTTCCGGTTCCTCTTCTATAATGCGAAACGTATCTTTCCCAAATTTTTTTACGATTCTTGCCGCAAGTGCCGGTCCTACTCCCTTGATTGCACCGGAACCAAGATACCGCTCCATGCCTACCGTATCTTCCGGCGGGACAATGCGATAGGATTCCACTTTCAGCTGCTCGCCATATACGGGATGTTCCACAAAATTGCCGGACACTTCCACACACTCACCGGGCTCAATATTTTTGAAAATACCGACACAAATGATGTCTTCCGCTTCACACGAGAGTTCCAGTACCGTATAACCATTGTCGGCATTCCGATATATAATATGGTCCACATAACCTTTTTCGTTTTCCATCAAATACAATTCCCTTCTTAAGTGCTTTTCCTATAAAGGAACGCAAAAGGACCGCCGATATGGCAGCCCTTCCATATTGAAATAAATTATAATCTTTTTTGAGCACTAAACGTCATATGTAATCTTCATCTGCTCATACAACATCTGTGCAAGTCCGAGACTGTTTGTCTCTGTGGACTGTGCTGAAAGTTCCTGAATCATAGAATCTTTAAAGTAATCTACCAATGCTCCGTTGGAACCGCCATCTTCCTCAGAAGAAGGTATCGTTTTTGCCATCTCCTTGAAAACCTGCTCCAAAAAGTACGCTTCAAACTGCTTGCAGGCATCCATCAGCTCATCATCCGATGCTTTGGAGTAATCGGTATTCAAATTCATAGAACTCGTTGTTTTGTTGGAATTCGCCGTATCCTGTATGTAACTTGTATACATATTTAAGCTGCTAATGTCCATCTGTATTCCTCCGTTTCGGAATCACTCACTATCTTCTCAAGTTATTGGCCTGCTGTAACATTTCATCCGATGCTGTAATGGCTTTTGAATTCATCTCATATGCTCTCTGTGCAACGATCAAATTCACCATTTCATCTACAACCTGCACATTGGATGCTTCCAAATAACCTTGAAGTACTTTACTTTTCTGCACCGTCGGATTTGTTGCTTCGTTCAAAGCCGGTCCGCTGGACTCCGTCTCTGCATAAAGGCTTTCGCCTTCTTTGTTCAATCCGGACGGATTATTAAACTGATATACACCAATTGTGATACCCAAAGACTGCGGATTGTTACTTGCATCCGGATAACAGATTGTGCCGTCTGCTGTCACCGTAATCTTACTTGTCACATAGCTGCTATTCAAACTGATTTCACGTCCCATGGTATCCAAAACCGGCATACCGTCGGAATTTGTGAGCGTAATCATATCATCGTTTCCGATTGCCCAAAGGAAATTACCGTTTCTTGTATAAACTGTCTCTCCGTCTCCGTTCATCAACGCAAAGAAACCGTCTCCTTCAATCGCAAATGCGGTATCGCTTTCAGATGCAGTCAAGTTACCCTGTGTAAAAATAGAATCCAATGCTGCGTTTCTTACACCAAGACCCACCTGCGCGCTTGTCGGTTTCGGAGCCCCGTCCGCACTTGTCGTTTTTGTCTGTATATTTTGATATAACAAAGATTTAAATTCATTTACCTGTGTTTTGTATCCTACAGTATTTACGTTGGCAAGATTGTTCGCAATGGTATCTACATTTGTCTGCTGTGCAATCATACCTGTTGCTGCTGTCCATAAACTTCTAACCATGCTTACCTACCTCCTATATCTTTCCAATCTGATTCACTGCCACATCCAAAGTGCTGTCATATGTCTGTATGATTTTCTGGTTACTTTCATATGCTCTTGTTATTGCAATCAGATTTACCATCTCTGATACAACCTGTACATTCGCCATTTCCAAATAGCCGGACTTCACAGTTGCTTCTGCCGGTTTGATGGTAGCGCCGTCCACCGGCTGATAATAGTTTTCACCGTATTTTTCCAAATAATCGTAGTCTGTAAAATCGGTGATACGAAGTCTTGTAACTTCTGCACCATTTTGAAGAATCGTACCGTCATCTGTAATCGTAGTGTTCGCCAATGGATTTAATCGGATTCTTCCGATTGTTCCCATAACATAATCACCATCTGCCGTCATAAGATACCCATCTGTATCGAGGGCGAAGGAACCATCTCTTGTATACTTGGTAGATACTTCTCCGGCTTTGTTTGTAAACTCAACGGTAAAAAAACCTTCCCCGGCAAGTGCCAAATCAAATGTATTGCCCGTAATACGGAAAGAACCCTGGCTGTAATCCGTGTAATTCTCACCAATCTTTACACCGAGACTGAGATTGCCAAGCGGTCTTGCTGTATTTGGTGATTCCGATATGTCTTTGATTTTGTATGACATAATATCGTCAAACGACTGGCTTGTTGCACCTTCTTTTTTGTATCCGACTGTGGATGCATTGGCAAGGTTGTTTGTGAGCACATCCATACGATTCTGCTCATTTGCCAGTCCGGTATACGCCGTATAAAGTCCTTTAACCATATTTGTAACCTCCCGTGTTTAGTCCTCCCTATAACCTGCGAGGAATTCCACATATTTTCCGGTTCCGATTGCTACTGCTGTCATCGGATCTTCTGCTGTCATTGTATTAATTCCTGTCTTTGCGGAAATCAAATCTTCCAATCCGCGAAGAAGGCTTCCGCCACCGGTAAGTACAATACCTCTGTCCGCAATGTCTGCTGCCAGTTCCGGCGGAGTTTTTTCAAGCACGCTGTGGATTGTTTCTACAATCTGTGCTGTTGTTTCGTGTAATGCTTCTTCTGTTTCTTCGGAGGACACTTTCACTGTCTTCGGAAGACCTGTTACAAGGTTACGTCCTCTTACATCCATGTAGTCCACTTCCGGTCTCTTGTAAGCACAGCCGACTTTAATCTTGATATCTTCCGCTGTTCTCTCACCGATTAACAGATTGTGTTTTTTACGCATATATCTGACAAGTGCCTCGTCAAAATCATCGCCTGCAATTTTGATGGACGCACTGACTACCGTGCCGCCCAAAGAAATAACTGCAATGTCGGAAGTACCGCCACCGATATCTACAATCATATTTCCACAAGGTTTTGAAATATCGATACCTGCACCAATGGCTGCTGCAATCGGCTCCTCGATAATGGAAACTTCTCTTGCGCCTGCCTGGTAAGTTGCATCTTCTACTGCTTTCTTTTCTACTTCTGTAACGCCACTGGGTACACAAACCGCAATTCTGGGCTTACGGAATGTCTTTTTGCCAAGTGCCTTCTGGATGAAATATTTCATCATTTTTTCGGTTACTGTGTAGTCAGAAATAACGCCCTGACGAAGCGGTCTTACTGCAACAATGTTGCCCGGTGTTCTACCAAGCATAAGTCTGGCATCTTCACCGATTGCTTTAATCTTGTTTGTATCGCGGTCAAACGCTACAACAGAGGGCTCTTTTAATACAACACCTTTCCCTCTGATATAAACTAAAATGCTGGCTGTTCCTAAGTCGATTCCTATATCTGTGTACTGCATCTTCGTACCCCTTTCGATAAATGTCTATATTTTAAATATTTCCAAATGTCTGCTAGTTAAACATACAAAGCCATTATAACCTAATTGGATAGATTTTCAAAGGGGTTTAAAAAATTTTTCGTGAATTTTAAATAAAAATCAAAAAATAAAATTCGCTATATTATTTTTCGGCACGTTCCAGCATTTTCTTAACATATACGCCGGTATATGATTTTTTATTTTTTGCAACTTCTTCCGGCGTTCCTTGGGCGATAATGGTACCGCCTTTGTCGCCGCCTTCCGGACCGATATCGATAATATGGTCGGCTGTCTTAATCACGTCCAAATTGTGTTCAATGACAACAACGGTATTGCCGCCGTCTGCCAGCTTTTGCAAAATTTCTGTCAGCTTGTGCACATCCGCAAAATGAAGACCGGTTGTCGGTTCGTCCAAAATATAAATGGTCTTTCCGGTGCTTCTCTTACTAAGCTCTGTTGCCAGCTTAATTCGCTGCGCCTCACCGCCGGAAAGCTGTGTGGACGGCTGTCCCAATTTGATGTAAGAAAGTCCCACATCGTTCAATGTCTCAATTTTGCGTTTGATGGATGGCACGTTTTCAAAAAACGGAACCGCTTCTTCCACCGTCATATCAAGCACGTCATATATGCTTTTTCCTTTGTATTTCACTTCCAATGTTTCCCGGTTGTAACGCTTGCCTCCGCATACTTCACAAGGCACATATACGTCCGGCAAAAAGTGCATCTCAATTTTCAAAATACCGTCCCCGGCACATGCTTCACAACGGCCGCCTTTTACGTTAAAACTGAAACGGCCTTTTTTGTAGCCTTTCGCTTTTGCGTCCGGTGTAGATGCAAACAAATCGCGGATCTGGTCAAACACGCCCGTATACGTTGCCGGATTGGAACGGGGCGTTCTGCCGATAGGGGACTGGTCAATATCAATGACTTTGTCAAGTTGTTTGATGCCCTCGATTGCTTTGTGCTTTCCGGGGATGGTACGGGCACGGTTTAATTCTTTTGCAAGACGCTTGTACAAAATTTCATTGACAAGGGAACTTTTACCGGAACCTGACACACCTGTCACACAGGTAATCACGCCAAGCGGTATTTCCACATCAATGTTCTTGAGGTTGTTTTCTGCAGCGCCGCGCACAATGAGTTTTCCGGAAGCTTTTCGGCGCATTTTCGGGACAGGGATTTGTTTTTTGCCGCTCAAATACTGTCCTGTTACGGAACGCTCCTCTTTCATCACCGCTTCCGCATTTCCGCAAGCTACCACTTCGCCTCCGTGGGAGCCGGCACCGGGACCGATATCTACAATATAATCCGCCGCAAACATCGTATCCTCATCATGTTCCACGACAATCAGCGTATTGCCCATATCTTTCAAATTGCGCAACGTATTTAGCAGCTTATCGTTATCCCGTTGGTGCAGACCGATACTTGGCTCGTCCAAAATATAACACACACCTACAAGGCCGGAACCGATCTGGGTTGCAAGACGGATTCTTTGCGCCTCACCACCGGAAAGCGTCCCGGTAGCCCGCGCAAGTGACAAATAGTCCAATCCTACGTCAATCAAAAAGCCGACGCGGGCACGGATTTCTTTGAGTACCTGCTTTCCGATTAATTTTTGTTGTTCTGTCAAATCCATCTCCTGCAAAAAAGCATGGAGCTTTCCGATGGACATGGATGTAATTTCGTGTATGTTTTTGTCACAAACAGTCACCGCAAGTGCTTCCTGTTTCAAACGCATGCCTTTGCAAAGCTTACACGGCGTAATGCGCATAAACGTTTCGTATTCCTGTTTCATCACGTCCGAGGAAGTCTCCCGGTAACGACGGTGTGAATTTTGAACCAAACCTTCAAACGCTACAGGATAATCGCCTTCTCCACGCTGTCCCTTATAATGTACGAGAACTTCTTTTCCGCCGGTACCGTTAATCAGCATGTCCTGCACTTTTTCGTCCAACTGCTCAAACGGCGTGTCCAGACTAAACTTATATTCCTTGCAAAGTGCCTGCAAAATCGCATTGGTAAAACTGGATGGGTCCATGCAAGACTGCCAGCCTAATACCGCAATTGCACCTTCATTTATACTGAGACTCCGATCCGGAATCATCAGTTCCGGATTAAACTCCATCTTGTAACCGAGACCAAAACAATCCGGACAGGCTCCAAACGGGTTGTTGAAAGAAAAGCTTCTGGGCTCCACTTCGCTGATGCTGACACCACAGTCCGGGCAGGCAAAACTTTGACTAAACTGTAATGTTTCCCCGTCAATTACATCTACCATAAGCAGCCCGTCCGCAAGCTCCAATACATTTTCAATGGAATCGGTAAGACGAGCCTCAATGCCTTCTTTCACAACAAGACGGTCCACCACAATTTCAATATTGTGCTTGATGTTTTTTTCCATCGGAATTTCTTCCGTCAGTTCGTACATGTTGCCGTCTACACGCACACGCACATAACCGCTTCGTTTCGCGCGTTCCAATACTTTGGCATGCTCACCTTTTCGACCACGCACAATAGGGGCAAGAAGCTGTATTTTTGTTCCGGCAGGCAGGGACAAAATTTTGTCTGTCATCTGGTCTACCGTCTGCTTTTTGATTTCTTTTCCACACTTGGGGCAATGGGGAATGCCGATTCTGGCATACAAAAGTCGGAAATAGTCATAAATTTCCGTTACCGTTCCTACGGTAGAACGGGGATTTCGGTTTGTGGATTTTTGGTCAATGGAAATCGCCGGAGAAAGTCCTTCGATTTTTTCTACGTTCGGTTTCTCCATCTGTCCCAAAAATTGTCTTGCATAAGAAGACAACGATTCCATATATCTTCTCTGCCCTTCTGCATAAATTGTGTCAAATGCAAGGGAAGATTTGCCGGAACCTGACAAGCCTGTCAGTACGACAAATTCATTACGCGGGATATCCACATCAATCCCTTTCAAATTGTGCTCGCTGGCACCTCTTATTTTGATATATTCCCTTTTGGGAAGCATCTTTACATGTTCTGGCATATCGGTATGTGTACTCCTCTTCTACTTCCCGGAATCTTCCAATTCCTGAAGTTGCTTTTTCAATTCTATCATCTTGTCACGCAGCTCTGCTGCCGCCTCGAAATTCAAATCCGCAGCCGCTTTTTGCATCTTCTTTTGCACCTCGGCAATGAGCTTTTCTAACTCTTTTCGTGTCATGGATTCCGGGTCTTTTTCGAAACGCACTTCCTCCTGCGCAATTTCCTTGGAAATGCTGATTAAATCTCTGACCGCCTTTTTAATCGTCTGCGGGGTAATGCCATGCTCCTCGTTATATTTTTGCTGAATGGAACGACGACGGTTTGTCTCCTCGATGGCATTTTTCATAGAGTCCGTCATATTGTCCGCATACATAATAACGTGTCCTTCTGCGTTTCTCGCCGCACGCCCCACCGTCTGGATAAGGGATGTCTCGGAACGCAAGAAACCTTCTTTATCCGCATCCAAAATCGCCACAAGAGAAATTTCTGGAATATCCAGACCTTCTCGCAATAAGTTAATTCCCACCAGCACATCAAAAATATCCAGACGCATATCACGGATAATCTGCGCCCGCTCCAAGGTGTCAATGTCGGAATGCAAATATTTCACACGGATACCCACTTCGCGCATATAATCCGTCAAATCTTCCGCCATTCGTTTGGTCAGCGTGGTGACAAGCACTTTATTCTTTTTGTCAATTTCTTTCTTAATCTCGGAAAGCAAATCATCAATTTGACCTTCCACCGGGCGCACGTCAATTTCCGGATCCAGCAGTCCGGTTGGTCGGATAACCTGCTCCGCGCGCATCAGTTCGTGTTCCGCCTCATAATCCGAAGGGGTGGCAGACACAAACATCATCTGGTCAATATGTTGCTCAAATTCATCAAAATTAAGCGGACGGTTATCCAGCGCCGACGGCAGACGGAAACCATAATCCACCAACGTATTTTTTCGGGAACGGTCTCCGGCAAACATACCCCGCACCTGCGGAATCGTAATGTGCGACTCGTCCACAATAATCAAATAATCATCCCCAAAATAATCCATCAACGTATGCGGCATAGCGCCTGCCTCCATACCGTTCAAATGTCTGGAATAATTTTCAATGCCGGAACAAAAGCCGGTCTCACGCAACATCTCCACATCAAAGTTTGTGCGCTCTGCGATACGCTGCGCCTCAATGAGTTTGTCTTCACCCTTGAAAAAACGAACCCTTTCTTCCAGCTCTATTTCAATATTGTCGCATGCCGATTTGATTTTTTCCGGAGAAACAACATAATGCGACGCCGGGAAAATAGCGATATGCTCCAGGCTTGTATGCACCTGTCCCGTAAGCGGGTCCGTCTCCGTAATGCGGTCAATCTCATCCCCAAAAAATTCTACACGGATGAGGTAATCGCCACCTTGTGCCGGGTATATTTCTACTACGTCCCCGCGCACACGGAAACTGCCGCGCGCAATATCCATCTCGTTGCGGTCATACTGAATGTCAATGAGCTCCCGGATTACTTCGTCTCTGTCCTTTGTCATCCCCGGACGCAAGGAAACAACCATTTCCTTGTAATCGTCGGGGCTTCCCAAACCATAAATACAGGAAACACTGGCAACAACAATAACATCTTTGCGCTCGGTAAGAGACGCCGTCGCCGACAGCCTGAGTTTCTCAATCTCATCATTGATGGAGGAATCTTTTGCAATATAAGTATCCGAAGACGGCACATACGCCTCCGGCTGATAATAATCATAATAACTGACAAAATATTCTACGGCGTTCTCCGGGAAAAATTCCTTAAATTCGCCATAGAGCTGCCCTGCCAACGTTTTGTTGTGAGCAATAATGAGTGTTGGTTTGTTTAATGCGGCAATGACATTTGCCATCGTAAATGTTTTGCCGGAACCCGTAACCCCCAACAGCGTCTGGAATTGGTTTCCCTCTCGGAAACCTTTCACTAAAGCTTCAATCGCCTGAGGCTGGTCACCGGTCGGAGCGTATTCAGAATGTAAAATAAATTTATCCATGAAACATCTCTCCTCATTACGAACATATATTCTGTTTTTATAGTATAACACACTTTCCTAAAATGTATAGTCCAAAATGCAAAAAACCGAAACGAAGCTTCCACTCCGTTCCGGTTACTATTTTGTTCATATCTAATGCTTTTTACGCAAATACATACTGGTTTTTGCCTTCCCGTTTTGCCTGATACAAGGCACTGTCCGACTGGGCATACAATTCATTCAACGTTTTACCGTTTTCGGGGTATACGCTGATGCCTATGCTACCGGACAAATTGACATGCGGATAGTTTGCGCACACTTCATCGATATTGGCAAGAAGTTCCTGTGCTTTTTGCATTGTCACAGAAAACTCGGAAATATTGCGCATGAGTGCAAAAAACTCATCGCCGCCGACTCTTCCTACAATATCACTTTCGCGGAAACTTTTCTTAAGAACTTCTGCCAGCGAAACCAAAAACTCGTCACCGGTCTGGTGTCCCAACGTATCATTCAAAGATTTGAAATTGTCTACGTCAATGATAAACAACGCATGCTGATGATTTTTTTCTTTGCTAAGTGTCTGACGAATCGACTCCATCGTCGTCTCACGATTGAGCAATTTTGTCATGCGGTCTGTTCTTGCCGCTTCCCTGAGTCTTTGCTCCGCATGCTGTTTTTCATCAATATCCTTGACGGAAAACATGGCACACAAATGTCCGCTGTCCACATCGACCATAAAGCGAATTTCATTTTGAACCCACTTCACCATATTCTTACCAAAATTTCTCTTGTATTGAAACTCTAATTCTGTGGCACCGTTCATGTAAATATCTTTCAACGTTTCCGATGTAAGCTGACGATAAAATGCAGCCGCATCACACTCTTTGTCCACAATGGCTTTGTTTGCCACTTTTGTCATCGCTTCCACTGTATGGCTTGTTTCTACCACACACTTATCAATCTTCTGACCTCTCTGTCCTATAACACGCCAATCTTCCACATCAATATAACTTACAGCATACACATCTTCCGGAAGCCGGAACAAATATTTCAACTCATGCTGATAGTGTTGACGCATCATATATTCTTTTGTGATGTCCCTTGTCACACCAAAAATACCGATATTTTCTCCACTCGGTGCTGTCAAAATATATTTGGAAGTAATACCATAACGGGCCTCCCCGTTGTCATCCGTAATCGGCTCCGGATAATCCACAAGACTTTTACCACTTTTGAGCAGTCTGCGGTCGTCCGTAATATAACGTTTCGCCAGATTCTTATCTACAAAAATCTCACAATCGGTGCGGCCGACAATTTCTTCTTCCGATTCTTTTCCAACCATTTTTACAAATGCCTTTGATGCTGCCACATACACAAGATTCGCATCTTTCACAAACATCATGTCATTCGTACTGTCCAACATCATCCGAAATGCGGATGATACAATTACATTCTCCTTCTCAATTTGAACTTTCATCACGTCACGTCCCCATTAAACAAAACTACATCCTATCTTTGTCATCCATTGTGTTATTTCGGCAAGCCTATCATAACACTTTAATAAAAATGGTATTTTTTGCCATTTTTTTGCTATTTATACTCCCATTTCGCTATTAAAGTACTATAAATATTACTCGATAATTATATTTGCACAATCTCTGTCCTTTGCCAAATCGTATACTTTACCGCTTTTTAGTCCTAACACTTTCGGTCTGAGCACATAGTTTGCGTCGTTTTCGATAACCCTTGCCAGCTCCCCATTGCTCAAATATACGTCCGTTCCAACCGGATACAAAATGACACTTTCCATAAAGCTCTTCATCGCTTTCATGTCCAGTTCTTCTGTCATGGACATAATCATCTCCACCGCGTCACGTGGCGAAAAAGCTTTTTTGTATGGTCGTTCTGTCACCAGCGCATCAAAAATGTCTACCACGGAAATAATCTTGGCAAATACATTGATGCGGTCTTCCGTCATTCCATACGGGTATCCCTTTCCGTTTTTCTTTTCATGGTGTTGCAAAACACCAAATTTTATATTGTCGGACAAGTCCTTTTTGTTTTCAATCAGCTTGTATCCCAATTCCGAATGCTGCTTGATTAACGCAAATTCTTCATCCGTAAGTTTTCCTGCCTTGTTCAAAATCTCATTTGGAATTTGTGACTTTCCGATGTCATGCAACAAACCGGCAATACCGATTTCGTACACTTGATTTGGCATGAATCCGTAACGCTGCGCCACAATCATGGAAATCGTTGCCACGTCTACACTGTGCTTAAACGTATATTCATCACTGACTTTCAACGCACCAATATCTACCGCAATTGCCGCATTATCTTCAATGGCACGCATCAGTTCCGAAGTAATATTTTTGGTAGCATCCGTAAAATTAGCGGAGGAGGTATCGGAATACAAGTACTGAATTCCTTCCGCCACACGTTCCTTCACACTTTCTGTGAGCTTTACTTTTTTGGGATCTTCTACCCTTAACTCTTCGTACTTTTTACGTACTTCTTCCGTAATTCGGATTTTGATAGCTTCCTTCTTAGCTTCTGCCAAGTCATCCTGCCACACATAAACGCCCGGAAAACCAATATTTTCCAAAAACGATATTCTACTTTCATCTAATCGGTTGTTTCGGGTTAATAATACTCTTCCTGCTCTGTCAATAATATCCTGGTCAATAATCATCCCCGGTTTAACTAGACCAATAGGCAAATATTTTCTTCCCATTGCGTTCACCGTCCTTTACACATCTTACGACTACTCTGTCCACTTTTCCCACACTGCTTCAAAGTCATAAGAATTCACTATATTATACATATTTTCTATTCTCTGTGCGTATGACTCTTTTGTCACTTCATTTTTTCCTGTCAGAATACACTGCTCTATATAATGGTTATACTCTTCCACATAATGGCAAGTATCCATATACTTATCCAAATCAGTAATCATCTCATATTCATCCTGGAAATAGAACACACGGACATTGTCCTGCTCCAAAAACCAACGGATAGAATAGGCATCCACATACAACTGTGCTTCCAATGTGCCTGCCAGCACTTTTTTCTCCCAATTCATAATGCTGTACGGCGAATATATTACAATAAACTGCGTATCCGGATTTCCTTCTATGTAAGGACGAAGCACCTCCAAATTTCTTTGGCACTGCTCCTCATACGCACGCATATCTTCTTTTTCCGTAATCGGATTGTCGGTCATAGCCTGTTTAAAAGGTGCCGCATCTTTCAACACCTGTTGTTCGGAAAACTCGTACTTTTGGCTAAAGTTATATGCATCATCCAAATCCACTTCTTTACCGGAAACCGCATCCCAAATTCTCTCCAGCGATGCCTTAAATGCATCTTTGTTAAAAAGATAATTCACATCATCCAACAAAAAATCGTTGTACAAATAATCCGGTCTGTCAATCGCCTGCACACCCACCTCATGAAAAAGCTGATACGGGTCCACTGCAAGAACTACGTTTTTTACTTCATTGTCACTTTCAAACACTTCCGTCAAAATCGCTTTGATGTCATCCATCTCCGCCCCTTCGTAAGAAAGCTTTACCGTATTCCAGTCAAAATCTTCATCAAACCAGGAAACACGAAAGTTTTCTGTAACAGAACTTCCTACAATGACACTGTCATACTCAAATTGGTTTGCAACTCCCGGTGTCTGATACACTTCATTGTACAAAACAACCGGCATGCCAAACCACGCCTTATGATAATGATAAAACGGATCGACCAAAAAAACAACCATTGCGCCCAAAAAAAGCAAACTAATTACTCCTGAAAGAGTAATCTTAACAAACTTTTTACAAGACATGCTTCTCTCCTAAAAATTAAAGTATAAAAATACTGCCACTTCCGAAAGCCAGAAAATGGAAACTACTAACAGAACAATGTCCGCCAATGCAATTTTCCATGATAATGCTTTGTTCTTTACTCTCTCATGGGTATTCGGCGCAAACAATACAATTGCCATTACAACAGCAAGAGCCAAAAGGTGTGACCACGGAACAATTCCGAAGCCGCCTTTTAACATTCTGCCAAACAAACTGACTGCCTGTCCAATGGAATCTGCACGGAAAAATACGCCACTCACGCTGACAAACGCAAACGTCCCGATAAAACCAAGCCATCTGGGCACTTTGATTTTTCCGCGGTTCAAACGGTAAAGCACCATAGCAAGTCCAAGCATAAAGCCCCACAGCACAAAGCTCCAGTCCGCGCCGTGCCACAATCCGCTGACCGTAAGTACAATCATCGTGTTCACGCAAGTGCGCGCCATTCCTTTCCTGCTGCCGCCAAGCGGTATGTACAAATACGTTGTAAAAAAGCGGGTAAGGGTAATATTCCATCCCTTCCAGAATTCTCCGATGCTGGCTGCTTTGTACGGCGAATCGAAGTTAATCGGAATGTCAATATTGAAAAACTTTCCAAGCCCGATTGCCATATCAGAATAACCACTGAAATCAAAGTACAACTGAATCGTATAGGCAAGCATAACGACCACTGCCTGCATGCTGTTAAGTCCCCAGATATCTGCATAACCTGCATCCACAATTTTGCCGAAGTAGTCTGCAATGAGTACTTTTTTCGACATACCCATCGCAAAATAGCGGATACCGGCCGCAATATTTTCATAGTTTATTTTCTTTTTTGTCTCATCCTGAAATTGCGGAACGATTTCACCGTGAAGCACAATTGGTCCTGCAATCAACTGCGGAAAAAATGCCACAAAAAGCGCATAATCCACAAAGCCGTATTTGGGCGTCGTTTTATAATAACTGTCAATCACAAAAGACACCTGTTGGAATGTATAAAAACTGATGCCAAGCGGCAACACAATATTCGGAATGACAAAATCCCATCCAAATATTGCATTTACATTTTCCATAAAAAATCCAAGATATTTGAAGTATCCTATCCAGCCTAAGTTAAAGCATACGCCGACAATCAGGCACAACTTGCGAAATGCTTTTTGCATGTCTTTCATCAGCAGACAATGCAGGCAATAGTTCACAACGATACTCATGATAAATATAACTGCATATCTGGGATTGTTATATCCGTAAAAAATAACGGACATAATGGTAAGCGCTACTTTTGCGATGGTAAAACAGCCAAGCTTATTAATACCAAAATACAAAAGCAATGCCACCGGCAAAAATGCAAAAATAAACAAATACGAATTAAATAACATTACTGTTCCTCAATTTTCTTTTGTAAAACCTCTTTCGCTTTTTCCAGCTGGTTGTCGTAATCTTCCTCGTAATAACTGTCGCTGTCAAATTCGCATACGATATCCGGCTCAATTCCAATCTCATGAATGTTATTGCCGTTTGGTGTGTAGTATGCACTTACCGTCAGTTTTACTGCTGAACCGTCTCCCAGTGTTATAATTCTTTGCACAATACCTTTTCCGTAAGAAGTCGTTCCCACCAAAGTTCCGATTCCATAATCTTTGATGGCACCTGCCAAAATTTCTGCAGCACTGGCCGAATTTCCGTCAATCAAAACAACAAGCGGCACATCCAACTGATTTTCACCGTTACATGTATAATCGTCCCTGTTTCCGTCACGGTCTTCCGTATAAACGATGAGTCCCTCCGGCAAAATCTGTCTTGCAATTTTCACAACCGTATCCAGATTGCCACCCGGATTGCTTCTCAAATCCAAAATAAGTCCTGTCATTCCGGATGCCTTACATACTGCAAGAGCCTCCGTAAACTGGTCTTCCGTAATATCACTGAACTCCGTAATCTGAATATACGCAGTCTTATCATCGTACACTTCGTATGTAACAGTCGGTGCTTCCACGCGTCTTCTCTCTACATCAATCTCGATGTAGTCTGTTTCGCCCTCACGCACTAAAGTAAGATGAACCTTTGTCCCTTCCTCTCCTTTAATCAGCGCTACCACTTCTTCCAAAGACATGCCAAACGTCTCCACGCCATCTACCGCATAAATCAAATCTTCTTCACGCAAATCCACTTCTTCCGCAGGTGCACCTGCAATAATACCGCTGATTTGTGCATATCCTGTAATCGTGTCTAAGCTTACATAAGCACCAATTCCATAATACACGCCTTGCGTATCTTGCATAATGCTTTCCAATTCTTCTTTGGAATAATAGGTGGAATAGGGATCATCCAAGGAAGTCAGCATACCTTCATAAATGCCGTCTTCCATCGCCTGTTTATCTACCTCTTCCAAATAAAAATAGCGTTCGATTACATTTTCAATATCGGACATTTTATCTGTCACATCATCATTGACAACACTTCCGTCGTCTGCATTTTTTTCTTCTTCATTCCGGAATGCATCATCCGCAACTTTACTGTTATAAATAGATACTAATTTGCACACACAAAAAATAGTAGTAACAACGAGCAACGCAGCCACTACCCCGGTGAACAAACCATTAAAAAAACCTTTTTTCTGACCTTCTTTTCGGGCTTCTACTACCCTTACCTCATTTTCATTCATAATTTCTTCCCTTTCAAAGTAACGTCGTCCGAAGACGACGTTTTTTGTAATACTTATTTATACGCATTGCACTTCGTGCATATATACCCCTGTTATTTTGACAAATAATTCCACGGATTGACGTATTTACCGTTTAAACGTACTCCAAAATGTAAATGCGGTCCCGTAGAACGTCCGGTAGACCCTACCGCTGCAATATGCTGTCCCTTCACAACAACATCGCCTTTTGAAACATACAGTGCAGATGCATGCATGTAAATCGTATACAACTCATCTCCGTGGTCAATCATAACATAATTTCCCATGGACGAATTGTACGCGGATGCTACTACTTTGCCATCGTATGCAGCCAAAATTTTAGTCCCGGATGGCGCCGCCATATCCAGTCCATTGTGGAATTTGTATACCCCTAACGTAGGATGCAGACGGTTTCCGTATTCACTGGAAATTCGTGTATAAGACGGTGCCGGCCATGCGAACATACCGCCATCGTACGTAATGACAGTCCCGTTTTCGGCAAGCAGCTGCGCCTTTTCTTCCATAACGGCCTTTTCTAATTCAGCGATAACCGCGTTTTGCATTGCGATATCTTCTTCGTATTCCTTAATGGCCGCTTCTTTGCTATTGATATCTGTCTGGAAAGCAGTAATCTGTTTTTCCTTTTCGGATATCAACTCCTCCAGTGCCGCCTGTTCCGCCAACACGGTTGCTTCCGCTTCATCCAAAATCGCTTTTTCTGTTTCCAGCTCTTTTTTATAAAGAGCAATCATTTGACTGTTCAACGCATACTCATCAAGCTTCTTTCTATCATATGCGGAAAGCTGCTCGATATAGTCCGCTTTGTTGAGTATATCACCAAAACTATCTGCCGAAAAAATGGTTTCCAAATAGAAATTGTCATTTTTTTCGTACATAAACTTAATACGAATTTTCATTTCTTCGTATTGCTGTTGTTCAATCGCCTGCGCCTTTGCAAGATTTGCCTCTGTGATTTCAATCAGCTCTTCTTTTTCTGCAATCAATTGCTGCAGCTCTGCAATTCTGTTTTCAATCGCTATCAAATTGGAATCCAGCTCTTCTACGTATTTTGACAAATCATCCTTGGATTTTTCCAATTCTTCTTTTACTTCTTTCAAATCCGTCAGGCTGTTTTCCAACTCTTCAATTTCTTTTTCGGCTTCTTCTATTTGATTTTCTTTTTCTTTAATGCTATCTGAAGTCAATTGCTCGGAAGCGGATACCTCTTCCGCCCTCCCTAAGAAGGACGTGCATACAAGTACAATCCCCAACACAAGCAATAATGATTTCCAATGTTTCATTATTCCCTTTCCGCACAACGCGCTTTTAGTCACGCCGCACTGTTACACATGCAAGTGTTTTCTAACAGTTGTGATACTTCCCAAAAATCCGATACCCACACCTACAAGAAGACTTACCGGTGTCAACACCTGGAAAATAGTCTGAACCGGCAAAAAGTCCAACAATTGTGACAACATAGCAAATCTCTCTACTACATAGCCGATGACATTGTTGTAAATAAAATAAATAATTCCAAGCGGTATTGCCGCACCTACAAATCCGATAATCATACCTTCAATTACGAAAGGCGCACGTACGAAAAAGTCTGTGGCACCAATGTATTTCATAATATTGATTTCTTCTTTACGAACCGAAATACCAATCATTACCGTATTGCTGATAAGGAACACGGAAACGGCAAGCAGGATTGTAATAACACCTACGGAAATATAACTAATCAAGGCATTCATGCCGCTAAAGGTCACTGCCGTAAGCTCTGATTTGTTAATTTGACGGATGCCTTCCACCGACTCCAAATACGTTACCAATGCTCCCTGCATGGAAACATCGCTCAAATAAATCTGATAGTTGGCAGAGTTTTCCAATGGATTCTCTGTAAATCCGTCCGCATATTCACCAAGATATTCTACCTTAAAGCTCTCCCATGCTTCATCTGCAGAAATAAACTCTACGCGGGATACTTCCATTCGTTTGCTCACCATATCGCCGATTTCTGCAATACGCTCATCGGATGTACCTTCCTCAAAAAAGATTGTGACAGATACACCTTCCTGGGCAGTTTTTACGATATGCTGAAAATTGATTACAATGGCATAAAACACGCCAAACAAAAACAGACAGGCGCTGATTGTAGCGATGGATGCCAACGAAAACCATTTATTACGGAATATGTTTCGGACGCCTTGTCTCATTGTATAAAAAAATGTACTAATCTTCATCATCGATATATCCACCTTTTTCTTCGTCGCTTACAATAACACCCTTTTTCATCGTAACAACACGTTTTTGCATTGCATTTACGATTTCTCGGTTATGGGTAACTACAATTACCGTTGTTCCTGCCTCATTAATTTCTTCCAGCAACTTCATAATTTCCCATGAGTTTTTCGGGTCCAAGTTACCGGTAGGCTCATCCGCCAAAAGGATAGACGGATTGTTTACAAGCGCTCTGGCAAGCGCAACCCTTTGCTGCTCACCACCCGAAAGCTGCTTCGGTCTTGCCTTGTATTTGCCCGCCAAACCAACCGTCGACAAAATGGACGGAACATTTTTCTTCATCAATTTTGTAGGTGTTTCCACAATTCTTTGTGCAAACGCAACATTCTCATACACGTTACGGTCTTTCAAAAGACGGAAATCCTGGAATACAATACCTAAATTTCTACGAAACTGCGGAATCTTGCGGTGACGAAGTGTTTTCAGGTCGTATCCCATTACATTGATTTCACCTTCTGTCGGAGTCAGCTCACGAAGCAAAAGTTTTATCAACGTTGATTTTCCGGAACCACTGTCACCAACGATAAACACAAATTCACCACGGTTAATATGCAACGTCACACCATTCAAAGCAGGTGCACCGGTAGAATATGCTTTACTCACATTATCCAATGTGATGATTTCCTTTTCCGGGATAACTCCCATCCTGCGATTACTTCTTCTTTTTTGCACTGCATTCACCTCAAAATTTTAATATTCAAACGATTCCATATATTTCATATACTTTACGACCATGAGTGCAATTTTGAAGGTAATGGCATCTTCAAACACTCTAAGGTCAAGTCCTGTGCTTTTCTGAAGCTTGTCCAAACGATACACAAGCGTGTTACGATGGATAAAAAGTTGTCTGGATGTCTCTGACACGTTCAGACTGTTTTCGAAAAATTTATTGATAGTCATAAGCGTTTCTTCATCAAAGTCATCCGGACTTTTGCCGCCAAAAATTTCTTTGATAAACATTTTGCAAAGCGGAATCGGCAACTGGTAAATCAAACGGCCGATACCCAACTCACTGTACGCAATAATATCTCTCTCGTCAAAAAAGATTTTTCCTACATCCAAAGCCATCTTAGCTTCTTTGTAAGAACGGCTCACTTCTTTTAACTCATTGACAATCGTTCCGTACGCAATATGAACATTTTTGATTCCTTCATGCTGTAACAGCGTCTTGATGGCTCCCGCCGTTTTTTCAATTTCTTTTGTGCTGTCACCTTCCGCAAGGTCTTTTACAACTATAACATTGTTTTCATCCACTGCGGTGATGAAATCTTTGCTATTGCTGCCATAATTTGTACGTACCAGCTCCAATATGTTGTTGTCTTTGTCGCTGTTCGTTTCAATGATAATAACAACACGTTTCACATCTGTCTGAATGTGCAATTTTTTGGCTCTGTTGTAAATATCAATCAAAAGAAGATTGTCAAGCAACAAGTTCTTAATAAAGTTGTCTTTATCAAATCTTTCCTTGTATGCCACAATCAGACTTTGAATCTGGAAAGCCACCATCTTGCCTACTGTATATACATCTTCTCCGGCACCGCCTGCCACCAAAATGTATTCCAACTGCTGTTCATCGTATATTTTAAAATACTGATAGCCCTGAATTTCCTGTGAATCCGCCGCAGATGAAGCAAATTCCGCCACCGGTTTGCAGCACTCCGACATATTAGCGGTAGACGCAATTTCTTTCCCTTCTGCATCCACCACACAAAATTCTACTCTGGCAATCGTCTTTAATCCTTCAATCGTATTTTGTAATATCTGGTTTGATATCATGTTATCCCTCCGTATAATAAGCTTGTAACGCCCGAATTACATTTTAAACTAAATGTACAAAAAGCACAACGATAAATCGACATATTTTTATGCATTTTTACGATTATTATTGGTCTTTGTACTTTCCGACACGTTTGCGGAATAGAAAAAAGTACACTTTTTGAAATATTTTTTGGAATACATTCATGTGCTCCTCTTTCGCATAACTCTCATCCGGCCTTAAAAGTGCAATCCATACTTCGGAATTAATATAGCTTTTATTTTCCGCCATCAGTTTCTCCTGAAACGGAAACGGAATCATGGATATAATCACGTTTGCAGACACTTCATTCATATGATTGATCAGATTGTCTGTGTCCTCTCCCATGGCATCCAAACTGTTTTCCGCCGCAATCTGAAGTTCCGGCCCCAATTTTTTCAGGTAATCTTCCAAGGCAAGCAGTTCCTCTTCTTTCTCCGTCAAAAGATACACTGTTTTTTTGCCTTTATGCAGTTTATGTACAACTTCTTTCATGTAAGATGTATTTTCAATTTCACGGACACGACGGCTCGTCACTACGTTTGCCGCACGTAAAATATCCGCTTCTGCATACACCGTCAAATCCATCGCTTCAATCCACGCCTTCAACTCCGGATTTTTGCCTGCTGCCAACAACAGCTTTGAAGACACATACAAAACCGTATTAAGTGCCCCGTTGTTCAAATAGGTCTCTGTCAATTTTAGTGATTCTTTCAAGGACCGTTCTTTGATTGCTACCCCTAAAATATTAATCTCTTTCATCTTCTTATGTACCCCCGCCCATCACTTGTACATTGTCTACTCCCTGTATAAATGATAAGCATCTTCCGATTCTTCGATATTGTAACCAAACTCTTTTGCGCTCTCTGAAATATCCTTCTGCCAACTGTCTTGCTCTTGCTTCGGCAAATACACATAATAAGGGATTTTTTCCGGATGCGCATCATAATAGCTTTCCCATCGTCCTTCCGACTGCTTCAATCCTCCGGACACATACGCAGAATACGTTCCGTATTCTGTGTTTGCGTACAAATAACACCACGTGTCATTTGTGGCAAAAAGCACCGGTCCGTTTTTGCGGATGTGGGCTTTGATATCCTGCAATTGTTTATCATAAGCGTCCGCTTTTTCTTTTGTTGTCACAGTTCCTTTTAAAGGACCTTCTGCAATCGTTGTATCAAGATTTCCGACCGGTTCTTCCCAGAATGCATGCACCGCCTTCGCATAACACTGCATGCCAAACTGTGTAGCAAGCAAACATACTGCCGCAATAACGATAACCGCTTGCCCGTTCTTGCCTGCTTTTTGCTGCGTCTCCCCGCTTGGCGCACAATCCTGTTGCAAGTATTGTCCAATGAGCAATACCGCACCAACCGCAGCAGGCACAATTGCCATGGAAATTGCATGCATCCCCTGATTGGACGCATAGTTTGCAAAAAAGCTGTAAATCCATCCCCAGACAAACACACATACAAACGTGCGCTTGTCCTTTTGCTCCGTCATGATGTATGCAGCAAGTCCTGCCGCCGTAATGGGCAACATAATGAAATTGTAACTGTTTTGAATTGTTCCAATAAACGAAAGCAGGCTGATAACAACCGACGCGCTCATCAGCGCAAAAACCACTTTTCCTTTTTGTACGTTTTTCCGGAATTTGTATGCCATAAAAAGCAGCACAGCCCATACCGGCAAAAAGAAACGGTACACATTCCACGCCGAAAGCACATACACCTTCACCACATCAAAAATCGAACGGCTTGTATGTTCCGGATCGTTCATCAAAAGCGGTATGTTTTGTACAAGTTCCATAATGCTGCTGTTCCACAACACTGCTGCCGCAAAAAACACTGCCAGCAAACCGGCACCGGATGTAATATAGCCCCACGCCTGAATACTAAAATTTCTCTCAATCTTTTTGTTTTTGTTGCGCATTTGCAGCCATCCGATAAACACGAACACACTGTATACAAAATACAAAACTGCAAGAAACGGGTTACAAAGCACTGCCCCGGCAAACAACAATCCTGCAAAGAACCACGCGCCCCTGTCCTTTTCTTTCGCCGTCGCCAGCAACACTCCTACTAATGTCATAAATGCCACGCCCATCGTATTGTAGGACATTGCCATAATGTCATAGGGACAAAACAGCAAAAACAAAAGCGCACCAAGCCACGCAAATGCCTTTTTCCGCAGGCGGATATAAAGCACAATCGCACAGACAACCTGAAATACGATATAAAGGTAGCGGAAGTGTATAATAATTCCTTCCGTTGAATTCGTAAACATCGTGTAAAGTTTCATAAAAGGCAGCAACAAAAAGGAACTGAACTGCCCAAAATTCCACTCATCCGAAAGCATCCCGTCACCGCCAACAATGCGATGCGGTATGGTCAGATAAAACGGCTCATCGTAAGCTCCCATCCCGAATTTGCTCTTCCAAATCATAAAAAGGACACCGGCAACAAGCCCGATAAAAAACAAAGTATCTCTCTTTTGTTGTTTGTTACATTGCAGTTTTTCGCCCATACTTTTTTCCTTTTCGCAACAGTACTGTAATTTTTTTCTTGAAAAATACCGATATTCTTTATAGAAAAGTTGTGTTATAATTTTCTTACAAGCCGGCAGAAGAACGTGACCGGCAGATTGGAGGCCTATATGGATATAGCAGGACTTTCCACGGGTTTAAGTCAGGCACAGCTTCAAAGCAAAGTCGGCGTTGCCATGCTTAGCAAAGTGATGGACACAAACGAAGCTTTAGGCACAGGCCTTGTTGAGCTTGTAGATTCGGCTGCCATGGAATTATCCGTGAATCCGGACATCGGCTCTAACATCGATATTCGCATTTAAATCCGCACAGAAAGTACCACCGGCGTTGCCGATGGTACTTTTTTTAGGCTAAAATAATATCAAACAAAATCATATACGCGATGGCAATCACAATTGCAAAAACAAGCGGTACACTGATCACTTTTCCTTTGTTTTCTTTTCTGCCACGCAAAATCTGACTCAACTGCTCTTTGCGGTTTTCCTTTTTTGCAATCCACACAAGAACACATAAACCGATAGAAGTGGTAATCAATGCAATCACTGCATAAATACCGATAACCGGCAACAACACATCTGCACTCTGGGCCATGTCTTGTGCTTCCTCCATGCCCTCAGCAGAAGTGAGTGCCTCCGAGAAATACATCAATGCCACATTCCACGTATTTACCGTCATATGAAAAACAATCGAGCCCCATATACTTCCGGTCGCTTCCACAAGCACTGCCATCACTAATCCAAGGAAAATGGCATACGCCGCCTGGTTGATGTTCATATGCATCACACCAAACAAAATCGCAGATGCAAGTATTGCACGGAATGTATTGGTACTTCTTTTGTAGCCGTTTAACATAGCGCCGCGGCATACAATCTCCTCGCTGACAGGTCCCAACACGCCCATAAACAACACCATGACAAGCATCGGCATTTCAATTACCGATACACTCATCTGCGCCACCGTGTTATCTACAAACAACATGGAAATCGCGTTAATCACCGTCGTTGCAGGCATCATCAAAAACGTAAACAATATAATCATGAACACCGTCGAAATTTTGATTTTGTGAAAACCAAGGAAAGACAATATGTTTTCCTTTGAAAAAATCAAAAACAACAGTGCCGGCACAAAAATAATCGCCTGACTGATTAACAAATTCGGAATAATCGGTATCGCCACAGGTCCTATCCAGTATGCATACGCATAAAGACCTGCAATCAAAAACACATGTGCCAATGTGATTGCCAAAAACATCCAATTTACTTTTCTGTGATTCATCCCCAACTATACTCCTTTACCTTCTGTATTGTAACGCCCTTATTTGATTTTGCGGATGCAGTTTTCTTTGATTTCGATTCTGCCGGCTTTCAACAGATTTCCTACTGCACGCTTAAACTCATTTTTGCTCATGCCGGTCTCACGCTTGATTGTCTCCGGTCTTGCCTTGTCGTTAAAGGGCAACACGCCGTCAAAGCTTTCGATGATTTCCATTACTCTTTCTGCATCCAGATTCATCTGAATGTACGCTTTTTCGCGGATGCTCAAATCCAGCTTGCCGTCTTCTTTTACGGCTGTCACACGGGCATTTACGGTGTCACCTACGTTTACGTTTCCGTAAAGTTCTTTCTTTGGAATCAGCCCGGAATACCGGTTATCAACCGCCACAAAAGCACCGAATTCTTCGCTGATTAAATACACAACGCCGGACACCTTGTCCTCTTTTTTGTAAGGGCTTTCCTGATTCAAATATTTGTAAACGTTCATCGTCGCACAAAGGCGGCTGCTCTTATCGATATAAAGTGCCACCAAAACGCTATCGCCCGGACGCACTCTTTTTGTCTGTTCTTTAAACGGCAACAACAAGTCTTTCTCCAGTCCCCAGTCAAGAAACGCACCGATTTTTCCAACCTGTGCCACGGTAAGCTCTGCCACTTCGCCAAGCACGATTTTGGGCTCGCGGGTTGTTGCAATGCTGCGGTCTTTGGAATCTTTGTATACGAACACTTCCAAAATGTCACCGATTTCCGTACCTGCCGGCACCTGTTTTGCGGGAAGCAAAATCTTTTCTTCTTTTGCTTCTTCTTGGGATTCTGCAAGATAAATACCGAATTCTACTTTTTTTACTACTGTAAGCTTTTGTATTTCGCCTAAACGAATCATATTTTAAACCTTCACTTTCTCTCCGGTTACTATTTCCACATATAATAAAATTACCATAACTGCTATGAAAAAACTACTAAAAATTCAACATTTGCGTAACTGTCGCCCTGGGCATCCTGCAAAGAGACAACACATGTTTCTTCCGTCTGCGCCACCATCGGAATCATGATATCATCCAAGTGGGCTTGCTTTTTATATTCTGCCCGCATTTGTTTTATTTTTGCATGCTCCGGCACAAACTCCATCGCCATACGCACGTACTGGCCGTTGTTTACGTGATTGTTTGTGTCGAGATGGAATTTTTTGACCGTAATCGGCTCCCGGGCAGTCATCTCCTGCGGCATGGCAATTTTGCGCGGCGCATAGTCCATGTCAAGCTTTTCTTCCATCACGTATTTTTCCAGCATAAGCGGTGTAGGCTTCGCCGGAATCATATCTTTCATATTCAAAAATGTCCAAAGGGAATTGGCGCAGGCAATGCGTGCCCCGCTCTCGTCAAACATGGCGTAGTTACGATGCCCGAAATAGCCTTTGATGCCGTATGGTATTGTGGCGATTTTGACGCGCTCGCCAAGCTTCGGATAACGCTCCACCACAATCTGCCAGGAAGACAGCACCCACGCCATATGAAACTCGCTCAAATACTGTGTGCCTATACCCAAATCCTCGGACTGAAACGTGGAGCAGTCCTGAAAATAATCCAAAAGGCTTTCCAGTCTCAAATAACCGTCCTTGTCTGCTTCGCTGAAGCGGATTCTACCGTCGTAACTGTACATGTTGGTTCCTTCTTTCTTGATAATTTAAACTATATGAGATGTCTGTGATGGTTGTAATCCTGAATAAAGTAAAAACCCCGATAGAAAACTCTACCGAGGTTTAAGCTGGGCTACAAGGATTCGAACCTTGAGATGACGGAGTCAGAGTCCGTTGCCTTACCGTTTGGCGATAGCCCATCAACGTTACTTTGCAAGTATAACGCATGTCCGTTGTTTTTGCAAGTATTATTTTAGGATTTTGTTAAAGTTTTTCAAATCACGTATTTTGCTTGTATTTTTCTTGCAATTCAGACAATTGTACTATTCCGCAATGCATGTTTCTTTTTTATAGGGAAGCTGATGTTTACCGCATCGGCCTCCCGAAATAAATTGAATTTTACAATTTAGTGCAAATTCTTATCTCACTCCCACATTTCCGGTGAATTAATCTTATACTCGGCTTCATTCGGATATTCCATATCTGCATCATATAACGCACTATTTCTTATACTCATATTAGTTACACCGACGTATTCCGGACGTTCTTTATCCACGGTATGACAACCAAATACAAGAAAGTATGTCTTACCCGTATCCGTTTTTATATTATTTATAATTCCACCCATACTCTGTTCAACTACCCCTTGACCATAATCGGTTTTTCCAGAGCCTATGTTCACTTTAGGTTCGTCATACGAAACAATCTCCCCATCTATAAACGCAAATAGTTCCTGAATCTCACTTTCCAATTCAGGATGATTTTTCTTTATATACGGACAAAACAATTCCTCAATTGCATCAACATCTTCATTCAATACTGCTTCTATAATGGTTTCGCTTTGTTCTCTCGCGACTTCATAATGATTGACATAATTATTCGATGAGAATATGCCGCAACCACTTAGAAAAAATGATGTAATTAAAATAGTCAAAATCATCTTTATTGCCTTGTATTGCTTCATCACTGCACTCCTTCATACCAACTGACCATTCGCTTTACTCCCACACCTCTGGAAACTCTATCCTATATACTTCTTCTTCAAAATGACCTACTCCGGGAATATATACTTCTTTTGCAAATATAACAATACTACTAACACCTTCATATTCCGTTTCTGCTTTATTAACAGAATATCCACCACATCCTATACGGTATATTCTGCCGGTACTTGTCTTCATATTATCTATCTCGCCACCAAAGGATAATTCAACAATACCCTCTTTTTCAGTATTCATACCTGTTCCCAGCGACCAAGTCGGCTCATCATATGAAACAATATCTCCATCTATGACGCTCATCCAGTCTTTAATTTGCTCTTCCAAATCAGGACATGTTTCTTTCACATATGGACAAAATAAAGCGGCAATTGCACTCGCATCTTCGTTTTGAATTGATTCCAACACAATTAATATATTATCTTTCGCTACATTGTTGTAGTTACCAGTTGATGAGAAAGTGCATCCTACCATATTAACTAAAAATAACAATAAGCAGAAAAATAAAACTGTAATCCTTTTAATTTTCATTGTACTCCTTCATCCCAAATAATCCATACTGTCTCGTGTTCATCGTCAAATAACAAATGGTGTTTACAAAATCAAATGCTACATACCAGTTTTCGATTGCAATATTTCCTGTGTTCTGGATTTTGACTTTAGCATTATATCCGCCATTCCAATAGCCATCCAGTAGAAAGGTGATTTTATAGTTTTCACCTTCATATGTTTGTTGTGTGGTTACGCCATCCCAGCTGATTCCACTTGTTTCTTCTGTAACAGTCTGGGCAGTGCTTGTCTGCTGTGCCAAAACACTCATGTCGACTGTGCCGAATGCAATAGTTGCAGCCATTAGCACCGCCAACGCTCTTGTACATCTCTTTTTCATATCTTATGTACCCTTTTCGATTATTTTCTGTGCAAAGAGAAATAACCGTTTTCACAATCCCACACTACACAAGATGCCTTGATAGATGATAGTTCGCAGTTCTACTTTCATGGCAACCAGCTTTTTTACACAAAAAAGGCTGCAATGCGTCTCACTGCAACCGAACCATCAATATAATAGAGTCCCACACATTCCCCATTACTTAGACTTCCTGCTTTGCGTCCTTACGTTTCCATAAGTTTGCCATCTCTCTTACACACGCATTTATTTTATCGCAATATTCTGTAAATTGCAACAATATTTTCACTTCCCTATCGCCAAAATGGGCGTGGACAAGCTCATCCGCTTGCTCACGCCCAATCTTTGTAAAATTCATCCTGCGACTTCTTACACTTCAAAAATCAAGTCGCCGTAAGTCGGGAACGGCCATACTTTTTTGTCTACGAGCATTTCCAGCTCGTCGGCCGGTTTTCTCAGTTCTTCCATGGCGGTCATGACAGTTTCCCGGTAGTAGAACGCCTGCTCTTTTCCTTCTGTCATAGAAGAAGCAGTAGCTTCTACTTCCTCAAGATGTGTCAAGGCGTTTTGCATCTGGGCAAGCTTGTCGGATACTTTATTGAGTAACGCAAGCTGAACGGAAGCGTCTGCACCTGCTGCTTTCACAGCGTTTACTGTGTCTGCAAGCTCTTTTGTATATTTTACAACCGCAGGAATAATCTGTTTGGAAGACATCTCAATCATAGTGAGAGCTTCGATGTTGATTGTTTTTGCGTAGTTTTCATAGAGAATTTCTTCTCTGGATTCCAGCTCGGCTTTTGTGAAAATGCCGAAGCGTTCAAACAATTTTACAGCCTTTGGTGTAGTCAGCGTAGCGGCTGCTTCCACCATGGAGCTGATGTTCGGAAGTCCGCGTCTTTCGGCCTCTTTTACCCACTCATCGGAATACCCGTTTCCGTTGAAAATGATGCGCTGATGCTTGCTCATGTTTTCTTTGATTAAATCATGTACCGCAAGCTCGAAATCATCTGCTTTTTCGAGAATGTCTGCTGCCTCGCAAAATGCTTCTGCAACGATGGCATTCAATGTGGTGTTCGGGCTGGCAACAGAGTCTGCAGAACCAACCATACGAAATTCAAATTTATTTCCGGTAAATGCAAACGGTGAAGTTCTGTTTCGATCGGTGGCGTCTTTCTGGAAGTCCGGAAGTGTGGAAACGCCTGTCTCCAGTTTACCGCCCTCGATAAGTGTATTTGCTTCGCCGGTCTCCACAAGCTGCTGCACTACGTCTTCCAACTGCTCACCGAGGAACATGGAAATGATTGCCGGAGGTGCCTCGCAGGCACCAAGTCTGTGGTCATTTCCCGGGTCGGATGCGCTCTGACGCAACAAGTCCGCATGGGTATCCACTGCTTTCATAATGCAGGAAAGTACTAACAAAAACTGAATATTTTCATTCGGTGTCTCGCCCGGATCAAGAAGGTTCACACCGTTGTCTGTGGTAAGGGACCAGTTGTCATGCTTACCGGAGCCGTTTACGCCGGCAAACGGTTTCTCGTGAAGAAGACAACGCAAACCGTGATTTGCGGACACTCTTTTCATCGTCTCCATCACCAACTGGTTGTGGTCACATGCAATGTTGGCTGTCTCGTAAATCGGCGCAAGTTCATGCTGTGCCGGAGCTGCCTCGTTGTGCTGCGTCTTTGCGGTAACGCCCAGTTTCCACAATTCCTCGTTCAAATCTTTCATGTATGCACCGATGCGCTCACGGATAACACCAAAGTAGTGGTCCTCAAGTTCCTGACCCTTAGGTGCCGGTGCTCCAAACAACGTACGACCTGCAAAAATAAGGTCATCGCGCTGTAATGCCTTTTTGCTGTCAACAAGGAAATATTCCTGCTCTGCACCGACAGACGGAATGACCTTTGTTGCCTGTGTATTTCCAAATAAACGTACAATTCGCAATGCCTGCTCACTGATGGCTTCCATAGAACGAAGAAGCGGTGTCTTTTTGTCAAGCGCCTCGCCTTTGTAAGAGCAAAATGCAGTCGGAATGCAAAGAATCACACCCGTTGCTGCTTCTTTCAAAAATGCAGGGGATGTAATATCCCACGCAGTGTAGCCTCTCGCCTCGAATGTGGCACGAAGACCGCCTGACGGGAAAGAGGACGCATCCGGCTCACCTTTGATCAATTCTTTGCCGGAAAAATCCATAATCATTTTTCCTTCTTTGTCCGGATGGCTTACAAAGGAGTCATGCTTTTCCGCTGTAATACCGGTAAGCGGCTGGAACCAGTGTGTGTAATGGGTGGCACCGTTTTCTACCGCCCAGTCTTTCATCGCTTTTGCCACAACATCCGCAGAGGTAAGCGAAAGCTCTCCACCGTTTTCCATAACACTTACAACTTCTTTAAAAACATTTTTCGGAAGACGCTCTTTCATCTTGCCGAGTGTAAATACGTTTTTCGCAAAAATTTCTTCTACATTCAATACATTGCCCATTGTACTACTTCCTTTCCATCCCACATTTTACATGAAGCGTAAAATGCGGTCAATCACTATTTTGGACAGTTTTTTGTATGGTTTACCGTGATTTTTTTATGCTTTTACACGAAGCAAATCGTACTGACACGGTATTTCGGACAATTCCACATACAAAATCTGTTTCGGATGGGGCGCACTTTCCACTGCCTCGCCATCTTCTGTGTAAAGGGCTTTGACCTGTACGGGCACATTGTTTCCGTCCGGCTTCATAATCTCAATCGCATCGCCCACGCAAAACTTGTTGCGCTGTGTAATGCGGGCTCTGCCCTGTGCATCCAGACCTTCCACAATTCCCAAATATATATATTCGTTGACATACGTATTGTTGTCATAAATCTGCGTATTTTCATCCGGCTTGCCAAAATAAAATCCGGTCGTAAACTGACGGTATGTGCACTTTGCAATCTCTGCTTTATACCAATCCATGTTGGCGCGATACGTTTCCTCGGACTCAAAATAATCGTCAATTGCTTTGCGGTACGTTCTTGCCACCGTAGCCACATAAAGCGCCGTTTTCATTCTGCCCTCGATTTTCATACTGTCGATGCCGGCTTCAATCATTTCCGGAATATGCTCAATCATGCACAAATCTTTGGAGTTAAAAATATACGTTCCGCGCTCGTTTTCATAAACCGGCAAATATTCGCCCGGTCGCTGCTCCTCCATGATGGCGTATTTCCAGCGGCACGGATGGGTGCAGGCACCTTGGTTTGCATCTCTTCCCGTAAAATAATTGCTAAGAAGGCAGCGTCCCGAATAAGAAATACACATGGCACCGTGAATGAAGCTCTCAATTTCCATATCAGCCGGAATTTTTTCGCGGATTTCCTTGATTTCCTTCAACGAAAGTTCACGCGCGGTGACAACGCGCTTTGCGCCCTGTTTATACCAAAAATTAAACGTTCCGTAGTTTGTATTGTTTGCCTGGGTGGAAACGTGAATGTCGATTTCCGGGCAAATTTCCCTCGCCAGCGTAAACATACCCGGGTCCGCCACAATCAGCGCATCCGGTTTCATTTCTTTTAATTCATGAAAATATTCGGCAGCACCGTCCAAGTCGTCGTTGTGTGCCAGGATATTGGCTGTCACATGCACGCGCACGCCGTGTTCATGGGCAAAATCAATCCCCTCTTTCATTTCCTCTTTGGAAAAGTTTTTGGCTTTGGCACGAAGCCCAAACGCCTCACCGCCGATATAAACCGCATCGGCACCAAACATAACTGCCGTTTTTAACACTTCCAAGCTGCTTGCCGGAATAAGCAGTTCCGGTTTTTTTCTTTGATTTTCCATAGTGACCTCACTCTATTTATAACTTCACACTTACTGTCACACCATCGCCCACCGGCAAAATGGCAGTTTCCAACTGTTCGTGATGCTTTAATTCATACAAATAATCCCGCATTCTTGCGTGGATTGTCCGGTTTCTCCGGGTTACTGCATAGCGCGACTCAATGATATCGCCATCCTGCAACACGTTGTCTGAGACAAGCAAACCGCCCTTTGGCAAAAGCCGCAAAATATCCGGCAAAAAGTTTATGTACTGTCCCTTTGCGGCATCCATAAAAATAAAATCGTACGTTCCGGTAAGGGTACTCAAAATTTCTGTAGCATCGCCTTCCAAAAGGGTAATGTCATCTTCTTTTCCCGCTTTTTTGAAATTTTCTTTTGCAAGCGGAATTCTTTTTTCGTATTTTTCTATTGTTGTAATATGGCATCCTTCCGGCGCATATTCACTCATCAGTAACGCGGAAAAACCAATGGCGGTTCCTACTTCAAGAATATGCTTCGGACGGTTCATCGCCAATAAAAGCTTTAAAAATCCCTGCATTTCCTTCCGTATAATCGGCACATTGGTTTCTTTTGCATAACGTTCCAATTCGTCTAAAAACGGGGTGTTTCCTCTATCAAAAGAATTGATAAAGGAAACCATTCTCTCGTCAACTATCATGGTGTATCCTCACTGTTTTCGGCATCCTGCGTTTCGTTTTCCACATCCGTGTCGGTGCCCTGCGAATCTTTCTCTTCCGCATCATCTTCACCGTCTTGCGTCTCATCCTCGGTATCGCAAGCCATAACTGCGAGCATTTCTTCCGCCGTCATGGAACTGTTTAACGTATACGCACCATTTTGCAGTTTTCCGTGATATTCCGAAAACATTTCCTGCAGTACAAACAGATTGCTGTCTCTTATGAGTCCGCGCGTCTCCATCATTTCTGCAATATCTTTGATATCTTTTTCATCGTTTACAACAATTGTCACATCGTTTCCCGGCGGCTCCGAAACCGGCGGTTCCGCAAAAATACGGTATCCGTAATCGTAAGCTGTTGCTCCGATTTTGTACACGAAAAAGACAACCACAATTGCTGCTGCAATTTTTAACACTGTACTTGCTATCGTTAATGCCAACTGTTTCCCGTTCATAATAACTCCTCTATCGGCCGCTTTTTGTGCGCGGCTTCTTACTCAATTTGTACTCCCTCAAACGACACGCCTGCCATAATTCTTATATTGACTTCCCGCATTGTGCGGACAAAAGCAAGCTCTGCCTGCAAAAAATCATTGACCATCGGATTTTCCATAAGGGACTGATATTTTTGTTCAAACTGTTCTGTCCTCTGCATAAGCTGATCTTCCGGCGTTTCATTTTGCATCTCGAAATTTTCTTTTCGCATTGCATCGATTTGCGCCTTCAATTCCGGCTGGCGGTTAATTCTGTCCAACTGACGTCTGTATGTCACGTAATCCTCACAATTGTTTAATGCCTCAATCAGGTTTTCGATTGCCTGATTTACTTCTTTCATGCTGTCTACCATGCCTTTCTTCGGAGTTTTGTCAAGTAATCTAATCTACTTCCATAATAATCGGTAAAATCATCGGACGACGTTTTGTCTTTTTCCAAACGAATTCACTCAAGGAATCTTTGATAATGGATTTGATTTTGCCCCAATCGGAAATTCCTTTATCCAGGCAATGTTCCATGGCAATGCTTATCACTTCTCTTGCTTCTTCCATCAATTCATCGGACTCACGCACATACACAAAGCCTCTGGAAACGATGTCCGGGCCGGACATAAGCTGTCCGCTGTACTTATCAAGCGCAAGCACAACAATCATGATACCGTCCTGTGCAAGGTGCTGTCTGTCGCGCAATACTACGTTACCTACATCACCCACACCAAGACCGTCAACCAAAATGGCACCTGTCTGCACTTTGCCGGTTACCGCTGCGCTCTCACTGTCAAGCTCCAACACATCGCCGGAAGAGAGAATGAAGATATTGTCTTTTTCCACGCCAAGCTCTCTTGCGATTTTAGCCTGGGCACGCAAGTGTTTGTATTCACCGTGAACCGGAATCGCATATTTGGGCTGTACTAACGCATAAATAAGTTTAATTTCTTCCTGGCAGGCATGTCCGGAAACGTGCACATCCTGGAAAATAACGTCAGCACCTTTTTGCATCAATTCGTTAATAATATGAGTAACTGCCTTTTCGTTTCCCGGAATCGGACTGGAAGAAAAGATAACCGTGTCCCCGGGGCCGATTGTAATTTTGCGGTGCATACTTCCTGCCATACGGGAAAGTGCTGCCATACTTTCGCCCTGACTACCGGTTGTAATAATAACTGTTTTTTCGTCCGGATAATTTTTTAACTGCTCAATATCAATAAGCGTATTTTCCGGAATATTCAAATAACCAAGTGATGTGGCAGTCTCAATAATGTTGACCATACTGCGGCCTTCCACCACAACTTTTCTGTCGAATTTGTAAGCAGAGTTAATAATCTGCTGCACGCGGTCTACATTGGATGCGAATGTAGCAATAATAATTCTTGTATTTTTGTGTTCTTCAAACAGCGTATCAAACGTTCTTCCGATTGTCTTTTCTGACTGGGTAAAGCCCGGACGCTCTGCGTTTGTACTGTCGCACATAAGTGCAAGAACGCCTTTTTTACCGATTTCCGCAAAACGCTGCAAATCGATTGCGTCGCCGAATACCGGTGTGTAATCTACTTTAAAGTCTCCCGTGTGCACAACGGTTCCTGCCGGGGAATAGATGGCAAGTGCTGCTGCGTCCACGATAGAATGGTTTGTCTTTATAAATTCAATGCGGAATTGTCCCAGGTTGATGGACTGTCCGAATTTTACTACTTTGCGTTTTACCGCATTTGTCAAATTATGTTCTTTTAATTTATGTTCGATAATTCCCATTGTCAGCTTTGTGGCATAAATCGGAATATTCATTTCTTTAATCACATACGGAATGGCACCGATATGGTCCTCGTGTCCGTGTGTAATCATAAGACCTTTTACTTTGTCCGCATTTTCTTTCAAATAAGTAATATCCGGAATAACAAGGTCAATACCAAGCATATCATCTGCCGGGAAAGCAAGACCGCAATCCACGACAACAATACTGTCTTCGTACTCAAAGGCAGTAATATTCATACCAATCTGTTCCAAGCCTCCTATCGGAATAATCTTTAACTTGGAATCGCTTTTCAGTTCATTTTTCTTCAATCAGTTTTACCTCCAAATAAATTTATTCTCCGTCCTCAACAAATTCTATATCTTCTAAAAGGTTCTCAAAAACAGCTGCAACAGCGTTTAACTCCGTCTCATCGGAAACAATTTCATAAAGGCTTTCTGCATCTGCATTTTGGGAAAGATCTTTTAAAATTAACGCTTCTCCGTCCCCTTCTTCAAAATCCGTCACAAGGATATAGTTCACCCCTGCAATGGTTGTCTGTTCGAGCACATAAAAATCAACCGGAGCTTCTCCCTCCGGATTAAATGTAATTTTGTCCATATTTCCTCACTTTCTAAACTTCACGGTTAGCACGTAAATCGAGGTAACCTTGCAAAATAAAAGTTGCGGCAATCATATCCACATACTCTTTTCTGTGTTCTCTGCGAATACCTGCTTCCATCATAGTTTTGTCTGCGGCTACCGTTGTCAGTCTCTCATCCCACATCACAACCGGCAAGCCTGTTCTTCGTTCCAATTTTTCTTTAAATTCAAGCGAGAGCTCTGCGCGCACTCCTATGGAATCGTTCATATTCTTAGGAAAGCCGAGAACTATCTCCTGCACTTCATGTTCTACAATCAGCTCCTCAATGCGGGCCAATGTTTTGCGTAATTTATTTTCTTCTTTTCTCCGAATGATTTCGATTCCCTGAGCCGTAATCAAAAGTGGGTCACTGATGGCAACGCCTACCGTCTTGGACCCAAAATCCAAACCCATTATGCGCATGGGATCTCCTCTCGTATCTTACTTCCAGTTGTTGTTGCTGATATAGCTTTTGAGCATCTCTTCCACAAGCTCGTCCCTCTCCACTTTCATAATGAGACTTCTTGCATTTTTGTGGCTCGTAATATAAGTCGGGTCTCCGGACATAATATATCCAACAATCTGATTGACCGGATTGTAACCTTTCTCAGTAAGTGCTTCATACACTTCTCTTAACACTACCTGTACGCCGGTTTCCGGTTCTGCTTCCACTTTAAAAAATTGCGTATTTCCTAAATCCACTTTTCTCTCTCCAAATCTGTTCTTTCTCTTGTCTTTTACACTTGTACTTCTCGTTCTTTGGACGGCAATACATATAATGCCCTCATTATCCTTATCTTACCTTATCTATCCGTAAAATTCAATGTATACTTTCTTAAATTTCCTTAATCCATCAAAAGAATATCATCCGTCAAAAATGCGCTTATGTGACCGGAAACGATGCTGTTTGACAAATCTTGTGTCGATTTTTTTGCCACTTTGATGTATTCTTTCGTGTGTCCAAGCTGGTAAACACTGCCGTTTATGTCCTTTTCTTCCTCAAAAAGAACTTCCGCATTTTTTCCCAACAGTTTGCTTCGGTATTCCTTTGACTGTTTTTGTTCCATCGCAAGAAGAATCGCACTTCTTTCCTGTTTTTTTGTGTCCGGAACTTGATTTTCCATCACAGCCGCCCTTGTGCCCTGCCGTTTGGAATATTTAAAAATATGCATTTCATACAAAGACAAATCTTCCAAAAACCGGCGTGTCTGTTCAAATTCTTCCTCTGTTTCCCCCGGAAATCCTACAATGACATCGGTCGTAATGGCAGGTCTGTCAAACACACGTCGCAACAACTGTACCTTTTCATAGTATTCCTCTGCGGTGTAGTGTCTATTCATTCTTTTTAGTGTATCGTTGCAGCCGCTCTGCAAAGAAAGGTGAAAATGCGGACAAATCTTTGAAAGCATTCCGATTTCCTCCGCAAATTGTTCTGAAATCACCCTCGGTTCCAGGGAGCCCAAGCGGATGCGTTCCAGTCCGTCTATCGTGTGAATTTCTTTGATCAAATCCAAAAGTTTTGATTTCCCTGTGTATTTCGGCATGCCGTCCGCTGTTTTTTCACCGGAAAAGTCAATGCCGTAGGAGCTGATATGAATACCGGTCAGCACCACTTCCTTGTAACCGCTTGCCACCAGCCCGCGCACTTCCGCAACAATATCTTCCGTTTTGCGGCTTCTGACACGGCCCCTTGCATACGGAATGATGCAGTAGGAACAAAACTGGTTACAGCCGTCCTGAATTTTGATGTACGCCCTTGTGTGTTCTGCTGTATGCGTCAGCAAAAGTTCCTCATATTCTGCTGTATGGTTGATATCGATAATGCTTGTATCGTGCAACGTCTTGTCCCGTTCTTTGAAAAAGTCATCCAAAATGGAAACCAAATCTTTCTTTTTGTTGTTGCCGATACACAAATCGATGCCTTCGTCTTTTAACACCGCTTCTTTTCCGGTCTGCACATAACAGCCAACTGCCACAACGACAGCTTCCGGATTTCTTTTTTTTGCCTGATGCAACATCTGTCGGCTTTTTCTGTCTGCCATATTGGTAACCGTACATGTATTGACAATGTAAATGTCTGCCTGTTCATCAAATGCTACAATTTTATACCCATTTTCTTGTAACATTTGTTGCATTACATCGATTTCATAAGCATTTACTTTGCATCCAAGATTGTGCAATGCTACACTTTTCATATTAATCCTCTCCAAATTTGTACTGTTTTATCATTGACTTTTGTCAGTCCAAGCCTTAGTATTAAATTAATAAAGATTTGTAAGGTAAGGAGGTTATTCCAATGAAGACAGTACAGATTTCATTAAATTCTATTGACAAGGTAAAATCTTTTGTAAACGATATCACAAAATTTGATTATGATTTTGATTTAGTATCCGGAAGATACGTTATTGATGCAAAATCTATCATGGGAATCTTCAGCTTAGATTTATCTAAACCGATTGATTTGAACATTCACGCAGAAGATAATGCTGACGAAGTTTTAAATGTTTTAAAACCGTATATGATTTAGTTATATTATGAAAGAGGCTTTGAACTGATCAAAGCCTCTTTTTTTATTTATCACACTGGACAATAATCAGTTCGTCGGAATCCAATGCTTCTTTTATCAGGTCGTCTATCTTTTCTTCCAAGTTCTGCTCGTGTTTCTTAATCATATTCAAGTTCGGTTTTGTCACCGGATGTTTTGCCACAAAGATGGTACAACAATCTTCGTACGGCAATACGGAAGTCTCGTATGTGTTGATTTTTTCTGAAATATCCACGATTTCCTGTTTATCAAAACCGATAAGGGGACGATACACCGGCATCGTACACACTTCGTTAGTAGCTGCAAGGGAATGCATCGTCTGGGATGCAACTTGTCCGATGCTCTCGCCGGTAATAAGTCCAAGACACTCTGTCTCTTTTGCAATATGCTCCGCAATGCGCATCATCAAACGGCGCATAATAATGGTCAACTCTTCGTGCGGGCATTTCTCATAAATGTAAAGCTGAATATCCGTAAAATTGATAACGTGCAAATAAATCGGTCCGGTATAACGGGACACCAGTTTTGCCAAATCCACTACTTTTTGTTTTGCACGCTCGGAAGTGTATGGCGGTGCATGGAAATATACCGCATCAATTTTTACACCACGTTTTGCAATCATGTAACCGGCCACCGGGGAATCGATGCCACCGGAAAGAAGCAACATTGCCTTTCCGGCCGTACCGATTGGCATGCCGCCCGGTCCCGGAATAATTTCGGAATAAATATAAATTTTCTCACGGATTTCGATGTTTAACTCGATTTCCGGCTTGTGCACATCCACCTGCATCTCCGGATACGCATCCAAAATGGCTCCGCCCATCTCACGGTTGATTTCCATAGAATCTAACGGATAATTTTTTCTGGCTCTGCGGGCAAACACTTTGAATGTCTTGTTTTTGTCCGGATACACATCGGCAATATATTTCACAACGGTTTCGCACAATTTCTCGAAACCTTCGTCTTCCACATAAACAACCGGGCAAATTCCGGAAATACCAAAAACCGTTTTTAAATTTTCTACGGTCTCATCAAAATCAAAATCGGTCAAAGCATCCACATAAATACGGCCTTGCGTCTTGTGTACTTTGAATTCGCCCTCACATCGTTTGAGCGCATATTTAATCTGCTGCACGAGGGCATCCTCGAACATATATCTGTTTTTTCCTTTTACGCCGATTTCTGCGTATTTAATCAAAAAAGCTGTAAACATATTTTTCTCCCATATGTGTCTTTAATGTCTCGTATATTTGCGAAGCATAGGAATCATATCATACATTGTCTGCAATGTATAGTCTATTTCCTCTTTTGTTGTAAAGATAGAAAAGCTGAAACGTATGGTGGAATCCAACAACGCTTTCTCCACGCCGATTGCTTTTAACGTTTCTGATGTCTGCGGTTTGTTGGATGCACATGCACTGCCTGCTGACACGAAAATACCTTTGTCTTCCAGCGCGTGAAGCACTACTTCGCTGCGGACACCGTTGATGGATACGCTTACAATGTGCGGCGCACTGTCACGTCCGGTCAGTCCGTTGATTTTGATGTCCGGAATTTTGCGCACGCCATCGATAAAATATTGTTTTAACTCATACAGTTTTTCCACATCTTGATCCAGGTCTGCATAAATCAGTTCTACCGCTTTTGCAAGTCCGGCAATACCCGGCACATTTTCCGTACCGGAACGCATTCCTTTTTGCTGACCGCCGCCAAAAATAATCGGTTTTATTTTTATTTTTTCATTTACGTAAAGAAATCCTACACCTTTCGGTCCGTGGATTTTGTGGCCGCTCACAGAGAGCATATCAATGCCTGCTCTTTTCGGGAAAATACGGTATTTCCCAAAGCCTTGCACAGCGTCTACATGAAAAATCACGTTCGGTTTCATTCTCTTTACGAGAGCTGCTGCCTCTTCAATCGGCTGCAACGCCCCGATTTCATTGTTTGTATGCATAATGGAAACAAGAATGGTCTCATTGGTCATCGCTTTTTCCAAATCTGCAAGACGGATTTGTCCGTTTTGATCCACCGGCAAATACGTCACACGAAAGCCCTGTTCTTCCAAATAATGCATGGTCTGCAAAATAGCCGGATGCTCTATCCGGGTTGTAATCAGGTGACGTCCCGCACGACAATTTGCAAACGCTGCACCAATCAGAGCAATATTATCCGACTCTGTGCCGCCGGATGTAAAAAGAATTTCTTTTTCATTTACTTTTAAGTTGCGCGCGATACTTTCTTTTGCATGGCGTATATAATTCTCCGCCTCCATCCCTTTGCTGTGCAAGCTGGACGGATTGCCGTAATCTTCGCACATCACCTTTGCCACTACTTTTGCTACTTCATCGAAACTTTTTGTCGTTGCCGAATTATCCAAATATACTTCCATTTTTCTAAAATTCTCCTTTCAAAGCCCGGAGACTTTTTGTACCTGTCTTCTTTTTTCTTCTATACTCTATTATATGCCTACATTTCCAAATGGTACATCAGCCAGGAAAGTACGGTAAATCCGGCTGTTTCGGTGCGCAAAATGCGCTTTCCGAGTGTAATCGGAGTAATTTCATTTTGCAAAGCTTTTTCAATTTCGGCATCATCAAATCCACCTTCCGGCCCGATAAAAATCGCCACCGACTGTCCCGGTTTGACACTTTCTATCAGTTCTTTTGTTTTTGCCATACCTTCCGCAAGTTCATACGGAATCAGCTTCACATCCATACTTTTTGCATAGGTTATAGCCTCTTGAAAACTCATCACTTGGTTGATTTCCGGTATGATTTTGCGCTTGCTCTGTTTTGCAGCAGCCTCGGAAATTCCCTGCCAGCGCGTCTGCTTTGCTTTTGCTTTTTTCTCATCCAGCTTTACAACCGCTCGTTTGGTTGCAACCGGAATGACTTCAAAAACGCCCAGTTCTACCGCTTTTTGAATGATGAGCTCCATTTTATCTGCCTTTGGCAAGCCTTGAAAAAGATATATTTTGGACGGCAATTCCAAGCCGTCCTCCTTAATAAAACGCAAATGACAAAGCACTTCTTCCTCGCCCATAGCAACAATTTCACAACGGTACTCTTTTCCGTCCTGCCCGTTACTCACCGCAATTTCTTCGCCGATTTTCATGCGCAGCACATTTTTTATGTGGTTCACATCGCTGCCAACAATGCGTATATCTTTGTCATTTATCTGTTCCGGTTTTACAAAAAACTGATACATCTGCGTTCTCCATTATAAGCTTTTTTGTGCGGTTACACTTACCCATTCTCCCTGATAAGTGACTTCCAGCACGGTAAGGCCGGCTGCCTTTACCGCATCCACAACGGTCTGCTCTTTGTCGTCGATAATGCCGGATGTAATATAAATTCCGCCCGGTTTTAACTGATTGACAATAACCGGTGTAAGGGGTACCAGCACGTCCGCCAAAATGTTTGCCACCACGATATCGTAGCACGCATAGCCCACTTTATCCTGAATCTCTTTGTCGGAAATAATGTTTCCGATCATCACATCAAACTGCTCCGGATGGATACCGTTGGCTTCCATATTTTCTCTCGTCGCTTCGATGGCACAGGGGTCCAAATCGGTGCCCACTGCATGGCGGATGCCGTACATCAAAGAAATAATCGCAAGAATACCGCTTCCGGTGCCCACATCAAGAAGCTCTGTCTCCGGCGTAATATGTTTTTTCAACTGACGGATGCAAAGCTGGGTCGTCTCATGCATGCCGGTTCCGAAAGCCGTTCCCGGATCGATGTGAAGTACCATCTTGTCTTTGTCTTCTTCCGGCACTTCTTCCCAGGACGGTACCACAAGCAAATCATCGATATAAAACTGATGAAAATACTGCTTCCAGTTGTTAATCCAGTCAATGTCTTCTGTTTTGTCTACTGTAATGGTCCCTTCGCCGATATCCATAAAAGAACGGATTTCGTCAAGCTGTTCCTCAACGAGTGCAACAATCGTCTCTTTTGCCGTCACTTCCTCGTTAAAAATCAACTCACCGTTTTCGTTTTCTTCCACAAAGAAATTCAAATACGCGATACCGTCATCGTCCGGACAATCCGGCAAAATATCAACAAACATCTGCTCTTTTTCCAGCGCAGTTAACGGTACTTTGTCCTCAATCTGCGCCCCTTCCAAACCGATGTCATACAAATAGCTGATGATAATGTCTTCCGCATCTGTAATTGTTTTGATTCTAAACTTCGTCCACTTCATGTGTGCGTTCCTTCCGTTTATTTTATCTCAAGCAATTTTTTCTTCAAATCGTTTTCCAACTGCTGCATTTCCATTTCCGCAATTCTTCTCTTTTCTCTTCCTTCTGCCTGAATTTTCATCACTTCATCGAAAGTAGAAATAAGAGATGCGTTTGTATTTTTTAATGTTTCCATATCGATAATGCCGCGTTCGGATTCTTTTGCAGTCTCGATTGTTGCCATTTTAAGCATTGCCGCATTTTGCTGTAAAAGATTGTTTGTCATGTCGGATACTTCACGTTGCGCGCGCGCTGCTTCCTCTACGTGACTTACGCCGAGAGCAAGTACCATCTGGCTTTTCCAAAGCGGAATGGTGTTTACAACAGTAGACTGAATTTTTTCTACCATCATTGTATCACTGCTCTGTACAAGACGGATTTGCGGTGCAGTCTGGATGGATACCATTCTTGTAAGTTCCAAATCATGCAGCTTTTTCTCGAAACGGTCACAAAGTGCTTCCAAATCTTTGGCTGCCTGCGCATCTTCCGGAAGCCCGGAAAGTCTTGCTTTTTCTACCAAAGCCGGCAACTCGTTTTCTCTTGTCTCTTTGAGTTTTTTCTTACCTGCCATAATGTACATGGAAATCTCTTTGAAATACGTAAGATTCATGTCATACATTTTGTCTAACATGGCAATGTCTTTCATCAAAGTTACCTGATGCTGCTCTAATGTATCGCAAATTTTTGCAATGTTTGTCTCTGCCTTTGCATATTTTACTTTTAACGCTTCTACTTTGTTTGTTGCTTTTTTGAAAATGCCCAAGAAACCTTTTTCTTCTTCGTTGAAGCCTTTTAATTCTGCCACAACACCGGACAACATTTCGCCCACTTCGCCCATGTCTTTTGTTCGCACATTTTCAAGCGCTGTGCCGGAAAACTCCGCCATTTTTTTCTGTGTGCCTGCACCGTACTGCAAAATCGCATTGGAATTGTGCAAATCAATCTGGTTGCTGAACTCCTCTACCATTTTCAGTTCTTCTTCGGACAAAACGGATTCGTCAAGCTGCTCCTGCACTTCCTGCACCGGTGTCACATCCACGATTTCGTTTTTTTCCTCCACAACTTCTCCAAATACTAATGTCGGTTTTACTGCGTCTTTTACCTCACTCATGTTATCTCCCTTATCCTTTCATTTTATATGGTTTCGTTTTGATTTAATGGTTCGTTTTCTTTTGCGTTAAAGTCGCTGCCGATGTAGCCGTCCTGCTTTAACATGGTGTTCAGCACGGATATATCAGACTGAATATCCCACGCCTTGTCGCGGAACAAATCGTTCAAAAATGTCTCAAACGCCTTGTTAATTGTATCCATCGTCTTTTCGATTTCACACTTTGTCTCAGCCACATTTTGCACCTGTATATTTTGCTTGTCCAAATCGCGGTAAGTTTCCACGAGCTTTTGCGTCGTAGGCAAATAGTAGCTCATCATTTTTTTAAGTTCCGGTGCCAAAGACGGTTCCTTCTCCACCTGCTCAAAAATACGTGTCACAAGATGTTCCAGTGTATACAGCTTGTCGGACATTTCCTCACCCGGAATTTCGTCGTTGCAAAGACGGATAATACGGATGTATTCGCGTCCTTCCTCAAGCACCTGAAGACATTCGTCACTGAGTGCTTCTTTCGGTTGCTCCTTGGCCTTATCTTCCAGCAGTTTACGTTCCTCGTACTGTTTTTGCGTAATCAAGTACTGCTCGTACACTTCATTGCTGGCAATAAACACCGTTTCCTTTTTGTCCATATGTCCTTGCAAAAACATGCCTTTTTGCATCATCTTTTTTAAATCCTTGCGGATAAAACGCACTTTACGCCCTGTGCTCGAAGCCAAGTCTTCCACGGAACAGTACAATTTATCTTTCAACATGGATACGTAATTTTTGAATCTTGTGTAACGGCTGCGCAAATTCACACCATGCATACCGATTCCAAATCCGGTAGCAGCTCCAATCGCCGGCACAACAAGTTCCGTAACCGCTCCGCCAAAAAATGCGCTTTGAATCATCGTAATAAGTGCTGCCGGAACCATAGCTCCCATCAGACCAAATCCTACAAATGCAAGCAATATACCGGAAACTTTTCCCTGAGGATTCCGGTTAAACAGCTTCGCATCCGGCCGCAAATTGGGCTTCCCATAATACACATCGCCGTTGTACATCGGGCGCTTCGGCTGGTTTACCTTTCTCATGCCGTTTTCAAACGATTCCTGAAAGCCAATCCGCATTTCCGCAAAAGCATCGCTGACCCCTTTTCCGACGTCGCCAACCGCCTTTCCCACGTCACCGACTGCTTGTCCGACCGTATTGCCAATCGTCTTGCTCAGCTGGGAAAAATCGTTGCTGTCAATCGCATCCTGCACTTGTCTTTTTATATCTTCTCCTATTTGATACCACTCATTTTTATCCATACTTTTTCGTTGCCCTTCTCCCTCAAAATCTAAAAGACTTATCCAGTATGATTATACGGGAAATCGTTACTTATTGTCAATTCTGTAAGCTATAAGTTGTTTTGAAGAGGAAGCCGTCTGTGGATAAATCGTTTTTTGTCATTGGAAGGGAAGTTAGATACTCTTAAAGCCTCATTACATAATCAGCAATTTTCGGACACGATGTCCGAAAAAGGCGGCTGTGAGCCATGGATGGCGAATGGCCGCCGGTTGCGTCCGTATATACTACCTTTCCTCCGAGGCTTTTAGAGTTTCTTACTTTCCGACACCGACAAAAAACGATTTATCCACAGACGGCGCCCTTCCAAACTCTTAACTCATTCAAAAAAGCGAAACCCGATTGTCCCACCGGATTTCGCCTCTTACTATTTCCAGAATTTTTTCTTCTTCTCTTTTCCGGATTCGTCCTTATCGGAACCGGAGGTTACATTTTTTGCTGCATTCAGGCTGTCGCCCGTCTCTTCATCAAATTTTTTCAAAAGTTCTTTTGCTTCGTGAGACAATTTATCCGGCACCTGCACAACGAGCGTAATGTAATGGTCGCCACGCACTTCTTTGTTACGAAGTGACGGTACACCTTTGCCCTTTAAGCGCACTTTTGTGTCGGTCTGTGTACCCGGTTTTACTTCATAGATTACTTTACCGTCCACGGTGTCTACGACAATTTCTCCACCCAGTGCTGCCACAGCAAAGGATACCGGAACAGTAGAATAAATATGATAATCCTGACGCTGGAAAATCGGATGACGCTGTACAATGACTTCCACAAGCAAATCGCCTCTCGGTCCGCCGTTTGTACCCGGTTCTCCTTTTTCACGGATGCGGACACTCTGTCCGTTGTCGATACCTGCCGGAATGGATACCTGGATTTTTTTGCGGTTTGCAATATAACCGGTTCCGTGACAATCGGTACATTTTTCTTTGATTACTTTTCCGCTTCCCTGACAATCCGGACATGTCTGTACATTTCTTACCGGGCCAAAGAAAGTCTGCTGTGAATATACAACCTGGCCTTTACCGCCACACTTCGAACATGTTTCTGCTGTTGTCCCCGGTTTTGCACCGCTTCCATGGCAAGTTGTACACTCATCTTTCAGTGTCAATTCCACTTCTTTGTCTACGCCGAATACAGCTTCTTCAAATGTGATACGCACGCTGGTGCGGATGTTGGCACCTTTCATCGGACCGTTGCTTGTTCTGCCGCGACGTCCGCCACCGAAAAAGTCGCCAAAAATATCACCAAAAATATCGCCAAAGTCTGCACCGTTAAAATCAAATCCACCGAAGCCGCCAGCACCACCGCCCTCAAATGCGGCGTGACCATACTGATCATACTGACGTTTCTTTTCCGGGTCGGAAAGAATCGCATATGCCTCGGATGCCTCTTTGAATTTCTTTTCGGCTTCCTCATCGCCCGGATTGGCATCCGGATGGTATTTTTTGGCAAGAGTTCTGTATGCTTTTTTGATTGCTGCTTCGTCTGCATTTTTATCTACACCGAGCACTTCATAGTAGTCTCGTTTTTGTTCTGCCATAATTCCTCTCAATCCGCTGCTTTCGCAGCCTTTTCATCCTTTACTCCTCAAAATCTAAAACTATCGGAAAAGGGTTTATAGCATTGCTAAAAACCCTCTCCCTTAATTTCACTTCTACTTCGTGAAAATTAAACTTCTCTGTAATCGCCGTCAACTACGTCGTCTGCTGCTGCTCCCATATCCGGTTCTGCCTGACCGCCCATGTTGCTCATGTCCGGACCTGCTGCTCCGGCTGCACCTTGCATGTTTTCATACATTTTTGTGAATAATGCCTGTGCACCTGTCATAAGTTTTTCTTTTGCAGCTTTCATTTCATCAACTTCAGCGTCTGTCATTTCTCTGTCTTTTGTTTTCTCAAGAATGTCTTTTAATGCATTTAAGTCAGCTTCCACACCTGCTTTTTCGCCTGCGTCAATCTTGTCGCCCACTTCGTTTAATGCTTTTTCTGTCTGGAATACGAAGGAATCTGCTTCGTTTCTTGCGTCGATAGCTTCTTTTCTCTTCTTATCCTGTGCTTCGAATTCAGCTGCTTCTTTTACAGCTCTTTCGATTTCATCATCAGACATGCTGGAGCCTGCTGTAATTGTAATGTGCTGTTCTTTTCCTGTTCCCAAATCTTTTGCTGAAACGTTTACGATACCGTTTGCATCGATGTCGAAAGTAACTTCAATCTGCGGAACACCGCGCATTGCTGGCGGGATACCATCCAATCTGAACTGTCCGAGAGATTTGTTATCTCTTGCAAACTGTCTTTCACCCTGAACAACGTTGATATCAACTGCTGTCTGGTTGTCAGCTGCTGTAGAGAAAATCTGGCTCTTTTTCGTCGGAATTGTTGTATTTCTTTCAATCAATCTTGTAGCAACGCCACCCATTGTCTCGATGGAAAGAGAAAGCGGAGTTACGTCAAGAAGTAAGATTTCGCCTGCACCTGCATCACCTGCAAGTTTACCACCCTGGATAGAAGCACCGAGTGCAACACATTCATCCGGGTTTAATGCTTTGCTCGGTTCGTGACCTGTCAAAGCTTTTACTTTATCCTGAACAGCCGGAATACGAGTAGAACCACCTACCAACAATACTTTGGAAAGTTCGGAAGCGTTTAAGCCTGCATCTTTCAAAGCGTTCTGTACCGGAATTGCTGTTCTTTCTACTAAATCATGTGTTAATTCATCAAATTTAGCTCTTGTAAGATTCATGTCAAAGTGTTTCGGACCTTCAGCTGTAGCTGTGATGAACGGAAGGTTAATGTTTGTTGTTGTAGCAGAAGACAATTCTTTTTTTGCTTTTTCTGCTGCTTCTCTTAATCTCTGAAGCGCCATCTTATCTGTAGAAAGATCTACACCTTCTGCGTTTTTAAACTCTGTTAACATCCAGTCAACGATCTTCTGGTCGAAGTCATCACCACCGAGTCTGTTGTCACCGGATGTTGCAAGTACTTCGATAACACCTTCGCCGATTTCAATAATGGAAACGTCGAATGTACCACCACCTAAGTCGTAAACCATGATTTTCTGCTCTTTTTCGTTATCAAGACCGTATGCCAAAGCTGCTGCTGTGGGCTCGTTGATAATACGTTTTACATCAAGACCTGCAATTTTACCTGCGTCTTTTGTTGCCTGACGCTGAGCATCGTTGAAGTAAGCCGGAACGGTAATAACCGCTTCTGTTACTGTTTCGCCCAAGTAGCTTTCTGCATCTGCTTTTAATTTCTGAAGAATCATAGCAGAAATTTGCTGCGGTGAATATTTTTTGTCATCGATTGTACGTCCACGGTCTGTACCCATGTCACGTTTGATAGATGAAATTGTCTTTTCTGCGTTTGTTACAGCCTGACGTTTTGCCGGCTCACCGATAAGTCTTTCGCCGTTTTTTGTAAAAGCTACAACGGACGGTGTTGTTCTTGCTCCTTCTGTATTTGCGATAACAGTAGGTTTACCACCTTCCATAACGGCAACACAACTGTTTGTTGTACCTAAGTCAATACCAATAATTTTTCCCATTTTGTTTTCCTCCTAAAATAATAGATAAATTTTTTATACTGTAACTGCAACCATGCTGTATCTTACTACGGTATCTCTGTAAGTGTAACCTTTTTGCAACTCCTGGGCGATGACTCCGGATTCGTACTCATCGCTCTCTGTCTGCATTACTGCGTTATGAAGTTCCGGGTTAAATTCCTGCCCCAACGCTTCAATCGGTTTTACACCAAGGTTTTCCAGCTCTGTCATAAGCTGTTTGTATATCATGTTCATGCCGTTTGCAAATCCGCTGTCTTTGTCTTCTTCCGGAATCGTTGCAAGCCCTCTCTCGAAATTGTCTACAACAGGAAGAATTTTTTCGATTACGCTTCTTGCGCCGGTCTCAAACATCTGTGATTTTTCTCTTTCCGTACGTTTACGGAAATTATCAAATTCTGCCATCTGACGTTTTACTCTGTCTTCCAGCTCATCTACTTTTTCTTTTAAAGCATCCTGCTTTTTGTCTGCTTTCGCTTTTTTCTTATCTGCTTTTTTGTCCGCTTTCTTGTCGGACTCTTTTTCTGCATCGGAAGCTTCGTTTTCTTGCGCCTCGGCAGTTTCTGTTGCGTTTGCGCTTTCCGGCGCTTTCGCCTCTTCTGCTTTTGCTTCCTCAGACGCATTTGCTTCTGCACGATTTAAATCCTGTGCGTTTTCATCAAATATCTCTTTTTCCATATCTGTATCTGACACTCTGTTCATCCTTTCTATTTCTTCTTATACAAATCGTCTAACTGGTGCTTTAACGTCTTTAATGTTCCGACAACCTTGTCATAATCCATACGCTTCGGCCCGATGATTCCTATCGTACCTTTCACACCTTCCTCCAGCTCGTAAGTAGCTGTCACGACGCTGCAATCTTTCATCGTTCTGACCGGCGTCTCCTCGCCGATGTAAACTTGAATTCCCGTGCCCGGCTCATCCAAAAGAGAATCCTGCACAAGCTCCGAAAGCATTTGTTTTTCTTCAAATGTATTGATGAGGTCACTTGCTTTTTGCTTATCGGAAAGCTCCGGATATTTTAAAATGTTGTTGGTGCCGCTTGTGTAAATTTCCAAATCGTCATCGGCTTTGATGGCTTCTGCCACCGCATCGATTACATCGCCTACGATATCGCTGTGGATTCCTGCCTGCTGCTTCATCGCGGAAATAAGTCCAAGACTGATTTCGTCAATGGTCAAGCCGTTTAAGCTTGTGTTGAGCAAAATGTTGAGCTTTAACAATGTCTCTTCATCCAGCTCTTCGTCCACAGAAAGAATGGTGTTTTTAATCACATTACCTTCCACCACGATAACTGCCAGCAACTGGTTGCTATCCACTCTGGAAAGCTGAATAAATTTCAGCTTGTTTTTGTGAATCTGCGGCGCGGTAATCATCGTTGCGTAATTGGTATTTACGGCAAGTACTTTGGCTACCTGTTTTAAGAGGTGTTCCATCTTGTCTTCTTTTTCAAGAATCATCTCTTTCAGCTCGTCGATTTCCCGCTCTTTGTCCTCCATCATCTTGTCTACGTACAAACGATAGCCCTTGTCTGAAGGAATCCTTCCGGCGGAAGTATGTGGCTGAATGATGTATCCCAACTCCTCAAGGTCAGACATCTCATTCCGAATGGTCGCAGAGCTTAAATTTAAGTCTGTATATTTGGAAATAGTCCTGCTGCCTACCGGTTCACCGGTCTCTAAGTAGTTGCGGATAATGGCCTGCAATATTTTCATTTTTCTTTCATCTAACTGCACTGCGCCACCTCTTTTCTTAATTGTTAGCACTCAACCTTTAAGAGTGCTAACACCTCATAGACATAAAATATCACTTACCCTTTTTATTGTCAACAATATTTCCTAAAATAATTTATTAAAGAAATATAAACTGCCCACGATTCAGAGCCATGCAGATTTGGGAACAGCGGCTGCTCAAGCTCGCTTGAAAAAGCCGCTGTCTCCAAATCTATATGGCGAGAAGCCTCGCATGAGCAAAAGGAAAGCCTCGCAGAGGCGCTTTTGCGAATGTGGGCTCTGAATCGTGGGCATATGTACAAAATGGGCGTGGACAAGCTTCATTGCTTGTTCACGCCCATTTTTGCATTTTTAATACTTATATACGCAAATCTTTATTTCCCATCATCGTGCATTGCCATATCAATTGCAAGGGATGCTGCCTGGTCCTGTAATTCAGGAGAAGCATTCTCCAAGCCTGTGATATTTACGTTGCGGTTTACTTTGGCATCGTAAGAACCTGCTTTTACGATTTCTGCAAGGTCAATGCCTACAGTTTCTTTCATGGATTCAAACAGTTTGGTCATAACTGCCGGAACGTTGCCTGCTACATCGCCAACGCCGTTGCCTGCACCGTCACCACCACCGATGATAGTAATTTTATCAATCTGTTTAAGCGGCTCGGAAATCTTTCCTGCGATATCCGGAAGAACGCCGATGAGCATTTCTGCCATAGCTGCGTTGTTGTATTTCTGGTAAGCTTCTGCTTTCTTTTCCATCGCTTCCGCTTCTGCAAGACCTTTTGCACGGATGGCTTCCGCTTCCGCTTCACCGACCATACGGATACCGACAGCTTCCTGTTCTTTTGCATATTTCTGAGCTTCTGCAGTTGCTTTCAAAGCTTCCGCTTCTTTTTCACGCTCGAATTTTTCCGCTTCGGCTTTTTTCTGACGCTCATACAATACGGCATCGGATTCCTGCTGGCGGGCAAATTTTTCTGCTTCCGCTTTTTTCTTGATTTCCGCATCCAACGCTTTTTCGCGTACTTCTGCTTCGCGCATCTTAAGGATAACTTCTTTTTCCTGTTTTGCGATGCTTGCTTCTGCAGTTGCAATTTCAATGGTCTTACGCTGTTCCTGTTCCTGAATGCTGTAAGCTGCATCTGCTTCCGCTTTCTTTGTATCTTCCTGTTTCTTTAACTCTGCCTGCTGAAGTGCAAGTTCGTTGTTCTTTTTCGCAATCTCTCTTGCTGCATTAACACGGGCGTCATTTGCCTGACGGTCTGCCTCTGCTTTTGCAACAGCGATTTCTTTGTCTGCCTCTGCTTTTGCAATGGCAGCTTTTTTCTTAATCTGTGAAATATTATCAATACCGAGGTCATCGATTACGCCGTTGCCGTCAACGAAATTCTGTACGTTGAAGCTGACAATATCAAGACCCATGGCAGCCAAATCCGGCTCCGCATTTTCTTTTACAAGGTTTGCAAATTTCTGGCGGTCGCTAACCATTTCTTCCAGTCTCATACGTCCTACGATTTCACGCATGTTACCTTCCAAAACCTCTCTTGCAATGTTTGCGATATACTGTGTGTTCTGGTTCAAAAAGTTTTCAGCTGCAAGGGAAAGCTGTTTCGGCTCGCTGCTGATTTTGATGTTAACGGCTGCATCAACCTGAATGTTAATGTAATCCGCTGTCGGCACTGCACTTGCCGTTCTTACATCGATGGCAATAAGCTTTAAGCTCAATTTATCCAATCTTTCCAAAAACGGAATTTTAATGCTCGCTTTACCTACGATTACTTTTTTTCTTAAACCTGAAATAATGAATGCCGTATCCGGCGGTGCTTTCTTGTATCCGACTGTAACGATGACAAGAAATAAAACAATAACAATTACTGCAATAGTGATTAAAATTGCTTCCATACTCCCTCTCCTTACTTATAAAAAATTTTTTGCACGTTTTGTCCCCGTAAAAATGCGACCAAAATTTATTACTTTCGACAAGTAACGCGGTACATTAAGTATATATCAAGTTGTTGTACAATTCAATTATTATTTGACCAAATCACTCTCATGTTTTAAAATTTATTGTAATGATATGAAAATATTCTAGCAAGCTAGAACTATTTTTTGCAAATTCATACGAAGGAGAACTTTTATGTACATTAATGGTGTCAATTTAGGCAACTGGCTTGTTCTTGAAAAATGGATGAGCCCGTCACTTTTTGAAGGAACAACCGCTTACGATGAATACTGGCTTCCGCGCCAATTACCAAGAGATATATATGAGGCGAGAATACGCACACACCGAGATGAATACATTACAGAGCGCGATTTTGTGACAATCAAATCGTGGGGCGTTGATGCGGTACGAATTCCGGTTCCGCACTTTATTTTTGGCGACGTGGAACCATTTATCGGCTGTGTAGAACATTTGGACAGAGCTTTTACGTGGGCTGAAAAATACGGATTGAAAATTTTGATTGATTTGCACACTGCACCGGACGGCCAGAACGGTTTTGATAACGGCGGTATTTCCGGCGTATTTAAGTGGGCACAGAAGCCGGAAAACATTGAATTTATTTTAGATGTACTGGAACGACTTGCAAAGCGCTACGGAAACAGAGATTGTCTGTGGGGTATTGAAGTTTTGAATGAGCCGGTTATGGAAGGCGGCTATTTTACAGCAGAACTGATTTCGGCTATGCATCCTCCGCTTGATCCGGAAGTGGCAAAGGGCAGTGCAACGATTCCTCGCGCCGTTGTAGAAAAATTTTATTTGGATGCTTATAACCGTCTGCGCGCGCTGATGCCCAAGGAAAAATATGTTGTTTTTCAGGATGCTTTTATGCTGAGCGGTTGGAAAGAGTTTTTCACAACACACCCATTTGAAAATGTGGCATTAGATACGCATCAATATTTGATGATTGCAGAGATTTTTAATTGCGAACCATCCATTGCAGGATACAAAAAATTCATCACGGAACAGTTTGAATCCGAGATGGTAGAAATGAATAAGTATGTGCCTGTTATTTGCGGTGAATGGTGTGTTTACAACTCTCTTGGCACCAACATTGCCAAAGAGGAACCGGATGAAACAGGACTTCGTAAAAGAAGTGAAATTTATCAGGCAGTTTCAAAAGCTCAATTGGAAGCTTGGAAAAAATGTTCCGGACATTTTTACTGGAGCTACAAAATTTTGGCAGATACTGCTACTGACGAGGCATCCATCGGAAAAGATGCGTGGGACCTTGGCAGATGTGTCGATTTCGGTTGGGTTGACACTGCTGATTTGTAATAACAAACGTCGGCACGCTCCGCGAGTCGTCTAAAGAAAATAAAAAAGACTTTGGAAAGAATATCTCTCCAAAGTCTTTTCTTTTTTATTCTGTACGAAGTGCCACAACCGGGTCTTTCTTTGCTGCGCTTCTTGACGGAATAATTCCGGCAATCAAGGTCAGTACAACACTGATCACAACAAGTGTAACAGCAACCGGCACCGGCAGGTAAGCATTTAAGTTGTTAATTCCGGTAAGCGCATGGATAATCGCATTAATCGGAATACAAAGCAAATACGTTACCAAAACACCGAGCAAACCGGACGTAAATCCGATGATCATCGTCTCTGCATTAAACATGCTGGATACATCTCTCTTGGATGCACCGATAGCACGCAAAATACCGATTTCTTTTGTACGTTCCTGTACGGAAATCAACGTAATTACACCAATCATAATGGATGATACAACGAGTGAAATCGCTACAAAGGAAACAAGTACATAGGTAATAGCATTGATAATGGAAGTAATGGAAGACATCATGATTCCAATATAATCCGTGTAACGAATCTGTGATAATTCTTCTACCGTCTTGTTGTAATCTGCAATCGCAGCCTCGATTACGTCTTTGTTTTCAAAGCTGGAAGCAAACAAGTTGATAGAAGACGGATCATCCAAATCAACGCAACCGAGTGTAATCAGGTTTGCCTCGTAGGTAGATTCGGAAAACTCAAGCACTTCATCATAATACAATGCACACTGCTCAGTTGTATATATGGGCATGCTCTGGTCTAACGCATACGCAAGCTGTGTTGCGCTCATCATGCTCATCTGTGCTTCTACCTGCGCTGCCATCTCAATTTTTACCTGCTCTTCAATCATCTGCACAAACAGGCTTTCCATATCTTCGTCTTTCATAGAGGAAGTATACTCTCGGATTTCTTCCTCCTTCATACCCATCTGCATAGTCATTGCCTGCACGAGAGTTTCTTCCATATCTTCTCTTGTCATATCTCCCATCGCCTGGGATACAGCCATATCCAACTGCTCCTGTGTAGGAATACTCATCATCTGCACGTAAGCTTCTGCTTTCTGGGTTTCATCCAGATTTTCGATATATTTCTTAAACTCTGCTTCTTTTTCTGCATCGGTCAGGTTTCCGGTGTTTTCTTTAAACGGAAGCCCGGTAAGTACATCCATCGTCGGATCTGCCATCTGCGCTTTGACTGCATCCGAATCTTTTGACTGTTCGATGACATACTCTGTCAACTCGCTTGTATAGCCGATTGTTCCCGTAAGCATTGCAGAAGAAGCATCCTCGCTGGGACGGATAATACCGGAAATTTTTAATTCCACACCGTTGTCATACAAATAGCGAAGTCCTGCGTCCGTATCTCGCAAGTCCATATAAAGACCTGTGTTTTCATCTAACGTATAGCAAGAAGAATTCAAAATAACGCGGAAACTCATGTCACAAATTTCTTCGTATGTCCAGGAATCCAATCCTTCCGTGATTTCTTCCTGATCCATAACGTTATTGAATACTTCAGAAATATCTTCTTCGGATTTTAATCCTAAGGAGTAAAGTGTAAGGTCATCAATCTCATTGTTCTCTGTGATAACAACTACGATTTCGTTTGCCTGGGTCGGCCAGGAACCGTAGACCAAATCATACTGGTTTTCCAAAATCGGATTTACTAATTTTCCGTCATCACCCGGAAGCATTTCCACCCAGATTTTCATGCCGCCACCGGAAGAAGACATCATGGATGCCATCGGATTGTTTGCCGAACTTGCACTGTTCATCATGTTCGTCATATCCATGCCATAATAATCGTACAACATTTTTGCCAAAAGTTCTTCTGCATCCGAATGCACGATTTTTCCATCCACGTTTTCGGTATATACAAGCATATCCAAATCGTATGTATACTGTACGCCGCTAAGTGCTTCTTTGAGGCCCGATGTACTATTCTCATCAGCGCGCTCTTTTTCGATGAACGCTTTGAAAGATTTCAAATCGTTTTCTGTTGTCTCAATGTTATTCATGGCATTAATCATGTCATAAATAACTGCCTGCGAATACACTTTATCCAAATCGTGAGAATCCTGTGATTCCTCTGCAACACCCACGAATGTTTCCATAAGAGTAGATAAATCCACATTTGTCGCCTGAATGGTAAGCGGATAAGAAGAAAGGGTATCTTCCTGCACCATGTTAATATACGTTGTCATACCTTGCGATACTGCAAATATCAACGCAATACCGATAATACCGATACTACCGGCAAATGAGGTAAGAATGGTACGACCTTTTTTTGTAAAAAGATTTTTCATAGAAAGTCCGAACGATGTCGCAAAGGACATGGACGGTTTTTTCACTTTTTTCTTGTTTTCGTTTTTCTTTTTATCTGCTTCTCTGTATGTTTTTAACTCTTCTTCCGTAAGCGGTTTGGAATCGTCTGTAATGACACCGTCCAGCATACGCACAATACGGGTAGAGTATTTTTCAGCCAAATCCGGGTTATGTGTAACCATAACAATCAAGCGGTCCTGAGAGATTTTTTTCAAAATCTCCATAACTTGAAGACTGGTTTCTGTGTCCAACGCACCGGTCGGTTCGTCGGCAAGAATAATATCCGGATTATTAATCAACGCTCTCGCAATCGCTACACGCTGCATCTGTCCACCGGACATCTCGCTCGGTCTTTTATGTAACTGGTTTCCAAGACCAACTTCTTCCAACGCTTTCTTCGCGCGTTCTCTTCTCTCCGACTTGGAAATACCGGAAAGTGTAAGCGCCAATTCCACGTTTTGCAATACCGACTGATGCGGAATCAGGTTGTAACTTTGGAATACAAAACCGATAGACTGATTGCGGTATGCATCCCAGTCACGGTCTTTGAAATCTTTTGTGGATTTCCCGTTAATAATCAAATCCCCTTCGGTATATTGGTCAAGACCTCCAATGATATTAAGCATGGTAGTCTTTCCACAACCGGACTGTCCTAAAATGGACACAAATTCACTCTCACGAAACTGGATATCAATCCCTTTCAGCGCGTGAACAACAGTATCGCCGGCTGAGTAATCTTTTTTAATATTTTTAAGTTCCAGCATTTCTTTTCCTTCCCGCTATAAAATAGCTTCTTCTTTTCATGTTGCTGTTTCATTTTTCTATTTTAACGCCACACCTAGTATAGAAAATGTCATCGTGTTTTTCAAGCAGTTTATTATAAAATTAATATAAATTAAATATAAAACCGTCGCACATGCTTACTATGCCTTTCCTATCCGGCATATTTCGTCTTCGTGCGACGGTCTTTTTGTTTTTGTATTTTCTTTTTGCGCAACAACGTCTTGCTTAAATGCTGAAATCTATTTTTGTGCCAACTTGTTGTTCCTGCGTCGTCCGAATAGATTCGAACATTCCCTGCTGATAATATTCGTCCAGCTTACGCAAAAGCTCTTCGACGGAATCCGCGGTAATCATCACTTTTTCGTCTTCCTTTTCTGCATTTTTTTGTGCTCTTTTCTCAAGACGCGCTTCTGCCTTTTCTTTTTCTGCTTTTTTCTGTTCCTTTTTCTTTGCCTCTTTCTTTTCTTCCGCCTTACGCTCTATGCGGTCGCGCTGTGCCTGCAACGATTTATCAACTACAGCAAAGAAAGATGCCTCCCCTTTTTTATTGAAGGTCATTCCAAAGGCACTGATTCCACTCGCTTTGCTGCCAAGCTGTTCTTTGAAAGAAGCAAGTTTAGGCTGCGCATTTGCAATAATCGCTTCGTACTTTTTGCGGTATTGTTCATCCGTTGCCATGCGCTCTATTTTTTCGGTATCAATTAATACGGTAAGCGCGCCTGCACTGGCAAAACTTCCCTTCATCATTTCCGCTTCCTGTTTTTTATCAGAAGCCACAAGTACAAAATTGAGATTACCAAATTTTGCTTTTAAAGAGTTATAGTACTCCAGCGCTTTCTCCGACAGTTTAGGACTGCCATACGTGTTGGCGCCTTTCACTTCTATCTTTTTTTCATCCTCCGTTTTTTTCACATCATCTGACGGCTTTGTGTCAACCGGAAACTTTGTTGTATCTGTTTCTTTCTTGTGATAAGTATTGTTGACCTGATAAGCCATTTGTGCATAAGTTGCACCATGAATTACTGCCATAACGATTTCCTCCTTAAAATCATTTTTGAATGCAAATCCATTTGCATATGTTTATATGGTTACATGATAAAAAAGAATAAACTTAATCCGGCATACAAAACCGGCTGATGTACTAAATAAATTTCAAAAGAATGTCTGCCAATCCATTGCAACGGTTTGCTCACATTATGCTCAAAAATCTTCAGCATATTTTGTCTTAACGCAACATAATACAAAAAATATCCCGCTACAAAAAGGAACAACCACGGTAAGATGGAAAAATAATCTGTTGAAAAAAATCCCGGTTCCGGAAAGCCCAAATAAGTGGTAAATAAATTGCGGTACATACTTGATGAAATCTTTAAAATATTCCATTTTTCAAATCCAAGATACCCGTCATTTACATTTCGAAACAAGAAAAATAAAAGGAAGCTAACACAGCATCCAATGTATGGATTGCATTTTTTTAACCATTTATCAAGTGGTATCATAAGCAACATACAGGAACTAATCAAGGTAAGTACACCGAACACAACACGATTTTCCGGCATCAGTAAAAGTGTTACAACAGTAATCAACACACCGCCGCAAAAAATCAGCATTCCACGCTTCCATTTTTTCCTGCCGAATGACCAGCAAAATCCTGATAGTAATATGAATACCCAGCAAATACTTTGCTGCCACACATAGCCCGGTTCTCTATCGTACCAAGTCCAGTTTTGACCAAACATGTACACCAAGTCCCATGTTGCATGATACAATATCATACTGATTAGTGTAATTCCTCGTATAGCATCAAGTGCATGATATCTTCTCATTCTTGTTCTTTATTCATCCCTTCAACCTGTTCTATATATTGTGTCAGCTCGCGCTTCAAACCGTCAAATTCCGGTTTTTCTTCATCTCTCTCATCTTCTATCGGCGAATGTTCCGATGATTGTTGATTTTCTTGTGCTTTTTGAGCCACTTCCTCTGTCGACTGCAAATTTTCATGCTCTTTGTGCGCGATCTCTTCTTCTGTCGGAAGACTGCTATAAGACCCGGACTGCACAAATTTTGTATGCACTTCTTGTATGTTTGATACCTTTGCCAAAAACTTACCTAGCAATTCCAATTTTTTTGCTTTTGGAATATGCGGATTATTGACTACCGATTTTGCCTGTGCTGCAATATGTCCAAGTTTTGTTACTTTTAATTCTTGTACATCTTCCTTTGTCTTGCAATTTTTCAGTTCACGCTCGTACGCCTTCTTTTCTCGTCTAATTTCCAAATAATCCATATATGCAGTCGGATTTTTTTCTTTTAAATATGCCAGTTCTTCCGTTGTAAGCTCTTTTCCGGCTTTTATTTTTGCATCAAGAGAAGAATACTTATCACTCTCCCGCATCCTTTTAAGGTCTTCTTGATACATTAAAATTTGTCTCTGTTCGACATCCATGTCTTTCTGTATTGCCATTGCACCATTTTGTTTTTTCTGTTCCCATTTTTGTTGCAACCCGGCAAGTTTAACTGTATTTCGAATCGTTCCTGAAATAGGTAACATCCGTATCACCTCTCTTCTATAAAGATTATCGGACGTTTTTTCTTTTTTTATAATACAATTTTTATACACAACAAAAAACCTCGAAAATACTTCGAGGTTTCTAAGAGGCGCCAACCAGATTTGAACTGGTGATAGAGGTGTTGCAGACCTTTGCCTTACCACTTGGCCATGGCGCCAAAAATATTATGTTTATAACAAATCGATAATCAACAGTCACCTGAAAATTATCGATTCAATGACCCCGACGGGAATCGAACCCGTGTTACCGCCGTGAAAGGGCGATGTCTTAACCGCTTGACCACGGGGCCTTAACTCCCTGAGTAGGGCTCGAACC
>JAZQDM010000027.1:0-2043 GCA_045546775.1 Lachnospiraceae bacterium | reverse complement strand
TCTTCCTAAGACCGCTTGGCCTCCGACTTTACCATCATTTATTTTTTTGAAATCATCTATATCAATAAACAATACACTGACTGTGGCATTTTCTTCTTCCGCCCTGCGCAAATATTTGCCCAGATTCATCACAAAATAATTGCGGTTATACAACCCGGTTGCCATATCGTAATATGCCATATTTTCCAGCAAAAGTGTCTGTTTCTTGCGTTCTGTCACATCATGAACAAGCACTATTTTGTCTGTCACTTTTCCCCGTTCATCAAAAAACAGCCTTGTCTCAAAACGATACCACTTCTGTAAGCTTTCAAAATAGCATTCCGCACTGGCATTTTCACCTCCGCGCTTCTCCAAAAAAATCACATCGCGAAGTTTGTCAGCATGCTCTTTTTCTGCCAGTTCAAAAATTTGTTCCAAATCTTTTGTCTGGGTCACATCAAAATCAAAATACTTGTTCCAACTTCCAATACATTGGATTTTGTTTTCTTCAAAAGAAAAATAGAGGAAGCCCACGGCGGCGGACTCACAAACTAAGCGGTACATTTTTTCCTGTCCGCCGAGTTTCTTGTTCATCGCCGTCAATAAGTTTAATTGATAGCGCATCTCGTCCATATGCCTGTGCCTCCTCTTTCGTGTCAATTTTTATAATACAGTCACAGCATTATTTTTTTGTAATGTATCCCTGTGCTTTCAAAAGTTCTGCACAAAGAACAGCACCACCTGCTGCACCTCGAACCGTGTTGTGAGAAAGACCTACAAATTTGAAATCGTAAATAGTGTCTTCTCTCAAACGTCCTACGCTTACGCCCATACCGTTTTCGTAATCCACGTCAGCTGTAACCTGCGGACGATTGTCTTCTTCCAAATACTGGATAAACTGCTTCGGAGCACTCGGAAGCTGCAATTCTTGCGGAGCACCTGAAAAAGCGCGAAGTTTTTCGATTAACTGTTCTTTTGTCGGTTTTTTATTGAATTTTACAAACACAGCTGCTGTATGTCCGTTTAATACAGGAACACGGATACACTGGCATGTAATTGCCGGAGAAGTAGCCGGAACAATTACACCGTCTTTGATTTCGCCCCAAATACGAAGCGGTTCTTTTTCACTCTTCTCTTCTTCACCGCCGATGTAAGGAATGATGTTTCCTTCCATTTCCGGCCAGTCTTTGAATGTTTTACCTGCTCCGGAAATTGCCTGATATGTTGTTGCGACAACTTCAACCGGCTCAAACTCTTTCCAAGCGGTAAGTACCGGTGCATAACTCTGGATTGAGCAGTTCGGTTTTACAGCTACGAAACCTCTTGTTGTTCCAAGTCTCTTTTTCTGGAAATCGATTACTTTCATATGGTCCGGGTTAATTTCCGGCACTACCATCGGAACGTCCGGTGTCCATCTGTGTGCACTGTTGTTGGAAACAACCGGTGTCTCTGTTTTTGCATAATCTTCTTCGATTTTTTTGATTTCGTCTTTTGTCATGTCAACTGCACTGAAAACAAAATCTACTTCTGCAGCAACTTTTTCTACTTCGTTTACGTTCATAACAACGATATCTTTTACTGCTTCCGGCATCGGTGTCGTCATTTTCCATCTGTCACCAACTGCTTCTGCATAAGTTTTACCTGCGGAACGCGGACTTGCTGCGATTGTTGTTACTTCAAACCACGGATGGTTTTCTAACAAAGAGATGAATCTCTGTCCAACCATACCTGTACCACCAAGGATACCAACTCGTAATTTTTCACTCATTTTTCATTTCCTCATTTCTTAATATATCTTCTTTTATTACGGTCCTTAGACCTAAGCACGCAATTTCACCGTGCCTGTTACCAATTAGTTCTCGCTTAAATAAGCTTTATGAAGTGCAATAACCTCTCTCATGGCATCCGGTCCCGGAGCACCGATAGTCATTCTCTTATTGACACAAGTCTCAAGACTTACCGCATCAAAGATATCCTCACCGAATACAGGGCTAATCTCCTGAAGCTCAGCAAGAGATAACTCATCAATCGCTTTATCCTTCTCGATACAATATAACACAAGTC
>JAZQDM010000026.1:0-64806 GCA_045546775.1 Lachnospiraceae bacterium | reverse complement strand
CTTAGCATTGATTCTGTCTTCCTAAGACCGCTTGGCCCTCCGACTTGAGAAATGAGCAAAGTCAAAACGGAGTCTGTCCGGTGTTACAAGAGAACCTTTTTGTTCTACATGTGAACCAAGAACATTTCTTAATGCTCTGTGTAACAAGTGAGTTGCACTGTGGTTTTTACATGTGTTTGCTCTGCCTTTTTCGTCTACTGCTAAAGTCACAGTATCGCCAACTTTGAACATACCTTTTGTCACAACACCAACATGTCCAACTTTTCCACCTAATAATTTGATCGTGTCATTAACAACAAATTCCGCATCTGCTGTTTTGATCACACCTTTGTCGCCTTCTTGACCACCCATTGTCGCATAGAATGGTGTTTCTTCAACGAAGATTGTAGCATTTTCACCTTCTGTCACAGCTTCAACGATCTCTGTTTCTGTTGTAAGAACGCTGATCTTTGAATCGTATACAAGATTATCATATCCAACAAATGCAGTTGTTACAGCCGCGTCGATTTCATCATATACAGTTGCGTCAGCACCCATGTAGTTTGTCACTTTACGAGCTGTACGAGCTTTCACTCTTTGTTCTTCCATCGCTGCTTTGAAACCAGCTTCATCAATCGTGTAACCTGCTTCTTCTAAGATTTCTTTTGTTAAATCTAATGGGAATCCGTATGTGTCATATAATTTGAACGCATTTTCCCCTGAAAGAACTGTTTCACCAGCTTCTTTTAATTCTTCTTGCAATGTTCCAAGAATGTTTAAACCTTGGTCGATTGTCTTATTAAACTTATCTTCTTCTTGTGTTAACACCTTGAAGATGAAATCTTTCTTTTCATCCAATTCTGGATATCCATCTTTAGAACCTTCGATCACTGTTTCACTTAATTTAGCAAGGAATTTTCCGTCGATTCCAAGAAGACGTCCGTGACGAGCCGCACGTCTGATCAAACGACGAAGCACATATCCTCTACCTTCGTTTGTAGGCATGATACCGTCTGAGATCATAAATGTTGCTGAACGGATGTGGTCTGTGATAAGGCGGATAGAAACGTCTTTGTTTTCATCTTTCTTATATTCCACATTTGCAAATTCACATACTTTGTCGCGAAGTGCTCTGATTGTATCAACATCGAAGATTGAATCTACATCTTGAACAACAGATGCAAGTCTTTCAAGACCCATACCTGTATCAATGTTCTTTTGTTCCAATTCTTCGTAGTTTCCTTTACCATCGTTGTCAAATTGTGTAAATACGTTGTTCCATACTTCCATGAAACGGTCGCATTCACAACCTACTTTACAATCCGGTTTGCCACAGCCGTATTTTTCGCCTCGGTCATAATAAATTTCAGAACAAGGACCGCAAGGACCTGCGCCGTGCTCCCAGAAGTTGTCGCATTTGCCTTCCGCATCTCTGTAAAATCTTGTGATTTTTTCACCCGGAACGCCAACTTCTTTTGTCCAAATATCAAATGCTTCGTCATCTTCGCAGTAAATGGACGGATACAATCTTTCCGGATCCATTCCTACTACTTCAGTCAAAAACTCCCAGCTCCATGCAATTGCTTCGTGTTTGAAGTAATCGCCAAAAGAGAAGTTTCCAAGCATCTCAAAGAAAGTAAGATGTCTTGCTGTCTTACCTACGTTTTCGATATCACCTGTACGCACACATTTCTGGCATGTTGTAACACGCTTTCTTGGCGGAATCTCCTGTCCTGTAAAGTATGGTTTAAGCGGTGCCATACCGGAGTTAATAATCAAAAGACTGTTGTCATTGTGCGGTACTAAAGAAAAGCTCTTCATTTTCAAATGCTCTTTGCTTTCGAAGAACTCTAAGTACATTTTTCTCAGTTCATTTACACCATATGCTTTCATGGTATCTTCCTCCACGTTTTCTTTATACTTTAAGCATCCCTGCTTTTATGCAAAAATCAGCACAATAATTATAGTTTTATTTTTCCAACTTGTCAATGTACCAACCGGCCGTTTCGTGATAAAATCATAGTACCAACTACTTTTCTATCGGAATATGATAAAAATAAAAAAGAAGGAAGATGCTTTATGAATCAATTTTTAAACCATAATTTGGCCAGTCGTCTAAGAAATGGTACCATCGAAGAAATATATTTCGAAAATGCAACTGCGTTTGTCACAGTCTCCTACACAGAGTCCGATTGCTGCAACGACGAGGTAATGCGCATTGTGCTTGTTGTCGGAAACAACACAAACATCCAGGGCATGAACGGCAGACGCATCCCGGCAAGCGCTTTGCGCGTAGGCATGGTTATCAACGCGGTATTTTCTTCTGCCATGACAAGAAGCATTCCGCCGCAGGCTGCGGCTTTTTCTATTGAGGTTGTACAAAATTTTGAAGCCGATATGACAACAACCGGAAGAATCTTAGAAATTGACCGGCAGACGCGCAGTTTCACCTTGTTAAGCGGTGGCGACACCAATTCCATCATCCGCTTTAACGTACCGCCAAACGCACGCATTGTAAGCCGCAGGGGCCAACAAGTTCCCTTTTCTGCTTTGATGGCAGGATTCCGTGTGCGGGTACGACATGCCAACTTTATGACATTAAGCTTACCACCTCAGACAACTGCTTACGAAATACAGATTTTGTAATGAAAATTGTCCTGTTTAGGAACGCAAAGGCTTAGATTTGCCATGAACGGCAAACTAAGCCTTTTTACGCGCATAAAAACGCATCTCATTCGCAACAAAAATTTGTTATGCTTTGGGGCATCTTTATTGTGATTGCTATAACAGCTACAGAACATCTCCGATTTCGTGTTTTTGTTTAGATATTATAAGGATTTTCCGTCCCCTTATACCCCTGGTGCGTGCCATTGTAACATGGATGTTTAGGAATTGTCAGTCAAGATGCTAAAACTAAAGTCATTGTGTTTTAGGCGATATCACCCATTACTCAACTACCAACCACATGTTTATATCGTCATACGATTTTACTTTGTATCTGACTAATTTGTTGAGACAAAATGGCTCATCACCTTTATATATTGCAATAAAATCATCACCTTTAATAATAGAACCTTGAGGATAAGAATAGCTATATTCTCCTTGCACACAAACACCAATAGGATATTTTTTCTTAATATCTTCCCACGACTTCTCGTATTGTTTTAGAGTGTTTTCCCATAAAATATCAAACTCTGGTTTAGACAAAGTGATAATGCTACCATCTAGATCCTCTTCATTAATTGGACCTTCTGCCAAACAATCTTCTAAACAAGATAAATGTATTTTGCAATGTTCATCTAATACAATTTGTCGATATGCATACCCTTCATCATCCAACTCATACCAATATTTTTCTTCATCCAGTTCTAATAACAAATATTTCATGTATATTCACCTCGTTTATTGTATGCCTACTGGCCCTGTACTAATGATTCTGTCCGTTAAATCTAAGGGAGATTCATTAAGAATTACAAATACCCCTTCTCGACCTTGAATAACATCCAAATCGGTTACATCAATTTCAACATAATGTGTGTATTTATATTTATTCGGAACATTAATAAATTTCTTAGCCAAACTTACGGATGTTTGAGTATTGGGCTTTATGTCAGACAAGTACTGACCATTACCGTATCTGGCATCTTTAGGATTATTTGCCTTTAAGGATGGATCTAGCTTTTTCGATTCTACAATTCCATTCATGCCTTTTTCGTTGGTATAACGAAAAAGTGTTTTAGTCTCTGTACCACTCTCATCCTACGCACTCCAACACCTTATGCTTTATGCAGCTTCAGGAAAATATATCCTCGGCGCGCAAACTATTTCTAAACCGTAATCAACTCATACTCTCTCGTTCCAAGCCCCATTTTCTGGGCATGGTTCAAGCAGCTTTGCCACTCGGTATCCGGATGGGTCATATGGAAGTGGTCATGATGTTCCTCGTTGCCCATTTCCTTCATGTTGTCATCCAAAATACTGCCGTGCATAACCGGCATTTTGTTGCAAAGGTCTGCACATGCCTGGTCGAGGGCTACCGGGTCGAAGGATGCAAGCATACCCACATTCGGAATAATCGGAATATCATTTTCCGCGTGGCAGTCGCAGTTTGGAGACACATCGCAAATCAAAGAAATATGAAAACACGGACGGTCTTTGCAAACCGCATAGCTGTATTCTGCCATTTTGTAGTTGAGCATTTTGATGGAAGAAGATTCCTGTGCATCAATGGCATCTTTTGGACATACCGCAAGGCATCTGCCACAGCCCACACATTTGTCCTGATCAATTGTTGCTTTTCCGTCTTTTATAATCGGTGCTGCATGCGCACAAATTTTAAAGCATGCGCCACATCCCACGCAATATTTTTGTTCCACCTGCGGCTTGCCGTCATTGTGCTGCTCCATTTTTCCGGCTCTGGAACCGCACCCCATACCGATATTTTTTATTGTACCGCCAAAGCCGGCCATCTCATGTCCTTTAAAATGAGTCAACGAAATAAACACATCCGCATCCATAATCGCCTGTCCGATTTTGGCTTCTTTTATATATTCTCCGTCAATTGGCACAAGCGCTTCGTCGGTTCCCTTCAAGCCGTCACCGATAATAACATGGCAGCCCGTTTGAAACGGCGAAAAACCATTCACATATGCAGTATCCAAGTGATCTAACGCATTTTTACGGCTTCCCACATAAAGCGTATTACAGTCTGTCAAAAACGGCTTACCGCCCAGCTCTTTCACATAATCTGCCACAACTTTTGCATAGTTCGGGCGCAAAAAAGCGAGATTGCCGTACTCGCCAAAATGAATTTTGATTGCGGCATATTTATCTTCAAAATCAATCCTCTCAAATCCTGCATTTTTCATCAACCGATGCAATTTTTGAAGCAAATTTTCATGGGAAGATGTTTTAAACGTTGTAAAATATACTTTTGCCTGTTCCATGATTGTGTTCTCCTTCTTTCTTTCACGATTCATTTTTTTCATTATAGCGAATTTTGTCAAAAAAGAATAGCGAAAACAAAATTTATACAATCTATATTTGTGTTTTTTAACCAAAGATGGTATGATATAGAAAATCAAGGGAGAGTTACTTATGAATCATACAAAACATCGTTCAAACGAGTCTGTAGAAGACTATTTAGAAACTATATTATCACTGCAAAAAAAGAAGGGACATGTGCGATCCATTGACATTGCCAATGAGATGAATTTTTCCAAACCAAGTGTCAGTGTTGCCATGAAAAATCTGCGTGAAAAAGAATATATCACCATCGATGATAACGGTCATATCATTCTTACCGAAAGCGGACGCAAACAAGCGGAAAACGTGTTGGAAAAGCATACCATTCTTTCCAACTGGCTGATTAGCCTGGGTGTGGACCATGAGGTGGCATTGGAAGATGCCTGTCGCATGGAACACGACATCAGCGAAGAAAGCTTTCTCGCTATCAAAAAGCATATATTAATTAAGGCTGAAAACTCGTAATGAGCTTTCAGCCTTTTTGTTTACCTTATGCAAAAAGCGGTTTCAACGCTTCCGCAAGAGTATCTTTTTGTGCCTGTGCTTCTGCCATATCTTTACCTAATGTTGTAAAGTATGTCTTAATCTTCGGTTCTGTACCGGACGGACGAACAATTACTTCTGCGCCGCCTTCCAATTTGTAAATCAATACATTCGCTGCCGGAAGTCCTGTTTCCTCAGACTTCTTGTAATCGGTCACTTTCACAACAGAGTATCCACCAATCTGTGCCGGAGGATTGTTGCGCAAATCATCCATAATACCGGCCATCTTATCCATACCGGATAATCCCGGGAATTCAAAGCTATCTACTTTGTTTAAGTAACGACCATATTTTGCATAAATTTCTTCCAGTCTCTGTTTGATGGAAGAACCGATGCTTCTGTAATAAGCTGCCATCTCGCAAATTAACATAGAACCGATAATCGCATCTTTATCTCTTACATAAGGACCTGCAAGGTATCCGTAGCTTTCCTCGAAACCAAAGATAAATCTGTCTACTTCACCGGCTGCTTCCAAGTTTGCAATCTGGTCACCAATCCATTTAAAGCCTGTCAAAACGCTTCGAAGTTCTACGCCGTAATCTTTTGCCACTGCATCTGCAAGCGGTGTAGAAACGATGGATTTGACAGCAACTGCTCTTTCCGGCATGGTGCCGTTTTCAATGCGTGCTGCACAAATATAATCCAACAAAAGAACGCCCACTTCGTTACCGGAAACAAGCTCATATGTGCCATCCGGACATTTCATAGCGATACCCACACGGTCAGCATCCGGGTCTGTTGCAAGCATCAAATCTGCACCGGATTTTTCTGCCAACTCAAGTCCCAAACGAAGTGCTTCAAAAATCTCCGGGTTCGGATACGGACAAGTCGGGAAGTTTCCATCCGGATACTGCTGTTCCGGAACAATCGTAATATCATCGATGCCGATGTCCTGCAACACTCTCATAACCGGAACCAAACCGGAACCGTTTAACGGAGAATATACAAGTTTTAAGCCTGCTGTTTTGCAAATATCCGGGCGCACGCTGCGTGCTTTGATTGCATCGTAAAGTGCTTCTTTGCAATCTTCACCAACGTATTCGATAAGACCTTTTTCCACACCTTCTTCAAAGGACATCATCTGTGCCCCTGTAAGGATATCTGTCTTCTGAATTTCTGCATATACAATATCTGCCGCTTCGTCTGTCATCTGACATCCGTCCGGACCGTATGCTTTGTAACCGTTATATTTTGCCGGGTTGTGGGACGCTGTCACCATAATACCTGCATTTGCCTCATAAAAACGTGTTGCGAAGCTAAGCGCCGGAACCGGCATCAACGCATCGTAGATGCGAACTTTAATTCCGTTTGCTGCCAATACACACGCTGCATTTTTGGCAAACACATCACTGTTGATACGGCTGTCATAGCTGATAGCCACGAGCTGATTGCCGCCCTGTGTTTTCACCCAGTTTGCAAGTCCCTGTGTTGCCTGACGAACAACGAAAATGTTCATACGGTTTGAACCTGCTCCAAGCACACCTCGTAAGCCCGCTGTACCGAACTGTAACGCTACTGCGAAACGGTCTTTGATTTCTTCGTCGTTTCCTTCAATGGACTCTAGTTCTGCCTTTAATGCAGGGTCTTCTAAGTCTGTTTCCATCCAACGTTTGTAATCTTCTAAATACATTGCTCTCCACCAACCTTATCTTAATTTTTTTTACAAAAATAGAGTTTACATATATACTAATATATTAAATAATTTGACGCAAAAAGTCAATGTATTCTGCCATTTTAGGGACTTTCATTTTCTATTTCTGAATATATGGGGAAATTTTCAAAAAAAGAGTCCTCGGATTTCTCCGAGGACTCTTGCCATTCTTTTATTTCGTATCCGACTGGCAACCGCAGTCGCAACTTGCCTGTTTTTTATCACCGCAGGAACTACAGCTACCGCTCGCCGGACAACCGATACATTTTGCCCCATTTTTCTTTGCTTTTACAATATAAGCCACCGCCGAACCGATGAGAATAACAAGAATTCCTATTACAATCACGTTTTCCATATCGATACTCCTCAACACATTAAAACTACGCTGTTTTCTTTAACTGATGCTCTTTGTTCATTTTGTTTCTTGTACTAACTACAATCCACAAAACAAGCGCTATCATCGTTGCTACTGCAATAAGTCCCGGCACAAATGCGGTACCGAACGCACCTGTTGTCACAAGTGTACCAACCTGGTATACAAGGAATGCCACCGTGTAGCCGGTTGCAAACTGAATGCCGATACCTGCAAATAACCATCTTTTAGACTTGATTTCTGCGTTCATGGCACCGATTGCTGCGAAACAAGGCGGTGTGAAAAGGTTAAAGCAAAGGTATGCAAGTGCTACTACAGATGTCATAGCAGCTCCGTCAATGGTCATCATGCTTGCTACAGAGTTTGCTGCGCCTTCTACAAGCTCGAAATCACCGTTAATCATAGTTTCACCAATTGCATAAACTGCTGCAAGTGTACCTACAACTTCTTCTTTTGCAATAAACCCTGTAATTGCTGCAGCTGCCAACTGCCATACACCAAATCCCAGCGGTAACAAAAGTACTGCAAACGGAGATGCGATGTCATGCAAAATAGACTGTGTCGGGTCTTCCACTGCCTGGAATGTCCAGTTGAAAGAAGCCATAATTGTCACAATCGCATTACATACAAGAATGATAGTACCCGCTTTGATAATGTAAGCTTTCCCTCTGTCAAGCATGGAAAGAACTGCTTTCCAAAGACTCGGAACTCTGTACTCCGGAAGTTCGATAATAAAATAGGATTTTTTGCCTTTGTAACCGGTTGCAAATTTTACGATGACTGCCCAAAACAAAATCAAAAGAATGCCTGCAAAATACATCATCGGTGCAACCCAACTTGCCTCCGGGAAAAATGCGCCTGCAAAAAGTGCGATAACCGGAATCTTTGCTCCACAAGGCATAAACGGTGCAAGCATCGCTGTTGCTCTGCGTTCTCTCTCATCGCGGATAGTACGTGCCGCCATAACACCCGGAATGGCACATCCTGTTCCCATCACGAAAGGAATTACCGATTTACCGGAAAGACCAACCTTTTTAAAAATCGGGTCCAGCACAACCGCTACACGGGCCATATAACCACAATCTTCCAACAGCGCAAGAAGGAAATACATAACCATAACAAGCGGAAGGAATCCGATTACGGCGCCAACACCACCGATAATACCGTCTACAAGAATAGAAACTAAAATATCGTTTGCACCGTCCAACATGCCGGCAACCCATTCACCAAACATATCTATGTAACCAACTAACCAGTCTGCAACCCAAGTACCTACTGTTGTCTGTGAAATATGAAACACAAGGAACATAACAAGGGCAAAAATCGGAATACCAACCCACGGGCTTGTAATGACTGCATCCATTTTATCTTGCGCATTGCGGTTTTTTGTAAGCACTTTACGTGTTTCTACAGCGTTTACAACACTATTTACAAATGCAAAACGTTTTCTGTCTTCCGCTTCCACAGCCTCTTTGTCTGTAAAATCAATATCCGCCTGCACATAAGGTGCTTTCTGCTCTTTGCCTTTTACCGCAATAGCTTCCTTTATTACTTCTTTCAGGCCTTTTGCGGATGTAGATATGGTCTGCACAATCGGACAGCCCAATTTTTGACCAAGAAGCGCTATGTCAATCTGTGTGTCTTTCTTTTGATTCACATCGCTTTTATTCAACGCAATTACAACCGGAACACCAAGCTCCATCAGCTGTGTTGTAAAAAACAAACTACGGCTCAAATTGGTTGCATCCACGATGTTAATAATCACATCCGGCTTTTCATTTTTTACATAACTGCTTGTGATGCTCTCTTCCGATGTAAACGGAGACATGGAATACGCACCCGGCAAATCGACTGCGATGAATTCTTCTGCTCCGTTACAATATTTTTTTCTGATTGCACTTTCTTTCTTCTCTACCGTTACGCCTGCCCAGTTACCGACCCGTTCTTTTCTGCCCGTCAAGGCATTGAACATCGTTGTTTTTCCACTATTCGGATTACCTGCCAATGCAATTCTCATAAAATTTTCTCCTCCTGTTCGCATTTCGCAAATTCCTCGCTTGTTAGAAGCGACTAACTTTTGCTTATAAAAAATAGCGATAAATCATCACTATTATATAAAAATAGCTTTCGCTAACTCGTTGTCAATATTGTATCTGGCATCTTTAATAGAAACGACACAACCGCCTCTTCTGCGGTCAATTACTGTAATCGGTTCGCCACTATAGCAACCGAGTGAAAAAAGAAAAGATTCCAGCTCTTCATCATCCGTCACAATATCTTTCACAATATACTCTTCCAAAAGATTTGCTTCTGTTAAATTCATCGCGTTTCTCCTCTTGTGCATCAGAACGCACTACTATCGTCCTTTTGCCAATTTTTTCCATCAGTTAGACGTTTCTAACTACCATAGCAAGTGTAATACGAAAAAATAGTTCTGTCAACTCTTTTTGAAAAAAATTTTCTTTTCTATACTTTTTCTGCGATTTTTGTTATATTTATGCTATTATTATCATATATTTATTTTTTAAAAATAAGGATTGTAGCATATGAAAAAATGTTTTTTCTTTGATGCCGATGGCACGATTTTAGATATCAAAAAAGGAGTGGCAAAAGATTTTCCGGAAGCGCTGAACCGATTGTTAGCTGCCGGACACAGCGTCTTTTTGTGCACCGGACGCAGCCGCGCTCTCGTTCCGAGCGAATTAGAACATCTTCCTTTTACGGGCATCATTGCAAACCTTGGTGCTTATATCGAATACGAAGGAAAACCGATTTATGCAAAAGAGCTTTCCTTTGCAGATGCAAAGCGCGCCCTTACGGTTCTTCGCACAAACGGACTCGTTCCGGTTATGGAAGGCAACACGCATATGTATTATGATTTGGACGAATATACAACCGATGTAGACTGGTACGCCGACTTGATTACAAATCAATTGGGTAGCCGTCTGCTTCCTATTTCCGGAAACGAAGACGCTCTTCGCATAAACAAAATAAGCGCAAAAATGCGCCCCGGATGCGATGTCACCAAAGCTTGTTCGGCTCTTTCCGATATCTTTGATTTCATCCACCACGAAGGCGCTTTTGTCGGCTCCACCGTAGAATGTATTGCAAAAGGCCATTCAAAAGGCCTTGCTATTGCCGTTTTATCAACCGTTCTCGGCTTTTCCAAAGAGGACATTGTGGCTTTCGGCGACAGCAACAATGACCTTTCTATGTTTCAAGTTGCAGGCACAAAAATTGCCATGGGCGATGCCTCCAAAGAATTGGCAGAAGCTGCCACTTACGTAACCGAAACAATGGGAAACGGTGGTATTACACAGGCGCTTGCATATTTGCGCCTGATATAGCCAAACGTTGCCCTTCTTCGCAAATCGACTTATTTGGGAGACACTTATCAGGTGTCTCCCTTCTTTTTATTCAGAACAAAACCCATCACGCCACCGACAATTCCACCAACGATATGTGCCAAATTTGAAATATTATCTTGTAATACAATGCCTTCATACACTTGTTGGCCCAGAAAAATGATTGCCACCAAAATGAAAGTGAGCGGAATCTCACCTTCTTTAAAGCTTGTAAAGGAAGAAAGCAAAATGAACGCAAAACATACCCCGCTGGCCCCACAAAGCGCAATGTTCCAGAAAAAGACATAATTGATAAGACCGGTTACAACCGCCGTAATCGCCATCACCTGTATGATACGCACGGAACCGTATTTTTCTTCAAGCAATGTACCGAGCAGTAAAATGTAAGACATATTTCCGATAAAATGTTCCCAGCCGGAATGCCCGAATATATGGGTAAAAAAGCGTATGTAAGTCATCGGTGACAACAACGACGAATGGTACGTCATAAACACCGTTCTATTGCTTATTCCACCGGTCAAAAAACTCAAAATGAGTGCCAAAAAGCACACGATTACAAAGCATAACACGACAGGGGAATTGAAAGATAGTTTGAGTTTTGATTTTGTTTTCATTTGTAAGCTCCTTCCTCATTTTTGGTGAATACTAAAATAGTATCCATGGATAACCCGTATGAATAAGCCATGCATTATTCGGAATCCGCTTCGCTTCTTCCTCATATAAGGCTGGCGCCTTATATGCAAAGAAAATAAAAAGCCCGATTGAGAGAAATCTCTCATCGGGCATTTTATTTTCTTTGAATGCATGGCTTGTCGCTAACTAAATTACATTCCCATCTGTTTTGCAACTTCTTCTGCGAAGTTTTCTTCTTTCTTTTCGATACCTTCACCAGTTTCGAAACGAACGAATTTTTTGATGCTTAATTTAGCATTATTAGCTTTGCCTACTTCTTCGATGTATTTAGCAACCGGCTGTTTTCCGTCTTCTGCTTTAACATAAGGCTGCTCTAAGAGGCAAACTTCTTTTAATTCTTTGTTCAAACGACCTGCAACTGCACCTTCGATAACTTTTTCCGGTTTGCCAGCCATTTTCGGATCGTTAGCGATCTGCTCAGAGATGATTTCTCTTTCGTGAGCTTTGTATTCTTCAGAAACATCTTCTGTAGAAACATATTTCGGATTCAAAGCTGCAACCTGCATTGCAACGTTTGTAAGAGCTTCTTTGATTGCATCGTTTACAACATCTGTTTCTGCTTCAACGATAACACCGATTCTACCGCCGCCGTGAACGTAAGATACTACGCATCCGTTTTCAGCAACAACTTTTTCAAATCTTCTGATTCCTAAGTTTTCACCGATTACAGCGATTTTTTCAACTAATGCTTCTTTTACAGTTTTGGAAGCATCTTCGTTCCAAGCTTCTGCCATGAAAGCGTCCATATCAGCTGCGTCAGAGTTAACTGCCTGTACAGCAACTGCTTCAACATATGCCTGGAAATCTGCATTTTTAGCAACGAAGTCTGTTTCAGAGTTTACTTCAACAACTGCTGCTGTTTTGTCGTCTTTAATAGCAACTTTACAAAGACCTTCTGCTGCGATTCTACCAGCTTTTTTCTCTGCTTTTGCCTGTCCGTTTTTTCTTAAATAGTCAACTGCTGCATCCATGTCACCGTTTGTCTCGTTAAGAGCTTTTTTACAGTCCATCATACCTGCACCAGTCATATCTCTTAATTCTTTTACCATTGCTGCTGTGATAGCCATTTTTATTTCCTCCTTGTTACTTTACAAGTTTCCATTATTCACTGATTAAGCTTCTTCTGTTTCTGCTACTTCTTCAGCAACTTCTTCTACGTAAGCTGCCTCACCCTGATTTGCTTCGATAACAGCGTCTGCCATTTTAGCAACGATTAATTTTACAGCTCTGATAGCATCATCGTTACCAGGAATGATATAATCAAGTTCTTCCGGATCACAGTTTGTATCACCGATACCGATCAATGTAATACCAAGTGCGTGTGCTTCCTGAACACAGATTTTTTCTTTCTTAGGATCTACAACGAAAATAGCATCCGGAACCTTTTTCATTTCTTTGATTCCGCCTAAGTTTTTCTCAAGTTTTTCCCATTCTTTCTTTAATTCGATAACTTCTTTTTTCGGAAGAACATCGAATGTTCCGTCTTCTGACATTGTTTCGATTGCTTTTAATCTAGCAATTCTGGACTGGATGGTTTTGAAGTTTGTAAGCATACCACCTAACCATCTTTCGTTTACGTAGTACATTCCGCAACGTTCAGCTTCTGTTTTAACAGCATCCTGAGCCTGTTTCTTTGTACCAACGAAAAGAATTGTACCACCACCAGCAGCGATATCAGCGAGTGCTTTGTAAGCTTCGTCTACTTTACCTACAGATTTCTGTAAGTCGATAATGTGGATACCATTTCTTTCTGTGAAGATGTACGGAGCCATTTTCGGGTTCCATCTTCTTGTCTGATGTCCAAAATGAACACCTGCTTCTAATAACTGTTTCATTGAAATAACGCTCATTTTCTTACCTCCATTTGGTTCATTTGCTTCCGCAGTTCCTTACATGCTGCCATTTTCCAACAACACATCTCCGTCAGCCACTCAAGCGTTGGTGAGCACCGGCGACGAATAAAACTGCGTGTTTTTTAGTCACAACAGAGTGATTGTAACATAAGAAAAGCCCTCTGGCAAGAGGGTTTTTCCTATATTTGCATATATTTACACATTCTTTAGTTTACTTTTTTAATCTTGTAATCAAAACCGCTTTCTTTAAATGCTGCAATAATGATTCCAATCGCACCAACTCCTGTAAACAATAAGCCGACTATAAGGTCTTGATAGTACGGTCCCATATTCTCTCCAAGCTTCAGCACGGTGATGACATCGGAATAGGCCTCAAAAAAGGAATAGCTGCCACCATATTCTTTCATTTCTTCATAAAACATCCACGCATAACTGATTCTGTTCGCAAAATAAATCATTGCTACAGACACAACTGACGAAATGATAACCCCAAGACGGTTAAGATGTTTCCCTAAAAGTTCATATCCCTTCAACGCACACACAATCGTAATCACTCCTACGATGCTGGCTATGTAACCTGCTTTTCTGACCAATACCCAAGCCACTCCACCAATCATTGCTCCAAGTATCGCGCCAATAATACCAAGCACAATATTGCTCTTCTGCGCTCTAATCTTTTCTTGTGTAATCTTTAATGTTTTGTCTACAGTGGCCACGCAACTGTTGCACAAATAATGATGCGCTCCGTTAATGTCATACTGATTGTACTTTGTAACCTCACCGCCACACTCCTGACAACCGGTTTTGTAACCGTTGGTAGATAAATAGTTCAAAAAAGGTCCCATAATAGCATTTATGATATCCGGCAGATTTTTGTTGCGGTTCGGTGCCATAACCATAATGGTAATATAATGTGTCCCCGTCTGAACTTGCATAATGTTGCGGTTTTGCGCCTGCATCTGATTTAAAAAGTTATACGCGTACACATTTCTTTCATCCTGAGGATGATACGCGTTCACTTTCACATTATATTTTCTCTCCCCCGGTTCAATAATGATGTAATAACCATTACACATTCCAGCCATATGTCTTTTGTAAGCTTGGAGGCATCCTCCCATAATTTGCTGGCGTAATTTTTCATTTACCATTTTTCTTTACTCCCTCATATGTTTTTATTAGTTGCAACACATATATATGTCGCATAGTTTCATAATGTTTAGTTGGATTTTGTTATGATTTTTGCAATGGTTTCTTCGCTGGAACCAATTGCGATTTCATACGTCCCCGTTGCAAGTCTCCTTGCATAACCGTTGTTGCACAAAAACTCGTCATAAGATTGGGCAGATACAACAAGCCCTACCGCTTCCAATTTTCTGCTTACAACAGACGAATCATCGCCACTCACTATGGTAATAGAAACCATTTCCCCAGCAACAATCATATTGTTATCACTTTCCGGCTCCTGTACATCCTGTACGTTTGACTCTTCCTGTGTAGTCGTTTCCTCCGGTGCAGTTGTCTCTTCCGGTGCTGCCGTTTCCTCCGGTACGATAGACTCCTCCGGTTCAGTCGTTTCAGTCGTTTCCTCCGGTACTGTCACTTCTTCCGTCTCGGTCTCCGCTTCTGATGTAAGCACTTCTTCCGATGTAGCTTCTTTGGCACTTTCTTCCTCCAAATCGGCATACAATCCTGTATTTTCATCAGCCGCTTCTGTCATACCAAGTTCTCTGGCTCTTTCTATTATCTCTGCATCACTCATTTCTTTTTTTCCACCTAGGGAAATCCCCATAATAAGTGCTGTTACGATAATTCCTATTCCAAGTCCTCTCAAATACCACTTCAGTTTCATATATTATCTTTTCGTCCCTTCAAACAAATCTATAACCAGCCGAACCTCGCCTACTCCTAAGGAAAGTTCTTTGGCAATCGCCACAACGGACATTCCTTCTTTGTGAAGAGACAATATTCTGTCATTGCTGTTTCTTTTTTGTGTTGTTTCCGGTTTGGATTGTACGACCGGTTCCACCGTTTCGGCCACCGGCATGTTTCGTATCTGTGTAGGGCGCACTTCCAAATCTGCCGCTTCCACTACATAAAACTGCGGATTTTCTTCCTCGGTATTTTCTAAAATAATTTTAGGCGCAGTAAGAGCGATTCCTTCAACGAAATCATTGTCACTTGCATTCTCCGTCTTGGATTCGCCCGAACTTTTTTCCTTCTGTTCCTGCATTGCTGCAGTTTCTTTTTTTGTTGTTTTCTTTTTAGAACGCGTCGTTTGCTTTGTAACTTCAGCAGTCTGTTTTTCTTCTGTTTTTGCGTTTTCTTCTTTCGCAGTTTCCTGACTTCCCACCGAAATCTTTGGTTGATTCTGGTCCATATATACGGAAGCATCACTCAAAATCTCATCCACTCGTTCCTGTATCATCGGCACTGCCGTTTTTTCCAACGTATCTTCTACTTTTCCTCGAATGGTGTCTTCCACAATGCGCCGTACATCCAACTCAATATTTTGAGCAGTCAGTTCTGCTGCTTTTTCCGCCCGATTTGTAATATCTACCGCACGTTTTACCGTTTCTGCGGAACTTTTGATTTCTTTTGCATTTTCTCTTGTTGAAATTTCAATATCCTTTGCTGTCTGTGTAACTTCTGTAACCGTTTTTTCCACTTCCGTTACTGTATTACGAATCGTCACATGCTTATCGTTTAACATATCATAGAGAAAAAGAACTTCTTTATGATTTTTGCTAATATCATCAATGACGGTGTCTGAATATTCATTGATTGCCATAATTTTTTCATTGGTCATTTTTTCCAATGTACGTTTTGTTTCAGAAGAAGATTCTTCAATAGTCTCAGACACAACGTCCTCAATCTTTGACTGAACGCCCTTTATTTCTTTATCAAGAATATCCCGAATCTGCTCTCCCGCCATCTGTTTTGTGCTTTCGTCCAACTCTTCCTTTTTCTTTGGAAGAATAAAACTAATCGCAAAAATTGCTCCTCCTGCAATCAATAAAACTATCTCTAGTGCACCCATTTTTAAGTCTCCTAAATTTTAATATCAAATCCGCCCGAATTTGGCATTTTTAACTGAACATGACCATCTTGCCTCTGAGGCTGTCTGCGTTTTCCACCGTCTCCGCTGTACTCTGCATTACTCTTTTCTTTGGCATCATGTTTTTTCCCCTGATTATCCGGGTCTTCGCTTTCCCGCACACGATTCAAATTATGATTGACTTCCTTTTCAAATTTGGCTTGAAAATTTCCCTGATCAATAAAAGGCTTGTTATCCTCATTTTGTTTAATCGTCGAAAAATCCTGTGCCCGAGTAATTTGTCCTTGTAAAGATATTGAACCAATTGCCATACTTTCACACCCTCTTTTACGCTAGGCAACTAATTGATTGCCTTTAATTTTACATCGCCGCCTTCTTTGACAAAACGGGAATAATGTGTAGTTGTCTTTACAACCATAGAAGTATCTCCGATACAAATTCGTGTACCCGGATACACTTCGCCTTCCACGATAACCTGGCCGTTTGACATAAGGCCGAGCTCAATCTGGATTTCTTCTAATTCTTGTGATTCTTTTTCTAACTGTTTGCTCTTCAACTCTTTGAGTTTTGTGAGCGAAACAATGTATTGCAGCTGTTCTACCTCTAACTTCATGCCTTTGGCAATCTTTTGATTACCGGCATCAATAATCGGTTGAATCGAACGCAAAATCTTTGTTAATTCACCGATGGATTTTTGCAACTCCTGAAAACGCAACTTTACGCTCGGGTCGGTACCTACTTCAACAATGGTATCCGCTCCCATAGCGGAGCCGAGTGTTTTAACTTTAATAAGGTTTCCGGCACAAACTCTACCGCCTGTGATGAACCCACGCTTACCGCTTACAGTAACTTCCGTTTTTGCCATCACTGTACTGTGCAAAGCAGACTCTGTTGTAATATAACCATCTGCCACTGCAGATTTCACATTTTCAAGGAATTTGCATACAATATTTCCGCCGGCTTTCAGTGTTCCTTTTCCCATACCATTCATACCACGGGCAATAATAATATCACCGCCAGCCTCGATGTAGGAACCTTCCACAACACCACGCACTTCTACGTTACCTTTCGCGGTTACAGAAAAGTTTTCGCCAACGTTACCATTGATTTGTACACTGCCTTCGTATTCAATATTTCCGGTACTGTTGTCTACATTTTCTACTTCAAATACATTAGAAACGAATACTTTATCTTCTACTAATGTAACGTGACCGTTTACATCAGAATAAATTTCAAGCCCGTTTTCGCCCAGAGAAATATTTTTGCCAAACTTAAGCACGCCACGGCTCACATCACGCGGCTTAATGCGCTCTCCATAAATATCCTCTCCCGGTTCCCCCGGATCTTCCGGTATTAATCTCGCAAGCAAATCTCCCTGATTACAATGATTAATCGTATTCAGGTTGAAGAAATCCACCGAACCATCGTCTTTCATAGTCGGCTTCACGCGCAAATCAGTATTGAAAAAATACTCAATTTTTGCATCGGTTCCATGTACCGGCTTTCTTCCTTTTGCCACAACAATATCCGTACAATATTGTCTGTTTTCAAAAAAAGCCTCTATTGCTTTATCATCGATTCCCCTCAGTATTTTCATGTGATTAAGATCATTGATGAACTCATCTTTTGTCATCAATTCTCCACCCTCTGCCGGAGCATAGAATCTTGCGACAGCTGTCATTCTGTCTTCCGAAACATCGACTTTACAACATTCCCTTTCTTTGTGTCCTACGCCGGAGCATAAAACTACTACAGAAGGCTCTTCTCCCAAATTCAGGATTGCCTGATTTAACGCAGAAAGGTCATAGGAGATACCTTTTTGTTGTAAATACCCCATGACCTCACCAATATCCACTTTCTTACCGTCATCTGTTGCAGGAAAAAGCTTTAATCGAATGTCATTCTTCCCACAAATCAATTGAAAATACCCATTGCTCATCCTAAGTCCCTCCCCAGGTTCTCACATCATCACTTGTCAACTAATATACCAAAATATTTTCCCATTTTTGCTTTCATTTTTTGTAATGCCCTTGTATGAAGCTGAGAAATTCTGGATTCTGATACCTCCAGAATATTACTAATCTCCTTTAATGTTAATTCTTCATAATAATAAAGCACAATCACTTTTTTTTCTTTCTCTGTCAAAAGTTCCAGTGCCTCTGCCAACATTTTTTTCAGTTCTTCTTTTTCCAAAACTTCTTCCGGACTGTCAAACTGTGCCGTGTTGTTATATTCAACAGAAACTTCACTTCCCTGTTCCAAATACTCATTCAACGATACAATATTGCTGATTTTCATCTGACTTTGCCAGTCTGTATATTCTTCCTCACTTATACCAAGACCTTGCGCAATTTCTTCGTCAGTAGCATTTCTTCCCTTTTCAGCTTCAATCGTTTTGATTACCGTATCAATCTTTTTCTGTTTCTGTCTGATTGTTCTCGGAATCCAATCCATCTTGCGAATCTGATCCAATATTGCACCACGGATACGTAAGCTTGCATACGTTTCAAACTTAACTTCCTTCATGCAATCAAACTTATCAATCGCATCGATCAAACCAAAAATGCCATACCCTACCAAATCATCATACTCTACATTATATCCGAGATACATACTAAGTCTGCCCGCTACCACCTTCACGAGCGGAGCATACTCTAATATGATCTTTTCGCGTACTTCAGGAGATTTCGTCCGTGAATATTCATCCCATAGTTTTTTTCTGCCTGTTTCGTCCATAGCGCCCTCCAACTACAGTTTTTATTCTGCTCTTTTACTCCTTCTTTTCCTTATCCGAAGATTCTTTGCTTGCAGCTTCTTTGTTAACTGCCTCTCCGTCTTCTGTTGTTTCAGACTCCCCATCTGCCTGTTTTTCTATAACTTCACCCTCGTCCATAGCCTTTTGTGCGATATCTTTCTCAAAAACATCCAGCATAAATTTTACAAGTGAACCTAGCAAATAAAAAATCACTAATACAACTAAAATAATCGTCAAAGAACGCTTCAAATCATAATGAAGCATGTATGTGCGTATACTTGCTATTAATCCTGCTAATAACATTACGAACGGCGGTATTAATTTTCTTTTCATCTCCCAGTCCCCCGTTTTTTATATTACTACTTCGCTCTTTCCGACAGCCCTTATGATAAAATCACCGCTTTCAGGGAAGAAAACAACCGTTCTTCCATAATTGTTCCCTGTATCCTGTGCTAAAATCGGAATTTTAAGCTCCGCCAGTTTCTTCTTGCACGCCTCAACATTCCTATCACCTACGCGAATCATGTCGTTTTTACTGGAAAAGCTAAACATCTGTGCTCCACCTGCAATTTTAGCCACAAGCCGCGTTCTGTTTGCACCAATTGCAACAAGCTGGCGTACAAGTTCATCTATACCGGTATCTGCAAATTTGGGGATATTACTGTTATTTCTAATTGCCGTAGAATCCGGCAACATAATATGTGCCAGACCGCCTATTTTTGTAACAGGATCACGTAATGCAATTCCAACACAAGAACCCAAACCAAGTGTAGTAACACCGTCCGGGCTCTTAACCACTTTCAAATCAGCCATGCCGACCTTTACAATCTCACTCATATATTTTCCTTCAATCTCGCTCAATTTGTTTAAGAAATTATTCTACATTAAGCCCTAACGAAGATAATATTCTAGCGTAAGAATCTACATCAGGAACAAGAATAAAATATCCGTTCAATTCCATTTCATCCGAAAACTGTGTCTGAATCAGCAATATTCTATCACCATAAACACCAAATTCTATCGCCGGAACACTTAATATTGCCCCCGCCATATCTGTTGCAATAGAAGGTATGGTCGGATAAATTTTCAAACGCGTCATATCAGATAAAGAGTTCAAATACGAACCGGTAATAATATTCCCGACTTCCATCAATGCGGACATTTCCATTTCATTGAATTGGTCACCGCCACTCTCCATTCCCATCATCATTTTGGAAACAAGATGCTTGGCTGTCACTTTTTCCATTAAAAACATAATACTTCCGGTTACATCACCTTCTACGCCAAGATAAATACCGGTCATAATCTGCTCTTCGCCGCCAATCATGGCGCCAACATTTTTGAATTCCAGCAATTTTACTTGCGGAACTTTCATATCTACTTTACATTGGAGAAGCTGGGCCAATGCAGTCGTTGCATTGCCCGCTCCAATGTTTCCGAGTTCTTTTAATACATCAAAATATTCCTGAGAAATTCTTTCAACGCTTAATTCGCTCATATAACGTCACCCTTATGCATTCTCTCTTTCCAGAGCAATTGTGTTAAGATCTAACAGTGAAATTAGTCCACCGGCATCTTTGCCGATTCCATTAATAAAGTTGGACTTCTCTTCCTTGTTGTCATAGGACACTTTCTCAATCTGAGAGTTGTCCAGTGTTACCACTTCTTTTACCTCATCTACAATAACACCAATCATTCCATCCTGTTCCAACTTCAAAATAATAATTCTCGTATTTTTTGTAATTTCATCTGCCGGAAGTCCCATTTTTAATCTAAGACTCATAACAGGAATAACTTCTCCACGAAGATTGATTACACCTTTTAAATGAGGAGCAACTTTGGGAACTCTTGTAATATGTTGCATACGCACAATATTATCAATGTACTTGATGTCAATTCCGTACTGTTCGTTGCCAATTTTAATAACAATATATTGTGTTGTCTCAAAAGCTACTTTTAATTCTTCCATCTGTCATTCCTCCTATTAAATAAGTGCGTTAGCATCAAGAATAAGAGCAACTTCACCATCACCAAGAATGGTAGCACCACTGATAAATTTGCATCTGTTAATGTATTTGCCCATGGACTTGATAACGATTTCCTGCTGTCCCATCAACTCATCGACAACAAGACCTGCAAGTTTATCACCCTTCTTAACAATAACAACTAAAAGATCATCGTTTTCATCTTTCTTTGATGCAACATCAAGCACATCACAAAGACGAATTAACGGAATAACAGTTCCTCTTAAATGTATTACTTCTTTTGATTGTACAAGCTTAATTTCATTCGGATTAATATCTTCAATTGTCTGAATAGAACCTAATGAAATCGCATATTTTTCACCACCGACATCCACCATGAGTGCCTGAATAATAGCAAGTGTAAGCGGAAGGCGGATAATCCATGTACTTCCTTCGCCAAGTTTGCTCTTTACTTCTACTTCACCGCTCAGTGCTTCAATCTTGGATTTAACAACATCAAGACCAACACCTCGTCCGGATACGTCGGATACCTGTTTTGCTGTGGAGAAACCTGCGCTGAATAACAAATCGATAATCTCTTTGTCACTCATATTTGCAGCCTGTTCTACCGTAATAACTCCGCGGTCAATCGCTTTGTTCTTAACAGCTTCTACATCAATACCATTACCATCGTCTCTTACTTCGATAACAACGTTATTACCATCCTGGTATGCATCTAAGTAAATAGAACCCACTTCCGGCTTTCCGCGTTCTCTACGAGTTTCCGCAGATTCCAAGCCGTGGTCAGCAGAGTTACGAAGCAAATGCATCAACGGATCGCCGATTTCATCTACTACAGTTCTATCCAACTCTGTCTCTTCACCGGACATATACAATTCCATTTTCTTGTCCAATTTCTTTGACAAGTCACGAATCATACGCGGGAATTTATTTACAACGCTCTCGATTGGTACCATTCGAACTTTCATAACAGATTCATGCAAGTTCGTTGTAACGCTCTCAATGTATTCAATCTGCTCATTGAAACCACCATTTGTGTTTCCGCCATCTACATTAGCAGCCGATACAAGTGAGTTTTTCGCAATGATAAGCTCACTTACAAGGTTCATAAGAACATCCAACTTTTCAATATCTACGCGGACTGTTCTGTTAACAACCGGTTTCGCTGCCGGTTTCTTTTCGGCCGGTTTTGGAGCTGCCGGCGGTGCCGATTCAACAAGTTTTTTCGGAATCTTCTTCTTAATTTCTTTCTTTTCTTCTGTTTTGGCAACTTCTGCCGGTGCTTCCACAGCAACCGTAACTTCACCACCTACAACAGATTCAATTTCAGAAACGTTGGATGCAGCTTTAATTGCTGCATTCAAATCTTTTTCTGTAATGAAAATCAAACTGAAATCAAAATCGAATTTCTCATCTTCTATATCCTGTGTGGATGGATTGGATACAATCACCTCACCAAACTCTTCCAATGCTTTAAAAACAAGAAATGCTCTTGCCGCTTTCAAAATACAGCTTTCCTGCACTTTGACCGTCAAACCGAATACATTTTTCTTTTGTTCTTTTGCTTCATGAATCACATTTTTCTCTGTGCTTCCAAGTTTGATGTCTTTCCATTTTCCATCGCCGCCATCCGTACTTTCTGCCGGTGCGCTCTGTCCCTGCTCTTCCTTTGCAGGCTCTTCTGCTGTCTCTTCTGCCGGTGCTTCTTCTGTTGCTTCAGCTGCTTCTTCTGCAGTTTCTTCGACTTCTCCGGAACCACCGTTTAAAATATCATTCAATGCTTTGATAAGCGGTTCATTGTCGTTTGTTCCTTCATCACCGCTTTCCTGGATTGCTGCAAGATACTCTTCTAACGCATCCAGACACTGGAACAAAATATCAATCATGTTACCGCGCACTTTAATTGTGCCGTTTCTTACTTCTGAGAAAACATTCTCCATGTCATGTGTAAGAGTCTGCATTCTCTTGTAACCCATTGTTCCAGCCATACCTTTAAGTGAATGTGCCGCACGGAAAATTTCATTAATGGTATCCATATTTTCCGGTTCCTGTTCCAGAATCAAAATCTGGGTATTCAAGTTTTGCAAATGTTCTTTTGTTTCATCAAGGAAAATCTCAAGATATTGGCTTACATCCATTCTACATTACCCCCACGTTTAAAATAATTTCTTGCGCAACCTGCTCAAGCGGTACTACCTGATCATTTAACCCTGCCTTTACAATACATTTCGGCATGCCGTATACAGCACTTGTACTTTCGTCCTGAGCAATAACATGCGTCTTCTTTTTCTTTTTTAAATTTTGGATTCCTTGTGTTCCGTCTGCCCCCATTCCTGTCAAAACCGCGCATACTACTTCGTCGTATCTGCAATCTGCCAAAGACTCATACATATAATTCGCACATGGCTTTACACCTTCCCTATTCGGCTCGTCCGAATAATGAATGGTAGGTTGTCCGCCTTTCATAACAACATTTAAATGCATACCACCCATTGCTATGTAAGCATTTCCGGCTTCTAACACATCGCCTTCTGCAGCCTCCTTCACATGAAGCTCACTTAACATGTTCAGTCTTTCGGCTAACGATGCCGTAAAGCCTTTCGGCATATGTTGAACAACAACAACCGGTGCCCTTAAATTACCCGGAAGCTTCGGTATTACTGACTGCAAAGCCTTCGGCCCTCCGGTGGAACTGGCTATCGCCACCACCTTATTGCCCAAAATTTTCGTTGCGCTTCTTCTGACGATTTCAATCATTTTCGTTTTGTTTTTGCTGTCATCGAAAACATGTTTCTTCGGCGACATTACCGGTGTACGGCTTTCCGAAACAGTATACAAAATTTCCAGCATACGCTTTTTGAAATCGTCTACTCTGCAATCAATTGCATTGGTTGGTTTATGTATGAAATCGAGGGCTCCAAGTTCTAATGCATCCAATGTCGTTTTAGCGCCTTCTCTTGTATCGGTGCTCGCCATCATGACTTTTGCAGCTATTCTTTTCTCCTGTAACTGCCGTAACAGCTCAAGGCCATTCATTCGTGGCATATTCACATCAAGCACAACTGCGTCATAGGTTTTGCTCATTAACAAATTAAGTGCTTCTAAGCCATTTGTTGCAGTATCTTCCACTTGGAATCTCTTATCACTGTTGATTATATCACAAAGCACTCTTCTCATAAGTGCAGAGTCATCGACAATCAGTATTTTTTTCATAATTTCACCTATTTTTTCCAAAACTGTACGACGTCACCCTAAATTGTCTCTTCAGTTTAGAATCCTTGCTCTTTTTTTCTGTTTTTTCGTTCTTCTTGGAAAATGTAACGAATGATTTCTTCTCTCTGTTCTATATTGATGTTTTGAAACTGAATTCTATGTTCAAAAACACCCGGACGGTTTCCCAACTCACGTGCACTTAACACACGACCTACCAAGTTATACTCCTTCTCTTTTCCTTTTACGACAAGACGGTACTTACAACTAATCAGACTGTCTACTTCATATTTTTCATCAATAATAAAACGCAGGCCGCCCCCACTAATATCCACAATAACACCTTTTTTCAGATTTTTAGGTGCCAAATACACCATCTCATTGTTGTCCTTTGCGTTTTCGAATTCATCCGCCGTCACTTCCGCCGTCTGCATCTCAATGGAACAACTAAATCGATAGTATTCTCTCCTTTGTTGCTTACGCAAATTACTAATGAGCTCCACCTGAATCAAATAAATATTGTTTGTCTTGTAGCGGTCTACCACTCTGGCAAAACATTGATACAAACCGTTAGCCGTGTAAAAATAAATATCATACACACTGTCCACCTGCAATAGCACAAGTTTTCCCTGTTCCAGCGGCATAGTAATCTCCATGCTATCTTCGCTCAAGATCTCACTTACTGCGCTTCGATATATTTTCTTTACTTCTGCCTCTTCCTGTTTTCCCATTTTAACCCGCTCAACTTGCTGTAACTCCAATTTGTCACCGGGTTTTATGATTTTAGCTAACATGCCTACCTCGATTCTGCTTTTTTCCCTGATACAATACGCGAGAAAAATGCTGCCATTCCACGCCTGGTTGGTTGTTGTATTTCTTCTTTGTTTAAAAGTTTATCGACTATCTTTTTGTATGCAACCGCTGATTTTGCCTTCGGATTTTGAATGGATACAGGCATCTGTTGCATGACTGCTTGCGATAATTGTTCATCTTGCGGTACTGCGCCTAAATATGCAAGCGGAACATCCAAATATTTTTCCACAACACAATTCAACTTTTGATAAAGTTCAACGCCTTCTTCTTCGCTTTCCACGCGATTTGAGATAAGTTTCACATTTGTCTCCTGCTTGGAAAATCTCGGATGAATATGCAGTGCTTTCATCAACGAATACGAATCGGTGATCGAAGTAGGTTCCGGTGTTGTAACAAGTATAATTTCTCCGCTTGCAACAAGAAATTCCAAAACCGTATCCGAAATACCTGCGCCGGTGTCTATAATAATGACATCCGCAATGACATCAAGCTCTACCAGATTTTGTATAATATAACGCAAACTGTCTTTATCCATATTGGCAAGGCCGGATATTCCGGAACCACCGGAAATAAACCCAATTTCCATTGGGCCTTGCGTTATAATCTCTTTTATACTTTTGCCTTTGTTCACTAAATCCCCTAAATTAAACTGGGGTACTGCGCCAAACATAATTTCAATGTTGGCCAATCCAAAATCTGCATCCAGAATAACGACTCTTTTGCCTTCTTTTCTAAACTGCACAGCCAAATTAATCGCTGTATTGGACTTTCCGACTCCACCTTTTCCGCTTGTAACGGTAATTACGCGTGCCTCCGGTTTCCCATGCAACTGATTTTTGGCCTTTATAATATTTCTTAATTGTTCGGCCTGGTCCATTAACGTTTCCCTCCAAGAAGATGCTTCACAGTTTTTTGTGGATTAAACTTCTCAATATCATCCGGTACATTCTGACCGCAAGTGACATAGGACATAGGCGCTCCTGTATACATATGTAAATTAAGCAGACTTCCTAAAGAAGTTGTCTCATCCAATTTTGTAAAAATAAGTTTGTATTCCGCAACTTCTTTATAAGCATCCGCAATTCGTTCCAAATCACGATATTTTGTTGTTGCACTGACTACGAGATACACTTCTTTCTCTGCTAATTCATCCACCGCGTGAACGATTTCTTTCACTGCTTCTCGCTGCTCTGTATTATGGAAAGCGTGTCCGGCCGTGTCAACAAAGACATAATCATAGTCTTTAAATTGTGCAGCGGCTTCCTGCATCTCTTCTGCCGTATATACAATTTTGAACGGAATTTCTAAAATATTAGCATATGTGCGGAGCTGCTCTGCCGCTGCAATACGATACGTATCACTTGTAAGCATTGCAATCTTTTTCTTTTCATCCAAACAAAATCTGGAGGCAATTTTTGCAATGGTTGTTGTTTTTCCTACCCCTGTCGGTCCAATAAAATAGACAAATTTCGGGCATTTTTTTGCCGGAACAATTCCTTCCGGTTTGCCGAACTTCAAAATCATCTTTTGATATATACCGGCCAGCACCCCATCAACCGGCGCACCCGGTTTACTCACTTTATCCACTTCCTCAATAATCTGATTTGCATAAGTCTCTTTTACTTCATTATCCAACATTGTATTATAAAGAAGCTTCATAAAGACCATCATCTCGTCTTCTTTTTCCGGAATTTCTTCCTCCTCCTGCGGTTGAAGCTTTTGTTCCAAAAAAGTTTGAAGACTATCCAGTTTTTCCTGAATAGAGTTATTCTCTTGCCGTTCAATATAATCCACGGTATCTGCAAATCGATTCTTTTGCATATTCGAATCCGCTGTTTGCGCATTCTGTTGTGGTATTGTAAACTTTTGTGGCTCTACAACCGTTTTTGCAGCCACTTTAGCCACTGCGGAAACCGCTTCCTTCATAGCGTTTTCATCTGCCACTGCTTTTGCTTTTCTTTCACTTTCTTCTTCCAAAGCAACCGTAATCTCTGTCATTTGCTTTTGAAGCAAACCGAAAAAGCCACCCTTCTTGACTTTTTTTACATTCATAAGAACAACTTGTTCTCCCAATTCTTTTTTTGCAAGGGCAAGTGCTTCTTCTTCTGTTTTACCCAAATATTTCTTAATTATCATTATGCTGTCACCATCCCCACAGACTGTAATTCTACGTTCGACTCGATTTCGTTATAAGAAACAACAATCAAATCTTTATAATAATCTTCCGTCAACCTTCTAAAGTACATTCGCACGATAGGAGACGTAATGATGATAGGATTTTTTCCTAAATTCTCTAACTTTTGAACTTCATTTCCAACCGAAGACATAATCGCCTTTGTACGTTCCGGATCCAGATTTAAATACGCACCCTGCTCGGTTTGTTTTACACTGCTCATAATTTCCTGCTCAATTTTGGGGTCAAGCGTAACCACGCTGGTTGTCTCATTACCACCAAAATATTTTCCGGAAATAGCACGCTTTAAACTTTGACGAACGTATTCCGTCAAAATATCCGTATCTCGCGTTGTCGGAGAATAATCGGCCAAAGTCTCAAAAATGGTCAAAAGATCGCGAATCGAAATTCCTTCCTTCAAAAGATTTTGAAGGACTTTTTGAATTTCACCGATACCGAGAAGCTTCGGTGTCAACTCTTCAATCAATGACGGATTGCTTTCTTTCAAATTGTTAACAAGCTGCTGTACATCTTGTCTTGTAAGCAATTCTGCTATGTACTGTCTTATAATTTCCGTCAAATGTGTTGCAATGATTGACGGCGGGTCTACAACGGTATAGCCAAGACTTTCCGCTCGCTCCCTCTGTCCTTCCGTAATCCAAATGGCCGGCAGATGGAACGATGGTTCAAACGTTGGAATACCGGTAATTTCATCTTCCACAAATCCGGGATTCATGGCCATGTAATGGTCAAACAAAATCTCACCTTCGCTGACCTGAATACCTTTGATTTTAATAATATACTGGTTCGGATTAAGCTGAATATTATCACGCAAACGGATAATCGGCACAACCGTACCAAGTTCCAATGCAATTTGGCGCCTGATCATAACAACACGGTCAAGCAAATCCCCACCTTGATTTGCATCTGCAAGCGGAATAATACCATAACCAAATTCCAATTCGATTGGGTCAACCTGCAAAAGGCTTGTAACATTTTCCGGTTGCCTGATTTCGTCCGCCGCAATTTCATCCGCATCCACTTCTGCTTCAATTTTAGCCGATTCTATTGTGCCTTCCATCGTTCTTCCCGCAAAAACAAACACGCATCCGAGCGCAACGAAAAGAATTGTATTAAGTGGTGTAACAACACCCAAAATCATAAGCGTTACTCCCACAAGGTAAAGTGCTTTAGGAATACCAAATAACTGTCCAACTAAAACAGTTCCAAAATCGGCATCTTTGGAACCTTTTGTAACCAAAATACCGGTCGACAAAGATATCAAAAGGGATGGTATCTGGCTCACCAGACCGTCACCAATTGTAAGAATCGTATATTTATCAAGTGCCGCACCAATTTCCATTCCCTGGCGCAAAACACCCATGGCAATACCACCGATAATGTTAACAGCTGTTATAAGAAGACCTGCCATAGCATCTCCCTTAACATACTTAACAGCACCGTCCATAGAACCAAAGAACGATGCTTCCTGCTGAATTTTATCACGACGGATTTTGGCTTCCGCGTCTGTAATAGCGCCGGTATTCAAATCGGCATCAATTGCCATCTGTTTACCGGGCATAGCGTCCAACGTAAAACGTGCTGTTACTTCAGCAACACGTTCGGAACCTTTGTTGATAACCATAAACTGTATCAAAATAAGGATAATAAAAACGATGATACCGATTACAAGATCGCCACCACCAACATACTCACCGAAAGTTGCAACAACGTTACCCGGATCACCGGTACGAAGAATCAACTTTGTAGATGAAATATTTAATGCAATACGGAAAATGGTTGTAAACAAAAGAATGGTCGGGAAATACGACATATCCAATACTTCTTTAGAGAACATACAACCAAATAAAACCGTAAAAGCTATCGCCATATTAAATGCAAGTAATATATCCAACAACCAGGAAGGGATGTTGATAATCATCATAGCAAAAGCGGCTAAAACATATAGCGCAATTCCTATATCCGCTTTCTTCATCCTTCTTTCCTCCTAAAATCTATCTTTCACTTTATACTTTTCCCTGTAAGTGATATACAAAAGCAAGTACTTCTGCCACTGCCTGATACAATTCCGGCGGAATAGCCTGTCCTACTTCTACGTTTGCATAAAGCATACGTGCTAACGGTTTGTTTTCTACAATCTCAATTCGATTTTCTCTCGCAACTTCTTTGATTTTTTGTGCAAGATAATCTTCACCCTTGGCAAGAACAATCGGTGCATCACTCACTTCAGGATCGTATTTTATAGCAACAGCATAATGCGTCGGGTTCGTAATAACAACATCCGCTTTCGGCAAATCCTGCATCATCCTTCGTCTGGAAGCTTCCATCATCCTCTGACGGATTTTGGCTTTTACTTTCGGATCACCTTCCTGCTGTTTGTATTCCTCTTTAATTTCCTGCTTTGACATACGCATGTCCGCTTTAAACTTATACTTTTGATAAATAAAGTCAGCAGCGACAATAACCATATATACAGCAGATATTTGAATTCCCAAATCTATAACCAGCTCACCGCATAATTGAATTCCTTGCATGAGCGGTATGTCAAACAAAATAAAAAGCTTTTCCTTGTGCTTTTTTATGTAATTATAAACAACAATTATAATAATGAATATCTTGGCAATGGATTTTACAAGTTCCACAAGAGAATTTACCGAAAACATTCTCTTAATACCACTAATGGGACTTAACTTGTTAAATTTCGGTTTAAGCGGTTTTGTTGTAATCATCCATTTTATTTGTACTACATCGCTCAAAAATGCAATCAGAAAACCGATTAAAAGTATCGGTGCAAGCAAGAGCAACAACCGTGTCACACCAAACTTTACAAGCGAAATCAACTCTCCTTGCGGCAGATTACCATTGTACATAACAACCGTTTCCGGAATTTTGTTATACACAGCAGAAAACAGTTCCAAAAAACCGGTTCCCAAATTTCCTGCCCAAAACTTTAATATCAAAAACAATCCAAGAAGCCCGAAGCCATTGGCAACTTCCTTACTTTTAGCTACCTGGCCTTCTTCTCTGGCATCCTTTAATTTTTTTTCGGTAGCAGGCTCTGTACGCTCACCACCCATTCCTTCTTTCGCGAAGAACTGCAAATCATATTGTAAAATCACATCATGGCCTCCACAAAAGCAACCATCATCTTTCTCATTGTTGTAAAAATGAGGTCTGCCGCATTCGGCAACATTCCGACAGTAAAAAATAACACTGCCAGACCAACAAATATTTTTAACTGAATACCAACAGAAAACATATGTATCTGCGGTGAAACTTTTGCAAGAATTCCAAGCACCACATTAAGAAGCAGCGTCACAATAAAAATCGGCAAACAAATGCGAAAACCAATATTAAAGTATTGTGTCAGGAAATCTATCATTGCTTTCAGCAACATATCTTCCCGAAATACCGCTCCTGCCACCGGAATCAACTCATAAGTCTCTATTAGCGCCTCCAAAATAAAGCGATGTACACCACTGACAAGCATCATCAGCATAAACACATACTGATAAAGACCTCCTACAAGACTTGTCTGCTCCCTAGTTGTTGAGTCAAACACGCTTGCCATTGACAAACCAATATCTATTGATATTATATGCCCTGCAAGTGCCGTAATCGACATGCAAATATTGGCACCAAATCCCACCAGAAGTCCGGTTACTGCCTCTTTCATAACAAGTATTGCATATCCGCCAACCGAACTGTAAGCGATTGCCTCATGCGGACTCATAGCCGAATATACGAACATCGCCACAAAAAATCCAAATCCAATCTTTACTCTGTTCGGCGTATTTGCCATACCAAAAAATGGGGCAACATATATAAAACAAGTTATTCTGGTCAGAATGAGTAAAAAATACTCCAGTTCCTGCATTGAAAATGAAACATCTATCATATCATTTTACCTTATGTACAAACTAAAATTCGACCAGAGACTTACCATAAACTCCACCATCGTATTTAACATCCAGTGTCCCAAAATCATAAGCGCCACAAATACACAAATTACTTTCGGAACAAAGGTTAATGTTTGCTCCTGAATGGATGTAACGGTCTGAAAAATACTGATAACAAGACCAACTATAAGCGATACTAGCAACACCGGCGCTGAAACAAGAATAATTGTATAAAGCGCTTCCCCGGTCATCGCCGTAACGTCATCAATTGTCATTTTTTATCACTCCCGTCAGTAAAACGTTTTAACCAAATTACCTATTACAAGATTCCAACCGTCTGCAAGCACAAACAATAAAATCTTGAACGGCATAGAAATTGTCGTTGGCGGCAACATCATCATACCCATACTCATAAGCGTAGATGCAACTACCATGTCAATAACAATAAACGGGATATAAATAATAAATCCCATAATAAAAGCTGCACGAAGTTCTCCGATAATGAACGCAGGAATGAGTATACTGATTGGAATCTCATCCAAATCCTCTCCGCTCCATTCCGTACTACTGATTTCCAAAAATAAATTCACATCTTTTATTTCTGTCTGCTTATACATGAACTCTCTCAGCGGACCAACTGCCTTTTCAATTGCCTCTTCCTGTGTGATTTCTCCGGCTTCAAACGGCACAATTGCCTCTGTATTTATCTGTGTTATTACCGGTTCCATAATGAAAAAGGTCAAAAACAAAGCTAACCCAATCAATACTTGATTAGGCGGGGCAGTTTGCGTATTCAGGGCTGCCCTTGTAAAATGTAAGACAATGATAATTCTTGTAAAAGAAGTAAGCATCAGCAGCAAAATCGGTGCTAGCGCTATTAACGTCAGCGTAATCAAAATACGCAATGCACCGTTTATCTGCCCATTTCCATCGTCATAAGTAACAGTCACTGTATTGGCTATATTCAATTCTCCGAGTTCTTCTTTATCGTCAGACGAACCACCTTCATTGACATAGGTTCTTTCGTCTGTCTCCCCGGTCAAATTGGAGTCTAAACCGGAAGCGTATACCGCTTTCGAGTCACAAAGACACAATATGCCTACTGTAAGCAGCAGGCATACTATTTTCACAATTTTCTTTCCGGAAAAAATATTTCTCATAACTATCCAACCGCCTATTTATTTTTTTCCAGGTCTTTTTCTTTTTCCAGAACATCAACGGTTTTTGCTCTCTTAAAGTAATCTTCAAACTTTTTAGGTTCCGACGTACTTTCTTCCTTAAAAGAAATTTCATCTTTCGACAACTCACAAAGCATCGTTACCGTATCTTTGCATACCGCAATTACCAAATACTTTTCGCCGCATCTGACAATCTCGATATATTTATTCGCTGAGATTTTTGAAACTTCAATAATCTCAAGATTATTATTTGCAGTCTTTTCCTTTTGAAAGTTTGCCAACCACTTTGTCACAAAATACGTAAGCGCCAAAACAAACACAAACAAAATTACGACTGTAAAAAACTGCAACGTTGAATTTGTACCACTGTCAATGGCAAGAATCATGACTATCCTACAACTTTCTGAACAGCTTCCAAAACTCGGTCTGCCTGGAAAGGCTTAACGATAAAGTCCTTTGCCCCTGCCTGAATAGACTCAATAACCATTGCCTGCTGTCCCATTGCAGAACACATAATAACAAGTGCTGACGGATCGTTTTCTTTGATTTTCTTAAGTGCCTGAATACCATCCATTTCCGGCATTGTAATATCCATAAGTACCAAATCCGGTTTTACTTCATTATACTTTTCAACCGCTTTTGCACCATTCTCTGCTTCGCCGGCAACATTGTATCCATTCTTTGTTAAGATGTCCTTAATCATCATTCTCATAAAAGCTGCATCGTCGCAAATTAAAATATTTTTTGCCATATCAATCACTCCTATTTTCTATTTTATTATTTCTGTCACTCTTATACCAAAGCTTTCTTCAATTACTACTACTTCGCCCTTTGCAACAAACTTACCGTTTACAAGTACATCAATCGGTTCGCCTGCTATTTTATCAAGTTCAATAATAGTACCCGGTGCAAAGTCTAAAATATCCGAAATTGATTTATGGGTTCTACCAAGTTCTACAGTTACCTCCAACGGTACATCCATAATCAGGTTCATATTTTCCTGACTCTGTAATGGATTAAAATCATTCGAGAAACCTTGGAACTGTACCGGCTGTACATTCATATTTTGCATCTGCGGTGCCATGCCCATCATCGGTGGCATACCCATCATCTGCGGCATTCCCATACCCATCATCGGTGGCATACCCATCATCTGTGCGTTAGGGTTCATCGCCTGATTCGGGTCCATCTGTGGTGCTGCTCCCGCATTATCCATCGGTTGCGGTGCAGGTGTTGGAGCCGGCGCAGGTGTTGGAGCCGGTGCAGGTGTTGGAGCCGGCGCTGGTGCCGGAGCCGGTGCAGGTGCTGCAGCAGCTTCTTCCGAGCCTATACCTATAAATGTATCATAGAGAGACTTCGCAAAATCAATCGGATACAGCTGCATGATTGTACTGTCTACCAAATCATCAATTTGCATTCTAAACGCAATTTTTACGAAGTTACCTGCCAAAAATGCCGAAATATCTTCACCGGATGAGAATTCTGTTACATCAATTAACGAAGCTTCCGGCGGGCTGATATCAATCATCTTTCCAAGCATAGTAGAAAGTGATGTTGCAGAGGCACCCATCATCTGGTTCATCGCCTCCGAAATAGCACTTAAGTGCAGTTCTCCAAGCTCTCCATCTGTATTCGTTCCATCACCACCCATCATTAAATCGGTGATAATTTTAACGTCCTGCTCTTTTAATACTAAAATATTGGAGCCATCTAAACCTAATGTATATCGAATCTGAATGAATACACAAGGTTTTTGGTAATCATCAATAACCGTCTGCCAATTTGCTAATGTTACAATCGGCGTTGTAATATTAACCTTTCTGCTAACAAGTGAATACAACGTAGTGGCTGAAGACCCCATGCTGATGTTTGCCACTTCACCAATTGCATCTTTTTCAACATCCGTCAGGAGACTTTCATCAATCGGCGGTGCAACCACTGCCGGCTTTGCCGTTGAAACAGTCACTGTATCGTCATCTTGTTTATTATCGTCAGCGCTTTCCGAGCCCATGCCATTCAGAAGCGCATTAATTTCGTCTTGGGATAACATACCGTCCATGTTCTACTCCCCCTCTCTAATTACCGACGTTACACGGGTTGCATATTTATCTTTGTTAGAACCCGGCAATGCGGTAAATTTTTTTATATTTCCAACGTAAATGTTTAATTCATCATCTACCTTAGAGTCTAATCTTATTATATCACCAACTTGAAGATTCACAAAGTCATTTACAGAAAGACTGCTTCTTCCAAGTACTGCTTTAACGGGAATTTGCACACGCTTAATCAATGCACCGATATATTCCTCGTAATCCTCATCATTTGTCTCCTGCATTGTTGAGAACCAGTACTTCGTATTCAATTTGTCCATAATGTCTTCCAATGTGAAATATGGGAGACATATGTTTAACAATCCTTCCACATCGCCAACTTTCAAGCTCAGTGTTACAATCGCTATCATGTCACTTGGTGCAATTACCTGTGCAAACTGTGAGTTTGTCTCGATTCTTTCCATAACCGGATTGATGTCTACAACATTTTTCCACGGTTCACGCATCAACTGCATACAGATTACCATAATCTTTTCAACTATAGTCAACTCTATTTCTGAAAAGTCCCTGTTTTTTTCAAGTGGAACACCTGCACCGCCAAGCATTCTGTCAATCATGGCAAACCCTAGATTCGTCGCCATTTCTATAATAATACTTCCGCTGAGCGGTTGAAAATTTACAATACCTAAAATAACAGGATTAGACAAGGAATTCGTAAATTCCGAAAATGTCAATGCCTCTGAACTAACTACACTTACCTGAATATTTTTTCTCAAATAAACCGGCAAATTCGTGGATAACAGTCGTCCATAATGCTCGAATATAATCTCAAGAGTACGCAAATGTTCTTTTGAAAACTTTGCCGGACGTTTGAAGTCATAATTTTTGACTTGTTTTTCCGATGACTCCTGCATTTGGTCTACATCCAATTCACCGGCACTAAGCGCCGCCAGCAAATTGTCTATCTCATTTTGAGATAATACCTCACCCACGAGTTTCACCTCCCTTTACTTAATTTTTTAAGAGGCTAATTATATAATGTATTGCTGAAAGATACCTTGAAAATGAACTCAGATCCAAACATTTTCTGAATTCTTGCCAAAATTTCTGCCTTAATAGCATCTGTATCTTCTAACACTTCATCCAGTGTATACTGGCTGAACACCTCGTAAATCTCGCTTTCAATAAGACTTTCTTTTTCCACAAGAGTCTCACCAAATTTCTTGTAGCCGTCATCCTTTGTATTCATGGATAAAGACACATTTGTAACAACGTAATGTGATTTTCCGTCTTCTCCTATTTTACAAGGAATGGTAAGCTGTTCGGATATGTCATACACTGCCATATCTTCCATAGCCACTTCCACTACCGCATCTGCATCATCTTTGCTCGCTTCCAGCTCTAAATCCAATACACTTGCAATATTATTTACCAAAGTCGCTGTCTTTTTCGATGTACCCATCACACTGAACATCATAATGGATGTCAAAATGATATTGACAATTAAAAGTGCTAAGATAATGACCGATAACAAATTTTTCTTCATGTGTTATTTCCTGCCTTCTCTGTTTTATTGAACCTATTGATAGGAACTTAACGAATTGTATATTCGAATTTCTACACGTCTGTTTTTTGCACGTCCTTCCGGCGTGGAATTGTCTGCAATCGGAACATATTCTCCTCTGCCGGCATGTTTTACCATAGATGGTTCCAAAGTCGTGCCTTCAATCAAATAATTAAATACCGATAATGCACGTCCACTACTCAGTTCATCGTTGTTGGAGTATTTGGAGCCGGACATCGGAACATTATCTGTATGTCCTTCAATCTCAATAATTCCTGTCGAATATTTTTCCAACATTACGCCAACTTTATCAAGAACCGGAAGTGCCTCTGCTTTCAGTTCTACACTGCCCGAATCAAACAAAATCGAACCACTAAGCGTAAGCTGTACATACTGCGATGTGAACTCTATATCAATCTCACCGTCAAGATTGTTTTCATTTACTGCCTCTGCCAACTGCTCTGCAAGTTGTTCCGAAGCTTCCATCTGGGCTTCTTCCACTTTGTTTTGCATTTCATCAAAGCTGTCAGCCTCTTCCTCGTTCTCTGCCATTTTTCCGGTACTGTTTATGTACTCATCCAATTCGTTCAACTGGCTCATACCATTGCTGACCAAAATACCATCACCGATTGCACTGGAACCACCCGAAAAAATACTAAACGCCGAATTCAAAGACTGAGCAACCTGCTCAAATTTTTCCTGTTCTACTGTTGACATGGAAAAAAGTAATACGAAGAAACACAACAGCAAATTCATTAAGTCTGCAAATGTGTCCTTCCATAGGGCTGGTGGTGGGGCTTCGTCGGGTTTTCTCTTTTTACCCATCCAGCTCACCTCCACCTTCTTCCGGATTCACTCTATCCTTCGGAGCAAGGAATGATTTTAATTTTTCTTCAATAACACGAGGGTTTTCACCTGCCTGAATGGAAAGCAAACCTTCAATCATAATTTCTTTCATCGTAATTTCAGCTGAGTTGTTACTCTTTAACTTTGTTGCAACCGGCGTTGCAATCCAGTTTGCGAGAAGCGAACCGTACAACGTTGTAATAAGAGCTGTCGCCATAGAAGGACCAATGGCAGAAGGATCTGACATATTCTGCAACATGTTAACCAAACCAACCAAGGTACCAATCATACCCCAAGCAGGTCCCATCGCAGCGACATTTTCCCAAAATCCGATTTTCTGTTTATGTCTGTCGTCCAAGCTGACAAGTTCCGTCTCCATAATCGCTCTTACAAGTTCCGGGTCAGTACCGTCGACAATAAGCAAAATTCCTTTTTTCAAAAACTCATCATCCAAATCTCCTGCCGCTTCTTCCAAAGAAAGCAAACCTTCCTTACGAGCCACGTTGGACAATTCAATAATCTTTGTAATAATCGCGCTTGTATCAAAATGCGGCACTTTCAAAATCAACGAAAAACTCTTCAAGCCCGCAATAAAATCTTTCATCTGTCCGGATGCAAGAACACAACAAAAAGCACCACCAAAAGTGATCGCCATCGACGGAATATCAATAAAGTTACCTACCGTCGAAATACCACCACTGGTAATGATACCCAAGAAAACCATGCCGAGACATATAATTAAGCCTAAAATTGATGCTATATCCACTCCACTCACCTAACTTTTGCGCTATTCGGCAAAAATATCCTTTCTATACGATTTTACTAAATTTTTTATGTCTTGTCTACTTTCTTTTACAATTATTTTCTTGCCTGTTGTAAAAGAAATGACCGTATCCGGCGTTTCTTCAACGAATTCCATCAAATCCGGATTTATCAAAATTTTTACACCGTTTAGCTTTGTAACTTCAATCATTTCGTCCTTCACCTCTGCTACAAAAAGTGCAATTATTTCACTTAAATAATTATATAAATTTTCTCACAATTTTCAACAATTTGCAACCATATTCGTGCAATTTTTTTAAATTTTTAACATATTTTTTACAAAAAAATACAAAATATAGCAAAAGAGGACGCGAACGCCCCCTCTGCTTACTTTTTTATTTTAGAATTATCGTTTCAAGTTTGTCAGTTCTTCCAATAATGTATCAGATACTGTGATAATTCGGCTGTTTGCCTGGAAACCTCTCTGCGTTGTAATCATCTCTGTGAATTCACTGGACAAATCAACGTTACTCATTTCCAACACACCTGTAGAAATAGAACCGGTACCGTCTGCCGTAATATCCTGACCGATGCCGTCAAATTCACCGGAGTTCTGTGTTGCTGAATAAAGGTTGTCACCCTGTTTTTCCAAACCGGATGCGTTGGCAAACGTAGCTACGGAAATCTGTCCGAGAAGTCTGGACATACCATTGTCGTAACTTGCGTAAATTTCACCATTCTGGGAAATGGATACCCCTGTCATCTCACCCAGTTTACGTCCGCAACCAACTGCACCGTTGCTTTCATTTGTACCCGGATCAGCTGCCAATGTAGCTGTACCACCGTTGTTCTGCTGGCTTGTTCCGGAAAAATCTACATTGATATCTTCAAAGTTACCAAGACTCTCTGTTCCTACAACTTCTTTAAAATCAAGTGTAATTGCATCTGCACCGTCGATATTATCAAAATTACCGGTATCGGTATTGTAAACAAGTTTAGAACCGTTTACTGTCTTGCTTGTAACAACTAATTTTCCGTCTGTGCCGATTTCAAATTCTTTTACAAAATCCTGATAATCTTCACCATACAAACCTTCCAAGCTCTGTCCAAAAATCTGGTCAAGCATAGACGGAGCATCTGCACCGCCAATTGTAAGTGCATTCAAATCGTCTACGGAAATATTTTGTGTTGCACCGGCTGCATCTGTAAATGTATAACCGGCTACATTGGATGTATACACTGCATTGCCGGCTGTATCATACAATACAGAATCAGCAATATTACCATTTACATAATATTTTACTGTAGTGCCGTCTGACTCATAAATTGCATAATTGAAAGTCTGTCCGTTTATTTGAGCGGCTGTTCCAAGTGCTTTGATTTCAGAAACATCATAGCCTTTTCCTGCTACTGTTGCCTGCGCATAGTACGGTTTTGCTACGTTTGTATCTGCACTTGCTGTATCGGTACAGTTAACTGTAATTTTTGCACCAATTGTTGCAATGCTGCTGATATCGTCTACTTCGTAAGCTTCCTTCAAAGAAATACCGTTGGAATCCAAAATATCATCCAATTCTACATAATACTGTCCGCTGTCAGCTGTTGCATGAACGCTGATTTTGGCAGTATAGTTATAGCCTAACGCATCGTAGAAGTTTAAGTTCATCGTCTTACCGGATGTAGAGTTAATATCCGTGTCATTCTTGTCACAAAGACCGGAAATATAAGCTTCTGTTGTTGCTTCCGGCGGATAGGTAAGGTTTGCAGCACTCATAATACGAAGTGCAGAAACGGTATCTTGTTTCACATAACCGGTTTCATCATCAACTTGCCAACCCATAACGTTATAACCGTTACTTGTCATAGCAAGGTTACCTGCAGCATCTACGTAGAAAGAACCATCTCTTGTAAAGAAGTTCTCTACACCGTTGCTTACAACAAAGAATGCATCGCCGTTGATTTTTAAGTCGAACGGGTTTCCTGTTGTCTGGGAAGAACCTGCGGTTGTAATAGATGTATTAATTGCTCCGGACTTAACACCAAGACCAATCTGTCTTGCGTTGATACCGCCTGCGCCTGTTGTAGCATTCGGGCCGGAAGCATTCTGTGTTGTCTGATACATCAAATCGCTGAATGTAATAGACTGTGATTTGTACGCAACTGTGTTAACGTTTGCAATATTGTTACCAATAACGTCCATTTTTGTCTGGTGTGTCTTTAAACCTGATACGCCAGAATACAATGATCTCATCATAATGAAATGACCTCCTTTGTTTTTACCAACAAGCCGGGATGCTTTGCATCCTTCTTCTTTCGGACGCAGTGTCCTTTGTTCCTTCTGTCATTCCGGAACGTAAGCCTCCAAAAAAGGTCCGGCTAAATAATCACTGCTCCATCAATGTTGGTGTATACATTTTCGTTTGTCTCCGTGCTGCTCATCGCTGTTATTACAGTATGGTTTGGTACATTTACAATAAATGCCAGCTCATCCATAAGCACGAGAGATTCTTTTATTCCCTTCTCACTCGCCTTTGTCGTACCTTCGCTCAGACGTTCCAATTGGCTGTCTGTGAGTATGATATTGCGATCCGCCAATCGATTTGCCGCATGTTTTGAGAACTTCAGCTCTGCATTTCCCGATGCTTTCGCTGTATTTTCCAGAATCTCCTTAAAAGATGTCTGTCCCGTTTCCACATGCTGCGTTTTTTTTGTCTGATTTAAGTATTGGTCCTGCAACTGCTCAATGGAAAGAAATTGTCTGTCAGTAATTTTCATACTATTCTCCTCCCTGAGTATTTGAATCGTTGCCGCACATCCTTGTACTATTTACTCTTCACTCTCGGAATCCGATGTTTCATTTTTGTTTTGTGAACCTTCGTATTCTTCAATAAGTTCCTGCATCTTTGCATAGTACTGTTCAATCAGTTTTTCATAATCCGTAGCAACAAATGTCTTTTCATATTCATCCATCGCATGGTATGTATTGTAAATTTCTTCCACTTTCTTTCTTTCGCCAATCGATAAATTCTTGACTGCCGGAAGTCTGTTAATGGAATAAGCCAACTCCAACGCTGCATTGTACGCATCGTGATATGTCTTATCTACAACCGTATCCAAATCATCCAAGGAATACAACTCTTCGTTGATAGACAGGAACGCTTTTCCGTTTTCATAATAAACGTAATCCACTTTACCCTGTACATAAGTTGCTTCTCCGGAAGTTCCTGTTGTTTTGATATAAACAGTTTCGCCAACAAGACTGGATGCTCTTGTCAAGTCCATGGATGCTGACATGTTTTGCATTTGTTCCAACTCGGAGAATGTTGCAAACTGGGATACATATTCCGTATTGGAAGTCGGTTCCAACGGATCCTGATATTTCATCTGCGCAACAAGCAATTGCAAAAATGCATCTTTGTCCAATGTAGAACTATTGGTTGATTCTTTTCCTGATAAGGAACTTTGGGATTCTGTTTCCAAAACCTTGCCGTCCTCTACCGGTGCTATAATTGCCATATATTCTCCTTCCTGCACGTTTTATGCCAAATAATCTACGGTATTACCGTTTCTTGCCATCATATCCGCTGTCACTTTATCTTCTTCGTCCAATTCTTCCAAATCATCCAAAGATTCCAAAGCATTCAGATTGATTTTACGTGCATTTTTCTTTTTCGCTTCTTTTGAAGCTTCTTCGTTGCCATTTTGTCCCTGGTCTAAATTTCTGTTAAACTCCTGGGTTGCAACATTTACTTCCACTGCTTCTACTTTGATTCCCTGCTCATTTAAGTTCTGTTGCAAAGTAATAAGCTGTCCTTCAATCACATTCTTTATTGCTTCATTCTGTGCGGTAAACTGTGCTGTCAAAATACCATTTTTTGCTGCAATATGAATGTTCAATGTGCCGAGACTTTCCGGATGAAGTTGCATCTGTAAGCTTGTTGTATCCGCTTTCACCTGCACTCTCATAAACTCCGTAATCTGATTAAAGATGTCTCTTATTTCCGGCTCCGTAAAAGGTATTTCTGTCTGAGGAGTCACACTTGTTGTATTTTGTTGTTGCGATGCATTCTGCAACAATACATTGCCACCCTCCGCCGGTGTATTATTGTTTTTCGCGTGTTCTTCTCCGCGTCCGTCTCCCATCATGTCGTTCAACGGTTTTGTTTCCTGTGTGATAGTCGAAACACCTGTGTTTGCGTCAGTTTCCACTACAACTTGAACTTCTTGTCCATTTTTTGTGACGGTTACAACTGCTTCTTCTGCCGGCGCATCCGCAACTGCCATTTCGCCGTTTTGTTCAGCCCGCATATCAAAAACCGGTAACTGTTCCATTTGCTCTGCCTGATTTGATTGGTCTACCAACTCTGTACTCTGTACAACACTCTGCATACCATCCAAGCGGAACAAATCCATGTAGCTATCAAACTGTGCATCATCCAAACCAAGCATTTCCTGTACCGATGCTAATTCATTAGAAATGAATTGTAAAATTTCCTGCATTCCGTTATACAGTGTCTCGTTTGTCACAAGCGCCATACTGTCGCTTTCTCCACTTAACTGCAACATAAGTTGTGCAAGATTTGTTTTGTCCAAAAGGTCTACAGCTGTCATGCCAAGCATCTCCATCGCCTGAACAACTTCTTCCTCTGTAACAGACATCGTATCTGCAACTTTTTCAACAACTTCTCCGGCAGTATCTTCCACTGCGTCCTTTGCTGTCTGTGCCTCTTGTGAAGAAATTTCTTTTTGCTCCGGTTTTGTGCAACTTTCTACTTTTTCTGCCGCTCTGGAATTGTCCTTCAAAGCATTGGCATGTTCTTGCGCGTCCGTACTTCCCGAATCAACAGCCGTATAATCTGACTGTCCAAGAGACGTGTCATGATTGGTCGTTCTTTCCATCACCGACGAAAAACTGTCTGTAGAAATCCCAACATTCGGAGTCTGCATCGTACCAAGCTGGTTAAAAACAGATAAAACGCTATCCACACTTGTTACTGATTTGCTCATCGTTTTCCTCCTTTCTTATGCAATTGTCAAGGTTCTTTTCCGTAAAGGAAAGTGCTTATATATAAAACAAGTTTCCCTTGCTATATATATCGACATAAAACGTAAAAATTAATACTCCGGATCCATAATTTTTGTAATTCTTGCAGCAATTTCCGGGTCCATTGCTCCTAAAATTGCTCCTCTGGAATCCGCATCCATTCCGGCCAGTATATCTGCAACCAAATCCAGGTTGTTTGTCATCTCTTCAAAAATGGCAGCTGCCTGCTTTGGTTTCATTTCGGAATATGCCTGCACATAATCTTGAATCTGTGCATCTGCTTCCATTTGTTGTACTACTTGTTTGTACAAATATTCCGCTGTGGCAGGGTCCATCGTTTCATAATATTTTTGATATTCTTCTGCTCCCGGGCCATTTTCGGCATATACTACTTCTTCATAAAATTCATTTTTGATTCGTTCAAATTCTATCTGCTTTTGTTCAAAAGTCTGCAAACGTTCAATCTCCGCCTGCATCTGTGCAATCGTGGTGGAATCGGTCTGATTTTGTGTCTGTGCCCTTTCCAGCTCCAGCTCTAATTCCTTGATAGTATCCACCGCATCTTTTAAGCTTGTATATCCGCCGTACGCTTCTTCCTGCGTCGTCTCAGTAACTGTGTCATTCGGCAAAATTTTATTAATAACAGGCACGTCTTTCAACACAGGTGCAAGCACATTCGAACCAAAACCACCTACATCAAGTTTAATCAAAAGCGCAAGAATACCAAGCCAAACGACAACAATGACTAAAGTAACAATCACAACAGAAAAACTTCCGCCCTCTTCATCATCCGTCAATTCCGCTTCTCTTTTCGAAATCTCTTTTGCTTTCTTTTTCGCTTCTTTGCGCTGCGCTTTTTGTTCTGCTTTTATTTTTTTGCGTTCTTCATTCAGTTTTTTCTTTTCGGCTTTTGTGTCAATCATTCCATCCATATTTCATCTCACCCGGCACCTCAAAAAACGCCTGTCTCCTTACTTTTTCAATTATTTATTTCCCATCTTTTTCTGCCCGTAACTATAACTGGTAAGCTCATCAATTTCTTTGCTTTCACGGCTGTTTTCATCCATACGGAATTGTTCAAACGATTTTTCACGCAACTTTTCATGCGTTTTTCGTTCCTGCATAACTTCCTGCAATGCAATTCTGGCCTCTTCCAGTTTAGCCTCCGCTTTTGCAACATATTGCTTTTGCTTAAAAATAAACTCATCCATCGTCTGGATAGCAACCTTGCTGTCTCGCAATTCCCGCACGCGGAGCGAATCGTTTCGCTTTTGCCGTGCTTCTTCTATGTATGTTTCTTTACGTCGATAAAGATTTTCTAATTTTTCTTCTTCTTCATCCAACGCACGCTTTGCTGCCGCAAATTGCATTTTCGCCTGCGTTTCCAACTTCATCTTTATGTCCAGAATACTCTGCATCCGGTATACAAACTTAGCCATCTAAAACACCTAATCCCGAAACAATTCTTCCAACATTTCTATCGATTCCTCAAACGTGAATTTTTCTTCCACACCCTGGCACAAATAGGAATTAACCGCATCAATCTTTTCTATTGCATAATCAATATTCGGATTGCTGCCTCGCTTGTAAGCGCCAATATTAATCAAATCTTCTGCCTCGTTGTAAGTAGCCAGTACATTTTTCAGTTTGCCTGCAACTGTTTTGTGTTCTCTTGTCGCAATCTGGCTCATACAACGGGAAATGCTCTGCAAAATATCAATTGCCGGATAATGGTTTTTATGTCCCAGCTTTCTGCTCAGCATAATATGTCCGTCCAAAATACTTCTCGCCGTATCCGTGATTGGTTCATTAAAGTCATCACCATCAACAAGTACGGTGTATAGTCCTGTAATGGAACCTTTTTCATCTCTTCCGGCACGTTCCAAAAGCTTTGGTAGTTCCGCATACACGCTGGGCGGATAACCTCTGGAAACCGGCGGTTCCCCGCTGGCAAGTCCGATTTCTCTTTGCGCCATACAAAAACGGGTCAAGGAATCCATCATAAGAAGTACATCTTTTCCTTGCGCCCTAAAATATTCCGCAATAGCCGTCGCCACATTGGCCGCTTTATTTCTTTCAAGTGCCGGTCTATCCGACGTAGCAACAACCACTACCGAACGTTTCATACCTTCTTCTCCAAGGTCACGTTCGATAAATTCACGCACCTCACGTCCACGCTCACCTATCAAAGCAATTACATTAATATCTGCCTTGGTATTTCTTGCAAACATACCCATCAATGTCGATTTACCAACACCGGAACCTGCAAAAATACCAATTCTCTGTCCTTTTCCAACTGTGATAAGACCGTCTACCGCTTTTACACCAAGCGGCAACACTTCGTCAATAATTTGTCTTTTCATCGCATCCGGCGGTGGTGCAATAACCGGATAAGTAACGCCTTGTTCCCTGCGACCGCCCTGCATTCTTCCAAGACCATCGAGCACTTGTCCCAACAGTCCGTCATGTACTTGAACCGAAAGCGGATTTCCTGTGTTTTGCACAACACTTCCAAGGCTGATTCCATCCACCGCATCATAAGGCATAAGCAGCGTCTTTTTATCCTTAAACCCCACCACTTCTGCCATAATCGGCTTGGAATCATCACCATCCGGAAAAATTTCACAGACGTCGCCGAGTTTTGCATCCGGTCCTGCTGATTCAATTGTAAGACCTACCACATTGACAACTTTTCCAAGTTTCAAAAAAAGTGGCATATCCATTACTTTTGTATATTTTTGAAAATCAATTGTTTTATGTTCCAAAAGTATTTCACCTATTATTTCTGTTCTTTCTTTTCATAGGACAACAATTTCAGTCTTGTCGCGAGCTCTTTCAACTCCGTACCTAAACCACAATCAAAAATACCGCCACCGGTCTCTATCATACATTGTCCTCTTGTCAAAGTAAGATCTTCTATAATTTCCACGGATGCATTCGGTGTTACAACACTCTCCTGCACCAGTTTCTTTTGCATGCTGACATACGGATAATCATCTTTGGAAACGTGCACAAGGAAATCTTTGTTGCCTTCACTTTTGCGGATTGCTCCGGAAATCAAATGCACAAGAATACCTCTGTGCTCTTTCAACTCCACATCAAATACATGCTCATAAATATCTGTCAACGCGTCCACAAACTGCGGTTCCAGCTCTTCTACCATTCTTTCATATTCCTGCTCGAGCTGCTTTGCCTTTACTTTAAGTTGTTCTTCTTTTTCCAACATCTTAGCAAGACCACTGGCATAGCCTTCATCATACCCGGATTTTTTCCCTTGTTCGTGGGCTGCTCTACGGATGCCGTCGGCCTTTTGTTCCGCATCTGCAAGAATGGCAGCCGCCTGTTCTTCCGCCTCTGCCAATTTTTCGCGTATCTGTCTGTCCACCTCATCAAGCGTTGGTCCGTTATAAGGCTGCGATGCCTTAATAATATTGGATGCCGGTCTAAACTCCTGCATTTCCTGGGCCTGCATTTCTGCATCCCTTTGGGTAAACTGCTCCGTCACATCTTCTGCATCTTCCAAAAGGCCGGCAACAGTAAACGCATCCATACCATCTACCATTTCCACCGGAATCTCTTCCGTATCACGAACCATCATAGCCGTCTGGGCTTCTTTCATCCTTTGTTCCAGTCTGGAATTACTATCAATCACCAAGACATCATCTTGTTTGACCGTACTCCAATTTGCCTTTAACAAATTACCCTTAAACAATTATCTCGTCACCTCCGCCTCTGGAAATTACAATTTCTGCAGAGTCTTCCAGTTTTCTGATAATGTTTACAATCTTCTGCTGTGCTTCTTCTACGTCTTTCATACGAACCGGACCCATAAAGTCCATATCCTCTTTGATCATAACAGCAAGACGTTTGGAAAGGTTGTTAAAGATTGCATTCTGAACCTGCTCACCTGCACCTTTCAGCGCAATAGCCAAGTCATTGTTATCCACATCACGCAATACACGCTGAATTGCTCTGTCGTCCAAAAGAAGAATATCTTCGAATACGAACATCTTCTTACGGATTTCATCTGCCAATTCAGGTTCTTCGATTTCAAGAGTTTCCATAATGTGTTTTTCTGTACCACGGTCAACTGTATTAAGGATTTCAACAACAGCATCCACACCACCAATAATGGTGTAATCCTGGTTTACCAAAGAAGCAAGCTTGGATTCCAAAACTTTCTCAACCTCCTTAATAACATCCGGACTCGTTCTGTCCATAACCGCAATACGTTTTGCAACATCTGCCTGTCTGTCAGGTGGCAACGCCGAAACAATCATCGCAGCCTGTCCTGAAGAAAGGTATGACAAAATAAGCGCAATCGTCTGCGGATGCTCGTCCTGAATAAAGTTGAGAAGTTGGGAAGCATCCGTTTTTCGTACGAATTCGAACGGTTTTACCTGCAAGGATGCTGTCAGCTTGCCGATAACATCCAACGCCTTGTCCGAACCGAGCGCTTTTTCCAAAAGTTCTTTTGCGTAACCGATACCACCTTCCGCAATATACTGTTGCGCAAGACATACCTCATAAAATTCATTGATAACGTTTTCTTTTACCTGAGGTGTAACACTTCTAGTATTCGCAATCTCCAAGGTAAGTTCTTCGATTTCATCTTCTTTTAAATGCTTAAATATATTCGCTGATTTTTCAGGTCCGAGGGAAATAAGCAATACAGCAGCTTTTTGCAGGCCGCTTAACTTTTCTTCTCCACTTCTAGCCACAGCTTTTTACCCCCAATCTTCGTTCAACCAGTTGCGCAACAGATTCGCTGCCGCTTCAGGATTTTCTTCCACGAATTTGTCAACCAGTTTTCTCGTTTCTGATTTTGTCTCTACTTCAATGTCTTCCAGTTCAGCTACCGGGGTAGACTGCAACAAAGTTTCCACCGAAAGTTCTTCCTCCTGCTGGTCTTCTTTTCTTGTTGCCATACTTCTGAGAACAACAAAACCAAGAAGCGCAAGTATTACAACAATGAGAAGAATCTGTACAACATCTGTTGCTCCGATTCCAAGACCTTCCGCGTCTACAAAACAATTCTCACTGTATTTTACAATTGTTATATTTTCAAGAGGAATGCCTGTTGCATTTGCAACAACGGAATACAGCTCTTCGTCTACTTCCACTCTTGTTCTTCCGGCATTGGCAAGTTTGTATTCTTCCCAGCTGATGCCTTCCAAAAGTCCCTGTTCTTTTGCATCCGCTTCGTTGATGATGATATATTCTGTACCGGTCACAGATACCGATGAATTTGCATAAATAATCTTTCCTGCATTTTCCGATTTGTCAATGACCATCTCATTCGGCAAATATGTACGGTTTTCTTCTGACACCGTATCCGTTGATGTGGCAGAATCCGGCAATACGTACGTTGTCTCCGTATTGGAATCCGTACCCGGGACAGCCCCAGAACCGCTTTCTGACTCTGAGTTGTACAAAGACTCTTCCGCAAGCATACCTTCCGTACGTCCGTCCGGAGCGTAGTATTCATGTGTCATAGTAGTCGTTGTGGAAAAATCGATATCCAAGTTCGGAGCTACTTCAATCAAGCTGAACTCACTTGTCGCGCTAAGTACTTTTTTTACTTCTGCCGCAAATTGATCCTCCGCCTGTTTTTTTACGCTGAGTTGGTTGCTTGCTGCTCCGCCTACCGAAAATTCATCTTCGCCGGAATACAACAAATTGCCGTTTGTGTCCATGATAATCACGTTGTTTGATGTATCATTTCCAAGAATCGTTGCAACCGCTTTTGCCAAAAACGCTGCATTGTCCGTTGTAAACTCGCCTTCAATTTCGAGTACAATCGCCGCATAAGCTTCTTCTTCCTGGCTGATTAATGTTCCGTCATCCTGCGGAAGATTCAACTGCACTTTGGCATTTTTGATAGACGAAAACATGCTGATAAAATCGTTCGCAATGTAGCTTTCCAAATATAATTTGTATTTCTTTTGTTTGTCAGACTCTGTGGAACTGAATCCACCGTCTGTTACATTGCTTATGTCATATCCTGCCGCCGAATAACCGTTTGCTCCAAGCAAAAGGTTCGCAGTCGACAGCTCTTTCTCATCCACCTGTATTCTAAGTCCGTCATCGGAAACTTTGTACGGCACTTCCGCCGCCTCTAACAAATCAATAATTTCCGACGCTTCTTTTGTCGTCTCACAATTTTTAAGAACTTCATACTTCGTCTGTGTCAACACAGTAAAAAGAATCGCAAAAGCCAAAATCACAACCGTAACCGCACCGACAATCATGGTTTTTTGCTTGGATGTGAAACGATTCCACCATTCTTTCACCTTGTCCAGAAGCTCTTTTACTTTATCTTGCATATGTAGCCTTCCTCATCCTTTAAATTTGCATATTCATGATTTCTTTATATGCTTCCAAAAATTTATCACGCACTGCCACCGTATATTGGAGTGCCGTTGATGCTTTCTCAAGCGCAATAGTCAAATCATGTGCATTGTCTGTCTCGCCAAGTGCAAATTTGATTTCTTCGTTTTCCGCGTCGGAAAGATAACTGTTTGTTGTATTCAAATTATCAATCGCCGCATTCAAAATCGAATCAAACATGTTCTCTTCTGCTTTTACAGAATCCGCACCCTTGCTTGCCGCCAACGCCTCTTTCACTACATCTGACTGCACACTGTATAGTGATGAAATATCCATTATTTAACTCTCCCTGCTACGAAAATGTTCTAAAATCTTTTATGTATCAACAAACTTAGTTAGTGCCCATCTGCAATGCTTTAAGCGCCATGGATTTGGTCGCCGTAAAAGCGGTTGAGTTCGCTTCGTACGCACGGCTTGCATCAATTAAGTTTGTCATTTCTGTAATAATATTCACGTTCGGATATTCAACATAACCGTTTTCATCCGCATCCGGATGTGACGGATCATAGACAAGTTTATTTTCTGTCCATGTATCTTCATACACACCGCTCACTTTAACGCCCTGTCCGGAATAGCTGTCTCTCGCCTCATTTAAAACTCTGCTGAAAGTGGTCTGGTCACCCTTTTGTTCAAACGTTACAACTTTTCTACGATACGGAGTACCATCCTGTGTTCTTGTGGTACTTGCATTTGCCACGTTCTCAGAAATGGTATCCATACGAAATCTCTGTGCGGTCATACCTGACGCATTGATGTCAAAAGCTGAAAACATACTCATACTACTTCACCTCATTATTTTATTATGTCCCTTGCTATTTCGTCACGTCCCTGTATTTGTTCATGCTTTATTTCATTACACTTTTTAAGTTTGTAAATTCCTGTGTAATGCTCTGCATGAGTCCTTCGTATTTAATTTGGTTCTTTGCCAGAATTACGTTTTCTGTCTCGATATCTACATTGTTTCCGTCCAATCGATAAGAAAAACTGTCGTAATCGGTATACGTTCTCGGATTCAATCTGTTCAAAGAAAGATTACCAACTTTGTCATCCATCGTGTTATATTTCACACTTGTCAATGCTTTTTCAAGCTCTGACTCAAACGCCACGTCCTGTCGTTTGTAACCCGGTGTGTCCACATTGGCAATATTGTTGGAAATCGCTTCGTTTCGAATCCAGGAAGCATCTGCCGCTTTGTCCAGCACATTGATATAATCATACACATTACTGTTAATCATATCTAACTCCTCCTAAAGGCATACTATCGCAATCTACCCTTAATTATAAAATTTTACCTTACTATATTATAAATCATTTACAAAAAAAGACAAGATTTTTTGAGTTTTTTCTCCGATTTTTACGTTCTTTTTTTGGAACAGAGACGTGTTACGTTTTGCGTATCGCGCTCTGATTAGCGGTCGTCAAATGTTCATTCGTGCAAGCACAATGAACATTTTCCTCGTCGCCATAACAAAAAAGGACCTTTAAAAATCGCTTTTTAAAAATCCTTTTTCCTCATTGTTTTAAATCCGTTTATTTTTCATTCTGTCTTTTTATGTTTTCAATTTCCTCGAACACAACATCATTCAACACTTTGATGTACGTTCCCTTCATACCGGATGAGCGGGATTCTATTACCCCTGCACTCTCGAATTTGCGAAGTGCATTTACGATAACCGATCTTGTAATTCCGACTCTGTCCGCAATCTTGCTTGCAACAAGAATGCCTTCCATACCGTTCAATTCATCAAATATATGTGTAATCGCTTCCAGTTCTGAGAAAGACAATGTGCTGATAGCTGACTTCACAACGGCAATTTTACGGTTTTCTTCCGCGCTCTCTTCGTTTACTGCGCGAAGCATCTCAAGACCTACTACAGTAGAACCGTACTCGCACAAAATAATATCATCGATATCATACGGTGTATCACATTTGTAAATAAAGAGTGTTCCTAATCTCTCGCCTGCAATTTCAATCGGGCAAATAATTGCCTGAAACTTCTCTACGTTTTCATTTTCAAAACCAAGTGTTGCAAGGTTTACATTTTCTTTTGTAGATAACACTCCCAACAATCTCTCATTGAGCATCGTATCTACAAATCCGCCAACCTTCTCATCCACCATCAACTCACGCAAGGTCGGAATTCCTTCCGAATTTCCAACACCTAACACTTTACCTTTGCGGCTTATAACAATGACATTGGATGAAATAATTTCTCTCATAACCCTACAAATGTCATTAAAAACTACCTTACTTGAATTGTTGTTATGAAGCAACTTGCCAATTTTTCTCGTCTTATCTAAAAGCTGGACACTGCTCATCGAAAAAACCTCCTTTTCACAGCCAAAAACGACATTAAATATTTACCTTTACTTCCAAGTTTTCTCATGATGTGCTTTTAGAATAACACAAGAAAAAAAACATTTCAATGAAAAATCGTAAATTTTCTGATTTTTCACTTTTTTTTTAATATTTATTCAAATACACGGGTATTTGTGCTAAAAAAGGACTACCGAAAACGGTAATCCTTTCTGTCCATTTTTTCTTAAATTTTACTACTTTTGCTCCTGCACTTTTTCCATTACATTTCCGCACTCTTCGTTATGACATACAAGCTTGCTTCCTTTTTCCAACATAACAGAACCGCACTTATCGCATTTTGTTGCAGAAGGCTTCTGCCAAACCATAAAATCGCATTCCGGATTATCGATACAACCATAGTATTTACGGCCTTTTTTTGTCTTTTTCAAAACAATGTCTTTTCCGCAATTCGGACATGCCACGCCGATTTTTTCAAAATACGGTTTTGTATTTCTGCAGTCCGGAAATCCGGGACATGCCAAAAATCTGCCGTGTGGACCGTATTTGATCACCATCTGTTTGCCGCAAATGTCACACACTTCATCGGACACTTCGTCTGCAATCTGCACCCGTTCCAGTTCCTCTTCCGCCTGCTTCACCGCTTCATCCAAATCCGGATAAAAGTTTGCAACGATACTCTTCCATTTCACACTTCCGACCGCAACGCCATCCAAAAGCGTCTCCAAATTGGCCGTAAAATTCACATCAACGATAGCCGGAAAAGCCTCTTTCATCATGGAATTTACTACTTCACCAAGCTCCGTCACATAAAGGTTTCTGTTTTCTTTTACAATATATCTTCTGGCAAGAATGGTCGTAATCGTCGGCGCATACGTACTCGGTCTTCCTATACCCAGCTCTTCCAATGTCTTTACAAGAGAAGCTTCCGTAAAATGTGCCGGTGGCTGTGTAAAATGCTGCTTTTCGTACGTTTCCTGCAAAGAAAGTTTTGTATCTTTATCAATGCCACGGACAAGTGTATTGCTTTCTTCTTTCTCTTCGTCCTGCGTATAAACACTCATAAAACCGTCAAATACCGGTTTGGACGCAGCTACCGCAAAACGATGCCCGTTTCCGTCAATTTTTACAGATGTAGTCTCGTAAACCGCCGGATTCATGCGGCTTGCTACAAATCGTTTCCAAATAAGCTGATACAGTCTAAACTGGTCTCTGGACAAAGATTCCTTGATTTCCAGCGGCATTCTCGCAATGTCGGTAGGGCGGATTGCCTCGTGCGCATCCTGAATTTTTTTGTTATCTTTCTTGTCCTCTGTTTTTTCTGCCGCATATTCTTTGCCGTAATGCGCTTCGATATAGTCTCTTGCGTTTGCCTCCGCTTCATCAGACACACGGGTAGAATCGGTACGCAGATACGTGATAATACCTACCGTTCCCTGTCCTTTGATTTCCACACCTTCGTACAACTGCTGTGCAAGACGCATTGTCTTCTGCGTCGAAAAATTCAACACTTTACTGGCTTCCTGCTGCAACGTAGATGTAGTAAACGGCAACGGCGCTTTTTTCACACGCTCGCCTTTTTTCACTTCGCCCACTTCAAATTTGGCGCCTTTTAACTCTTTGACAATATTTTGTACTTGTTCTTTGCTTGTAATATTCGCTTTTTCTTTTGTTGTTCCGTAATATTTTGCAAGAAGCGGTTTCTTTTCGCCCTCAATATTAAAATCCGCTTCCAACGTCCAATATTCTTCCGGAATAAATGCGTTGATTTCTTCTTCTCTGTCGCAAATGATACGAAGTGCCACTGACTGCACCCTTCCTGCACTCAGTCCACGTTTTACTTTCGCCCACAAAACCGGGGAAATACGATAACCAACCATACGGTCAAGGACACGTCTTGTCTGCTGTGCATCCACCAAATCCATGTTGATTTCACGTGCATTTTTCAAAGACTCTTTTACCGCATTTTTGGTAATTTCGTTAAACGCAATACGGTACACTTTCTTTTCACCGAGTTTCAACGCCTCCAGCAAGTGCCATGCAATCGCCTCACCCTCGCGGTCCGGGTCAGTTGCAAGATATATTTTTTCTGCCTTTTTTACTTCTTTGCGAAGATTCGCCAATATATCGCCTTTGCCCCGAATTGTAATATATTTCGGTTCATAATCATTTTCTACATCGATTCCCATACGGCTTTTTGGCAAATCCCTCACGTGTCCGTTGCTGGCAACAACACTATAATTTGCCCCTAAAAACTTTTGAATTGTTTTTACTTTTGCCGGTGATTCCACAATCACAAGATATTTCGCCATCTCTACTTATACCTTCCCCACATGCATTTTTTCATTTCTAAAAGTCAACGACCAACAATCGCAAACAACTATACACTATTCTTGCGTTCATGGCAAGTGGAAAAAAATTTTTGTTTTTTATTATTTTTATCATAACAGAAAATGGGCAGCAAAATTGCTAGCCCACTTTTTCTAAGATTAAGTTTTTCACAGATTCGATATCTAAGCCGTTTTCTGCCATCAGCTCATCCAATACGGCCAATTCTTTCTGTCTTTTTTCCTCCTGCATCTGTTGCAGTTCTTCCTTTTCTTTTTTGATGCGCAACTCCAATGCGGCAATCATTTCCTCTTTTGCGATGATTTTTTCTTCTATTGTCTTTCGCTGTCCTCTTGCCATATGCATCCTCCTTTTTGCTTCATGGATAATACAGTATATGGACAAGAACGGAAATTTATTCCTGCTGCCGGATACAAAACTATTTTTCACCAATTGCTTCTAAGTAGGACTCGTACTGCCGTTCATAATAGTCTTTATAAGATTCATATGTAATATTGCCCGCTTGTACTTCGGCCACAAGATGCCCCGGAAACGAAAATGTCTCGTTCCCCATATAGCTTATCGAACTCACGCTCGCCTCGTATCCTACATAACAGAACTCAAAAGAAAAAGTGTACTCATCATAGGCATAAATATAGGACAGAAAAAGCAGTTCATCTCCGTATTCTTCCAGAGAAGTATCTCGTCCTCCTACATAGGTAGGTACTCCCAAATGATAAATCACATCATCGATTGTCATATTTGCATAATCGATATTTCCCATATACGGTACTATTAGATTTTTCACATTTTCTCCATAAGTACCCGCATAATAAGAAAGTTCTGTATCCTCATCATATATAGTATCTTCACCATTATAATTGTACAATTCAACATGATACACGCCATTTACGGGATACAACACACCGGATTTACACAGCTTTGCCATTTCCTTATAATAGCCATTCTGCCCCGAACCATTGTTTTCCTCCGTGTCTATCTCCCTATAGGAAAGGGCATCCACTTCCTCTATATCTCCTCCTTCCGACCAAATCTGAACAGCAGAAAAACCTGCATCTTGCAATGTTTTGCCGGTTATTTCCTCTTCCATTACCGTACCAAACGCAAAAATCATACCATCGTACTTAGTTTTATCAAATTGCGCCGTATTAATATTATAGTAATAATCCGCATCGCGCTCGCTCTTTGGCACATCCGCTGTATAGGTTTCATACAGCGCCACACCGGTTAACGCTTCCTCTTCTGCCAGTTCAGAATCGGAGGATATTTCTTCCGTTTCCTGTCCCTCCACATTTTCTGTAGTACTAGTTTCTTTCGTTCCGCAGCCCACCATACTGACTGCCAATGTACACACCATCAAAAACGCACCTAATCTTTTTCTCATTTCTTTTTCCTCCCTTATTTTATCTCAAGTGCCGTCACAACCCAACCGTCATTCTTTAAATCATACGTGGTTTGACAGTACGGACAATTTTTTGTATTTGTGGCATCAAAGCTGCCACCGCAATGTTTACAAGACACCTTCTTTATGGAAAAGCCGGGTTCGGAAGGCACCATCATGTTTTTGCAAAGCATCATACGGAACATATCCTTTTTCTCAAACAAGCGGCTTCCATTATCATGAATGTCTGTCATATGTACTGTCAAATCAAGCAGGCAATATCCGTTTTGCACCTGATACCCGTTGAGCTTAATCAAATTATCAAACGTGACATCCACAATTTCATCCAGTTCCTGCGGGCACGCTCCTCCTTCATACACGACAAGGTTGTGTCTGTCCTTTGCAAATATAATTGTTTTTAGCGTAGCTATCACCTGATTCACAAAATAATCGTATTGGAATGTCCGATCCATCTCACTCATCACGCGGGTTATCTGGTCGCGTGCCTGCTGCAGCGGCACCAGTTTCGGCGCATCTTTTGCCGCTTTGGCAATCACGGAAAAAATATTTGAAATCGCCCAGCCCGCATAACCAAATATTGCAAAAAGCATAAACAGCGCAATCATCGAAGGAACTTTCTCAGAAATGCTCTTTTCTCCACCCGCGAAAAACGCAATCAGTGCTCCCAGCACGCCACCTATAAGCATCCACTTCACAATGCCGCTTGCTACATTTTTCTTTGTCTCATGAATTGCTTCCGTGTAATAATAATTACTCACTTTCGGGAACAAATCATCCATCACGAAATGACTGTTGCAATACGGGCAGGCATCCTGAAGCTTGGCAATTGTACTGATCGCTCCGCAGGACGGACAACAATGCGCTTCCTCGCCTGTCACCTGACTCTCATTGAGCCACGTTGTCATCGTATGCAACACTGCAGGCGTTTTTTTCTCCATTTTGCGGCGTCCGTCTTTATAAAATGTCACCTTCTTATCCAAATGTCTTGAATCAACAAAACTACTGTATTTGCTACTGCTTCCAAGATGGTATACGATACCGGTATCCATCTCTTCTCCAGCCTCATACGGCGTAAGCTCCAGTTTCATTTGCATATGTCGCTCGCGCAACCGTTCCTGTTGCAATCCCAAGTAATAGCTGATATCCTGGTCGCCATCCACCGGTAAATTTCCGGTCTTACTCCAGCTGTTTAATTCTTCCGCAAAACGGGCATTAATTCGCTTTGTTCGAACTTCTTTATCCATCTCTTTTGTCTGACTCCTCCGTTAGCAAATATTAAAAAATTATCGGCAACAATAATGCCAAATACACCCCCGCTACAAACGATAACAAATTGGCACATATGGTATAACATATAATCCGGACAATACCGTAGCTTTTCTCCTGCTCTTCTCTTTGCTTCCGAAGTACAAGCAGAAACACAACCACTTCCAGCATAAAAACAAACATTTCCCCAAGAAAATACACGATAAGAAATGCAAGAGCGCCTGATTGATATTGTATGACATTCAAAAATACATTGAAACCAACCTGCGTAATGACATTTACAATTGCAATACACAACAACGCCCATTTCTTTCGGAAGCCGAACAACCACGCCAATCCGACTTCCAGCAAAACAGTGAGTAAAATGCGCAAAATAAGCGCAAAAGCCTCGCCCACATAATTATAATTGTTTTCCAAAACAATGGTCGGTGCATCTTTCTGCGCTCCCTCTCCCTGTTCCGTGTCCGGAGCAATTGTTTTCTCACTCAAATCCACCGCATAGTAACTGTCAAATGCGTACCTCTCATAAACATCACTCACAGCAAACGTATCCGTATCCGGGAAATAACACAACACTTTAAATTTTTCCGGCGGGTAATAGGTCCACGCAAACCAGTGGGACTCACTACACTCATCAAATCTTTCCAAAAAATAGTATCCGTCCGCATCTTTGTACTGCACAAACTTCTCCCATATAGGGTATCGGCTGTCACTTTCCTCATAAGGCTTACGCCCGCCTTCCCACACACTATACGGACCTCTGTGCTCTTGCTCCGATAAGAGCGTCACATAATATGTTTTTCCTTCCGCCCCGGTAAATTCGACAACAACCGAAGGTTTCGGTCCCATGTCCGCCTTTGCGGTAATCGGAAACAACACAAACGATAAGAGAAACGACACACAAACCATTTGCAACATCTTTTGTAAAAACTTTTTCATATTTGTATACCCCCTATTGTTTGCTCATGCAGCACCTTTAAAACACCGTATAATACTCTGCCAGTGTTTCAACCGGTCCCTGCACAAGACTTTCTCTATAATCCTGTTCTGTAAAGCAATATTCCGGTTTCCGTGTAAAACGTGACAGCGAGGTGCGGCCTTCATACACATCTACCTGCACTACATCGTCAAATTCATACTTTTGCACCAAAAGTCCCGGAAGATTGTCTGCTTGGAACACATGACCTCCACCTAAAAATTTCCTTGCGAAAAATCTGCCATCCTCGCTTTTTGCAATAAAATCATAAATTGCTGATTCAAACTCTCGCGTTACCATGTAGTACGTAAACGGCCCTTCGATTCCATCTTTTCTAAGTCCGTCATTCAATTCATCCAATATATATTTTCTATGGTCATCGCCATATTCTGACAGAAAATTAAAATCATATCCCATGCCGTCCTTTGAAACGGCAAACACCCTATCTTTGTATAAATATTCGCTTATTTTGTGTTTTAAGACTACATAGGAATGGGTAATATCATTGCCTGCTGCCTCCCCGAGACGCACCTTTTCATTCAGATACATGCCCTCCAGCATCTTTTCTGCTTTTTGCTCATTGGAAAGCCCTGTCACATCAAAGCTTTTGATTTTCTTTGGTATAGGGCGCAAATGTGCCTGCAAAATCTCATAGGGATGCATCTTACTGTAATCCAGCCCTTTTCTCGGGTATCTGCCTACAAGCCCTGTTGTCGTATAGCGGTATAACGCAAATCCGTTCGGATACATGCTTACCAAAATACACAAATCCGGCTGTTCCGCAACAAAAATGTTGTCTCCATACATCTGTGGCGCGTTGTCCAGCACAATGCACTCTGCTATCACTCCGTGCGTCACATCCTTCAGCGTCGTCTTTTTAAGCCATTCTCTCACACACTTGCGTGCCTCGCTTCGGTCTTCCTCGCGAATCCTTGTAATGGCAAGCAGCGCAAAGAACGCCTCCGGGCTTAATCCCGCATCTGCATTTACCATTTCTGCAAACTGTGCATACGACAATTTTTCGGAAGCGACAAGCGCCCCGTCAAAATAATACGCCACAAAATGGTAAAAGAATTCCATGCGAAGCGTATGATTTCCCGGATATTGGAATTCATAGGCTACCGGTTTATCCATTCTTCCGCTTTCCTCATCGACCCGCAACAGCTCTCTTTGTTCTTCCCGCTTGGAGGAGTATACAAAATTAACATACTCCGGAAGCTGTATGGCACCATCCCGCACAAACGATTCCAAATTAATTCCGGTAAAAGCATCTCCGACAGGAACAACAACCGGCAGACTTCTGATACCAAATCCGTATGCGAAAAAATATTCCCAATAGGTATATCCTCTGTATTCCTTTGCCTTTTCCACTTGAATGATATGCTTTGTAATATTGGTTCGTATTTTCTGCACCAATTTATCCGTCGAAAAACGTTCCGCTGCAAAAAACTTATCCAGCCACACAGACATGTATTCCGGTATTTCTGTTGGATCTTTTGCACGCATATACACTTCGGAAATCCACGCTTTTAAATTGGACTGTTCTGCCAAGACATCCCATTCCGGATGTTCAAACACTTTTTGCAATTCGCGGTTTACCTCTGTCGCATCGTAAGTGAGCAAATTGGTAACACTCTTTGCATAGCGTTCGCTAATATCCTGCAACTTCATCAAAATTGCTCTTGCTTTCGTCCGCTTTTCCTCTCCGTTGCATACATCCGTTTCCACATCCGGATATTTGTCAAGAATCGCCTGTTTCAGGGGTGCATAATACTGTTTATAAGCAGAGCGCTCCAGCTCTTTTAACTGCATTTCTTTGTACACCAGTTTCATGACACCTTTATCCGAAACATATTTTTTAATCCAATATGCGTACAATATCAATATATTTTTGCTCATGGATGACTTGAAAAGTTCCCGGTTTTTCTTCAGTTCAAAAAGGTAACTGTTGCTGGCTCTTGTAAGAAATTCTCTCCACTTCGGGAAAGTATCTGTCCGGATTTCTCCTTTTTGTGTTTCTATTGTAATTGCCTGAAAACAATTCACTGCACGAACCCTTACGACATTGTCCGGTTTGCGCATAATTCTTTCCCCGCGCTCTACTCTCCACCATTCCGGCTGCACGTTCCATAACTTTGCCACAAGCTTTTGCCCCGGAAACGCACCCACTTCCGGTACAACAGAATACTCCGGCATCAATCCGTACGCAACCATCAATTCAATCAAAAAAATTTGCAAAATCGGCTCCTGAAAGCCCTCTGTTTTTTCTTCCAAATAATGAAACAATCCGTTCATCCAGTCTTCCGACATGTATTCATCCAAAAAGGAGTCACTTAAAAATATTTTCTCCCACTCCGCCTGTTTTTTGGAACGCTTTTCATCCTCATAAAGTGCCACAATATCCCTCAGCACACCTTTTGTCAGCTGCTCTTTCTGTCGTTCCTGTTCTTTTTCTTCCAGCAACTCCATCAAGCTTTTCTGCGCCGGTTCCTCGGGCACTACTTCCGGTTCCTTTTGCTGCGTCTCTTCGGGCGCAGTTTCCGATTCCTTGTATGACGTTTTTACATGCACTGATTTTTTCTCAGAATGAAACGATTGCTCGAAATGCGACGCACTATCGGATTCCGCATACGCAAGTGCTTTTTGATACGCATCACTCAATTCCTCAAAGCCTTCCGGATTTTCCTCCGGATGACATTCCTTTGCGCGTGCCGCATATGCTTTACGGATGGCACGCTTTTCTTTTGTCGGTGCAATGCCAAGCACATCCCATATATTTATCATGATGTATATTTCTCCCCTTCCTCATCGTTTTCCCATTCTACCGCAAACTCATCTTCTGCATAGGTATCGTATTTCAAAAGACCGTCAAAATAAATGTTTTCCTTCTCCTCCTCGTATTCCTTAAGCGCAGCAACTAACTCCCGCATTTCCTGCACTGCCTCGTGAATGCGCTTCATTCTGCCGCTTTCCAGCTTTTTGGAATATATGTACAAAAAGGCTCCTATACGCTCTTGTTTTTCGCCGGTACTCTCCTCGTAGGTCTTCATCAAATACGAAAAAAGTTCCATCGTCTCTTCGTCTTCCCATGGTGACACCATGCGCACCGCTTCCTGCATTTGCGCCTGATATCGTTCCAGCTCTCTTTCGGTAAGGCTTTGGTTTGCCAGCATAATATGTTTCTTTTCGCCGGCGGAATTTTCTACTTCCACCTGCAAAATTCCGTTGATATCATACGTAAATTGAACGGTAATCATTTCCTGTCCGGCAGGCTTAGATTCCACATCAATGCTGACCTCGCCCAAAAACAAATTGTCTTTTGCGTAATATTCTTCGCCCTGGAATATTTTCACATTGATGCCCTGTTGATAGTCATACAACGTCACAAGTGCCTGTTTTGTCCGGCTCGGAAGGGTGGAATTTCTGCGGATAAGCGGAAGCATATATCCCTTTTCGTCATTTTTGCCATGCCGCGTTTCAATGCCCAGAGTAAACGGGCAAACGTCTGTCATAATAATATCCTTAACTTCTTCCTTTCGCTGACGCATTCCGGCATATGCCCCTGCCCCGTAAGCCACCACCTTATCGGTATCTCCAAGCACAATCGGCTCTTTTCCGAGAAGCTCTGTCAAAAAGCGTTTTACAATGGTAAGTCTGGACGAGCCACCTACCATAATAATGTCATCCACTTCCGATATTCTTACGTCTGCATCTTCCAGCAGTCTTAAGAAAATCTTTTTGATTTTTGTAAACAGCGGCACACAGCTTGCAAACAACGTGTCATTGGAAAGTTCCACGCCCGCAATCATCACGCTATCCTGTTCCTGCAACAGTTTCTTTTGTTCTTCGATTTCTCTGCAAAGCGCGGCCCGTTCTTCCAAAGGCATCGTTTCGGCGTCCATCCCTTTTTGCTCACAAATGTATGCAAAAATTGCGGCATCCACATCGTCACCGCCGAGCATGTTATCGCCTGCCACCGCAACAATCTCAATTACATTCTCAAAGCATTCCACATACGACAAGTCCAGCGTACCACCGCCGAAATCAAATACAATCAAGTTATTATCACTGATTCCGGTTTTCATCTGGTAAGCAAGCGCCGCCGAAGACGGCTCGTTAATCAGTCGCTCTACTTTTAGCCCTGCTATTTGTGCCGCTTTCTTTGTATCACTTCTTTGCTTATCATTAAAATACGCCGGTACGGTAATGACTGCTTCTTCTATGTCTTCGCCCAACTGCTTTTGAGCAACCCGTTTCAATTCCGCAAGCACATAGGCCGACAACTCCAATGGCTTGTACTCTTTGCCTGCTAACGTATAAACTTTTTCCGACCCCATAAAACGCTTAAAAGACCCGATTGTACAATCCGGTCTTAATACCAACTGCTCTTTTGCTGTTACCCCAACTGCCACTTTGTTGTCTTCAAAAAAGCTGACTACACTGGGAAAAAGTTGATTTCCCAGTTCGTCACTAATCAGCTGTGCCTTTCCATCTTTCCAATAAGATACCAATGAATTGGTTGTCCCCAAATCAATTCCTATAACCGCCATAAATCTCCCTCTCTTTTTATTTTTCCTGTAGCCGTTTTTTCAAATGGCTTATCTCTAAACACAATGTCACGCACACGACGATACGTCGGAACATATCTATTGTATTTTGCTATAAATTTTTTCACGTTTTTCTGTGTTGTTTCATCACACAATTTACCGCACCACACATGTGCCACAATCACATCCGCTTCGCCACACACAACAATTTCTTCTATTTCCGGACAATACTGTAACTGCGCTTCTATCACTTCCGGACTGACATTTTCTCCGTTCGATAAAATAATAATATTTTTCATTCGTCCGGTTATATGTAAAAATCCTTTCTTATCGATAAATCCCACATCTCCGGTATGATACCATCCATCTGCTAACACTTCCTGCGTCTCTTTTGGATTACCGATATATTCCAGCATTAAATTGTTCCCTCTGATAAGAATTTCTCCCTGCTTAGAAATCTCAATTTCGTTCCACGGACCCGGTTTTCCAACTGCACCAAACCAAAATTCGTCCGGCGTTGTATAGATTGCCGAACCACCTATCTCTGTGGCTCCGTAAGTCGATGAAGAAAAAATACCGAGTGATTTCAAATATTTTGCTTCTTCCAAATGTTGCGGCGCACCGGCACTTGTTATTTGCTCAAATTCCGCAAGGTCTATCAGGTTTTGTTTGCTTCTTTTTATCAACACTGAAATAAACGCCGGAACAGCCGTGATTGCAACCGGATGGAACCACCCGATATCCCGGATGCCATCTTTCATATTGGATAAACACAACTGTGTACCGCGCGTCAGGCAATTTGTAACAACTGCAATTCCCGCCACATGATATAGCGGAAATACAAGGATTGCCTTATCCGTACATGTTTCTTTATCAGGCATAAACACATAATGCGATAACAACACAAGTTTGCTCTTACTTGTACTACCGGAAGTCATTAACACAACTGCAGGGTCTTTCGGATTTTGATCCCCCTTGTATTCAAACAACTTTCCTCCTTCATCAAGCCAACGTCGAATGCTCGGCTCATCCCCCGCACTTCTTACATACAGGCGGCATATTTCACTTTCTGCTGCATATTCATCGGTGACGTCCATGTTCTCCTCACTGCAGATAACCATAGCCGGTTTCATCGTATCCATGGCAAAACAAATTTCTTCTTCCGGCAAATCCAGATTCAGAACTGCTGCCACAGCTCCCATGGACACAGTGGCATAAAAGGCAACCACAGTCTCATAATCTGATTTTCCTTCGATTACAACATACTTGCCCTTTAATTGTTTTTTATCCAATCGATATGCCACATTTTGCACATCTTTCCAAAACTCATTGCAGGAGACGGCAATAACCTCACCATCTCTCATAAAAGAAAATAAAATTTGATTCGCATATGTATCATTCACCTTTTTTAGTAATTCATATGCCGTCAAACCATAATATTTTTCGTAATGCATGCTTTTCCTCTCTACTCATTACATATTCGTTATTTTCAACAGACTGCCGCAATACTCGCACACTTCCTTTTGCTCTGCATTTGCTGCCCCGCAGCTTGGACATTGTGCATGCACCATCATCGGCACAGATGATAACATCTGCGGATTTTCCTGAAAATAACGATACGCATCGTTTTGCTTCTTTGTGCTTCCCAAAACTACTATGTAAAAGACACTATAAAAAGCAAGCAGGAATAAAATAATCGGCAAACCTGACCAGTTGATCGTTACTTTTGCCAGATCACCCATGACCGAATTCCATGAATATTCCAAAGCTTCTGCCAAATTTTGGTTTGCCATTCCCTTATGGAAATTGCTTAACAGTTTGTCAAATGTTTCATCCGAAAAACATTTTATCGTGTCATCTCCGCAACATATATCATATTCCCAATCGTAAAATTCCGCCCCGTTATCGGTAGTAAACACTATAATCATAGCATCTTCTTCATATCCAATCTGATAATAGAGTTCCTCCGAATAAACAGACAGAGAATCGTAGTGCTCCATCCAGGAAAAATCATCCGTATACACCGTTACCGGCATCCCCGACTTATCGTACACTTCTTCCAACAGCTCCAGCACTTCTTTTTCTTCGCTTGCAGTCAATACGTTTGCATGATCCTCTATGTAAATGCGGTCCGGATCCCCGGATACTTTTCCACCAAACTGAACAAATGCTGTAGAAAATCCGCCCACCATAAGCAACATGTGAAACGTTATGAACGCCAACACAAACTTGATGCCTGTGGTGGTTCCTTTTTGCGTTCCAAAATATCGATTACTTGTATAATAACTGTGAAACCTTCCGTGTCTGTCATAGTAAGAACGGTTATAGCATCCTCGAAACGGTGTGCTCGAAGTCCGTACGCTTGAGCCGCCTCCGCGTGAACCTCCGCCGCTTCTCGAACTGCTGCTCCGGCTGCTTCCGCCACTGCGTGATCCCCCTCCATGCCTTGCCATATATGTATCCTCCCGTTTTGTAGCTTTTTCATTCTTTTTCTTGTTTTTCCTAAAGAAAATTATGCCATTGTTTAGGTCTTATTTCAACCAAAAAATAGGCAGGCAACACGATGGTTACCTGCTTTGTTTAAAATCCCCACTCCACATCATTGTAGACTTCTATTCCCAATATTTCCACGATAGTTCCTTCGGTGTACATCGTATCCGCTTCCACATCGTTTAAACATTTCATATCCGTCACGGAATACAAAATTGCGCAAGTCGGAGG
>JAZQDM010000025.1:0-5780 GCA_045546775.1 Lachnospiraceae bacterium | reverse complement strand
TTGGACACACCGGGTATTTTGTGGCCCAGGTTTGAAGACCAAAACGTAGGGATGCGCCTTGCGTTTATCGGTTCCATGAACGATGAAGTGTTGCATATGGATGAACTGGCAACGGATTTGATTGCCTTTTTGGTAGAGCAGTATCCGGGGCTTTTGCAGGCGCGCTATGAAGTGGATGAAACGCAGGATAAGTATAAAATTTTAGAGGGTATTAGTATTAACCGCAAATGTCTCAAAAAAGGCGAGGAGCCGGATACAGACAAAGCGGCGGCAATTCTCATAGATGAATTCAGAAGTGGCAAGCTTGGAAGGATTACGTTAGAGTTTCCAAGTGTAGGGGAGGCACAAAGTGAAAAATAAAGTTTTAAAAGAAATCTTATCGACAAGTTTGTTCTTGTTGTGCGTGTTATGTCTTACATGGTTTATGTTGCGTTTTGTAGGACAGCGTACGGATGTGCATGGAAGTTCGATGGAAAATACATTGTCAGACGGGGACAATTTGATTGTAGATAAGTTGACGTATCGTTTTTCGGAGCCAAAGCGGTTTGATATTATTGTATTTCCGCCAAAATGCGAGCCGGATACTTATTACATCAAGCGTATTATCGGGTTGCCGGGAGAGCGTGTGCGCATTGATGAAGACGGAAATATTTTTATTAACGGAGAGCTGTTGGTAGAGTCGTACGGAAGAGAAGTTATTCAAAATCCGGGTCTTGCCTTGCAGGAAATTACACTTGCGGACGATGAATATTTCGTTATGGGTGACAACCGGAACGACAGCGCAGACAGCCGTATGGAAATGGTCGGAAACATTAAGCGGGACGATATTTTGGGACGTGCCTGGCTTCGCATCTGGCCGCTTGGTAAATTAGGTATATTAAAGCATCAGTAAACGAATGAGGCGAAACATATGTTAGAAAAAATACAGGACATTAAAACACTTTTTGCGCAGACACCGGATGAAGAGCTTACGAGCTTGATAGAGCAGTATGGCGCGGATGAAAGAGCCGGTGTAAAGACTATGGTAGAAAAGGCAAGGAAGCGTCTTTTGGCTCTTGAAAAAGAATATGCACGTACAGAGAGCCTTAAGGTGTACGAAAAGCAATATGAGGCATTTGGATATGTGTGCGGTATCGATGAAGTAGGAAGAGGACCGTTAGCCGGCCCGGTTGTGGCAGGTGCGGTTATTTTGCCAAAAGATTGTAAAATATTGTATTTAAACGATTCCAAGAAACTGACAGAAAAGAAGCGCGAAGAGCTGTATGATGTCATTATGGAGCAGGCGGTTGCCTGCGGTATCGGATATGCATCGCCGGAACGTATTGATGAAATCAATATTTTGCAGGCTACTTATGAAGCGATGCGGGAAGCTATCAACAATTTGAACGTAACACCCGATATATTATTAAACGATGCGGTTACCATTCCGAAAGTTGCAATAAAACAAGTGCCCATTATTAAAGGAGATGCAAAGAGCGTGTCCATTGCGGCGGCAAGCATTATTGCAAAGGTGACGAGAGACCGGCTGATGGTGCAGTACGACAGCGTTTTCCCGGGCTATGATTTTGCATCAAACAAAGGATACGGTTCCCAGTCTCATATCGAGGCACTCAAAAAATACGGCCCCACACCGATTCACAGAAGGTCGTTTATTAAGAATTTTTAGGAGGCAACGTCTTGGCATTTCACTTTTCAAATTTATTTGGACTTGGACAAAATGCGAATACGGTGAATATGAACAAAGGCACGGAGTATTCCGTGTCTTCTTCGAATACGAATCTTTATAACAGTGCGATGGCATCCAAACTGATGGCGCTTTTGCCGGGGCAGACACTTCAAGGCGAAGTGGTGAGTGTGCAGGGCAATCAGGTACAGCTTTTGCTTGGCAATGAAATGCTTTTGAACGCATCTTTGGAAAATCAGTTGGGCATCAATCCGGGACAATTGATGAGCTTTCAAATTAAAAGCAATACCGGTTCTTTGTTGTCGTTGATTCCGCTTTCGGTTAATCTGACTAGTGATGAAAACGTGATGAAGGCGCTCAACGAAGCCAATTTGCCGGTGACGGACAAAACGGTCGAGATGGTCAACAATCTGATGAAAGAAGGCATGCCCATCGATAAAGAGACGCTTATAAATGTGAATAAAGAATTGATGGCAAATCCGCAGGCAGAAGTTTCGGATGTGGTACAGATGATGCGTCTTAAAATTCCGGTAACGGAACAAAATCTGGAGCAGTTTCAGGCTTACAAAAATTATAACCATCAACTTTCTGAAGGAATTAAAGAATTGCAGGGGCAATTGTTTGACCTTGTGAACGGTTCCGGCAGTGCGGAAGGCGTTTCGGGTGACAAGCAATTTATGTTGCAACTTTTGCGCTTTATTGCCGGGGAACATGGGGCTACAGAAACGGTTACTTTAAAGGACGGTCAGGCGGCGCTTGCAGATGGTGTGCAGGCAGGGAATGCGTCTATGGATGGCGCACTTACACAAAGTTTAAAAGGCGCAGGGCAAAATGGTTTGTCGGGGGCGGAAAGTGAGCTTCCTGTACAAAATAGTGTAGCAGGTAACATAGCCGATGCGACTGTGTCAGAAGGTGCCGGACAGGCTCCATCCGAGGCAGGAGTAGTGTCGGAAGATAAATTGTCCGCACTGAACACGTCGGAAAAGGATGCATTGTTTGCACAGCTAAAAGAGCTTGGTGTGAGCGACAAGACAATTGCTCTTTTGAAAAGCGGTCAGCTTGATATGAAACAGCTTGCAATGCTATTACAGGAGGAAAATTTGAGTGCAGAAAGCATGACGAAACTTTTTGCATCCAAAGAGTTTGGCAAATTGTTCCAGGATGAAATGATGCGACAGATGCTCCTTTCACCGGACAAAATATCAAAAGAAGATGTGCACGAATATTTCAGTCGTTTGCAGGAACAGACGAGCCGTCTTATGCATATATTGGATGGCGCAGGACAGTTGCAGTCTGCAGCGGGCAAATCTGTGCAAAATATAAATCAAAACGTAGATTTTATGAATCAATTGAACCAGATGTTTACGTATGTGCAATTGCCGCTCAAAATGGCGCAGGATTCGGCACATGGCGATTTGTATGTTTATACAAACAAAAAGAATCTGGCAAAGAAGGACGGCAACGTCAGCGCGTTGCTGCATTTGGACATGCCAAACTTGGGTATGTTGGATGTTTATGTGGCGATGCAGTCGGAAAAAGTGAGTACAAAGTTCTATTTGCAGGATGAATCTGCGCTTGAGTTCTTGGAACAAAATATGGAACTTTTGACGGAAAGATTGCAAAAACGCGGATATAATGCTAGTGCACAAGTTGTTTTAAGGGAAAAAAATGGAGAAAATGGCACAATTATGCAAGAAATGTTGAAAGATAGCAAAAATATTCCGGGTTCTGTGAAAATTGGGACGAGGTCGTTTGACGTGCGTGCATAAGGCTATTTCGTTGTGTTGGCAGTTGTTGTGCGACTGTATAATTAGACGATAGGATGGAAAGGTGGTGTGGCGATGAACGAACAAAAACCGCAAAAAAGAAAACAAGCGATTGCTTTGGAATATAATCCGGACGAGGCGGCACCGAAAGTTATTGCCACCGGAACCGGCCAACTTGCAGAGCGTATTATCGAAAAGGCAAAAGAAGCCGATGTGCCAATTCATCGGGACGATAAACTTGCCGATACATTGTCACGCCTTGAAATCGGCGATGCCATTCCGCCGGAATTGTACGAAGTTGTGGCGGAGATTCTCGTGTTTGTGGATGCCATGGACAAGATTCGGGGGAAGATGTAAAAAAGATAACTTATTGCATTTTAGCAGATGCTGTAGTATCATCAATACAAATCACGCGACTTCAAATCGCAGAAATTTTATCTTAATTTAAAATGATTTATCTAAATCATCTATTTCAAAAATCACAGGAAAAACGTTGTGAAATCGAAAAAGCAACATATCAAAAATTTTTCTGTGACTCTGCCGGTTTTCCCGGAACATTTTTCAAACAAGAGCAGTTGTGAACAACGCTAAAATCAACTATAATGGAGGTATTGCATATGCTTTTGACAGAATATGATGAAGAAAAACACATGCGGGATACGTATAAAGAAGGTTACGAAGAGGGCGAGAGATCAGGTGTACAGTTGGGCTACAACAAATTACTGGACGAGCTAATTAGCAAGAAGTTGGATTGTGGAAAAAATAGCAAGGAAATTTCAGAAGAGTTGGGAATAGACATCAATATTGTCGAGGAGCGTACGGAGTCCTTGAAGAAAACAACAAACGCGGAGAGTACAAGCAATGAACGGTAAACTTTACATTGAAAAACTAAAGGAAGCATATGAAAAGCGAGGACTGGGCGAGCAGTGGAATCATCTTATCGATATTGCTGAGGGCATATCACAGGAAGAAAGAGAGCTGCTTTTAAAGGAATATCCGGAGTTCCCGCAAAGTCTAATGGAAATTATTTTCTGCAAAAGACATTATGGAAAATAAGGACGTGGCGCGCAATTTTGCTGATTTATTTTATTACTTTTTTGAGGAATCGGACGAGGACTACGGTATATTTATCGATGAAAAAATACAACCGGATGTGGACAAACTAAAGTGGCTTTGTTTTTCGGACTGTATGACCCCGATGAGTTGAAAGTCATCGCGGACAGCTTCGATGACTTTCTCCAGATGTTGGTGGACGGGGATTTTCATTTTATCCATGAGGATGATTTTGAGTGAATACACATCACCCAAAGCAAGCCAGCAACAACGCAATTCCAACAATGATGCCGACAAAAACCAATATGTATAAATACTGATTATGACTTGCGGCAGTTTCGCTTTTTTCCGGTTTCATGGCGTTGTAATATATTTTGATTTGCTGGCCATTTTTCTTTCGCAAAGAGGAATGATTGTATCCTGAATAGTACATTCCGTTTACCATATAATCGTAGGCAAAATAATAGGTTGTTTTCGTAACGTATTGATTGGAATCGGAATCCCACTCCCTATCGCGTTCCACTCTCACATCACGGATGGTTGCCTGCGTGATAGCGTCCATTTCCTTTACTTTTCTGTTGATATTATATTTTCGGAAAAGCCAATAAAGCATTAGGATGAATCCGGCAGCTATCGCAAACGGAAACAGTTTTAATACCATTGTGGAAAATGCACCACGTGTTACGAATAAAAGTGCAACAACAGCAACTAAAGCAATCTTCATTGCCAAATTGAATTTTAAATGTTTGTTGATCGTATCAAGGTGTCCGACGATCGTATTATCAAAAGAAACATCGTACAGATGATTCATCATTCCAATATTGGGATAAAGCTTTTTGAACTGCTGTTTTACTCTGTCTGCGATGCCAAGCAGGTTTGCAAAAACAAGATAATCTTCCCAAAGATGAACCTCAATGTGGCGTTTTTCTTCCATATTGGAAAAATCAGATAAAAAGTTTTTCAGCCCGCAAAGGTTGCGGAATTCTTCTTTGAGTGCCGGAGACAACGTAATTTTTGTTTCGGTCTTAAAAAATATATAATTTTTCGGCTGAATGACGGTAATATAACCGTTACGCTCCATGTCAGCCTGTACATCTTTCAAAATCTGTTCAAATAAAAATTGCAATTTGTATTTGTTTCCGTCTACACTGCAATAGTTGCGAATTTCATTTTTTTCCAAAAGATTGTTGTTTCCCGCAACTTCCTTCAAAAAATCATAAATTCTTCCTTCTGCATAATTTTTGTGCCATGCCCCGGATTTCAAATCAATGTTGTAG
>JAZQDM010000024.1:0-2372 GCA_045546775.1 Lachnospiraceae bacterium | reverse complement strand
GTAGGCTCAGAAGAGGTGTTTTCAAGCCAGTTTACCCATTCATAGGCATTTTCATATTTGGTTGCAATGTTTGTGATTTTCAGTCCGTCCGCAAAATAATATACTGTGGTAAGTATATTTTCGTTTTGGGTTTGTGTGATCTTGCAGTCAAGGTCTGCAAATGATTTACCGCCGTATAAAAAATCAAATCTGCGGTTGTTCTTCAAAAACTCCATAGTGTTGCCCTCCTATAGTGAATACAATTAATGAACAGTCCGTCACAGTATTGTACTAATGCTGAACAACGGAATACAGTATCGTTTATATCATAATAACAAATACAATCGTATGTTTATATTGTTTTTTAAACGAAAAACATGATATAATCATCAAAAGAGGTGGCTGCGATGAATAATACAAGAAAATTTATGTTGCCGGCGTTGTCCGGGGTAGAGTGTTTCATAAGCTATGTGGATGTAGATTCCTATGCACCATTTAATCATGACGAGTCTCATATCCATACGGAGTGTGAAATTTATATAAATTTAAGCGGTAATGTGTCTTTTGAGGTGGAAAACCGCATTTATCCGGTTTCCCGTGGCAGCGTCATTATTACACGGCCTTATGAATATCATCATTGTATTTGCCGAACAGATGAAAAACACGGACATTTTTGGATTACTTTTTCGGCGGAAGAAAATGCGGAATTTCTGAAAATGTTTTTTGGCAGAGAAAAGGGAAGAGATAATCTGATTATTCTAAGCGAAGAACAATTGCAGGAATGTTGTGTTTTGTTGGAGGAAATGCTGAAAAAAGAGACAGAACATTTGACTTGCAGAATTAATTTTTTGCAATTGCTGCGGCTTTTAAGTAATGGTAAGGGTGAAAATCATGTGGATGTGCTGGAGGAACTGCCCAGAGATGTTACACTGGCACTTCGATATATGGACACTCATCTGGTAGAAGAATTTGATATCGGAAAGCTATCGGCAGCATGTAATGTCAGTGTAAATACTCTGGAACGACACTTTAAAGAAATATTTCACGCGGCTCCTTTTGCAGTATTGCGGAAAAAAAGATTGGTTGCGTCCATGGAATGGCTGCGGAATGGTCATTCGGTAACGGAAGCTGCACTAAAAAGTGGTTTCACGGACTATTCCAATTATATTCAGCATTTTCGCAAACAGTTTGGGTTAACGCCTCTACAGTATAAAAAGAAATTTAAATAACAGTGTAAACTTTTGTTTGATGTTTTAAAGCCAGCTCCAGAGCATGACAGTATGTAAGTAAGAAATCATCAGTTTGTGCTTTGCCAAAATCCGTATATGTTTTTCCGGCCTGGGCATATTTCGATTCGGCAAGTGTATTATATCGAAGCACTTCAATTCCTGCCAGCTTATCTGCTGTGGGTTCCAAACTGGCAGCAAAACCGGCAATATCCTCGGGAGAATCATTTACACCGGGAATTAATGGGATACGAACAGTAACCTTTCCGGGAATGGCGGCAGCTATTTTTTGCAGATTCTCTAAAATCAGCCGGTTGTCCTGGCCGGTATATTGCCTGTGTTTTTCAGGGGAGGCAATTTTAAAGTCAGCAAAAATAAAATCACAAAAGGGCAGAACCTTTTCGATATTCATCCAAGGGACAAACAACGCACTTTCAATGGCGGTGTGGATCCCTTCTTTTTTGCATTCTTTGAGCAATTCCCGGCAGAAATCTGCCTGCAGCAGACATTCTCCACCGGACAGGGTAATCCCCCCGCCGCTTTGTTGGTAATAGTGGAAGTCTTTGCGAACCTGGATCATGATTTCATCCAAAGTCATTTGCGTTCCGCTGACAGATAAGGCTCCTGTAGGGCAGAGTTTCGCACAATTTCCGCATTTGCTGCATCCATCCCGCAGAAAAATCATTTGATTATTTTCGATAACATGATGAGCGGGACAGGCTTCTAAGCATTTTCCACAGTGCACACATTTAATGGGTGCATACAGTATTTCTGGTTCTGAGGAGAGTGTTTCCGGGTTGTGGCACCAGGCACAGCGAAGGCCACAACCCTTAAAATACACTACCGTACGAATTCCGGGCCCGTCATGTAAGGAGGTCCGGGAAATATGAGTAACATTTGCAATCAGAGACATGCGTGTTTTGTCCTTCCGATAATGTGGTTTTGCAATTCGGGAGACAGCAAATTAAATTTCTGGCTGAATCCGGATACACGAACAGCAAGATTGTTGTAATGGTCAGGATGCTTTTGAGCATCGATCAGGGTATCTGCATCAATTACGTTAAACTGTACATTGCAAAGACCGTTTTTGCTGGCAGCGATAAAGATATCGGTCATGGTGTCAAGATTTCTGTCGCAGAACAGCTTGGGATCCACTTCCACGATTGC
>JAZQDM010000023.1:0-6223 GCA_045546775.1 Lachnospiraceae bacterium | reverse complement strand
AGATAATTTTTGAATGATTATAGTTTTTCAATATCGCGATTTATTGCGCGAGCCAAAACAGGAAACGATAGTTTTGCAAAACGCGAAAAATCTGTATCGAGCATAGCAGAAAAATCGAATTTTGCAAAACATTGATTTGCTGCGCGAGTGCATAAAAAAAAGAGGATTGCCTTCGCAACCCTCACGAATTCGCCAATATTGTAAGCTGTCTCGTGTACTTGACAAGTTTCTTTCTTGCGATTGCCTTCTGTTTCACTGTCAAAAAACCAGTGTGATTAAGGAACTCGCAAAAGCTTGTCATGATCCCGGCATCAATGCCGTTAAATCCTGCGCCGTTCCTGTGATTAGCAGTCCCCTCGGCGATTTCATCGGCAGTCTGGCAAGCGTAAAGCTGACGCATAGCACCATATAAAACCTTGTCATTCGTCTGAACGAGTGTTCTGATTTCATCCTGTGTCCAGACTCGGCGCTGTCTTTCGGGCTTGTTGTAATGCTGATTGTAAAAGTCCTGAACAGTGATGAAACCATGATGCGCGAAATACTTATCAAAGAAGTCTTTCAGATGTTCGGGCTGCTCCGCGCAAAGATCAAAGTCTCTGCAATCTTCGCTGTACGCATACGGCTTCATTTCTGCGTATGTTCCGCTCATGCGGTATCCGTTCATTTTAGCTACCCAAATGCTCTCGTTCATGATCTGCTCAAGTGTTAACATAGTGTGTACCTCCATCGGTTTAGTGTGTTTGTGTATGTGTTTTACTATCTATGATTATACTCGGATTTTCTGGCTTGTCAATACTTATTTTGAATTATTTTTAAATTTTTAAAACGGCGATTTTCTGCCACTGGCAGCGATCCGCTCCAGCTGCTCGGCGATAATCCTATGTTTTTGAAAATTCAAATTTTCTGCGTCTGATCCATCGATCGAGGCAGAAAATTGTAATTCTTAAAAACTATGATCCTGTTATTATCGTTTTGGAAAACTCCGATAATCTGCACGGCGATCCGCAAAAAGATTTAATTTTTGAAAACGCGATTTTTCTGTTGTCGCGCCGATGCGATCCGCGCAAAAAGAAAACAGGCGATTGCTCGCCTGTTCTGTATCGTGTTATCTTGTATTGCTTTTAGAAAAATCTGCTGTTGCTCTCGCAAACCTCGATAGCGACTGACTCCTGATTGAGTGCTACCTTTGCCATGCTCGCCGCCTTCTCGATTGTCGCCTGATCCGATCCGTAAATCACGCATACCAGTGTCGGCTCAATTACGACTGTACCATCATCATGAGTATAAACTCCAGTTCCCTCGGTGATTGTCGCGCCGCCTGTTGTCTGTGCAAAAATGTTAGCTGCGATCTTGAACGCGTCAATCGTTGTGATTTCCTGATGCTTTGTGTCCTGATCCAGAAGTCCGATGCAGATTGTTGTCTTTGTCATGATAATTACCTCCATGTGTTTGATGTGTGTTTGTGTATTTCATTTACTGATTGTATGATAACTCCATGCTTCCACTTTGTCAATAGGTTTTTCAAAAATTTTTTTGAATTATTTTTTAGCTGTCGCGATCCGCTCCCACTGGCAGAAAATCCAAGATTTCAAAAACTAAATCCTGATCCGTGCGCGGCGCAAAAATTCCATGTTTTTAAAAACCAAAACCAGAACAGAAATAGTTTTGGAAAATTGAATTTTTTCTGCTGATCTTCCAGCTCGGCGCACAACAAAATATAGTTTTTGAAAATTCCATTTTTCTGCTCGGCAAAAAGAAAAGCGCGGATCTCGCCGCGCCTTCTTTCATTCTGCCTTGTCTATGATATAATCAAATCTTTCGATGATATCATCCGTGTATGTGGTGTCTGGATTATAAATGCAGTATGTCAATACAATGTCGCCGACTTCCGCACCTTTAACGCCTCGATAGCTGATATAATTATAATAATCATCTTCAGTATTGAGGATTATTCCATCGCCTTCCGCGTTGAGAACCTGACCGATGATCTTTTCAATGATGATGTTTCCGTTCCTGTTTTCCAGTGTCTCACAATCCAAATCATCGACCTCGTAAACCTGAATGATGTTTAAATCATCCGATAGCTGATTGTAAAAATCCACTGTCTCCGCTCTCGCTGTTGTCGCTGTTGCGATAGTTCCAATCAATGTTGCGATTGCTAAAATTTTCTTCATGGTTTTATCCTCCTTACTGGATCTCGTCAATAAATGCTTTTGCTTCTTCTTCAGTATCGAAAACAATATCATCTCCGCAATACTGAACACTATATTCATTGTTTCCGTAAAAATTGAACTCGATGTAATAACCTTTGTACTCTTTGCAATTATCCATGTTCTGCTCCTTTGCTTTGTGTATGTTGTTTACTTGTTGTAATCATATTAGCATATTGTTTTCCAGATTGCAAGCATTATTTTGTATTATTTTTAGTTTTTTATAATTCGATTTTTTTGATCTCGGCAGCGCAATAGTTTTTAGAAAATGCAATTTTCTGTTACGCGATCCGCTCGGCGCGCCGATGATCTGATGTTTTTAAAAACTTGATTTTTCTGTTGAGCGCTCCGCAGAATTTTCTAATTTTCAAAAACTATATTTTCCTGAACGCGGAAACCAGCGACAAAAAAAAAGAAGCGCTTTATCGGCGCTCCTTGTAGAATTCCTCTATTGCTTTTTGATTTTCCTGATATAATCTTTTCGTGATCTCTTCCAAGCTGCGATTGATTTCTTCCAGACTTTCCGCGCTTGTCCTTTTCTTTTTCCTGAACAGGTTAATCATAACATGCCTCATTTCTCGCAAGAATGCGACCTTCCCAATAATCCGCGCTTGCATCGTTCCATCTGCTGACGTTTTCCGCTAATCTCGGCATCTTGAAAAGCTGATTGTTTGCGTCAATAAAGATTTTTCCGGGTATTGCGTTGATCTTTCCCCTGATGATCTTGACGCTCCAATGATTTTCTGTGATGACCTTCCAGAGAAAATCATAAACCATATCGAAATTAAATCCTGAATTTTCCGCTGCCTCGCGTGCTGTTCTGCTTAAATCCATGCGATATTTCATGATCTTTCCTCCTTATAATGTGGTGATGACTGCTAACCTGTACGCGATCCGCGTTGACTTGAAAATCTTTTTATACTTCAGATACTTTTCATTGAACTTGCTATACATCGTGCGCTCCTTGTGTGTTTTGTGTATGTTGTTTACTTGCTACGATGATATAATAGCTCCGTTTAATAAGTATGTCAAGATAATTTTTGAAATTTTCCATATGAATTTTCCATCTATGTATACATGAAATTTTCCATTGTATGCACTTGAGATTTTCCATCTATACATACAATTTAAATTTTCCAATATTAAGATTTTCTGTTCTATGAGATTTTCCATATACAGATTTATGTAATTTTCCAAAACTAAATTTTCCATTGTATATATATACATATAATCTATGTTTTTGAAAATTAAGATTTTCTGTTAGAGCAAACCAGAGGGAAAACAATTTTTCCGCGTTTTGAAAAACATTGATCCGTTGCGCTGGCAGATTTTCCGATTTTCCAGACAAAAAAAGGAACGCCTCTCGGCGCTCTCTTCGGATTTTCCGTTATGCTGTTTTCTTATCTTCTTTCGGCTTTACCTGATCCGCTGTAAAGAATGCGGTCATTCTCATGTAACATTTTCCGCGCTGCTGCGTTGAATTTTCCGCGCCTTCTTCGACTTCCTGACTTCTTCCTTTTCCGAATGAAATTTTCCATATAATCATGATCTGAATGAAATTTTCCAATATACAATAAAAACATCATTTTATTAGAGATTTTCCAATATAAACATACTATATTAGTATGTTTATTATGATCGGCGCTTTCAAATCTTCCAGACTGGAAAACCAAAAGGATAATTTTCCAATATCGCGAAATTTTGCGGATGCTCGGCGAGTGATCCGTTTTAATTTTCCAAAATGCAAAAATCTGTTTTTTCAGCTGCGAGCGATGCAGAAATTTCCAATTTTCCAAAACTAAATCTTCCAGATGATCGAGGCGCAATTTTCCGCAATTCTGAAAAACTATGTTTTCCAGTACGCGCAATAATGCGCGATTTTCCAAAACCAAAACAGGAAAACGGCATTTTGCAAAACGATAACAGGATCGCGTGGCAAAGATGAATTTTGAAAAACCAAATGCAGAAAAGTGATGATTTAAAAAAACGACAGGAGCGAAAACAGAAAAGCGGAATTCTTAAAAACATAGTTTTTAAGTACACGCTAAAAGTGTGATTTTTGAAAACGAAAACAGGCACGGCAGATAATCGTAATATTTAAAAACGATCATGGCGCTCGGCAGATAAACATAGATTTCAAAAACCAAAAGGAAAACGGCAGAACAGGCAGAAAAGAATGGTATTTGAAAACTATTCAGGATCGGCAGCACTGGCGCGATAAATGCAGATTTGGGAAAACAAAAAGGATCTCGGCGCACTGGCGAAAAAGTGAAGTATTGGAAAACTATGATTGATCGGCGGCAGATACGGCAGAAAATGCGTGTTTTGGAAAACGACAGGAACGCGGATGATAGTTTTTGAAAACGGCGAAAAGCTACGAGGATCGGCGCAAAAAGGGTAGTTTTTGAAAACGCTTAAAAATTGCGGAGCGCTCGGCGAGTGATAGCAGAAAATCGGCGTTTTGCAAAACTATGGAATATCGCGGAGCTGGACAGAATCGACAGCAAAAAAAGCGCGTTTTTGAAAAACCAAAAACAGGCAGAGGAACAGAAAAACGAAGTTTTGAAAAACATCGGAAAAGCGCGGACGATCAGGGAGTTTAGCGGAGTAAAGCTGTAAAGTGCGACAGGCAAAAAGAAAAACAGGGCTTGCGCCCTATTTCTCGTGCTTTATGTGGTATTCAATTGTGCGAATCATGTTTTTGGCTTGATATTCAGATATCCCGACAGCTTGAGCTGTCTTTTTAATTGATAAATGCTGCTCAAAATGTGCGCGATACACAGCTGAATAAACAGGATGAAACTCAAGATAATAATCCATAATGTGCCTCCATTGTTTTTGAAAATATTATTTTTTTTGCTCTTGAAATGCGGGAGGAGGCTTGTGCCTCTCTCCCTGTTCTCGTGTTATCTTGTATTATTCATTGATTGCTTTTTCGAATGCTGCAACGATCTTTTTCGAGGCTACCTGTGCTTTGTGCTTTCTGTACTCGGTGATGTTGTTGTATCTGCTGGTATCGGATGTGCTGTCATTGAAATGTGCTACAAAGTTGTTCATGACGATCTCGGTGACTTTCGTTGCGAACTTTGCCATTTTCATGTACTGTTTGCTGTTCTGGAACTTTGCCATTCTGAATTCAAGCGTCATGCTGTGCTGTGTGTTGATGAAATTGGTATGGGATGTTGCCTCGGTGTATTCGTTGATGCTTCTCGCCCAGCAATCGCCCTCGCTGTTGTACTCGTCAATGCCGCGCCCGAAAAGCTTTCTCGTTGCTTCATCGTTTGCTTTCATCGCCTCGGACAGCGGAAGAAACAGGCTGTGATAGAAGCGGCGGATGTATCCGATTGTCTCGCTGTTCAGATCTCTATGCCCAACATGGAAGTGACTTCCTGCTGTCGATCCGATCTCCATATCGCCGTTCTCAATCAGACGATCCATCACTTTCCAAAGATGGGAGAAGCTCTTGAGGCTGTTTTCGATTGCGCTCTTGTATTCAACGTCAACCGTGCAATCAGCTGTCGGAAGCATTCCATACTCGTAAAGCTCGCTCCGCGCTTTTGCATTGCTGTATGTTGTCTCGTTCTCCATGCCGTATGTGAACGGATGAACCGTATCAGCTCCGCGCTGCTCGTTGTTCTTTGTTGTGTATCCGTGCATCTCACTGTTGCAATGTTCGCAGATATAAGCTCCGCGCTGTCCGCGATTGTTCTTCTCGACTCTGTGCATGATGGAAATGTGACCAACTGCTCCGCATCTTGTGCATGTAACTGTTGTTCTTGCCATGATTTTTTCTCCTTTTCTTGATGTGCTGTGTGTTTGTTTTGTGTATGTGGTTTATTAGGTTCTGTCAATACAATAGCACCGTCAATAGATAATGTCAAGCATTATTTTGCATTTTTTAAAAATTATTTTTTTTTGTCATCATGGACAGGGAAAACAGAAGAAGACTTTTCTTTTCCCTTATATGGAAGAATCACAATCAAAACATGCGCTCCGATCTCCGCTCTGCGCTT
>JAZQDM010000022.1:0-15381 GCA_045546775.1 Lachnospiraceae bacterium | reverse complement strand
ACCTGTTACTTTGAAGTCCATGTCGCCGAAGAAGTCCTCCAAGCCCTGGATATCTGTCAAAAGTACATAATCATCATCTGTATCGCCTGTTACGAGACCACAGGAAATACCTGCAACCATTTTCTTAATCGGCACACCTGCAGCCATAAGGGACATACAGGAAGCACATGTAGAAGCCATGGATGTAGAACCGTTAGACTCAAATGTCTCGGATACTGTACGGATTGCATACGGGAATTCTTCCTCTGTCGGAAGTACCGGAATTAATGCTCTCTCTGCCAAAGCACCATGACCGATTTCACGACGTCCCGGTCCTCTGGAAGGTTTTGTCTCACCTACGGAGTAAGACGGGAAGTTGTAATGATGCATATATCTCTTATTTACTTCGTTTTCATCCAAACCATCAATTCTCTGCACTTCAGACAACGGAGCAAGTGTACATACGTTACAAATCTGAGTTTGTCCTCTTGTAAACATGGCAGAACCGTGTACTCTCGGAATCAAATCCACCTCAGCTGCGAGCGGACGAATCTGTGCGATAGCACGTCCATCCGGACGTTTCTGGTCTTTCAAAATCATCTTACGAACTGTTTTCTTTTCGTACTGATAAACAGCTTCGCCAAGGATAGCCATCCACTCTTCGTTTTCTGCAAAAGCCTCTTCAAATTTTGCAGTAATGTTGCGGATGTTTTCTTCTCTTGTCTGTTTGTCATCTGTAAATACAGCTGTTTCCATTTCTTCCGGTGTTACGATTTCTTTCATCGCATCGAACATCTCTGTAGGGATTGCACAGCTTGTATACTCATGTTTCGGTTTGCCGATTTTTGCAACCATATCATTGATAAATGCAATGATTGTCTGGTTGATTTCATGCGCTTTGTAAATTGCTTCAATCATTTTTGCTTCCGGTACTTCATTTGCACCGGCTTCAATCATGATAACTTTTTCGCTTGTAGAAGCAACAGTAAGGTTCAAATCACCGTTTTTCCACTGTTCCTGAGACGGGTTGATGACGAATTCACCGTTTACCAAACCAACCTGTGTCATAGCACAAGGACCGTTAAACGGAATATCGGAAATGCAAGTTGCGATAGAAGCACCAAGCATTGCAACAAGTTCAGGACGGCATGCCGGGTCAACGGACATAACCATGTTGTTTAATGTTACATCATTTCTGTAATCTTTTGGGAAAAGCGGACGCATCGGTCTGTCGATAACACGGCTTGTCAAAATTGCGTTTTCGGAAGCTTTTCCTTCTCTCTTGTTGAAGCCGCCCGGAATTTTACCTACGGCATATAATTTTTCTTCATACTCAACGCTGAGCGGGAAGAAATCGATTCCATCTCTCGGTTTTTCGGATGCTGTTGCGGTACACAAAACTGTTGTTTCGCCGTACTGCATAAATGCACAACCGTTTGCCTGTTTGCCGACTCTGTTGATATCAACTTTTAAAGTACGGCCTGCTAAGTCCATTGTAAATGTCTGATACATAATTTTCTCCTTTTCAAAAAATATTTTTTCTGACGGAAGATACCGAAACTACTGACAAAAACACTTTGTCCACACTCTTTTTGCGCATCGATGGCGCCCTATGTAAGCATCAAAAATATCCTTGTCAGTGGTCTCGGGGTATTGTCTTCCGCCTATGCCTTTTGGCAATGTTTTTATAGAAAAAAGGCGGTGAGCAAAGCTCCGTGTCCGCCTTTTACTATCAAATTCATTACTTTCTGAGTCCGAGTCTTGCAATCAAAGAACGGTATCTTTCGATATCTGTTTTCTTTAAGTAAGCAAGTAAGCCTCTTCTCTGACCAACCATTTTCAAAAGACCTCTTCTGGAGTGGTGATCCTTCGGGTTGTCTTTTAAATGCTCTGTAAGTTCCTGAATTCTAGCTGTTAATACTGCTACCTGTACTTCCGGTGAACCTGTGTCGCCTTCTGTTCTAGCGTATTCTTTGATAATTGCGGTTTTCTTTTCTTTAGAGATCATGTTTGTTTTCCTCCTTATTTTTTACAATCGCCATATACTAAGAAACGGTCGGAGTCGTCCAATTTCTGAGCAGTGGCTAAATCTCATACTCGCTTATTTTATCACACTATTTTTACTATGTAAACTACTATTTTTGCAAATTTAACGTGTTTTGTCGTGACGCAATATATCCGACACCTCACAATCCAAAACATATTTAATTGTTTGACCACACTCAACGTATTGTTTATAATGTAATATTATGAAGTAACGTTTCATAATAGGAATAAAACTTTACACGAGGGAGGACTTACTTATGTCAAATCTTTTTTGGCTCATTCAAAGACCGTATCGTCTTTGTTTCTTCATTACCTTTTGTTGTGCTTTTATCGGCATAGCAATGAAACTCCATACGATGGATGCATTGGACTATGACAGTTCCACCGGTTACGTTTCTAATGTTGAAGATGTCAGTTATGATACAGCCCGCAGCCATGTGGAGCGCTATAATTTTGATTTACTTTACTATTATGATGAGGAACCGTATACATGCAGAATCGAGCAACATACAGAATATGTCCGGGAAGGTGAAATTGCTATTTGGGTACATCCGGACAATGAAGAAGTTATTCTCAAAGACCCGCATGCAACAAACACGCGCGGAAACCAACTTTTGATAGGCGCTGCCGTTGCGGCTGTCATTGGTATCATTGTTCGGTTTGTATACCGAAAATAAGACATTTTTTAGCAAACAATAAAAAGAGAGGCTCGCAAGGTAATCATTGCTTGCCTCTTTTTTGTTCTACATCTGTATTTCATTTCCGTTAGGCTTTTGCTCAATAACAGTAGCTGTTTCGCCTATTTCCATAAGTGCCTGATTTTTCTTGATTTTACTTCCATAATTACAAATCGGACATGTAATAAAATATTTTTTTCCAAGCGGAATAATCGGTATCCAAAATAATGTAAACCAAGTCCATCTGCGGAAAACACGGTAATTTGACACATTTCCGCAATTGCCGCATCGATATGGCCGCATGGAACTTCCCATCTCCTTAATAAAAGGTTTTGTCCCCCAAATAATAAGCATTTTAAGTTTCCTCCTTATTGCAACAAAAATTGAAAAGTATTATACTGACATATATTTTATTACACAATTTGGGAAGGTTCAATATGAAAAAGTTATTACGTTATTTAAAAGCATATCGCAAAGAAAGTATCATTGCCCCGCTTTTTAAAATGCTGGAAGCAAGCTTTGAACTGTTTGTTCCGCTTGTTATTGCAGGCATTATCGACGTGGGCATTCGCAAAGAAGATTTTGGTTATATCGGAAAAATGGGCGCTTTGCTTGTATTACTGGGCATCATCGGGCTCGTTTGCTCCCTGACGGCACAGTACTTTTCGGCAAAAGCTGCGGTAGGTTTCGGCACGGCGCTGCGCAGCGACCTGTTCCGGCATATCAACGCTCTTTCTTATGAAGAAATTGACAAAACAGGAACTTCTACGCTCATTACACGAATGACAAGCGACATCAACCAGATTCAGTCCGGTGTCAACTTGTTTTTGCGTTTGTTTTTGCGCTCTCCTTTTATCGTGTTTGGCGCTATGATTATGGCGTTTACCATTGATGTAAAAGCGGCGCTTGTATTTGTAGTTGCCATCCCGCTTCTTGCCATTGTTGTGTTTGGCATTATGGCGGCCAGCATCCCGCTTTTTAAAAAAGTACAAAAACAGCTGGATAAAGTTCTTTTGATTACAAGAGAAAACTTAACCGGTGTACGCGTAGTGCGCTCTGTCTGCAGACAGGAACAGGAAAAAGAAGCGTTCCTCGATGCCAATGACCACCTGATGGACTTACAGGTTTTTGTAGGACGCATTTCCGCCTTTTTAAACCCGGTTACTTACATTATTGTAAACGTTGCCCTGCTCATCATCGTATGGTTTGGCGGCTTGCAGGTAGACAGCGGCATTCTGACCCAAGGCGAAGTCATCGCATTGGTAAATTATATGTCCCAAATTTTGGTGGAACTGATTAAGCTTGCAAACTTGATTATCACCATAACCAAATCGCTGGCATGTGCAAACCGCGTATCGGAAGTATTGGATTTGACTCCCGGCATTACCGATGCTTGCGCAGACAATAACGCTACCGCCCAGGAAACGGACGATGCGATTGTCTTCCGGGATGTTTCCTTTGCCTATGGAGAATCCAAAGAATATTCTCTGGAAAACATCAATTTCTCCATAAAAAAAGGACAAACTATCGGTATTATAGGCGGTACCGGTTCCGGCAAATCCACGCTGGTAAACCTTTTGCCACGTTTTTATGATGCCACAGTCGGCGAAGTGCTGTTGCACGGCGTAAATGTGAAAAATATACCACTGGAAACGTTGCGTCAAAAATTTGGCATCGTACCCCAAAAAGCAGTTTTGTTCAAAGGGACAATACGTGAAAACATTCAATTCGGCAAAGAAGATGCCACTGATGAAGAGATAACAAAAGCACTGAAAACTGCACAGGCACTCGAATTTGTACAGGCAAAAAAAGACGGGCTTGATTCTTTCGTAGAACAAGGCGGTTCAAACCTTTCCGGTGGTCAGAAACAGCGACTCACAATTGCAAGAGCTCTTGTTGATAATCCGGAATTTTTAATTTTGGATGACAGCGCTTCCGCTCTCGATTTTGCTACCGATGCAGCACTCCGCAAAGCCATCCGCCAAAACACAGACCATTGCACCGTACTGCTTGTATCACAGCGCGCTTCTACTATCAAAGATGCGGACAATATTATCGTTTTGGACGATGGGGAACTGGCAGGCTTCGGCACTCACGAACAGCTTCTCAAATCTTGTGAAGTTTATCGCGAAATCTGCCTGTCACAATTATCAAAAGAGGAGGTAATGGGTGCATGAAAACAAAAAATAATACACTAAAAAAAGAAACCATCCGGCAAATTTTTGCGCTCATTAAACCGCAATCCTTTTTTGTCGTTTTATCCTTTGTATTTGCGGTAATCAGTGTAGTGCTGACCTTGTATATTCCGGTTCTTACGGGAGACGCCATCGACCACATTGTTGCCCCCGGCAAAGTCAATTTTGACGCTTTGCTCCCGCTTTTGCAAAAAATGGCTGTTTTGATTTTAATTACCGCTGCTATCCAGTGGCTTATGAATCTTTGCAATAACCATATTACGTATAAAGTCGTAAAAGAAATCCGCGTTCGTGCCTTCAACCATATGCAGGAACTGCCCTTAAAATATATAGATTCCAAACAACACGGCGATATATTAAGCCGCATTGTATCGGATGTAGATCAGTTTTCCGACGGTCTTTTGATGGGGTTTACACAGCTGTTTTCCGGCGTTGTTACAATACTTGCCACACTGCTTTTTATGCTTTCGGTAAATGTCGTGCTTGCCATCGTTGTTGTTGTACTTACCCCGATTTCTCTTTTTGTGGCAAGCTTTATCGCAAAGCGTACCTTTTCCATGTTCCATAAACAATCGGAAGTACGCGGCCGTCTGACTTCACTTACAAACGAAATGGTGGCAAATCAAAAAGTAGTACAGGCATTTGCTTATGAAAAACGTGCCCAGGAACGTTTCGACTCTATCAATGATGAATTGCAGAAATGTAGCGTAAAAGCTATTTTCTTCTCCTCCGTAACAAATCCGGCAACGCGTTTTGTCAACGGACTTGTATATGCATGTGTTGCAATTGTTGGCGCTTTCCTTGCGATTTCCGGTAAGCTTTCTATTGGTCAGCTCTCCTGCTTTTTGAGCTACGCCAACCAATATACAAAACCGTTTAATGAAATTTCCGGCGTTGTAACCGAACTGCAAAATGCGTTTGCATGCGCCGAGCGTGTTTTTGAACTGATTGCCCAGACTCCGCAAACACCGGATGCACCGGATGCACATGTTTTGGAAGAAGCCAAAGGCATTGTGGACATCGAACATGTTGCTTTTTCCTACACACCGGAGCAAAAGCTTATTACTGACTTAAATCTTCATGTGGAGCCCGGACAACGCATCGCCATTGTTGGTCCCACCGGTTGCGGAAAAAGTACGCTTATCAATTTGTTAATGCGTTTTTATGATGTAAAAAGCGGAAAAATCTCGGTGGATCAAGTTCCGATTACGGATATGACAAGAGACAGTCTCCGAAGCAATTATGGTATGGTATTGCAGGAGACATGGTTAAAATCCGGCACCATCCGCGAAAACATTTGCTACGGCAAACCGGATGCTACCGAAGAAGAAATGATAGCTGCTGCAAAAGCATCTCATGCACACAGCTTTATCAAACGTATGCCGCAGGGCTACGATACGATGATTACAGAAGACGGCGGCAATTTGTCACAAGGCCAAAAACAGCTCCTTTGCATTGCCCGCGTTATGCTCACACTTCCGCCGATGCTTATATTGGACGAAGCCACTTCCTCCATCGATACGCGCACAGAAATCCGTATCCAGAAAGCATTTGAGGAAATGATGAAAGGACGCACCAGCTTTGTTGTTGCCCACCGTCTTTCCACCATCAAAGGCTCTGATGTCATTCTTGTGATGAAAAACGGTGATATCATCGAGCAAGGCAATCACGAAGAGTTGCTTGCCAAGAACGGATTTTATGCAACCCTTTATAACAGCCAGTTTGCGCCGAATTAACAAGCGTTCAACACCGGTCAACCATCGGTTGAACTGCCTATAATCAACCAGCACTTCGTGTTGTAATGAGTTTTTAATAAGTATACTAACTGCAAGGAGGTAACGAAAATGAATCAGGAAATGATTGGAAAATTCATTTCATCCTGTCGCAAAGACAAAGGTCTTACACAAATGCAATTAGCAGAAAAATTAAACATTTCCAACAGAGCAGTATCTAAGTGGGAAACCGGAAAAAGTCTCCCTGACGCTTCTAATATGCTTGAATTATGTGAGATACTAAGTATCACAGTGAATGAACTGCTCAACGGAGAAAGGATCACTACTATGGAAGAGTATCAAAAAAAGGCAGAACAAAGCATGGTTGATTTGCAAGATAAGAAAGCAAAAGCGCAAAAAAGCCTAGTCAGACTAAACTTCATTTGGGCAGCAATTGCTGTATTATTAGCACCAATACATTTCGCACTAAACTACTATTTCCCCGATAATCACGGAACAGGAATCGGTTTGTTATTTTTACTAATCGGATTCATAATATTTGTCTTTTATTTCTTTAAACATTATGAAATTAAACTAAAACAATAAAATCTTTGATTCTCCAAGCGACAAAAAACCGGACTGTGCATAATTTACAGACCGGTTTTTGTTTTATGTTTTTTTACTCTAAATGCATCTCACAATTGTTATTCTGTCTTAGGAAGTAATAACTCTTCTTTTCCAGCACCCTCACTAAACTCAACTTTGATTGCACCGCCAATCGTATCAAAGGCATATACTTTTTCCAACTCAGCTTCATCCATTGTTGTTACACCAATAATAATATTATTGGTAGTCTCACTCAAAACCGAAGATACCACGAATGGAATCTCTTTATTTACCATTGCATTTGTTATCTTTTCCTGCAACTCAGTGAGATATTCCAATGTATAAGTACCTTTTACAAAAGTAGTATTGCTTTCACTTCTACCAAGTTCCTTGCAAATAGCCGTTCTATTTGCCGGCGTATCCTCCGTAAGTACAATTACAAATTTTCCGTTAGCATCTGTATAAGAACCACCAAAAAAGGCTGAAGTATCTTTGGTTAAATCGCTGCTGTTTATTGCTTCATTGTATTCTCCATTACCGTCTGCCGGAACGTCTTCTATAATAGTTTCCGGTACTTCGCTAGAAACACCCTCTGCTAATGTTTCATCTTCTGACTCCGTTTCTTTGATATTGGCTGACTCCTCTTTATTGCTCTGTAAATCCTCGACTTTATTATTATTTTCAATTGGTACTGACTCAACGACGAGTATATTATCATCCTCTACTCGTGATAATCGGTTAATTATAGGAATACATAAAACAAACAAGGCAAAGCAAGCTGCTATTGTTTCCCACTTAGTCCATGTAAAAAATTTTTCTCTCTTGTTTTTCTTGTGAACCTCCTTAATATACCGGTTATCAATATCTCCGAAAAACTCAAACAGATCTTCTTTTTTCACAATACATAACCCCTTTCCGATAAGTATTCTTTCAACTGAACACGCAATCTGTTTAATGTAACAGCCACATTACTTTCTGTCATTTCATATCGTTTGGCAATGGATGAAACGCTTTCAGAATACCAATATCTACAAACGAATATACTTCTCTTTTTCGCTGGTAAAGCTTCCAAAAAAGCATTGATTGTTGTGATAAGTTCTCTTCTATCGATTTCTTGCTCTACATTATCCACGCCGGATACACACTCTTCAAGTTCATCAAGAACAACTGCAATTTCTCCGTTTCCACGTTTTTTAGCATGATTATGCTTGTACTTGTTGAAAGCTAAGTTTCTTGTAATTTTTGCAAGAAACGCAGAAAGTACTGTCGGTATCGTTGGTGGTATAGCGTTCCATGTACTTAAATATGTATCATTGACACATTCTTCTATATCTTCCTTGTTGTCTAATATATTCCTTGCAATAGCAGTGCAATATTTCCCATACTTCCTTGCTGTGACAGACAACGCTCGCTGGTCTCTATCCAAATATAGCCGGATGATATCCTTGTCGTTCATACGCAATCCTTCTTTCTAAATTTTCTCTTACACCTATATAGACAACTTTTAGACCGAAAATCTTACACTTTAGCGTGACAAATCTTTCCTATAAGGCAAAAAAGGTGCCCGTCAATCGGACACCTTTCCTCTTTCTAGTCTCTTATGGTAAAATTCGAACTGCCTTAGTCGGCGTACGATAGTTGTAGCTTGAAATACGGATACCTGTGGATGGGCTGCTCGCATGAACGACCTGACCGCCACCGATATAAATTGCTACGTGATTGATTCTTCCGTTTGCACTGTAGAAAATCAAATCGCCCGGCTGTACCTGAGATACTTTAATCGTTGTACCACTGTTTGCCTGGGAACCGGAATAATGCGGCAACGTATAACCAAAGTTTTTGTATACGCTAAGCACGAAACCGGAGCAGTCTGCACCATTTGTAAGACTTGTCCCACCCCAAACGTAAGGATTACCAACAAACTGTTTTGCAAATTCACAAAGGTCTACACGCAAATCAGATACACCTTGTCCATACAAAAGCTCTGTCATGGTAAATGCCGTACCAAGTTTCTCACCAACTTCTACATATTCTGCAGAAACATAATAGTCTTCACCGTCCAAGTTGATTTTTACCCAGCCGTCCATTACTTCCACGACTTCCAGTTCTTCGCCTTCCGGAACAAGTGTCAAAACACCACATTCCGTATTGGGCTCTTCTCTAATTTTTAAAGCATCGGTTGTAACAGTCGCAACTGTCTTTACAACCTGTCTTGCACGCAATTTTGCGTCCACACCGGTAAGTATGTATTCCATGCTTACATAGCCTTCCACTTCGCCGGATTTGATATGCGCCCATTCTCCTTCGATACTGAGCACATCACACGCTGCATCTTTTGGAAGTTTACCAACCAATTTGCCGGATGTATCCGGTGTCTCACGCACATTCAAATTATTGTCTACATTTGCTATACCAATGTTGTAATAGCCCCAATAAATTTCATCTGCATGATTTGCTGTTTCAATATACTCTGCCACTGACATATCAGACTGAACGAGCGATGCCACTCCTACCGGCTCTGATAATGTATTTTTTACTAATGTAATTTCTGTTGCATGTGCCTCTATCGGTTTGCCAAAAAACATAATCCCCATTGCAAACACTGTCGCACACAATATCTGACGTTTTTTGCTCATTTTTTGTTCCATTCCAAAATTGTTACAAATTTGTTAAATATGTTACGGAGCTATTATAGCAATTGTAACTATTTATGTCAACAAAAAATCACATTTTTTCTGCAAAATAGACAAAACCGTCCTCTTTATCTTGTTGAATCTGCCTTTTCAGTTCATCAAAACTGCCAAATTTTTGTTCCGGTCTTTTAAAATATTCCAGTGACACTTTTATTTCTTTTCCATATACGTCATCCGAAAAATCGTAAATATAAGTTTCTACACCCAAGCTTTCCGTTTCACTTACCGTTGGCTTGTAACCAATATTTGTAACACCGTTATATATTTTGCCTTCTACTTGGATGGTAGAATAATACACCCCGCAAGGAGGCAGTAATTTTTCTTCATCCGGAATTAAATTGACCGTCGGAAATCCCAATGTTCTGCCAATCCGATTTCCATGCAACACAGTTCCGCTTACAAAATAGGGAGCTCCAATAAGCTTTGTTACAAGCTCCATATTTCCCTTTTCTACTTCTTCCCGCACAAAAGAAGAACTGATTTCTCTTCCCTCATGGCATACTTTGTCGATAATTTCTACTGTAAAATTATTGTCTTTCGCAAACTGCGCAAGTAACTTTGCATCTCCTCTGCCTTTGTTTCCAAAAGACAAATCACTTCCCGCCGCCACAAACGCAACATTCATCTGTTTCATAAGTATTTCCGAAACAAATTGTTCCGGTTCCATTGCTGCCGTTTCTTTGTTCAGTGGAAATTCTATCAAAATATCAATGCCAAGTTCCTCAAACATGGCTTCTTTCTCTTGTTTTGTAGAAAGCTCTTTTACGATACAATTTTGAAAAAAGGAAGCCGGAGAAGGCGAAAATGTAAAAATCGCCGTCTTCAGCCCTTTTGATTTCATTTCTAATATTTTTTCAAGCAATTGTTTATGCCCTCGGTGTATTCCGTCAAATTTGCCGAGTGCAACCGCCGTTTTTTCTTCTATTTTAAACTCTGTTGTGTGCTGAATAATCTGCATATTCTATCCTTTAAATTTTAATTTGCGGGAAACATCTTCGCAGGTTTAAGCTGCTTGTCTGCTACACAATACTGATAAATACCGCAAAAAACATCTTCATCGTTATAAACACGGCACTGTGCACCTTCTTCTTTTTTCAGTGCACCTTTCATCACCCGTATCTGATTCACATACAATGCATTCCCGTTGTCAATTCGTTTGCGGAATTCCTGCTTTACTATCGTCTTTGGCAAATGTGCAAAAACCGCATCCACCGGCATCACTTTTGGTAAAATCTCACCGGCATGCGCAAGTTCTTCTATCTGCGATAGCGTCAAAGCATCTTTCTCATAAAAAATGCCCACTCTCGTACGCTTCAAAGACTCCATGGCCGCACCGCAGCCCAATTTTTCACCGATATCCTGACAAAGCGTACGGATATACGTACCTTTTGAGCAATCTACACGAAAGGTAACAAGTGGCAATTCCATATGAATGATTTCCAGGTCATGGATACAAACCTCTCTTGCTTTTCGTTCTATTTCCTTGCCTTCCCTTGCCAACTCATAAAGCTTCTTTCCGTTTACTTTCAACGCAGAGTACATCGGCGGTATCTGGTTATATGTTCCCAAAAATGAAAAAATCGCTTCTTTGACTTGTTCTTCCGAGCAATTCACTTGTGATTGTGTCAAAATCTGTCCGGACATATCCTGCGTATCTGTCACAACACCAAGCCGCATAACTGCCACATACTCTTTGCTTTTGTCCGCAAGCATGTCACACAACTTTGTGCCGTTTCCAAGGCATACCGGCAGCACACCTACCGCATCCGGGTCAAGGGTACCGGTATGTCCGATTTTTTTCTGTTTCAAAATACCACGAAGCTTCGCCACCACATCATGGGACGTAAACCCGGCTTCTTTGTATACGTTTAAGACTCCGTTAATCAATCCCTTTGTCTCCTGTTCCAAAGTATCTATTGTACCAAATTTTGTCCTGTCATCTTAACATTCAACCGTTTTCAGCTGTGCTTCGATATGACGTGACAAATTGTTAATTACATCATGGAATGTGCCTTTCATCGTACATCCTGCCGCGCGCACATGTCCGCCGCCACCAAAAAATTCTGCTACTTTTGCAACGTTTACGTTCTCGTTGGAACGCAGACTTACTTTATATTCGAGCACATCTGTCTCATACATAAAAATGGCGCAATCTACACCTTTTGTATTGCGAAGCTGGTTTACAATGCCATCCAAATCCTTTGGTGTCACATCATAAAAAGCCATCGTACGTTTGTCCACGCTGCTTACCACACAGTGGCCGTCCATAAACAAAATACTTTCCAAAACGGCACGCCCCATAATCTGGTTCTGCACATATGTTTTTTGATAAAATGTCTCTTCAATGATTTTTGAAAAGTCAAAGCCGTATGTGAGTAATTTCGCTGCCACTTGCAACGTTTTCGGATTCGTATTGGAATATTGGAATACACCGGTATCGTGAATAATACCGATATAAATTGCTTTTGCAATGGCTTCCGTCATATACTCTTCTTCCATCAAATCGTAAACGAGCTCACTGGCAGAACTGGCAGTAGGCACAATATAATTAAGCATACCACTGCCACTATTGCTCACATGATGGTCAATATTGATTGTCTTTTTGGCGTTGTCAAAATATTTTTCTGCTTCTCCCAATCTTGACTTTTCACAGTCCACCGCAAAAAACACATCAAACTGTTTGTCTGCTCCAAAGTCCGAACAAATCTGTTCTACCTCTTCAATACAGGAAAAAATATCTGCCGGTTTCTCCAAAAGCACTTCTACGCTTGCTTCCGGCATTGCCTTTTTCAAGTACAAATAAAGTCCCATGCAGGCTCCGACGCAGTCTCCGTCAGGTCTGACATGACCACTGATACCGATTGTTTTTGCTTCTTTACACTCTTGTAAAATATTAATCATCTGACGCCTCTTCTTCTCTTACTGGCATATTTTTGTTCACATCATCAATTAATTTTGACATAGATACACCATATGCAATCGACTGGTCCATAATAAAATGAATTTCCGGTGTGTTACGCAAGTTGATTTTTTTTGCAAGCTGGTTGCGGATATAGCCTTCCGCACTTTTAAGCCCCGCAAGTGTATCTTCAATTGCTTTTTCATCACCATATACACTAATCCATGCCTTGCACGTTTTTAAATCCGGTGCTACTTCAACAGCAACAACGCTTGTAAGCGGATTGATACGTGGGTCTTTGATTCCACCACGAATAATATCTGCAAGTGCACGCTGCACTTCACCGTTGATTCTTGTATTTTTTACACTGTTCTTTCTCAAAGCTCATTTCCTTTCTATCAGGCAGATGCTTTCTTGGGCACGTCCTTCCTGATATGAAAGAGTCAGGCTCCCCAACGGTTGCCTGATTCTCTCTTTTCCTACTGTTAACGAGGTACCTCTACCATCTTGTATGCTTCTACAATATCGAGTTCCTGCATCTGGTCAAATCCTTCAAATACAAGACCACACTCGAAGCCGGCTTTTACCTCTTTGACATCATCTTTAAATCTCTTAAGGGAAGCAAGCTCACCTTCAAAAATCTGCTCGCCTTCTCTTGTAATACGAACTTTACATCCTCTTTCGAAGATACCGTCAAGCACATAAGAACCTGCAATATTTCCGACTGCAGATGCCTTGAAAATCTGACGTACTTCTGCGTGACCGATAATCTTTTCTTCGAATACCGGGTCAAGCATACCTTTCATTGCCGCTTCGATATCCTCGATTGCCTGGTAAATTACTCTGTAAAGTCTTACATCCACACCTTCACGTTCTGCAATGGTTTTTGCTGTCGCATCCGGACGAACGTTGAAACCGATAATGATGGCAGAAGATGCACTTGCCAAAGTAACATCGGATTCATTGATAGCACCAACACCACCGTGAATGCATTTTACAACAACTTCGTCGTTGGACAACTTCAAAAGACTCTGTTTTACCGCTTCTACGCTACCTTGCACGTCTGCTTTTACGATAAGGTTCAATTCTTTTAAGTTACCTGCCTGAATCTGTGTAAACAAATCATCCAGAGACATTTTTGTTTTTGTCTCTTCCAGCATTTTCTCTTTATTCTGTGCAAGGTATGTTTCTGCATAAGATTTTGCAGTCTTATCATTATCATGTGAAAGAATAACTTCACCTGCACTCGGTACATCGGAAAGACCAAGAATTTCAACCGGTGTAGACGGTCCTGCTTCTTTTACGCGTCTTCCTTTGTCATCCACCATAGCTCTTACTTTACCATGGCTTGCTCCTGCTGATACAAAGTCACCTACATGAAGGGTACCTTTTTGTACCAATACAGTTGCAACCGGACCACGTCCCTTATCCAATTCCGCTTCGATAACAAGACCTCTTGCTTTGCGGTTCGGATTTGCTTTTAATTCCATAATTTCTGCTGTAAGAAGGATAGTCTCCAACAAGGTGTCAATTCCTTCTCCGGATTTTGCAGATACCGGAACGAATTCTGTGCTTCCGCCCCAATCTACCGGAATTAATTCATATTCTGTCATTTCCTGTTTTACGCGGTCAATGTTTGCACTGGGCTTATCAATTTTGTTTACTGCCACGATAATTTCAATTCCTGCCGCTTTCGCATGGTTGATTGCTTCAATTGTCTGCGGCATAACACCATCGTCTGCAGCTACTACAAGAATGGCAATATCTGTGGAGTTTGCACCACGCATACGCATCGCAGTAAACGCTTCATGTCCCGGTGTATCAAGGAATGTAATCTGCTGGCCGTTTGCTGTAATAGTATAAGCACCAATGTGCTGTGTAATACCACCCGCTTCTCTGTCCGTTACGTTAGTTTTACGGATTGCATCCAAAAGGGATGTTTTACCATGGTCAACGTGACCCATTACACAAATAACAGGCGGTCTTGCTACAAGGCTGTCTTCCGGCTCTTCTTCTTCTCTAAGAAGTTCTTCGATAACATCCACTTTTTCTTCCTGCTCACAAATAATGTCATATTCAATTGCGATATTTTCCGCTTCTTCAAAAGAAATATCAGAGTTTACGGTTACAATCTGACCCTGCATAAACAACTTCTTGATAATAACAGAAGGTTGCATTTTCATTTTGTCTGCCAACTCTTTAATCGTCAAAGATTCCGGAAGTGTAATTACTTTAATTTGCTCTTCCACTACTTCTACTTTTTTCTCCGGTTTAATAAATCTACCCGGTTTGTTCTTTAATTTGCTGTCGTCCTCTTCGTAAATCAAGTCTTTTTTGGAGCGTTTGTCTTTCTCCTGACTTATTCTGCGTTTTTCTTCATCTCTGTGCTTTTCAGCATCTTTGATTGGTGCTTCTGCAAGGAAGGAACTTCCCTGGTTTTTGTTTCTGAACTTGTTGTCCTGCCCGCCATTGCCTCTTCTATCGCGGTCATTATTGCCAAAGCTGCGGTTGCCACCTTGACCAGTGCCACCACCTTGATGACTACCCTGATTATTATTATAATTCGGCCGATTA
>JAZQDM010000021.1:0-3482 GCA_045546775.1 Lachnospiraceae bacterium | reverse complement strand
CTACGATCCGACTTGTTTCCCTGTTAAGATGCGATTTTTTATGGTAAATACAAAAAATTGCGGATCAGCTTCTCCGGCATACAGTATTGAAAAGCAGAGAGATAACATTGCAACGATATATTTCTTCATACGTTTCTCCATGTTCAAATCGACTTCATTACGGTGAATATAACATTAATCGCCAGCGTTTACAAGTGGTGAATGTGTTTTTTTGACAGTTTCAGAAATGCCGTTTGGCGAAAGTATGTCCGGAACCGGTTTTGAGGTATGCTTCAAATGCCGCAGCCTTTTCTTTGGTTTCAAAGGCAAAATATGCTTCAACTTTCCAAGGTTTGAACTTTGAGGTATGGGGAACTTCACCGGCGTTGTGTTTGGCGAGGCGGGATTTCAAATCTGCTGTACTGCCGATATAACGCTGTTCCGGCTGGGAAATACTGCGTAAAATGTAAGTATAGAACATTCGATTTCTCCAATTCTGTGCCGTATAGCCCTCCGTCGCCAAGGCTATGGAGGACAAGGTGTTTTATAAAATTTTCTCAAATCTTCACATTTAACTTATTTATAATAAACAAGTTGTATTATTGTTCTGTTTCGTTATTTGCTTTTGCACAGCAAAATACTGTTTTGAGGTAAAAATTCTTGGTTTAGCATAGTTATTCAACAAAATTGGCAAATAATGGCAAATGAGATTTTTGAGCGTAAAATCGGAGTTTTTGCAACATAATGTAACGATTTGAGTTATCCTTCGCTTTAAGTAATGATTTCCTCTTGGGTTTTCCGGACAACTGATGTATGATCCGGAAAACCCTTTTTACTTTCAATCAACACGGAGGAAATGCCTATGCCAAGAACCCAAGGTACTAAAAGACGAGCCAATGGAACCGGGAGAGTTTACAAGCAAAATGGAGTTTATTATCTCCAGTATCGCTTGCCCAATGGGACACGCAAAAGTGTTACTCTCAAAGATGAAAAAGGTGAAAAGATCACCGATTTGAGAAAAGCGGAGACCGCTGCCAGAAAATATCTGGAACCATTTCGCAAGATCAATGAAATAGATAACCGCTTGGAATATCTGGAAGAAAAAGCAAAATTAAATCAGTTTGCTGCCCGAACCACAATCTTGCTGGATGATGCCTTTGAGCGTTACCTTGCCAAGCCGCGCCCGAAAAGTATGGGTAAATTTACTTTAACTATAAATCGTGGTCGCTGGAACGATTTTGTCCTTTTTGTCAAACAGCAATATCATTTAACTCATCTTGCGGAAGTTAAAGCGGATCATGCGGATGCCTATATTTCATACTTACGCGACCACGGAGTTTATGGCAGAAATTTGACGGAGCCGGCAAAGAAGTACAAGCAGAAGAAAATTTGTGCTACAACTGTCAATAAATACTTGCGGATATGCCGTTGCGTTTTCCGGATGCTGCTGCCGGATTTAGGGTTTATGGCAAGCGAAAATCCGTTTGGACATATTGCAGGAACACGCTCAAAAGCAGAAAACCGGGAAATTTTTACTCCGGATGAATTACAATTGATTTTTTCGAATCCACCTCCCTTGATCCATGCGATGTTCACAATTGGACTTTGCACCGGTTTGCGGGAAGGAGATGTGGCAACTTTGCGTTGGGATGAAATTGATGGATATGGAGAAAATGCGAATCCGGACGATCATTTTTATCGGGAAATTCATCGAGTTACCCGTAAAACCAATACATTGGTACATATTCCGGTAACAGAAGATTTAACTGCTTGCTTAAATAAACTTTACCAAAAGAGAGAAGCCGGGAATCCCTATGTCATTCCGGAAGCAGCCCGATTATATTTGCACCGGGCAAAAAGTTTATCTGATAAAATCGGACAATATTTGAGCAGTTTGGGTATACAAACGACCCGAAAAACTGCAACCGGACGAAATCAAAGCATCAAAGATTTTCACAGTTTGCGGCATTGTTTTTGTTATTATGCCGGATTAAAGGGCGTCCCATTGCCGGTGATCCAAAGCATTGTGGGACATTTGAGTTCGGATATGACCAAACATTATCAGCAGCACGCCGACAAAGTTGCCCGGCAGAAAGGAATGTTGATGATGTCAGGATTACTGCAAATTGATGACTCCATTTCCACCATCCGTACCCTCCGGCAACGGCTCTGCCAACTTGCTCAGGATGAACCGGAAGAGTTCATTGTCAAAATGAATCTATATGCCGATCAACTCCTGCAGGAAAAGCAAATCGGTAATAATCCACAAAAATTTATTGCAGAAGAAAATTGATAGACCTTATATATCAATTCCCTTATTCTTAATGCGGGACTTATCTTCCCTGCGGGGAGATCGATTTGCCGCCCTTGCTTTAGATTCTGCCAGAAGTTTGCTGAACTCTTTTTGCGTAAGATTCTGCAATTCACCATCCGGAATGTACGGAAGCAATCCATCTTGAATTTTTTGCTTGAGAATATTGATTTGTTGCGCAGCAAGCGGCTCATTGGCAGTAAGTTCTGCAATAAGTTTACTTGCCTCCTGCTTGGAAATATCCGAGGGGATTTCGGTGGCGAGTCCCCGCCTGATCAATTCGGCAAAAAGTTCTTTTTGTGGACCCGTCATGGGAGAAGTACGGCGTTCTTCCTCTAAAATATCCTGCCCTACTTTATCTTTTTGCCGTTCTATGGAAAGTTGCAACAAATCCTCTAATTGCTCCCGATCGTGGCGCGAGAGATACCATGTCACCAACTCCGGCACAGTCAGCATTGGCGGCGGCTCGATCTCTGTCAGAACAGCCTCATTTATATGGGCAAATTGATGCTGACGGATAAAACTCTCTTTCGCAATTTCTTTAGCTGTATTCTGCCTATCGTAATCCTCCGGATATCCAAAACTTTTTGCCTGTTGTAACAAATCTCCACCTACATTTGCTGCCGGAATGGTTTTGATTTCTGCCAACGCTTTGATTTCCTGCTGCCGTTTTGCAATTTGCTGTTGCATCCGTTCACGGAACTCCTGCTGTTGCTTTTGTCGTTTTTCTCTTATTGCTATATCGTAAAGCAGTTCAATACGATGGAAAAGTTTGCTCTGATTCTTCCGGAAGACCTTGTATTGTTCCTGTGATATGGGGATGAAAAAATGAAAATCCTGTGTTTTTGCAAGTAAAGTTCTTGTAATATTTTCAAATAATGTGTGATCTTTGTCCGGAAAATGATTGCAGAAATATTCCCGCAGACCCCAAATGTCAGATTTCTGCCACGCATTAACAAAATTCGACTCACTATCTGTAAACAAAGGCTTTGTGGATTTGAAAACGGTTTTTAAGTATTGAATCAACTTTTGAGAAAAAGTCAGCGGATATTTCTTGGGGACAGTAAATTGCGGAAATCTTATGCTGTTGATTTTTGCTTCTACAGTTGCAATTTTTTGGTGTAAACTATCCCGTTCTGTGATAGCATTTTTATACCACGATGAAGTTATGGCTATCTTGCCTTGCATTGCC
>JAZQDM010000020.1:0-31189 GCA_045546775.1 Lachnospiraceae bacterium | reverse complement strand
TTATTTGTAAGCGGGCTGCCCATAGCTGCCATAACTGCTTTGCTTACCCAGTTTTCAGAAGCAATCAACTCAATGTGGCTGTTCTGTCTTTCCTGCTCGTCCACAATTGCATCTGCAATCTGACTGTCTACTTTTCTCACTTCGTCTAAAGAATACATGTTTTCCTCCATTCTGTCGCAAACTTCCGTCTGTACGACAACATCTTTTTTATTCATTAAAAAAAGTTCCTGCTTGTGATTATATCACAGCAGTGCGCAAAAGCAAAGTATTTCTAAAATATTATCTCTTTCTTACTTTTTTCTTAATTCATATTTTTAGGTTAAAAATCACATTGACGTCTGAAAAAAAGGCTGATAAAATAGCTCTGAAATATGGAGTGTATTGAGTTTTACGAAGGGAGCACAGATGAAAAAGTTTTATCATAACTATAAACATGCCATTCCTCTTATTATCTATGGCATCATTTACATGACCTGGTTTGTACATTTGGAAAACACGGTCACATCGGATTACAGAGTGATACATACATTTATTGATGACTATATACCATTTTGCGAACTGTTCGTCATTCCTTACTTTTTGTGGTTTGCCTATGTGGCACTCACGGTTGTGTTCTTTTTCTTTAAAGACAAAAACGACTACTACAGAACATGCATTTTTCTCGCAACTGGAATGACCATATTTTTGATTATTTCGACACTTTTCCCGAATGGCCATCACTTGAGACTGTCCACCATGCCGCGTGACAATATCTTCACTCAGATGGTTGCCGGACTTTGGAAAACAGATACTGCAACAAACCTTTGGCCCAGTATCCATGTTTACAATTCCATTGGTGCCCATTTGGCATTTGCAAAAAGCAAACATTTTGAAAACAAAAAAGGAATCCGCATTGCATCTCTCACGCTTTGCATTTCCATCATTTTATCCACGATGTTCATCAAACAGCATTCTATCTTTGATGTAATTACTGCCTTCTTGTTGGCATTTATTATGTACATCGTTGTATACCGTTATGACATCCTTGTTCCGCTCCGCAAATTACGTCTGGTGAAACGTGCCTTAACAAATTAATCAAAGAAAAAAACATAAGGTGTTGCACAGAACGTGCAACACCTTTTTTGCCTTGTATGAGTTTAATTAAAAATACTATGAGATATTGCCACGAAATACAACGGGCATGTTGGAGTATGCCTGCAGTATGAAATTTAGTAGTGCTTAGTATTTTCTCACATTTCAGCAATCTGCGAACACGATGTTCGCAGAAATCGCAATGAGCCACGATGGCGAATTTGCGATGTTTGCGTAAGCAATTGAAACCTAGCTCGAAAATACTTAGCACTACTCATTTCATACTGTGGCCTAATACAACATGCCCATTGTATTTCGTGACAAGACTCATTTATTTTTTAGTTAAAATTAAATATTTTCTGGCAGATTTTGTACCCTTTTACGGAAAGTTTGCGTCCTCCTTTTCCCGGAAGATTCATGGCTCCGCCCATAATGCCGTTTCGCAGACGGAAGTGCAGCATTTTGTCACTGTCTTTAATATACTGCCAAAGTTCTTTTTTCTTTCCTAAATTTTCTTCTGTTTCGGAACGAATGCACAATGCAGAAGAAGCCGTCGTAACAATTTCCAAGTAATTGAACATATATTTCGCAAGTTTGCGGTTCTTTGCAAATACAGACTTATTTGCCACATAATAATCAACCATCATCTTATTGACTCTGATTTGCTGGTCAATACGGGAAATCATAACACTTTCATTGACCGACTGGTCTTCCCTTCCGATGTAATACCGATAAAAATTAACATCCAGATAATACATATTCTTTACATACGGAAGCGGTTCAAATACAAAAATATTATCGACATAAAACGTTTTTTCCGGCAAACGCAAATTACAATCTTTTAAAAGCTGTGTGCGGAAAATAACCGAATGCATCAATATATACTGGCCTTTTTTAAAATGCTTCACATCGTTCCATGTAAAAATCTGATTTTCCGGCAAAGCACGGTGATAACGCATCACTTTTTTTCGTTTCACACCTTCTTTTTCATATACGAAGTTACTGATAAACATGTCCACGTTGTTTCCGCCTGTAACGATGCCTCGCAACGTATCGAGTATTTTTGTATATGCTTCTTCCTTCACCCAGTCATCGCTGTCCACTACTTTAAAATACAAGCCGGTCGCATGGTCAATTCCTGCATTAACCGCAGAGCCGTGTCCGCCGTTTTCTTTATGCACTGCTTTGATAATATTGGGGAACTTGCTCGCATATTCATCCGCAATACGGGCTGTGCCATCTTTGGAACCATCGTTTACAACGATAATTTCAACATCTTCTCCGCCCTTTAACAGTGACTCGATACAGTTTTTCATATAAGCTTCCGAGTTATAGCACGGAACCGCTATCGATAACAATTTCATCTTTTTCAAACCTCTCATTTCCCAATTTAATATTTACATATTTGGTATACGCTGCAAACGCAGACGGTATCGGGTACTTTTCTTCCGTTTCTTTTGTATCTGCAAAAAGAAGACCTCCCATTTCCCCTTCAAACGGCATAAGCTCGTCCACCTTTACAAGAAAGCCTTTCATATGCCATTCTTTATGACTGAATATATGTTTTGCCGATTCAATCGGTTTTATGAAAAGGGGATTTAATCCCATTTCTTTTAAAGCCATTATAACCTGTTGCCTTGTTTTGTATCCTTCCAAAGACGGAAATTCGTACAATCCGGCAAGAAGACCGCTTTTTGGTCTTTTCCGCAATACTACATGGGTTTCATCTTTGATGACTAGAATTGTCTTTTTCTCGACTGTCCTTGCTTTCTTTTTGGCTTTTACAGGAAAATCCAATACGTTCCCTGCTTGATTTGCCTTGCAAAGATGTTGCAGCGGACAACTGTCACATTTGGGCATACCGTTTGGGAGACATACCATAGCCCCAAGCTCCATCATGGCCTGATTAAAATCTCCGGGGCGCTCTTTTGACATAACATCAGACAGTTCCTGTTCCACCCGCTTTTTGACTTGCGCGCTTAAAATGTCCGAACTATCTGCACATAGTCTGGATACCACACGCAGTACATTTCCGTCCACAGCCGGCACTTTCCTTCCATATGCGATAGAAGCAATAGCCCCCGCTGTATAACTTCCGATTCCCGGAAGGCTAAGCAGTTCTTCATACGTATCCGGCATAATGCCGTCAAACTGTTCCATCACAAGCTGCGCTGCCTTTTGCATATTGCGGACACGATTATAATATCCGAGCCCTTCCCACAATTTTAACAGAACATCTTCTTTTGCGCTAGCCAATGCAGAAATATTTGATAAATTCTTAAGAAATCTTTCATAATACGGCTTAACCGCTTCCACCCTTGTCTGTTGGAGCATAATTTCGGATACCCATACGTGATATGCGGTAGGTTCCTCTCTCCAGGGCAGACTGCGATGCCCGCCATCATACCATTCCAAAAGTGGTTGACTCATCAAGTCAAGCCCCGATAACACAACCGGCACTTCATCTTGCAAATGCATACTATCCTCTGTGACAAGACAGTCGTACGCTTTTACCTGCACCCCTGCTCTGCGCGCTTCCCGCAAAGCTTCTGCAAACGCTTTGTGGGTTGTCTCATTGGGCACAAAGTGTGTTACATCTTTCATCTGTATTACAAATATGACATAGGCGTCATAACCTTTTTCCTTTGCTTTCGCCAGTTCTTGCACATGTTTAACCGCTCGTTCCGATGGGGCGTCCGGGAAACTGACAATATTGTCATTTTCCAACGTCACTCCCTTCACCTCAATAAATGCCTTCTTTCCATGCTCATATTCCACATAAAAATCAAACCGGGAATGTTCAAACGTTGTCTCCGGACGAATCAATGTAATGTCACGAAACAAGTTCCCCTCGCGCAGCCATTCTTCCACTGCTTTGTTTGGTGCCACAGAGTCCATATTAATGATTCTGTTCTGCTTCTTTACTGCCACAAGGTCATACGCCGTACTCCGTGCATCATTCCCACTTTTTTCCAAATAGACTTCTGCACCGGACACAAGCAATTCCTTGCATCTACCTGTATTTTTTACATGTACTTTTTCCTTTTTGCCGGCGATTTCTACATAGGCGACAAAACGATTGGGGCGTTCCAAGAAACGCCCTCTCTCAATGTTATTATATTTCATAATCTGTTCTCACTTTTTCTCACACGACGCGCCGCATCGGACTTGGCACTCTGGCCGCCGGCACGACTTCCGATGCCGGTATGGTATGTATACTTTGGTCATCAAAAAAGATATGTGCGCCAAATGCTTTCAAAACTTCTTTTTTTTCTATTCCGCCGAGAAAGAATGCTTCGTCAATACGCACTTCCCACTCGCGCAATGTCCTTATTACCCGCTCATGTGCCGGCGCACAACGGGAAGTTACTAACGCGGTTCTTATCGGTGCCTGTTCTGCCGGGAATTGTTTTTGCAAATCAGATATAATTTTCAAAAAATGGGCAAAGGGGCCTTTTGGCAACGGTGTTTTGGCATTTTTTCTCTCATTTTCCTCAAAGGCTTCCAAACCTTTTTTTTGAAAAATATGTTCCGATTCATCCGAAAAGATAACCGCATCCGCATCAAATGCGATTCTTATCTGTTCATGAAACAATACATCTGCATACGTTCTGCTTTGCTTTTCGCAAATAATGCCCGCCGCAATACCTTCATTAACTGCTGCCTGCACATCTTCTTCACATGCAGACAAAAACAAATCGGTCTTAAACGCTTTCAAATACGGAGCCAGAGATGCACCGCTTACAAGCACGGCGCGAGTAATGGGCAACTTGTAATGTTTTATGGAATTAAACACCCTAAGCGATGTATCCGGACTGTTTCTGGACATTACAATCACTTCCACTCTATCCTGCATGCCGGGCAAACGATTCAGGGAAAGAAGTGCCTTTACAAGCGTAAATCCCGGGCCCGGTTTCAAAATCTGATTTTCATGCTTCATCTGATAGTCTCTATACGCTTCCACGCCTTCCGCTTCAAAAAGCGCATTCTCTTTCGACAAGTCAAACAACGCTCTTGACGAAATCCCGATTACAAGTTTATTATCCAATCCATATGCCATATACGCCTCTTTTCCCAGACGCTTTTCCCTTTAACGCATGCGATTGCACTCGTATTTTTCTAATGTAAGCAAACAGTTTTTAAGCGCTTCGTAACGTTCCTCAATAGCACCTTCGTTTATCTCTACATCAACCGAAATGGCCATTGTATTGATCATATCATCGGTGATACGTGCATGCAACGCGGTCAAAATATTCAGCCGCTGCTCATAGCTGTCTGCATCGAGAAACTCCAGTACAAGCGGATCCAATGCACATAGCTCCTCTTGTTCCGCATCTGTGGACAAATCTGCTGTGTTATTTGCTTGTTCGTCAGCTTCTGCCACATTTTCCTGTGTTGCCACGTTCTCCTGTGCAGGCGCACACTCCGCTTCACACACAGTCACCTTTTCAAAGCGATTGAACTGTGTTGCATCCGGATATTTGGTTAAATCCGTCTTGCTCAAAAACATGGACAATTCTCTCGCATATACTTTAAATTCACCATAAAGTGCCTGATAAACGACGAGTATCTCACCCGTCTCTGAATGCTCTGCAAGGGAAAGTATCTGATACAAATTTCCTTTAAAGTGTCTATATATTTCCTGCGGTCTTGGATTATCTCTCATACGTTCTCCTATCTGTCCGTCGGACAATCATTTTCTCTTATGATTATAATCCAAAACCATTTTGTTGTCATTTACAACTTCGTCTTATTGTGCAAGAAATTCATGGAAAATCTCGCATGTTTCGTCCTCAAACTTCACCGTTTGCAATGCTACCAACAACGATGCTTTTTCTTCCTCATCCATACGGTTAATTTTGCTGTTGTGAATGGTCATCGTATAAACACGATTTCCTTCGCCGTCTATTGTCTTCGTAAGATTCACACCGCTGTTTTTAATCCCTTCCGCCTCTAAAACTTCTCTTGTAGCTTCCAGATACCGCTTTTCCATCTCATGATATTGTTGTCTTTGTGCCTCTTCTTTTCCTTCTGCTCTGCTTTGCAGCGTTCCTTTTGTACAAAAAATAATCACACACAACAACCCAATCATCACCACAACACTTTTTTTCATATGCTTACACCTCTTTCTTTGTTCCTGTTTCCTCTTATGTTTCCCTGTTTCTGATATAAGTTTACAAAATGTTGTGTCCAAAAAAACGGACACAGAACTTTTTGTTCCATGTCCGTTTGCATTGTATATTTTTTGTATGTATTCAATTTTTATTGTCTGTAATCCGCCAAAAAGTCTGCCATAGCGTCCACTGCCTTCTTTAACACTTGGATTTCCGGCAAATAGACGATGCGGAAATGATCCGGTTCGTCCCAATGGAAGCCGCGTCCGCAAGTCAAAAGGACGTGTTTTTCTTTTAAGAAATCAAGCACAAACTTTTCATCATCTTGCAAATTGAATTTCTTTTTGTCGAGTTTCGGGAAAATATAAAATGCCGCCTTCGGTTTCACTGCGGAAACACCCGGAATTTTGTTCAACTCTTCATAAATAAAGTTTCTCTGCTCGTAAACTCTTCCGCCCGGCAACAACATCTGCTTTGTCAATTCTTCGTCCTTCAGCACTAAGTCCACAACCGACTGCGCCGGCACGTTGGAACACAGACGCATGGAAGAAAGAAGATTGAGACCTTCCACATAGCCTTTTGCATGTTCCTTATTTCCGCAAAGACACATCCATCCGCAACGGTACCCTGCCACAAGATGCGATTTTGACAAGCCGTTAAAGCTCAACGTAAGCAAATCCGGTGCCAAAGAAGCAAGCGCTATATGTTCTTCTCCGTCCATAACAAGTCGGTCATAAATTTCATCCGCAAACAAAATCAATTCAAATTCTCTTGCTAAATCCACAATCTGTTCCAAAATTTCCTTCGGATAAAGAGCACCTGTCGGATTGTTTGGGTTAATGACAACAATCCCTTTTGTCTTGTCGGTAATCTTTTTTCGCATATCTTCAATGTCCGGATACCAGTCCGACTGCTCGTCGCAAAGATAATGCACTGCAGTTCCGCCTGCCAACGTTACAGACGCGGTCCAAAGCGGATAATCCGGTGATGGGACAAGAATTTCATCGCCGTAGTCCAAAAGTCCCTGCATGGACATTGTAATGAGCTCACTGACACCATTTCCGGTATATACGTCATCTTCCGTCACTTTTTCAATACCTTTTTTTCGGCAATATTCCACAATCGCCCTTCTTGCACCAATAAGACCTTTTGAGTCGGAATAGCCTTCTGTATGTACAAGATTTTCTGTCATCTGCTGTATTAATAAATCGGATGTACGGAAGCCAAACGGCGCCGGATTACCGATATTCAACTTCAAAATTTCCATGCCCTGTGCAATCATTCTGTTTGCTTCGTCCATAACAGGACCTCTTATGTCATAACAAACATTGTCCAATTTTCTTGATTTTTCATAAATCCTCATAATACTACCATGCCTTTCCGTAGGCTTTCCTTTTTGTAAAAGCACTGCGCTATCATTCTAGCACATCAAAAAAGGTAATACAATCATTGATTGCATTACCTTTTGTCTTTTTAACTAATCGCAGTCATTAACGGCTATTAGTTAGAACCTTTCATCTGTTCTTCCTGACGTTTAATCATTCTACGAACCATTTCACCGCCGATAGAACCAGCTTCTTTTGCTGTTAAGTCACCGTTGTAACCTTCTTTTAAGTTAACACCTAATTCAGATGCAACCTCTGTTTTGAAACGATCCATTGCTGCCTTAGCTTCCGGCACTTCTACTCTATTTGCTCTACTTCCACTTGCCATTTTCATTCACCTCCATAAGATTTTTGGCTTTTATCTATTTCCAAGATAAGTGTCTAACAATCCACTTATCCCGGTTCTTGATTCTAAGCTTTCAGAACGTTGCTCCGTTTTAAGTGCTTTTTGTTATCGCTTATCTTGATTTTATTATTTGCCATATTCGATGAATTATTATGGTAAGTTTTTCAAGTTTTTATATAAATTCTTCTTTTTTGAAAATGATTTTGATTTCGGTTCCTTCCCCCACTTCACTGCTCAGTTCCACACGCGCATCGTGCTTTGCAACGATATGTTTTACGATGGCAAGACCAAGTCCGGTTCCTCCGGTAGATTTGGATCTACTCTTGTCCACCCGGTAAAAACGCTCAAAAATGCGTTCCTGATGTTCTTTAGGAATACCGATTCCGGTATCTTTCACCTTAATAATCGGACAAGCATTTTCATGCTTGACTTCCAGCTTTACACTCCCGCCCGGAACGTTATACCGTATCGCATTGTCACACAAATTGTACAACAGTTCTTCCATCATATCTTTATTTGCCATAATCATGCATGGCACACCGCTAAAGAAAAGGCTTACCTCTTGCTTTTCGGCATTAATCTGTAACATTGACACGCACGTTTGCGCCAATTCATACAAATTAACCCTCTCAAAATGGATGGAGTTTTCAATGGCATCCAATTCGGAAAGCTTGATAATGTCGTTAATCAAAGATAAGAGGCGCTTTGCACTTTTATGAATTTCTTTTGCAAATCGTTTTGTATCGTCTGCACTTGCCATACCATTCTCAATCAGCTCCGCATAACCGGAAATGGATGTGAGCGGTGTTTTCAGCTCGTGGGAAACGTTTGCTGTAAAATCCTGACGCATATTGGCATTTCGCACAATATCCTCATGTTGCCTGTTTATCATCGTCACAAAGGGCTGCAGTTCTTCATACGTTGTCACTGTTTCCATTTTTCCCATATCCTGTGCCATCTGCCGAATCGGTTTTACAATACTTTTAGTCAGCAGATGGGAAAACACAAAGCATATCACAAACAAAAACAAAATAATAAAGAGAAGAAACGGAACCATATTGGCAAAAACAGCAACAATACTGTCCGATTCTTTTGCTACACGTAACACATTTCCACTTTCACACAATTTTGCATAATAAAAAGTGCTAATATCCAACGTATTTGATGTTCTTACCGCTTTTCCTTCCCCGCTTTGAAATGCTTGTACGACTTCCTCCCGCATACTGTGATTGTCCATTTGACTTACGTCTGCATCACTGTCAAAAAGTACCGTGCCATCTTCTCCGATAATGCTTATCCGCAAATTGTATTGCCGGTCTGCATTCCACTGCATATTGCCGGACATCGCGGCCTGTTCTTCCAAAATATTGGCATACACTCGCAAATCTTCAAACAATTGCTTTTTGAAAAGACTATAAAAGGTTCCCGTAACAAGCCCCAATGTCATGACAATAGCAAGGGTTGTTATAATCATATATTGCACATTAATTTTCTTTTTCAAAGTTTTTTATTCCTCTTCCCAGCGCACACTTTTTCGTTCGCCTATTCCAACATATAACCAACGTTTCTTACTGTCTTGATGCGGCTTCCCGCCTCCCCGAGCTTTTGGCGAAGTGTTTTGATGTGCATATCCAACGTTCTGGATTCTCCTTCAAAATCAGTTCCCCATACTCTTTCAAGGATTACATCCCGTTTTGTAACCATACCTGCATTGGCCAAAAGAAGCTTTAAAAGCTCATACTCTTTGTATGTAAGCTCACACATTTCCCCCTCCACAGTTACCTGATGTTTTTCTACATCAAGCACAATGGGGCCGATGGTAAATATTTTCTCAGCCTTCTCCGGCTCTGCTCTTCGCAAAAGTGCCTTTACACGCGAAATCAGTTCCATGACTCCAAATGGTTTTGTCAAATAATCATCTGCTCCCAAGTCAAGTCCTTTTACTTTGTCTATTTCCGCTGTTTTTGCTGTAATCATAATAATGGGGAGTTTTGCAGTATCTTTGTTTTTGCGTAGCTTGGTCAGTATACTGAGTCCATCCTCATCGGGTAGCATAATGTCAAGAAGAACCATGTCCGGTTTCTTACTTGCAAGCCTCTCACGAAAGCTGTAAGCATTCTCAAACGCCTCAACTTCATACCCACTGTTTTGTAATGCAAAGCTCTCAATTTCACTTATGTTTTTGTCATCTTCCACAATATAAATGAGTGCCATTTTTTGTCTCCTCCCTGAAACAAAAGACAGATAGAAGGCACCTTCGCTCTTCTATCTGACTTGATGTTTCGTATATTTTACGGCAATACGTATTTTTTCTTCATCATTTCGTATTCCACACTAAACGCAATATTATCTTCTGCCTTTAATGCATTTAAATACTCATGTGTATCAAAACTATCCTGCTTTAACTGCAATACACTGACTGCAATGTTGGAGCAGTGATCCGAAATTCTCTCACAACTTGTCGTAATATCGGAAAGAAGGAAGCCTAACTCAATTGTACATTTTCCTTTTCTCAAACGTTTTACGTGACGTTTCTTGATTTCTGCATTCATTGCATCAATTACTTCTTCAAGCGGCTCTACGTGAACTGCTTTTTCACTGTCGTTTTTCTCGAAGGACGCAATGGCTGCCTCAATAATATCACGCACCGCTTTTGAGAAAACAGCAAGTTCTTCCTGTGCCTTGTCGGAAAACTCCAATTTTTTCTCATGCATTTCTTTGCAAGCTTCCATAATATTTAAAGCATGATCGGACATTCTCTCAAAATCACCAATGTTATGCAATAACAAGGACAATGTCTGGCTGTCTTTTTCAGAAAGATTTTTGCTGCTTAAGCGCACCATGTAGGTTCCGAGTTCATCTTCATATTCATCAATCAGCTGCTCTAAATCACTGACATTTTGTGCTTTTTCTTCATCATACTTAGTTACCAAATCAAGCGCACCAAGAAGCGTCTGTTTTGTCTTTTCTGCCATCTCATGAGCAACTTCCAAACACTGGCTCGTTGCAAGTGCCGGTGTATCGAGGAAACGAACATCCAATTTCTGTCCCGGTTTGCTCTCCACAACTTCCGCCTGTGCATCTTCCGGAATTGTAACATATGCCAGTTTTTCCAACACTTTAGAGAACGGAAGCAGTAAGAACGTAGCCGTCACATTGAATATACTGTGTACGGTTGCTATGTCCGCCCCATTTGCCGCTTCACTCCAGAACGGCAAACCGAATATTGCATTAATTGCATACACACCGACCATGAAAATAGTCGTACCTATTATGTTGAAATACAAATGCACAAGCGCTGCTCTTCTTGCATTTTTGCTTGCTCCTACCGAAGAAATCATCGCTGTTACACAAGTACCGATATTCTGTCCGAGAATAATCGGAAATGCAGAGGAGAAGGTGACAGAGCCTGTCACACAAAGTGCCTGCAAAATACCAACCGATGCAGAGGAACTCTGAATAACTGCTGTCAAAAATGCGCCTGCCAAAATACCTAAAACTGGATTGGAAAACATCGTTAAAATCTGGGTAAATTCCGGTACGTCCGCAAGTGGTTTTACCGCCCCGCTCATCGTATCCATACCAAACATAAGTACCGCAAATCCAATTAAAATAGTACCGATATCTTTCTTTTTCTCGTTCTTTAAGAACATAATAAATACGATACCGATAATTGCCAGCACCGGTGAAAAAGAAGTCGGTTTTAAAAGCTGGATAAAGAAATTATCTCCTTCCAGGCCGGCAAGACTCAAAATCCAAGCTGTCGCTGTAGTACCGATATTAGCACCCATAATAATACCGATTGCCTGTGACAATTTCATAATGCCAGAGTTTACAAAACCTACTACCATTACGGTTGTTGCAGAGGATGACTGAATTACCGCTGTAACAACTGCACCGAGCACAACCGATTTAATCGGATTGGATGTAAGTCGTTCCAAAATCTTTTCCATTCTACCGTTGGAAGCTTTGGATAATCCGTCGCCCATAACGTGCATTCCGTACAAAAACAAAGCAAGACCACCAAGCATGGTCAAAAAATCAAACAAATCCATTTCTACTATCTCCGTTTCCTCGAGTATCTTCTACAAATTTCGTTTTCCTTTGCATTGTACTATACAGATGTAAAATACAAAGGCATTTCATGTAAAATCTATGTAAAATTTTATCTTTTGTCATCCACGTCGTTTATTGTTTGTATGTTACACCATATAAATAATGCTTTCTTTCACGCTGTCTGCCACATCCTGTCCACGCAAATACGCTACAATGGCAAGTCCAAAATCAACCGCGCATCCCATGCCTCTTGCTGTAATAATATGGTCTGACACTTCACACGGATTCATCGTTACGTCAGCACCTTCCAAATGTTCTTCAAAAGAAGGATAACAGCAAGCATTTCTTCCCTTTAACATGCCACGGTGCCCGAGAATGCTGGGCGCAGCACAAATGGCCGCAATGGCTTTCTTTTCTTCATAAAAGCGGTCAACCTGCTCCATCAGGGGTGCATATGCCTCCAAATTTTTGGTCCCCGGCATTCCACCCGGTAAAACGAGCATTTTTACCTCATCAAACACCACATCTTCAAACAGGCAATCCATTTCAATCGTTACATTGTGCGAGCTTGTCACACTTTTTTGTCCTGTGATGGAAACCATAGCTACATCGATTCCTGCACGACGCATCACGTCCACTGCTGCAAGTGCTTCTACCTCTTCGTAGCCTGTCCCAAAAAACATGCACACTTCACTCATTTCCGTTCGTTCCTTTCCATACTGTGTAGGCAACTTCTTTTTCCAGTATAACATTATTTCCGCCTTATTTATAGCATTTTTTCATATTTCTTGGTTGTTTTTCAATACTTTTTAACCGACCACAATAGTAGGAATTGCCATCTCGCTATACTGCGTGGATATAATTTCACTTTTGGATATCCGGGAATAAATTCCTTTGAATGTTCCGTTGTAAACAAACATCCCTGTCAAATTACTGTACGGGCGATACGGTGCGTCTTTTTCCTGCATCAAATCCAGATTGTCGGTTTCATACGGCATGCAAAATTCCTGCAAAAGATAGTGGTTTCCAATGGAACTGTCCACCTTTTCTTTCCACTCTTCGTCGCTGTATTCCACCCCGGCGTACACGCCTTTTGAACCGTACGAATCTTCCGGTTTGATAATCCAGTTATTTTTATTGTTTATAACTTCTTCGTAAGGGAAGGCACCCTCTTCCAAATTTACCGTGTACGGCACGTGCGCTTTTACATATGCCTTTTCTTCTTCGGTCAAAAATACCTGCGTTTTTGCATCATGTAAAATCTTGAACAAAATTTTATTGTGCGCAATCTGCGTGCGGAATTCGCCAACTAGACAAACTTTTTCTTCCAAAACAGCCTGTAAAAAATCCGGTATTTCTTCATAATGCTTCATAATATCGCTTGTCACGGCGCGACGATAAATAGCATCCACCGGCATATCGTCTTCGGTGTAAAGCACTCCATCTTTGTACTTCAAATTGCGGATTTCGCAAATTTGTGCATTCACACCACGTTTTTTGAAACTGTCAGCAAAAATTTTGAACTCCTGCTCAGTCGCATTTTCCATAAAATCTACAATTGCCACATTGGGAAGTCCGTTTTTGCCAAAACTGTTCCGCCCCATGCTTTGTGCAAACTCTGCGTATATTTTCAAAAATTCTTCTACCCAGCTGTCAAACAATTCCAATGTTCTTACTTTTTCCGTTTGGGCAAACTGCTTGAATGCCTTTGTAAGACGAAGGGCATTGTTTAACTCTCTATCCTCGTTCATGGCACTGCTGCCGTCTGTATTAAACTCACAAAACTTAAAGTCCCCGGTCTCCTCGTTGTAAAAAATATCGATGCGTGCAATCGGGATGTTGCATGTATAGCGTTTTTCGCGCAAAATCAACTGCTCCAATTTTTCATCAAATCCAAACAACTTGCGGTATGTTTCATCTTCTCTATAGGCGCGCATTACTTTATCAAAAATTCCGTACAAATCCTCCACAGCTTTTTCAAAAAGAGCGATGTCCTTTTCGCGGAAAATCTTAGGAATGTATAGCGTCCGCACACAACGTCCGTGGTATTTTGCCGTAGAGTTTTGGATATAGTCAAAGGCCTCTCTTGCAGAAACGTAATCTGCCTCTCTGTCCGCGTCAATCAAGCTTTTATATTGTTCATTCAATTGTTTTAAACTTTTTGTTTCACTCATCTTACTGCCTCGTTTCATAAATTGCTGTTCTCGATTGCATTTTTTCAAGCAGGCATGCCATGTACTGCTTTTCTTCTTCCTGCCCATACTGCCTTGCCAATGCGACCAGTTTATCGACTATTTGTGCCGCACTTTTCCCGTAAGCGTATCCCTCGTATCCTTCCCGGATAAACGATTTTTTTGCCTCTGTCACATCGTCTTCCGTTATGGTTCCAAAATAAGATACCAGTTCTTTTCGTGCCTGTTCCGAATAAAATAACGTTTTTACCAATGCACAATATGCCAGGGCGTAGGAAAGTTCCATGCTGTCCGCCATCCGGATTTCGATATAATTTTTTAGCCGCACATCCGGAAATACCATGGAAAGTGCATATTCTATTTCGTCCAGCGTCATAGCATGTCCGGCAAACACTTCCCGCAGCGTCTTTGTGCCGGTGCTGCTTGCATTGCCTGCTGCATCTTTTATCAAAATCGGGGGAACATTACAAATATACTCCGCGTATTTTTTGTAACCAAAATCGTCTGCAAAACAGCCTGTTGCAATGCCACACCGGGCATCGTCCGTATGCATCCAGATATGCGTTCTTACAAGATGTCTGTCCGCCTGCTTTCCTTCAAAAACCGGACTGTTATCCGTAATCAACGCAAATACCGGTGACAAAATATATGCCAGACGATATTTTTCCACAAAGTCCGATTCGTTTTCATAATCAATTGCAATTTGGGTGGACGCGGTAGCGCGCATCATATTTTTTCCCAACGTACCGGACGACTCAAAATACCGGTTCATGTAATCATACCGTTTTTTGGGAATGAGCGATAGCTCTGATACCTTTTTGTACGGATGATAACCGGTCATTTCAAAATGAAGACTTTTCTCCTGTAGAGGTTCGTCTACTGTGGCACGAAAAGTTTCATAAACTTGTTCCATTTCACGGATTGTCTTTTTGGGCGCAATGCTAATTTCCATCTGTGCCGCCGGCTCCAACGTAATGGAATAGTCCTCATTGTACAATCCAAGCACATGACCACCTTCCACAAACACTTGAAACCCCTCGCCTTTTACTTTCTCTATGACTTCCAGCACGTCTTCATACGAAGCCGCTTCCTTTTGATTTTTTATAACAAAGTGTTCCAATTCTACACCGATTTTTTCGCACACTTTCTTTTCACCGTTTTGAAAATACGCAATAAACTTATTGATGTTTGACTCCATTTTAAAAGCTGTTCCTCCAACTCTGTATCTACGATACATTTTACCCGTTTTCACAGACTACATTCTCTGAGCTGTTATGAATGTTTTTACTTTTCGTACTCTGAAAAAAAAGTGTAGCATAAGTAATTTGTATTTGCAAATAGGTATAAAACCTTCGCTTTTGTAAATAGCTAATAAAAGCCCTTACATACCATCAGGGCTGGAAAGGCGGATTTTATGAACAAACAAGTATGTATAAATGAATGTGCTTCCCAACGCGGAAAACAAAGTGTAGAATTTCACCGGAATATATATATCAAAGAAAGTGCCTCCATCGTAGGCACGAAAGAAGGCGAAGGGCCTCTTGGCGACTTATTTGACATGATTGGTGCAGATGACATGTTTGGATGTGCAAACTGGGATGAGGCGGAAAGCTCCTTGCAGCAAGACGCTATTTATACGGCTCTCGGCAAAGCAAAGCTTCGTGCAAGTGATATCCGTTATATTTTTGCCGGAGATTTGCTCGGACAATCCATCGCCACTTCTTACGGTATTATCAACTATGAAATTCCTTTTTTTGGTTTGTACGGTGCCTGCTCCACATGTGGCGAAGCCCTCAGTCTCGGTTCTATGTCTATTTGCGGCGGTTTTGCCGATAAAGTGCTGTGTGTTACTTCCAGTCATTTTGCCAGTGCGGAAAAGGAATTCCGTTTTCCTCTGGAATACGGCAACCAGCGGCCGCTTTCTTCCACCTGGACCGTAACCGGAAGTGGGGCTTTTGTGTTAACAAACGGTGCTTCCAACAACGAAAGGGTACGGGCGCGCATCACCGGCATCACCACAGGTATCATTCAGGATTACGGTTTGAAAGATTCCATGAATATGGGCGCATGCATGGCACCTGCTGCCTGCAACGTGATTTATCAACATTTGATGGATTTTAACCGGGCACCGGACTATTATGACAAAATCATTACCGGCGACTTAGGTACCGTAGGGCAAGCTGCCCTTTTGGAACTGCTCCGTGATCAGGGCTTTGATATTTCCAAAAATCATATGGATTGTGGCATTGAAATATACGATGCCCAAAAGCAGGACACACACGCCGGCGGTTCCGGATGCGGTTGTGCTGCCACCGTATTGTCTGCTTATATTTTAAAACAGTTGGAAGAAGGGGTATGGAAACGGGTTCTCTTTGTTCCAACCGGTGCCCTTTTGTCCAAAACAAGTTTTAACGAAGGACAAAACATTCCCGGAATCGCTCACGGAATTGTCATAGAAAGCGTGGCAAAATAGTGATATACTATAGATGAGTTTGCGGGTAAATACGCGCTGCAAAACACAAAAGAAACACACCGGAAAGGAATTGTGACTTTTTATGGAAATCGAGAGAAAATATACCATTACCAAACTGCCCGAAAATCTGGCTTCGTATCCGTGCCACAAGCTGGAACAGTCCTATTTAAATACGTCTCCCGTCGTTCGCGTCCGCAAAGAAGACGACACCTATTACTTGACTTACAAGGGAAGCGGTTTGATGACAAGAGAAGAATACAATTTGCCGTTAACCGAGGAAGCATATTACCATTTGCGGGAAAAAGCTGACGGACGCATTATTACAAAAACACGCTATTTGATTCCTCTTACGGATTTTGTGCCGGAAAACAAAGACAATCTGACCATTGAATTGGATGTGTTTGAAGGGGATTTGGCTCCATTAATAATAGCGGAAATCGAATTTCCCTCGGAAGAAATGGCAAATACGTTTGTACCGCCTTCTCTTTTCCTTGAGGATGTGACATTCGACTCCCGCTATCATAATTCTAATTTGAGTAAACTATAAAATATTATACGCGCCCATAAAGCTTGCAGATTTTGTAAATCCGGTCTGCAAGTTTTTTTGTGCAGTCTCTTTTACCGATACGCCACTTCCAGTTTGTGCCGGTGGTAGAGGGCATATTAATTCTTGCTTTTGTATCAAGCCCCAGATAATCCTGCAGGGGAATAATGGCTGTATCCGCCACACTGGCTAATGCTGCGCGAATAAATTCCCACGGTACCTGTTCTTCCTGTTCGCCCCGGATATTCAAATAGCGGTTTGCAAAATCTTTGTCCTTTGCATCCAAGCTTTCGTACCATCCCACTGTCGTGTCGTTGTCGTGAGTACCCGTATAAACCACACAGTTGCGTATATAGTTATGGGGCAGATAATCGCTGTCTTCCCTGGAATCAAAGGCAAACTGCAAAATCTTCATTCCCGGATAACCGCATTTTTGCACAAGTTCAATCACGCTGTCCGTAAGGAAACCTAAATCTTCTGCAATCACTTGTTTTTCACCGAGCGTTTTTTTCATCGTATCAAAAATATCATAACCCGGTCCTTGTTCCCAATGACCGAACTCCGCCGTCTCATCACCGTAAGGAATGAAATAGTATTCATCAAACCCTCTGAAATGATCTATACGAAGCACATCGTACAACTCATAGCAGTACGCAATGCGCTGCATCCACCATTGATAACCGGTTTCTTTGTGGTACTCCCAGCGATACAACGGATTGCCCCAAAGCTGCCCGGTCTCCGAAAAAGCATCCGGCGGACAGCCTGCCACACCAACCGGCGTGCATGTCTCGTCCAATTGAAACAACTCGGTATGCGCCCACGTATCCGCGCTGTCGAGTGCTACATAAATGGGGATATCGCCCACAATCTCAATTCCTTTTGCGTTGGCATATTCTTTCAATGCAGACCATTGTTTGGCAAACTGATATTGCAAAAATTTGTAAAACATAACGTCGTCCGCATATTCCTGTGCCGCCTCTTTCAATGCCGAAGCTTCGCGCAACTTAAGCGGTTCATCCCACTCCAAAAAGCTTTTGCCGTCGTTTGCATTTTTGATTGCCATAAAAAGGGCATAGTCTTCCAACCAATAGGCATTCTTTTTGACAAAACGCAAAAAGTCTGTATTCTTTTCTATTTCGCTGTTTGCATATGCTTTTCGCAAAATCGTAAATCTGGCATTGTATATTTTTTCATAATCGATGCTTTTTGCATCTTTTCCAAAATCAAGCGCATCACAATCCGCCTTTTCCACAAGCCCGTCCTCAATCAAAGTATCCAAATCTATAAAATACGGATTGCCGGCAAACGTAGAAAAAGACTGATACGGCGAATCCCCGTAACCGGTCGGTCCAAGCGGCAAAATCTGCCATAACTTTTGTCCTGCCATCGCCAAAAAATCTACAAACTGATATGCCTGCTTTGAAAAAGATCCTATTCCGTAATTGGACGGAATTGAAAAAATCGGAAAAAGAATACCACTTTTTCTCATCTTCTGCCTCCACTTCCGAAGTCTTTGCCATTATTTCACGCAACTGCGACTCCCAAAAACCTTACTTCAAGCATACACATTAGCCTCTTTTTTTTCAAGTCGAATTGCTTTTTTTTGCTATCCATTTTACAATACAAATATGAATTTAAAAAAAGAAGGTCTTTATGATGAAATATAAAAAATGGAAAGGTGTCCTTTTACTGACACTGCTTGGCGTCCTTATGACCGGATGTCAAAAAGAAACTGCACAACAAACGCAATCCGAAGAAATCATTGACGAAACGGTGGTAGCTCCCCCTGCTACGGAGAGCGATGCCCTCTTTGACATAACAGAGAGAACATTGACTATTCCGGGGCTTTCCGGCGAATATTCCTTTTTGTATTTGACAGATACCCATATCATTTCTCTGGATGGTACGGAATCTGAACAAATAACGGAAAACGCTTTGCCTCGCGCCGGTGTTTTTGTGGACGCGACCGGAACTTCTTCCGCGGAGCGCTTTCCTGCATGGATGGATTATGCCAACGATAATGCGGTAGATATGTTGCTTTTAGGCGGTGACATCATCGATTTCCCCTCACCGGAAAACTTGTCTCTTCTCGACGAAAATATACAGACATTAAAAATGCCTTATATTTACACACTTGGGAATCATGACTGGACATACCCTTGGGAATATATGACCGAAAACAGTCGTCAAATATATCGTCCGCTTTTCGACAAATATACAAATCATACACCTGCTGCCACTTGTACAGAATATGAAGAACTTGTCCTTCTATCTGTAGATAACAGCTCCAACCAGTTAGATCCGGAAGCTCTCGCTACGGTAGATTATGCGCTCAGCTTGGGAAAACCGGTCATCGTCATGATGCATGTCCCGCTTTCAACCGATACACTGCTTTCCAAAGCTTCCGCATTGTGGAGCAGTCCGGTTTCCATCGCCGTCCCCGGAAAGGAAGGCATCTATCCGGATGAAGCTACGTACGCATTTGAGCAAAAAATTCTTGCGCCCGAAAGTCCTGTCGTATGCATCCTTGCAGGTCATGCACATGTTTACGATGAGGCTGCTCTGACAGATACAATTGTCCAAATTGTGGGCGGTCCCGGTTATGCCGGCGAAGGTTTTCTATTGCATATAAAAGGCGACTCGTGAGACTCTTTCTAGGCTCACAAGCCGCCTTAAATTAAACTGTCTTAAAAAATCTATCCTTTACTTTAGGGAAGTTTAGCCCGCATAATTCATTGGTTCAAATACTTCAAAATCCCATCCATCTGCACCTTCCTCCTGCGTATAAATCCAGTCGGAACAATGCACATACCAGGTTTTTCCATCTTTCGTCTGCACCTGTATCCACGCATCATCATCACAAGCAATCACACGGATTAAATCGCCGACTTTCACTGTAATCTGAGCGCTGTTTTTATCCGGTTGTTCATGAAAAATCACATCATGCAACACCGTCTTAAAACTTCTGTCATTTGTGTACCAGCCGTAATATTGAAACAGATAAAAGGTATTCGGCGTACGCACTAACATTCCATTCTTCATCTCATAAAAAGTAGCAATTTTCGTTGTTTCAAATATTTGGGCAATCTCTGACGCATAGACTACACCCTTGCCATCGCATTCCAATTTCCCGTATTTAAACGTATCCGCTATCGTGCCAACATGACGCAAGGTACTTCCGTCAAATTGATAAAAATAAGTATACGGATCTGCACTCTCTCCCTGCGCTTGAACCGCAATTTCTAACGTGTTATCACTTTTGTCAATATCGACGATTACATATTCGTCGATTGCATTGACTAAGCGTCTATCCGGTTCTCCTTCTTGTTCCTCATAAAAGGTACCGTCAATGCGAATATACAACTCACCACCATCCGCATCTTCCATATCTACATACAATTCCTCTTTCGTTCCATCGCCATCCAAATCTGCATAGCTTGTTGTTCCCATCTTATAAGTAAGTTGCAAGCCTCCTTCGTATGCATACTGCTCATCTAAACCTTGTATTTCTCCATAAGGAACAACAAAGTGAAACACACTCGTTCCATAAGGCGTCAGCCTGTAATCGTCTCCAAGGAACACGATTCCTTCATTTGAAAAATACCACAAACCATCCACAAAAATTTCATCGATTGTTTCCAGGCAGTCTTCCTTTAATTCCTGTGCATATGCCTCGGATTGACAAATGCTCACCACATATTCCTTTACACTCTGTTGGAACGCGTTACGGTCTTTTACAACATCCGCAAGCAAAAGTGCTTCTCCTGTTTTTGTATCAAAATTGATTGCCCTCCCACAAAATATATTCTGCCCATCATCCGAAAACTGTATCGATTCATAACTATAAAAGCTAATTACTTTCTCGTCCATACGTGCATCGTAATATCTAAATCCGTAATCACAAAAACAATCTGAAGAATGTTCTTTCATTTGCTCTTTTAACGCACCTATTTGAGTCAAAATATCTTGTTCTTCGCCTGCAAAATACTGATTGATTTTATCCTCCGTCTCTTCCCGGTTCTCTAAGTAAATTTCAGGTAACTCCGCCCAAGCAGACAATCTTCGTTCACTATTCTTGTCTTTTAACTCTTCGTTAATCAATTCATATCGCACAAAAAAGTCTTTGCCCGGTTCAAACTCAGCTTCCCAACCTTCGCCTGCTATGCGAAATTCCATCACGTCGGCCCATTCCCACTCTATGTTCAAGGCGGTTTCAATGTCACTTTGTGTTTCCTTTACGACCGCTTCGCCAGCGGACACATCCATCTTTTGTTTTCCGCATCCTGCAAAGCAAAAAACACTCAACATCAAAATAAACGTTATAATTCCTCTTTTCATCTTTTTCCCTTTCTCATAAACCTGCCCGCTTCCACAATCAATTTTCCTACCGTTTCAAAGCTTTTATCCTATCTTCCACAGTACTGACATCCACTTCCAGTTCCACTGCGATTTCCTCAATATTTTTGCCGCGGTTTAGTTTTTTCTCTATCTGCGCGTCCAGTAACTTGTTGTAGCCGTTTTGTTCGCCGATTTGTTCGCCCTCTTCATAACCTTCCTTGTACGTATCCCGCATGTGTTTTTCTTCATTGTATTGCGTCAAAAGCATATGCATTACCTCCGCCCGGTTTTTCACCAGTATATCCATTAAAATTTCTTTTTCAATGCAACTGTCCATGGCATTTTTGATAGCTCGTTTCAAGGAGATGTTCTTGGAAAGATTGTCGTTTACCGCATTGTAAAGCTGTAGCAAGTCCTTCTTGTCGCGAAATAGGAATCGAAAAAGCCTGTCCTTGTATTTCCGGTTTGGCCGAAACTTCTCCCACAAATATTTCTTCTCATACCATCTTTTGTTTTTTGCCATAGGCACTACCTCCATTATAGTTGATTTTAGCGTTGTTCACAACTGCTGTTGTTTGAAATGTTCCGGGAAAACCGGTAGATTCACAGGAAGATTTTGATGTATTGCTTTTTAGACTTTGCAACGTTTTTCCTGTGATTTTTTGAAATTTGATTTAAGATAAATCATTTGAATAAAATAGATTTTTTGCGATTTGAAGTCGCATGTTTTATTATGATGATACTACTTTGTGTAAACAAATGCAAACGGTTTAAAAACCCGCCCGAACAATCCAAATTTGTCCGGGCGGGTTTCTTCTTCATACCTATTTCTATTTTGCAAGCAACATCATAATTTCATTGCTTCTTGCTACGAATTTCGTCATTGCTTCCGGTTCAAGCGGAGCATGCTGGATTTTTGCAAGGTCGTACAACTGCTCTGCAATGAGTGTTGTATTTTCTCCTTCTTTGTTATCCAAGACGTACTGCACAAGGGGATGATTTGCGTTCAGTACAAGTGTCTCGCCTTCGCCCTCTGCACCAAACATATTCATACCGTTCATGGCATACATTTTCATCATATCCTGCATACGTCTGCTTTCTTCCGCCAACGTAATCATGGAAGAAATCTTCTTGTTTTTCAGCTTTTCTACTTTTACAACAAGATTTTCTTTTTTCAGGGCTTTCTTCATCACTTTGGCGATTTCTTCTGCCTGCTCTTCCATCTCTTTTGCTGCTTTTTTGGAAGTTTTGGATTTTAAGCTGTCTGTCAAATCCGCATCGATTCGCTGGAACTTGATACCTTCATTTTTGGCTTCCAATTGGGAGACAAACGGCTGGTCGATATTGTGAGTCAGCACCACCGCATCCATTTTTGCAGCGCGGAACATGTTGATGTACTGGCTCTGCTGTACTTCATCCGTCACATAATAAATGGTTTTTTCTTTCTTTTCTTCATCCGTATCTGCAGTTTCGTCAACGATTTCCGCTTCCACTTTGTTACCATTTTCGTCTACCGCTTCCTCGTCAGTATCAATTTTGTTTACTTCCAGGCATTCCGGCAAAGTCATGTAGATACCATCCAAGTTTTTGAAAAGAATGTAGTCTGTCATTTTCTCGCAGAACTTGTCATCTTTTAAGCAACCGAACTTGATAAACGGACTGATATCATCCCAATATTTTTCGTATTCTTCTTTTTCTGTTTTGCACATTCCGGAAAGTTTGTCTGCCACTTTTTTGGAAATGTACTCAGAAATCTTTTTGACAAATCCGTCATTTTGCAACGCACTTCTGGAAACGTTGAGCGGAAGGTCCGGACAATCGATAACACCTTTTAACAACAGCAAATATTCCGGAATCACTTCTTTGATATTGTCCGCAATAAATACCTGATTGTTGTAAAGTTTGATTGTTCCTTCGATGGATTCGTATTCCATATTGATTTTCGGGAAATACAAAATACCTTTCAAATTGAACGGATAATCCATATTTAAATGAATCCAGAACAATGGCTCTTTGTAATCGTTAAATACTTTGCGGTAAAATTCCAAATATTCTTCTTTTGTGCACTCGTTCGGATGTTTCACCCAAAGAGGAGTCGTTTCATTAAGAAGTTCCGGCGCAGCATCTTCTGACGTATCGTTTGCCTTTGACAAATAAATCTCTGTAGGCATAAAAGAACAATATTTTTTGATGACTGCCTTTGCTTCGTATTCGTTACAGAATTTCAAACAGTCTTCGTTTAAGAAAAGCGTAATCTCTGTACCGACTTCCGTGCGATCACCGTCCTCCATATCGTACTCGGTACCGCCGTCACACTCCCAATGCACTGCTTTTGCGCCGTCCTTGTAAGAAAGCGTATCAATATGCACTTCATCTGCCACCATAAATGCAGAATAAAAACCAAGTCCGAAATGACCGATAATCTGGTCATCGTTTGTTTTGTCTTTGTATTTTTCGATAAAGTCTGTAGCACCGGAAAAAGCAATCTGATTGGTGTAGTCTTCCACCTCATCCTCTGTCATTCCTAAACCGTTATCGATAAATTTAAGAGTTTTATCCTCGGGATTTACAATAACCTGAATCTTTGCTTTGTAACCATCCGGCAAAGTGTACTCTCCCATCATATCAAGTTTTTTCAACTTTGTGATTGCATCACATCCGTTGGAAATCAATTCCCGGTAAAAAATGTCATGGTCAGAATACAACCACTTTTTAATAATCGGGAAAATATTGTCACTGTTAATAGATAAACTGCCGCGTTTTGCTGCCATTTCACACACTTCCTTCTTCTTTTTGTTTCATAATGTCCTATAAGATTGGCAAAAAGCATTGCTGTCTGCCATTCCTTTTGAACCACTAAACCTATTTTATTGCGTTTACAAATGTAAGTCAACAAAATTTTAGCACTCGACAAGGACGAGTGCTAATAATTGCTTTGAAACGCCCTAAAACAGGGTGTTCTTGCATTTCTAAATTTTTTCTAAACACAAATATCATGGAAAATATGTTTCATATACATCAAAGAAGTTTTCGGTTGTCACCTCTGTGTCTCTTATAAACGTTACTTCAGCCCACAATTTTTCGTTGAGCTTTTTCGTCAGAGAATCCGCAAACATTTCGTATTCTTCCCCAAATACTTCCTTTTTTCGTTGTTCCACAATTTTAATTTTATTGGCATCAGTCTCTTCTCTGTTAAATGTGCTAATGCATTTGATAATATGGTATCCGGATTCCGACTCCACAATTCCACTCACTTCGTTCGTGCCCAGATTGAATGCAGCCTCTTCAAACGCCGGATCCATCATGCCCTTTCCAAACGAGTACGTAATTGTCTCGTCCTCACTGTAAAGCTGCGCCAGCGACTCAAAATCCTGCTCGCCAATCTGAACTTTTTTGAATACTTCCAGTGCACGTTCATAGGCCTCTTTTTTATCACTATCCGAAAATTCCACTTTATTTCCGCTGCCATCCAACGCATATGTTTTGATTAATATGTGTTCTATTGTAATCGTTCTTGCTTCGTCATCGCTAATTTCCGGATTGATATCTTTGATGATGTAATTGTACACCTTTTCAGCCAACGCATATTCCGAATACAACGTAACAACGATTTCTTTTGTTACTTTCATTTTCTTGCGTTCTGTTTCATTCAAACTGTTGTAATATTCTTCTGCCGCCTGTTCCACTGCATGCATTTCCTCCGGAGAAAGGGTGACATGATTTTGCTCTGCAAGCAAGTTCATTGTTTTCACTTGTGCAATCTGGGCAAGCACTGTTTCTTTTACACTATCCTCCAACGAAACACCATCCAAATCCGCATCCCATATCTGCTCGCCATATATGCGTTCATACTGGTTTTGCATCGTTGTCAAATAAACCATAATCTCCGGCAATGTACACGACATTTTTTCAATTCGAAACACTTCATTTTTATCAAATCCGGTAGTCAGTACAACTTTTATTTTGTTGTCATTCTTTCCGCAACCGCTTAAGCAAACTACAAGCAATACCAGACAAAACAATAATATCCTCTTTTTTTTCATAATTTATCTGTCCCAACTTCTTTTCCATGTTTTTATGCAAAATCAGACTATCACATTTTCGATTTTACTTCCACTATTAGTTTTTTTAATTATCAGCTGGTTATCAATACGCTCTCGAAGTTCCGGTACATGCGAAATAATTCCTATAAGGCGCTCCTTTTCTACGAGTGTAAGCAACGTCTCACAAGCTTGATCCAAGGACTGACTATCAAGCGCACCAAAGCCTTCGTCAACGAAAAGGGTATCTACTCGGATTCCGCCATTCGTTCTTCCAATCACATCACTCAGCCCAAGTGCAAGCGCCAACGATGCCTTAAAGGTCTCCCCGCCGGAAAGTGTTTTTACCGACCGTGTTTTACCGGTGTAATAATCCATCACGCAAATTTCCAAGTTATCCTTACTTCTGCCGTCTGCCACTTCTTCTTTCCGATACATTTCATACCGTCCTGATGTCATATGTTTTAAACGGATGTTTGCCGCTTCCAACACTTGTTCAAACCAAACCGATAGCACATACTGCTCAAACACCAAGCGTTTTGGATTGTTTCCGCTGGCAAGATTATCCAAATCTTTGACAATCCCATATTCCCTGCTTAATGACTCTTGCTTTTTATATTTTGTCCGAAGGGCTTCTTTAATTTTCTTTATATCACGTAAAAGTCCGGATGCCTGCATCCATTGCTCCGATAAGACTTTTTTCCGAAGAACACACGCATGATATGCCTCCTGTAGTACTTCTTCCGCTTCCATCTCTTTCTGTTTAGAAATTGCGTCTTCTTTTTCCTTTTTTAAATGATTGACTAGATCAGTCACCGTCTTTTTTTCTTCCTGATAGAGCGTGTACTCTCGAAGTAATTTTTCTTCTTTCTCTTTTTTGCCGAGTGCGTGTAAAAATGCCCCTTCGCTCTCCATATTATGCACTAAAATGGCACTTTTATAATTCTCCTCCACAAGTGTCATTTCATCTGACACTCGTGTCATTTCACGTCGGATATGTTCTTTCAACTCATTATTTTTTTCCAATTGCAATTGGTTTTCTTCATGCACACGTATAGTTTTGATTAGTTCTTTTTCCTTATCCTTTGAAGATAAAGCACACCATATCTTCCATCGTTCTTCGGAAATTTGTGCATTCAGGTTTTTACATTGTTCCAAAAGCGATTGTAACATTTGCTCCTGCAAATCACACTTTTCTTTCATTTGCTCAGCTTCATGATACGCCAACACTGCCTGCTCATGCACACGTTGCATTGCCTGATTTTCATTTTCATATTCCTTACGCAGCTTCTTCAACTGTTTTTCATCTATGATACCGTCGTGACACGGTGCCGGATTTGGGTGTTCCTCTGAACCGCATATCGGACAGGGCTGCTTTGGAATAAGCATCCTGCTTACTATACCGATGGCACTACGACGATATTGTTGCTCAGCCTCTTCCAACTGCTCCCGCGCCCCTTTGACGAACGCTTCGGCTTTTAAATAGCACGCTTGATTTCGTTCTGCCTGCTTTTGTTTTTCGCTCCATTGTTGTTTTCCCAGTTCCAGTTCTTTTTCACAATCTTGTTTTCTTTTTTCTACCTCAATTATGCTTTGCAGCAAATCTTTCTGTTCAAAATATGGCGTTGTCTTGCTGAGACTTCTCTGAATCATCTCTTCCTTTTCCTGCACGCCTTTGATAGACATTTCCAAATCCTTCCATTGCTTTTTTGCGTGTTGATAACGGATATACTCCGGCTCCACAAGCCGGGCTCTTCGAATACTATCAGCTTCTTCTTTTTTTTGTTCAAAAAACGCCTTCTTTGCTTCCAATTCATCAAGCTGAAGCTGTTTGACTTCCAACTTGCTTGCCAGTTCGCTCACGTTTTTGCATTCTAATATCTTCCCGGAAAGTTCCTTTTCTTCCCTTTCCATCTTTTCCAGTTCTTCTTTTCCTTGTTTTTGCTCCGCTTTGTATCTTTTTTCCAGCACTTCCAGACACGCAAAAATGGCGTCATAATCTTTGTTTTCCCGCTGTGCAAGCAAATTCCACTCCACATCCTCAATGTGTAGCAAATGAACATCTTCATCCATGCGGTGTCGATATTCTACTACTTCTTTGTACAACTCCTTGGAACGTGCACGTAAATTTGCCGCAAATCTTTCCAACTCAGCAGTTCCAAAAAGTTCGCGAAAAATCTTTACTTTTTCCGTCGGATTCTCTGTTAACAATTTTGCAAACTCTCCCTGCGCAATCATGGAAATCTGCTTAAACTGCCGATAATCCAAAACCAATATTTCCTGTATTTTTTTCGTCACCTCGGCCGCACCTTCTACACAAGTCCCATCCGGCATCGTTAAAACGGCATTTTCTTTTTCCTTTGTATAATCATCTGTACCGGTTTTACGTTTTTTGGGGCGCATGTACTCCGGATTGCGATAAATATCATAGCATTCCCCTTTGTGCATCATTTTAAGGCGGACATAGGTCTTTGTATCCCTCTCCGCAAAATCTGAACGGACTGTGTTTTTTTCACGCATGACACCACTCAAATTGCCATATAACGCAAAACTGATGGCATCAAATATTGTTGTTTTTCCTGCTCCTGTGGGACCGGTTATCAAAAACAGTCCCCGCTCTGACAGTTTTTCAAAATCAATTGTTTCCGTACCTTTGTATGGTCCCCATCCGGATATTTCCAACGTAATCGGTTTCATATTCCACTCCAATCCATCTGCAAAATCATATACGCATCACCGGTTATCCATTGCTCTACGCACCTCGCACCGGCGCGCTTCGTCCATCTCTTCTCCCCGCAAAAATGTATAAAACTCTTCAAACAACTGCTCTGTTGACTTTTTCTTTGTATATTCCAAGGACAGTTGCTCCTTTTTTGCTGCATCTTTTTCATTTTTTTCCAAAATAATATGCATAATATTAGGATACACGCTTCGTAGCGTCCCAATCGGATCTATCAGTTCCTCTTTGTCTGTCAAAATTGCCTGAATATAATCCTCCCTATCAGCCAAAGTAGCCACCTCTTCTTTCATAAGTTCCGTCAAGGTGCCTTTGATCGTACGCATATCCCTCATCGGAAAGAGCGGACGTCTTGTTACTGCTACACCGGATTTATCTACCTCAACTATGACAACACTCTTTTTCTGCTGCACTTCGGAAAAAGAATATTTTAAAGGTGTACCGGAATAAACGATATTTTGTTCCCGGATAGTTTGTGGCTTATGAATATGCCCAAGGGCCACATAATCGAAAAAAGAAAAAGCAGAGGCTTCCACATTATCTATACCACCTACGTGCACCTGTGTCTCTGAATCCGACAGTTCCGGTTCCCTTCCGCAATCGGTGACAAAAAAGTGGGTTACAAGAACATATTTGTGATTTTCTTCGTTGTTCTCTCCCCCAAAGTTCTCACGCTCCAAAATGCGTCTCACAGCCTCATCGCTACTTTTTGCCCCCACTAATGCCGGTTTTATGAAAGGCAATAGCACAAAGGTAACTTTACAATCGCTTTCCTCAAATGTGACACAGCGCAATGGCTCAGTCGCATCGCCTGCCAAAAATATATTTTGCTTTTCTAAAATCTGCTCCATGAACATCAGACGCTCTCCGGAGTCATGATTTCCGCTAATTAAAAGAATCTTGATTCCTGCTTCGGATACTTCCGTCAAAAAATCATCCAGTAAAGAAACTGCTTCCACTGCCGGAATGCTGCGGTCATACACATCTCCCGCCACAATAAGTGCATCCACTTTTTCTTCTTTTGCCACATCTGCTATTTGCTTTAATATATATTTCTGGTCTTCCAGAAGCGAAATCTCATGTAAAGTCTTGCCAATATGCAAATCACCCGTATGCAAAAATTTCATAGTTTCTCCCTTTTCCTTTCGCATAACAAAAAGTGCCGCCATTACAGCGACACTTTTCATTATTTCAATTTCCAAATATCCCTGTTATACTCTGCAATCGTTCTGTCAGAGGAGAAAAATCCTGCTTTTGCAATGTTGACAAGCATCATCTGTTTCCATTTTTGTTTGTCTTCATAATCTGCAAACATCTTGTCTTTCACTGCAATGTAATCTTCCAAATCGAGCAATGTCATGAACCAGTCTTTGTTCAAAAGTTCGTTGTACAGACGTTCTAAGTTTTCCTTATGTCCGACTGCCAACGCTTCTTTGCTGACAATAAAATCTACTGCTTCTTTTATCACTTTGCTCTTTTTGTAATACTCTTTGGATACATAATCTGCCTTAGCGTAATGTTCAATTACCTGCTCTGATTTTTCGCCAAAGATATAAATATTGTCATCACCTACAAGACCGTGAATTTCGACATTGGCACCATCGGAAGTACCAAGCGTCACGGCACCGTTTAACATAAACTTCATATTTCCGGTTCCGGAAGCTTCTTTGGATGCAAGGGAAATCTGCTCGGAAATATCACATGCCGGAATGAGTTTTTCCGCATAGCTTACGTTATAGTTTTCCACCATAAGCAGCTTCATGTACGGGCTTACTTCTGCATCGTTGTTGATAATTTCCTGCATCACCAAAAGCAAGTGAATAATATCCTGCGCGATTACATAAGCCGGAGCCGCCTTTGCCCCAAACAAAAACGTAAGCGGTGTGGTCGGCTTTTTGCCCGCCTTAATTTCCAAATATTTATGGATAATGTATAGGGCATTCATCTGCTGACGCTTGTACTCGTGAAGTCGTTTAATCTGAATATCAAAGATGGAGTCCGGATTTAATACAACCCCTTCTTTTTCTTTGACAAACTGCACTAATTCCTGCTTTTTGCCTGCCTTGATGCTTGCAATTTCATTGAGAACATCTGCATCATCTTTAAACTGCAACAGCTTTTCCAGCTCATCTGCATTTTTCTTGTAACCGTCACCGATTGTTTTGGTCAAAAAGGCAGCCAATTCTTTGTTGCAGGAAAGCAACCAACGGCGGAATGTAATACCGTTTGTCTTGTTGTTAAATTTATCCGGATAAATCTTATAAAAATGATTTAATTCCGTATTTTTCAAAATATCGGTATGAATGGCAGCAACACCATTTACGGAAAAACCATAATGAATGTCAATGTGTGCCATATGTACACGCTTATCTTTATCAATAATCTGTACCTTGGCATCTTTGTATTTTGCCGCAATGCGTTTGTCCAGCTCTTTGATAATCGGCACAAGCTGAGGCACCACTTTTTCCAAATAAGTGAGCGGCCATTTTTCCAGCGCCTCTGCCAATATTGTATGATTGGTATACGCGCAGGTACGGCTTACTACTTCTATCGCTTCGTCAAGAGTGAACTCTTCCTCCTCCGTCAAAATGCGAATCAACTCCGGTATAACCATCGTCGGATGGGTATCGTTGATCTGAATCACCGCATAATCATACAGTTTGTGCAAGTCCTGCCCTTTTTCTTTTAATTCTTTCAAAATAAGCTGGGCACCGTTGGAAACCATAAAATACTGCTGGTAAATACGAAGGAGATTGCCTGCCTCATCAGAATCATCCGGATACAAAAAGAGGGTGAGATTTTTTTCAATATCCTCTTTGTCAAAATCAATGCCTTCTTTGACAATGCCTTCATCCACTGTCTCCACATCAAACAAATGCAGCTTATTCACGCC
>JAZQDM010000019.1:0-17570 GCA_045546775.1 Lachnospiraceae bacterium | reverse complement strand
ATAAAATCCCATACAATAAGGAAATAATCCACATACCCCATCTGACGGATAACGCCGATTTCATAATCCAAACGTTCCATCAGTTTTCCGTCCGGGTCATCCCCGTAACGCTCTTTCAAACCGTCCGTACATAATTTATATAAATAACTTTCGGATGTGTAGCCTTCCGGCACGTCATATTTCGGAAGCTTTGTCACACCAAACTCAATTTCCACATGACAACGGTCCGCAATGCGCTGTGTATTTTCAATCGCTTCCCACGCATACGGGAAAAGCGCCTTCATCTCCGCTTCACTCTTGACGTAATATTGACCGCCCTCGTAGCGCATACGGTCCTCGTCTGCAAGCTTCTTTCCGGTCTGCAAGCAAAGCAAAATATCATGCGGTTTTTCATCTTCTGCATACGTGTAATGCACGTCATTCGTCACAACGAGCGGGATATCCAGTTCACGGCTCATCTGCAAAAGAACGGTATTGACCTTGCTCTGTTCCGGAATGCCGTGGTCCTGCAGCTCCAAAAAGTAATTGCCTTTTCCAAAGCATGCCTCGTATTTGCGGGCAATCTTTTTTGCCTCATCCACAAGCCCTTTGGAAATATACCTTTGCACTTCCCCGGCAAGACAAGCCGAGAGCGCAATGATGCCCTCGTGGTACTCCTGCAACACTTCCATATCCACACGCGGCTTGTAGTAATATCCTTCCGTAAAACCTTTGCTGACAATTTTCATCAGGTTAGAATAACCGGTGTTATTTTCTGCAAGCAACACAAGATGGTAATAGCGGTCCTCACCGCCGGTTAACTCTTTATCAAAACGGGAATTTGGTGCAACGTATACTTCACAGCCCAAAATCGGGTTGATTCCGGCTTCTTTTGCAGCACGATAAAAATCGATTACTCCATACATAACACCATGGTCCGTAATCGCTGCACTGTTCATGCCGAGCTCTTTTACCCGCTTTACATATTCTTTTATTTTGTTGGAACCGTCCAGCAAACTGTATTCCGTATGGACGTGAAGATGTGTAAATGCCATAGCTACCCTCTCCCATTGTTTTTCTAAAAAATATTATACTGAATGTTGTCCCGAGATTCAACCGCGCGCAAAAAAAAGAACAGACGTTATTAGATAACGCCCGCTCTTTTTTGATTTTGTAGGAAATATTATAAATATTTCTTTAATTCATCTGCTTTGTCTACTGCTTCCCAAGGAAGGTTCAAATCGTTACGTCCGAAGTGACCGTAAGCTGCTGTCTGTTTGTAAATCGGACGACGCAAGTCTAACATTTTGATAATTCCTGCCGGACGAAGGTCGAAGTTCTCACGAACGATTTCTACGATTTTGTCATCCGTAAGTTTGCCTGTTCCGAATGTATCAACCATAATAGATGTAGGCTGTGCTACACCGATTGCGTAAGACAACTGGATTTCACATTTATCTGCAAGACCGGCTGCAACGATATTTTTTGCAACGTAACGAGCTGCATATGCTGCGGAACGGTCTACTTTTGTACAGTCTTTACCGGAGAAAGCACCGCCGCCGTGACGAGCATATCCGCCGTAAGTATCAACGATAATTTTACGTCCTGTCAAACCGGCATCTCCGTGAGGTCCACCGATAACAAAACGTCCTGTCGGGTTGATGAAGAATTTTGTCTCTGCATCAATCATATCCTGCGGAAGAATCACATCAAATACGTGTTTCTTAATATCTGCATGAATCTGTTCCTGTGTCACATCATCGTCGTGCTGTGTAGACAATACAACAGCTTCCAATCTCTTCGGTGTGCCATTTTCATCGTATTCTACGGAAACCTGTGTTTTTCCGTCCGGTCTTAAATATTTCAAAGTACCGTCTTTACGAACTTTTGTAAGCTGTAATGCAAGTTTATGAGCAAGTGCGATCGGATAAGGCATGTACTCTTCTGTTTCGTTTGTTGCATAACCAAACATCATACCCTGATCTCCGGCACCGATTGCTTCGATTTCTTTATCAGACATTTTGTTTTCTTTTGCTTCTAATGCTTTGTCAACACCCATAGCGATATCTGCAGACTGCTCATCAATCGCAACCAATACTGCACAAGTATTTCCGTCAAATCCGTATTCGGATTTATCATAACCGATTTCTTTTACTGTATCGCGAACGATTTTCTGAATATCCACATAAGCATTTGTTGTAATCTCACCTGTAACAAGTACAAAACCTGTACAGCTTGCTGCTTCACAAGCAACACGGCTCATCGGGTCTTTTTCCATGAGTGCATCCAAAATCGCATCGGATACCGCGTCACACATTTTGTCAGGATGTCCTTCTGTTACGGATTCTGAAGTAAAAATTAATTTTTCCATTTTTGTTCCTCCTTAGAATTTTTGATTAAAAAAGTCCGCTTACATAATAAGCGGACCCGACTTTTTGTGATAATCAAATCCTCTTATTGTTCGATTACTCGCTCAGGCTGGCACCTTCCTTTATAAGGGGTTGCCGTGGTTTCACAGATCCTTTGTATCTCCACCACTCTGAATAAGAGAAAGTTACAATATTGAATTTTCCTATCTGACCTTACAATAGCATGCCTGCTGTATGTTGTCAACCTACTTTCAGCTTAAACTTCTGTAAATCTCTGTCAGTTTCTACTTTTTCAATCATTGCACCAAGCGCCTGCAATTTTTGCGGAAAATCTTCGTATCCACGCTCGATGTATTTGATATCATCCACAACTGTGATACCTTCCGCAGCCATGCCCGCAATTACAAGTGCAGCTCCCGCACGCAAATCCGGTGCAGAAATGGTTGCTCCTGTATATTTGGAAACACCTTCGATAAAAGCAGTATTGCCTTCTACTTTGATGTTTGCTCCCATACGTGTCAGTTCATCCACATATTTGAAACGGTTTTCAAAAATGCTCTCCGTTACCATACTCGTTCCGCTGGAGAGACCAAGTGTGACCGCAATCTGCGGCTGCATATCCGTCGGAAATCCCGGATAGGGCAATGTTTTTACATGTGTATGTTTGAGTCCTTTTGATGCAACAACACGTACTGCATCATCAGATTCTTTAATCTCACAACCAATTTCCATAAGTTTTGCACTGATGGATTCCAGGTGTTTCGGAATAACGTTTTTAACAGTAACGTCACCATGTGTAGCCGCTGCTGCAAACATAAATGTTCCTGCCTCAATCTGGTCCGGAATAATCACATATTCTGTACCGTGAAGTTTCTGCACACCTTTGATACGGATTACATCCGTACCGGCACCTTTAATATTAGCACCCATACTGTTAAGGAAGTTAGCCAAGTCAACAACATGCGGTTCTTTCGCCGCATTTTCAATAATTGTCTGTCCTTCGGCCATCACTGCTGCCATCATAACATTAATGGTAGCTCCAACCGAAACCACGTCCATATAAATGTGACTTCCGACAAGTTTTTCCGCCTGTGCATGAATCAAGCCATGCTCAATACGAACTTCTGCGCCCAACGCGCGAAAACCTTTGATGTGCTGGTCAATCGGTCTGCTACCGATATTGCAGCCACCCGGAAGTGTTACTTCCGCTTTTTTGTATTTGCCCAATAATGCACCTAACAAATAATAAGATGCACGAATCTTTTTAATAAAATCGTCTTCAATGATGAGACTATGAATATGAGAAGCGTTGATTTTTACACTATGCCTGTCAATTCTGTTTACTATAACACCTATGCTTTCCATAGCCTGAATCAATACATTTGTATCTCTTACATCCGGCATATTGTCGATGTAGACTGTTTCATCTGTCATCACTGCAGCCGCAAGAATGGCAAGTGCTGCATTTTTTGCACCACCAATTTCCACTTCTCCGACCAATGGATTGCCGCCTTTGATTGCGTATTGTTCCATAGCATACCTCTATATCAATCTAGATTTTCAATAACCAAATTTAATCACTTCTTACTAGTATATCATATTCTCACGATTTGTAAATGGTGATTCTAATTTAAATAATTTAGCGGATTCACATGTGAGCCATTAATAATCATCTCAAAATGCACATGCGGTCCGGAACTCACACCGGTATTTCCGCTTAAAGCTATTTTTTCACCTTGTGAAACGGATTCGCCAACGGAAACAAGCACTTTACTCAAATGCGCGTAACGTGTCTCCCTGCCATCCGCATGCTTAATATAAACAACATAGCCGTAACCGCGTCCCCATCCGGCTTTTGTAACCGTGCCGGCTGCAGATGCATTGACCGCTGTACCAATCGGACACGCCCAGTCCACACCTTTATGGTACGTACTTGCTCCTCTTGTCGGTGCAGAACGTCTTCCAAATCGGGATGACAGACGTCCTCCTGAAATCGGCTTAATATACGTAGGCGGTATTTTCGTACCACGTTCCACGATTTTTGGAACTGCTTCCAACAAAATCTCTTCTTTTATAATCTCGCGGCTAACTTCAGCATCATTTCGATACGACACGATAGCCACCACTTTCCTATGTCCCGCCGAAGGCTCCTGCAACACTTTTGTATCCGTCGTATACCAGTCATCATTGTCTACATAAATAACGTCCGCTTCGTAGTCTTCCTCGTAGTAACACTCTTCTTCACGTTCCACGGAAAGCTCCGGTTCCGGAACGGTAACGATGAGTTCCTGGCCGATTCGAATCATGGAGTTTTCATTTTCAAGGCTGTCATTCATGGCAACCAGCTTTTCTATCGTCAAATCGTTGCTGTAAGCAATACCTCCAAGGGTATCACCTGCCACAACTTCATAAATAACATTTTTCTCTTTATCTTTGGTGACATCTTCAATGGCAAGTGCAAGCGGTGTAAGCTCTTCTTCATGCAGATAAGCTTCTACAATCTCCACTTCATCTCCAAATCGCATGTCTTTCAATCCAAGATCAAAATCTTCAAAATCTTTTTCTACTGCAGGCTCGATATCTGCAAAAATCTCAGAAAATTCTGCCTGTATTCCGGCTTCCGGAAACGCCGTATCCAAATCTACCTTTACCATCTCCGGTGTAGTTGTTTCCAGTGGCTCCACATTCGCCGTAAGCACATTTAATTCCCTGTTTGTATCCTGCACAAGCGATACATGATATTCGTTGTTTGCATCATATTTTTTAATAGATGCCTGCAAAAGAGCGAGCACTTCATCCGTACTTGCTACGCTCACCGTATATTCATTAATTTTTACCGTATATGCCTGTTGCAGAGTCTGACGTTCATTTTGCGCCAAAATTTCTGTCATAGCATCCACCATATGTCTCTCAGAATCCACTTTGCCAAACAAAACGGATTTCCCTTCCAACACAAGGTCACATTCCGCAAAAACCAAACCATTTTCCTGTTCAGCCAACTTTTTTCTTGCTCTCGCCAAATACAAGTCCGCTTCCTCTTTCGAAGAAGCCGTTCCTACTTCTGTTCCATTTAAAGTAACAACAAAAATATTGTCTCCGCCCTTTTCAAATTTCTCACGGGACGGGAACAATAGTATAGCCAGAAAAATAGCACAAATTGCACATTTATAGTATGCAAAACGCATCTTTTTATAGTAACGCGATATTTTTTTCATGTTAAAATTCCTAATTTCTATGTTTTATCGTAATGCCTGGCGGCAACATTTTCTTTTCGTAACATTTCTGTAACAACTTCATTTTAGCAATATTTATTGGGCTTGTAAAGTGATTGTTACATGGTATATAATAAAAGGAGTAGAACTGACATTCGAGAGGAGGCGCCTATGTCCATCATTTTTCATATTGATGTTAATTCCGCATTTTTAAGCTGGTCAGCTGTGGAAAACTTAAAAAACGGCTCTGACGTGGATTTGCGTCTCGTCCCCTCCATCATCGGCGGCGATATGAGCAAACGTCACGGTGTTGTACTCGCCAAATCCATCCCTGCAAAAGCTTACGGCATACAGACAGGCGAACCGGTCGTCAATGCGTTTCGCAAATGTCCTACACTCCTCACACAAGCTCCCGACCATGCGCTCTATTCCAGGCGTAGCCACGAATTGATGGCCTATTTGCGCACAATCAGTCCGGACATTGAACAGGTGAGTATCGATGAATGTTTTATGGATTTCACCCCGATTTGTGCCCGTTATGCTTCCCCGGAAGCGGCCGCACAGGAAATCAAAGACTACATCCGCACCACGTTTGGATTTACCGTAAACGTAGGTATTTCTGACAAAAAAATTCTTGCAAAAATGGCTTCCGACTTCAAAAAGCCGGACCTTGTACATACGTTATATTCGCACGAAATCGAAGAAAAAATGTGGCCTCTCCCCGTTTCTTCTCTCTTTATGTGCGGAAAATCCAGTGTAGAAACATTCCGCAAACTGGAAATACTCACAATCGGCGACCTTGCTAAGGCAGACCCTTCCATCCTTGCCTTACACTTAAAAAGTCACGGCTTACTCCTTTGGAACTACGCCAACGGAATAGATGACACGCCCGTTCAACCAATCAGTGCCGACGCAAAAGGAATCGGGAATTCCACTACACTTGCCAAAGACGCGCTTACATCTGAAGAATGCAAGCGGGTTCTTTTAAAGCTTGCCGATTCGGTTTCCTCAAGACTGCACGAAAGTGGCCAACATGCCACTATGATTAGCACGGAAATCCGCTATAATACCTTTCAAAATGTATCACACCAAACAACACTTCTGACACCGGTAAGTTCTGCCGGTCAGATCTACGAAACAGCATGCCTTTTGTTCGATGAAATATGGAATGGTACACCTGTGCGCCTTCTCGGTATCCGCACCTCCAAGCTTGTCTCAAAAGACGAACCGGTACAAATCAGTCTGTTTGATTTTGCGACGAAAGACAGCGTCCCGCAAAAGAGCGAAAAGCTCGAAAAATTGGATGCTGCCCTTTTTGATATCCGAAAAAAATACGGGACAAATTCCGTTGTCCGCGGCAGTTTTCTTGGAAAAGACGAGGAATTCAAAAAACACTAACGGCGCTTTTTCTTTTTCCGGACACTGTAACCAAACGTACCTATTTTTTCACCGGTGGCTAAGTATTCCCCATGTGAATAGACGATAGGTTGTGCTTTGGATAAATCAAAACGCTTTTTCTCGTCCATATATTGTTCGTCCGCATGCACAGCAACTACTTCTGCCACAAACATATCATGGCTTCCAAGCTTCTTTACTTCTGTCACTTTGCATTCGATATTTACCGGGCTCTCCTCAATGAGCGGAGCGCTAACTACATCTGCCGGTACAGCTGTTAGATGCATTTCTTTAAATTTGTCAATATCACGTCCGCTTTTCACGCCGCAATAATCTGTTGCATACGCCAGTTTCTTTGTTGTCAGATTAATAACAAATTCGCCCGTCTCCATAATCATATGGTGCGAAAAACGCTCCGGGCGGATGGAAACAGAAACCATGGGCGGATTGCTACATACAGTCCCCGCCCATGCTACTGTGATAATATTCTTATTTCCTTCTTTATCCGCTACGCTTACCATTACAACCGGTAACGGATACAACATATTTCCCGGCTTAAATTTTTGTTTTGCCATGGATACTCCTCATTATCGTATATTTTGGAACATATTTATTAGATTAATCCCAAAAGCTTAGCAAGATTAATACCTAAATCCACTAAAATAGCAACGAGTGCAACTGCCGAAAATACAACGGAAGCCGTAAGTTTCACCCCGGTTGCGCTCTGTGCATTCGTAATTTTTTCAATCTGCTTAGAATTTTCTTCTACAATAACAGCCTGCACGTTACGATAAACTTTTACGTCTTCCGTATGTACATACTCCTGTGTTTTTTCAATCAACTCCTGCATTTCCTGTTGATTTTCCTGCAAGGTCTGCAAAATTTCCGCAAGTTGCTCTTCTCCACTACCATAGGTAGTCTTTGTCAATGCTGCAAGCTGCTCTTCTTTGCTTTCCTGAATGCTCTGTGCAAGTTCAGCCAATTTTGCTGCTGTCTGTGCTTGATTTTCTTCCAATTTACTCTCCAGTGTACTATTGTTCCCGGAAAGTTTTGAATCCAAACTGTCACATGCCTCCGCCAATTTGTGCTCCAGATTTTCACATGTTTCTGAAAGCTGTTGCTCCATTTTGGTCTGGCTCTCAGTCAACTGTCTCTCAACTGCTTCGTTGCTTCCGCCGCTTACTTCTGCAGCTTCCACTTTTGCAATGCTTTCTTTTGTAAGTTGTTCTATTTGCTGTGTGGCATCTGCGATAAGTTGATTCAGTTTGTCGGCAATTTCAACATTTTTTAATCCTGCCTTGCGGATTTCCTGCAACGCTGCATCGTACTCTGCCATCTGTGACTGCAATTTGTTCATCTGCGCTGCGTCTGCAGCAGAATTTGCCTTAATCATTTCCTGCGCATTCAATTTCTGTGCCAATTTGTCCATAAAATTGTCCATTATTTTTCCTCCAAACATGTTGTCCTACCACTCTCACACGTCATTTATTATTTGTCAAAAAATGTACGAAATGTTTTTCTTTTGCGGTCATTATAACATTCTTGACCGCCATTTACAACTAAGGCTACACCTTAAAATTTATTTTTTGCACTTTTTTTGTGCATCTTTCACGAAACCCTTTTTTCCTCACACTGGTATTTTGTTGTTATTAACCATGTTTTTACAGCCTGTTCATAATTTGTTCATAAATAATTGCTATACTAATTTTGTTGTTAAGACAAACGCGAATATGTTTATAATGCATATAGATAAATTTTTTCATAATAGCCTCGGTGCCGAAAGGTATCGGGGCACTCCTCATTTTATGGGCTATTACAAAACTTAACGGTGCTATAATGCAAAAGTATAAGTAAAAAACCATCCGGCAGTTGTCACTACACTCGGTAGCGTACCCCACTCGGACGGTCTTTTCTGGTCATATTATATATTTTTAGTATTCTTCCCCGCTCTCGCTGATTTCCTGCACCTCTTCATTAAGTGATAACATTCTGGCATCCAACTCGGAAACCATTTTTGCACATTCCACCAACTCACTTTTAATATGTCCCGGCACATTTCCTTCGAATTTATAATGAATTTTGTGTCCCAAACTCGCCCAAAAATCCATCGCAACGGTACGAATCTGAATTTCCACCTTTGTATCTACAATTCGATCCGACAAATAAACCGGAACGGTTACAATCATGTGATAGCTTTTGTATCCGCTCGCTTTCGGAAATGTTATGTAATCCTTTACTGACAACACTTTGATATCTTTTTGATTACTAATCATATCTGCAATGCGGTATATATCGGATGAAAAGGAACAAATAACACGTATTCCCGCTATATCATTTACATGGTCAACCATATTTTGTATCGTGGATTCATAATTATTTTTCTTTAATTTTTTAACAATACTCTCCGCCGTTTTCATTCTGGACTTAATATGCTCTATCGGATTGTATCTGTGTACATGCTGAAATTCATCATTCAAAACTTCCATTTTCGTTTCGATTTGTTTGAGCGCAGACCCATATATGAGCATTACCTCTTTCCAGCTGTCTACTTCGTTCGTCCTATCTATCATCCTATTTCACTCTTTTCTGAATTTGTTTTCCTTATTTTCTCTCACACATTGTATTTTCTATTATTTTAATTATACCACAAATTTAGAAAAATGGGGATTTTTCATAAGATTTTAGAAAATATTTACATTCCTGTTGCTCCTTTGTTATAATGGAAATAGTTTGTTAGAAAAGAGGGTACTATCATGTTCCGTTTATGGGGTAAAATTTATAAAAATAATCGTTTGATGAAAGACACTACCATCTGCAATGATGCGGATGATACAAGAACTCACAAAGTTTTTAGCGCCCTTGACGAAATCTGTTATCAGTTTGATTTAGGGAAACCTATTTGGCTGGATGCTACGGTAGAAGAATTTAAACGCCATGCCAAAGCCCGTTTTACACAAGATAATTTTATTGAACATATTGATTTTGATTATTTGGAAATCCATATCATTGAAGAAGACTAAAGATTCGCAACTTTGTTGCGGGTCTTTTTTTCTGCCAATTCGCAAAACTCCAATAAACGTACTTTTTTATTATTTTTAAGAATAATTTTATTGACACTGGAAATAATAAGGTGTAGTATCAAGTTGTGTATGACGTAGTTTTGAAAACTACTTGTTGAAGTTTTGTGACTATCTATTGTTTTTCCAACAAAACTTCAGAAGGGAGTATGATTATGCAAATTACAATTCGTGAGCCCGGAAGTGCTCTCACACATTTTATTGCAATGATGATGGCTTTAGTTGCTGCAGTACCTCTTTTGGTAAAAGCTGCAGGCAGTCCGAATCAGATTTGCCTTTATGCGCTTGGCATTTTTATGATGAGTATGGTTTTATTATATGGTGCCAGCACACTGTATCACACAGTCAATGTGAGCGATAAAATATTACGTGCTTTCCGTAAAATTGACCACATGATGATTTTTGTTCTGATTGCAGGTTCTTATACACCTGTTTGTTTGATTATTTTGGGAGGTAATCTCGGCTACCAGCTATTGTCTCTCGTTTGGGGAATTGCACTTGTTGGTATGCTCATAAAAATGTTATGGATTACTTGTCCAAAATGGTTTTCCTCTCTCATTTATATTGCAATGGGATGGGTATGCGTATTGGTGTTCGGACAATTGTTAGATGCACTTCCAAAAGCAGCTTTTTTATGGCTTCTGGGTGGCGGTATTATTTACACAATCGGCGGTATTATTTATGCATTAAAAATTCCGCTTTTTCATAACCGTTTCGTTCATTTTGGTTGCCACGAGCTGTTCCATTTGTTTGTAATGGGCGGAAGCATATGTCATTTCATTTTTATGTATCAATACGTTGCCTAAAAAATAATAGAAAATGCCCATAACGTTTCCCGTTTGTTATTGTTACAAACACAATCGTTATGGGCATATTTTTTATTGCTCGTATCCGTTCGGATTGTTGCTCTGCCATCTCCATGAATCAGCACACATATCTGCAATGCCGTACTGCGCTTCCCAGCCAAGTTCTTCTTTCGCCTTTGCTGCATCCGCGTAACATGTGGCAATATCTCCGGCACGTCTTTCCTTTATTACATAAGGAATTTTCACTCCGTTTGCCTGCTCAAAATTTTTCACAATATCGAGCACACTATAACCGGTTCCCGTACCTAAATTGTAGATGCAAAGGCCTGCATTTTCCTCAATCTTTTTGAGTGCTTTCACATGTCCGTTTGCAAGATCCACCACATGAATGTAGTCTCTGACACCTGTTCCGTCCGGTGTATCATAGTCATTGCCAAACACACCAAGTTCTTTCAATTTTCCGACAGCAACCTGTGTAATGTAAGGCATAAGGTTGTTCGGAATGCCATTCGGATTTTCGCCAATAGTACCGCTCTTATGTGCACCGATGGGATTAAAGTAACGAAGCAATATCACATTCCATTCCGGATCTGCCTTTTGGATATCCATCAACATCTGTTCCAACATCGACTTGGTCCAACCGTACGGATTCGTACATTGTCCTTTCGGGCATTGTTCTGTAATCGGAATCATTGCCGGATCTCCGTAAACTGTCGCAGAGGATGAAAAAATAATATTTTTCACGTTATGTTTCCGCATCACATCCACAAGTGTCAGTGTACCGGTAACGTTATTGTTGTAATATTCCCATGGTTTCTGCACGGACTCTCCCACTGCTTTCAATCCTGCAAAATGAATACAGGAATCAATGTCTTCTTTATCGAAAATTTCTTCCAAAGCATCCCTGTCCAAAATATCTGCTTTGTAAAACTTCACTTCTTTTCCCGTAATTTTGGCTACACGTTCCAACGATTTTTCACTGGAATTACTCAGATTATCTAAAACTACTACTTCATATCCTGCATTTTGCAATTCTACTACGGTATGACTCCCGATGTATCCTGCACCACCTGTTACTAAAATAGCCATATTTTCCTCCGATTTGTACTGTTATTATAATTCGACACCGTTTTCGGCAAGAAGTTCTCTCGCACTTTCCACCGAATCCACACCTGTTTTGTTTTTGATAGGTGCAAATTCTTTGCTCCGCACTACCTCAAACGGAAGACAACTATCCAGTTTGTGAATCATATCCAAAACAAGATTTTCAAACTTATATCCATTCGGTTCTTCCGGCTTAACCAAATTTGCCTGTTCGTCAATATAAGGAATTTTCTTTTCCACAATATGAAGCGGAAGTTCTTTTGCAAGCAAATCTTCCAAATCTTTTTCTCTAAATAAGTAGTTGAGAATAACACCATAATTGTATGCCGGATCACCATTCTCATCTTTTGCGTTCATAAGCTCTTCCGTCAACTCGTAATATTCCACGATAGATGGTTTTCCGTCTTCCAGACACATAACACCTACTTTTTCATCCGGCGCACTTTTTCTTACTACTTTTGATCCAACCGCACATCCGGACGCAATCGTCGCACCGACAAAACATGGGTCAGCAATTCTTTGCAACACATTATCAACCGCAAACACATTAATCCACTCGATTCCGTTTCTGCGAACTTTATCAAGCACACCACAGTTGTTCATAGACGCAAACCATCCGCCATTGCCATTCGGTGATGTGGAAATCTTGTTTTTCGCTTCCATATACACTTTTCCGTTATAATCAGCGGCAGGCGCCATTTCCTGCTTAAAGAATGTCACATAATCCGCATTGTAACCAAAAAAGTCATGCTGATTTAAAAACTTAATAGTAGCATCGTTGTTTTTATCGCTCGTCATAATAAAGAGCGGCACCCATGCATCTGCCTGTTTTACAACATCCATAAGATTGGCAATCAAGCGCTCAAAAATATACACATCTTTCGTAAGACCGATGTTATACATACCTTTCGGATCATCAGAACCAAGTCTCGTCCCCATACCACCGGCAAGCAAAACAGCTCCCACTTTTCCTGCTTTAATTGCTTCCAGACCAATTTTTACAAATTCATCTTTTTTCTCTTCTATCGTATTAAGTTGCATTGCTGCAAGCGGTTCGATTTTTCCTTTCTCCGCCAGTTGCTCCTTGTGTGCACAATATTTTAAAACTTCAAAATCCGTTTCTTCAATCTGCTGTAACAATTCTTTCTTTTCTTCTTCTGTCAATTCATCATAATAACGCAATACATGAAGCTGATCATATTTCTCAAGTTTTGCTTTTGCTGTTTCAAAGTTCATCATACTTTTCCGCCTTTCCGACATTTTCCGTGTAAATATTACCACATTTTATTTTGAATTACAACGTGTTCCTAGCTGCTATCCATTCATCTTACTACCGCATTTGGGACAAATAGTTCCTTCGCTATATGTAAAACCACAACGATAACAGCATTTTACTTCGTGTTTTTCTTTTGCCAGATATTCGATGTTTCTGGAATCGGGTTTTTCCTTTAAATATTCTATAAACTCACAAAAAACAGTCGTAAATTCCTGTAACAACTCACTTTGTACGGGAGATGGTAATTTAACTTTCTTGCCAACATATCTTCGTATTACCGGTGTCTTACTGAGCAGTCCGCGATTTACCTTTACGCTCGCAATATCATAAATATCAATCTGCCCATTGCCAAAAAACGAATGGTAAAAAATATGTTCCGGTGTCAAGACAAAACCTTCTCTTCCGCTTCCGTTCTTTGTCGTATCTGCAATTAAAATCGGGTACTCATACGGTCGCAAATATCCCTCGTGACGTGCGATTGCTTTTTTCATCGTAGCATATTCCTTGTCCGTCTTTTGTTCCTCTTCATCGGAGCGGTTTTCACGACGTTTTACTTCCCTTGCATCATAAAAATAGAATCCGCTTAAATCCGGCAGTTTTTCTTCCATCTCACTTTTGAGTTTTCTCATTAGCAAAACACTTTCATCCGTCTTTAACTTTGTCAGACGACGCTCAATCATCTCCAGCGTATCTGTTTTTAACTCCGGCAAATACATGCCCTGACTGATTTGTTCATATATTTGCAGGCCTTCTGTAAACGAAAGTGTTGCAATAGAAGGACATATTGCCTCTATACGCGCCTCATCCAGTTGTTTTATTTTTGCGTATATTTTTTCCAGAAAAGGTTCTTTGTTTTGTTCTTTGTACTCCGAATCCTTTAACTGTTCGTACAACGCCCACAACTCATCTCTGCCTTTTTTCCCGCCGCGATTTACCATTCTCGTAATTTCTTCTTTTTCAGCCATGTTGTAGCGTTCATCCAGTTTTTTTCTGTAAGGAGATATGTCTACATCTTTGTAGGCATTAATTTTGTCCACATAAACAGACAACTGTTTCCTATCCAAATGAAGCGGCATGTGCAAAATCAAGTGTTCAACTTCACGTTCTGCCCTTCCTTGTTGAATACTCCTCAGCTTTTTCAACGTATACTGCATCAGTTCCCCATCGTCGTTTTCTTTTTCCAATTCTGCAATGATGCGACCAATTTCTTCATAAGTCTTTCCTTTGCTTAACTCCACCTTTTGCTGTAAAGACGTTTCTTTTGCTTTATCCAGCTTTTTGGAAATAGGTTTGATGTATGCACGAATTTCTTCGTCCGTAAGGCACTCTTCCTCCTGTATTTGCTTCTTTAACTCTTCCAACTGACGTATCGTCAATTTTTCCAAAGCACCTGTACGCGCATCATATTTGGCAACCAATTTCTTATGTAACACTTTTTTGACATTCTCATAATATTCCGGGTGCCGGACAGAAACGTCGGTCTTGTCCGTCCGACTTTTTAAAATCATTTTTAACTCTTCCGTTGTCTTACCGGAAAGTGTTTCCCCCTCTTGCTCTCTATCTGTCTTAGGGCTTGCTTTTTGGGAGGTTTTTTGCCCCCTTTCTGCTTCCTCCTCGCGTGTAGCTTTCTGTATCGGCTCTGCAGCTTCTTCGTGCGTAGCTTTCTGTATCGGCTCTGCGGCTTCTTCGCGTGTAGCTTTCTGTATCGGCTCTGCTTCCCTTTCATCCGCAACGCTGCAGGTCTTCATCTGCTCTGTACTGCTTGCCTCGAGAACTTGTGCTTTTTTTATTTTTGCACGCGAAACAGACGGCTCCTCTTGCTGTTTGCCGGTTGTAGAAAAATGATGCTGTTTCGGCATGGAAACTACCGCTTTATACTGCGGATTTTTCTCCTCTGATTCCTCTGTTTCCTCCGCTTCCGCCTCCTCTACACCTTCTTCCGCTTTGTTGTTCAGTCGGTCTGACTCATACTCATTAAACTTTTGATTCACTGTCTTTTGTGCCGTTTTGCCAAGCAGTTCAAGATAGTCCTCATATGCAACCTTGTCCGCTCCAAACTCCAGACAATACACTTCTCCTTCCTGCAACAATCTTCCCGGTGTGGGGGTGTAAAAACGATTGCAATTGCTACAAGTATAAGAACGCGCAATATAAACACGGGCTTCATCCGTTTCTATCAGCAGCTCCTCATCTGTCGGATATACTGCCATATATAGCTTTTCTTCACATTCCGGGCAATGATAATCTACCATGTAATAGTTTCTGCCGATGCGCTCTCTGTCCCGCTCAAAAACCGTGCGAGGCGTCTTACGAAAAGTTGCAGTTGTCTTCCTCCAACACATATTATGCCAGAGTCCGAGCTCATATTCCTCGTCCGCTTCCTCTATATGTTTGTCTTCATTTTCCTTTTGCATATCATCTGGCAACTGCTCTGCCGATGCTTCTTCCGCCGCGCTCTTTCCCTTTTCTTCTTCGTTTTCCAGCTTACCTTCTTCTTTCAACATTTGCACGGCCATAGAGACCGCTTCCTCGTACGTAATTTGAATTCCATTTTTGAAAAAATGAAAATAGTCCTTTGTAAATGCCGGTTCCACACGAACAGGCGCAAAAATACTCTCAAACAGCTTTCCTAATGTTGCATAATCTTTATCTACTTTCAGTCCGCCAATGGAGCCCCATTTTCCGAATGCATACAAAATCATATTCAACATATTGTTGATAAGTGCATCGTTTGGTATTTTGTCAATCGCTTTATCCTCTAATGGTATATCTAAAATATTGGTATAGACTTTCCGATTGTCAAAATCAAACAACAAAGAACGTACTTTTCCTGCTAAAATAAGATTATTGTTGACGATAGCAAATACTCCGGTCCATTCTACAGGAGCCTGCACGGTTCCAATAAGCCGTACAAATACCTTTTTCAATTCCACATTTGCTTTCAACAATAACACTCTTTTCACCTCTACTTTGTATTTTTCATAATCAGCATGTAATTCTACTGTTTCACAAAATCATCCAATGTACGGAACGTATATCCCATATCTTTCCATTTTGTCAAAAGTTCATCCATAATCTCTGCATTTGTTTCCGAAGTGCTGTGTAACAATACAATAGCTCCCGGATGAATACGACCTAACAGCTTATCAAAAGCCTCTTCTTTTGTGGGCTGATTATCCTGATACCAGTCTACATAAGCAAGACTCCAAAAAAAGGTATGGTATCCCATCTCTTTGGCCATTTGTAAATTTTCCAGACTGTATTTTCCTTGGGGCGGACGGTAATACATCGTCATCGTTTCTCCGGTTATTTCCGTGTAAAGCGTAGCTACATCGTCCATCTCTTTTTGAAAAGAGTTCCTATCCGAGATTTCTGACATATCCGGATGATTGTATGTATGATTTCCAACAGTGTGTCCCTCTTGCACCATGCGTTTAATCAAATCCGGTGCGGATTCAAGATAATGTCCCACTACAAAAAAAGTGGCCGGTACATTATGTTTCTTTAATGCATCCAATATGGGGGCTGTATTCCCATTTTCATAACCTGCATCAAAAGTAAGATAAATCACTTTTTCTTCTGTATCATTGACATAATACGCATCGTATTTTCCCAGTTCCTCCGTTGTCGCATTTCCGGTCGGCTGACTGCCTTTCTCTCCGAAACCAAGTCCCCAGTTATCCGACTCTAAGATTTTGCCCGACGATACGCCTTGTACCATTCCGTCTGCTAACGTCGATTCTTCGCCTCCGGTTGCTATATTGTTCAATGCCCTGTCCGTGATATAGCGCCCATATGCCACACTTCTCCCCAGAAAAAATGCTCCCAGCATAATCCCGGTCAGCATCAGCCCTTTTTTGTACCGTTCTTTGTTTAAAATATCCTTACCAACAGAAAATTTCATCGCACTTCTAACGCCTTCTTTTCGCTGTTGATAAAGTATATTACATGATTAAAAAAACATGACTACTCTTCACTTTTTTCTTTTTTAACACTTTCATGAAGTTCATCTGCAATATGATACCAATGTTGCACACGATTTTCCAGTTTGAAATAATGATGCAAATACGCCCCTAATAATATCATTAAAATCAGCTGCAACGGCAAAATCATAATATTCCAATCCAAATACACACCAAGCATAATCGAAAATAGAAATACAATTGCCGTCAAAATGGTAACAAGCAAATGAACAAGTCTCTCATGCTGTATCCATTCCAACTTTTTTTCATGCCACAAAAGCAATTCTTTATTGTCCATACCTTTTTGTATACCTTCTTTTATATATGCTTCGTGCTCCATGCAATATGCAACCATCGGCACACCATAGGTATCCTTACTTTTTTCCATCT
>JAZQDM010000018.1:0-13238 GCA_045546775.1 Lachnospiraceae bacterium | reverse complement strand
GAATTAGTAGGTACTTCTGCATGCTGGACAATATAAGTTGTGAGCACAAAGTAAAAAACCAAAATTATTAAAATGATAAATCCGCCTAAAAGCAGTCTTTTCGATACTTTTTCATTCATAACTTAATTTAAAAATGTTTTAATTTGTGAGATTACTTCTTCCGGACATTCCATATGAGGAAGTAATTTTGTGTTGTCTACGTAAGCTGTTTCTATTGCACTGTTGTAATAACAGTAATTTTCCAAAGTAGTATCAATGTCTTCTGCATTTTCTCCGCCCAATATTAAAATGCTGTTATTGATTTCTTTCAGTGCATGTATAAAGTTTGCATTCATGTAATGTGCAATATGACTTGCAAAACTGTACTTTGATCCATAACCGTTTTTGTGCGATGCTTCCAAATATGTAAGAATATCCTGTTCTTCAATTTTACCTGAATTTGTAAAATATTTTGTTTCAAATGTACGTTTGAAACTTTCCTTTGTTGTCAAAGTATTAAAAATAAATGTTCCTATAATCGGCATTTCAATCAAAAACTTAAAAGCTTTTGTTTGCTTTGAAGGTATCATATTGCAACTGTAAAGACTTTCCGGATTGATAAAAATAAGATTGTTTATGATATCCGGATCATTATGTGTAGCCATAATAGCAATGGAGGAAGAGTCTCCTGATGTAATAATATTTGTTTTCTTTCCAATTACATTTTTTATGAAGTCAGTAATAAGCTGCACATACAAAAAGTTAGTATATGTCATATTTGTTTTTTCGGATAATCCGTAACCAAGTAAATCCAAAGTGTAAACTTCATATTCATCTTCCAGTTCAGAAACTATTTTTCTAAATTCATACTCTGAGCTTCCGACTGTCAAATTGTGAATCAATAAAACAGGGTTTCCTTTTCCGGACTTTGTGTAATGAATTTTGCCAAATCTCCAATCGTAATAATGATTTTCATTTTTGAACAGAAGATTTTTCCCGGTAGAAAGTGAAAATTGAATTTTGTTTAAAATATGAAGTGAAGTTGTTGTAACTGCTGCCAAAGCAAAAAAAGTTTTTGTTTTTTGGTTCATAAAGAATGCTCCCTTTTATAAAATGTTTTTAATTGTTTTTATGTAATATTTTTATTTTTATTTTCATTCACTCTTTTATTATAATGTAATTAATACCGATATACAAATAAATAATTTGTAAATCATCGAAGATATTTTGAAAAATTCCTTTTATATTTGCTACTTTTGTTTTATTATAGTATTATCAATATATTCTTATTTTTAATTTTAATACGATTATTTAAAACGATTATTTTAAACGATGGGATGAGCGTGATAGGTATGAGTGAAAACATGGATAAGGTAAAAAAATATTTTTCTGTGGAAATTAAAGAAGAAGAACGACAAAGAATTGCAAGAGACTTACATGACTCTTCGCTGCAAACATTGACTCATTGCATTCACAAAATTGAACTGGCTTCTACATATATTGATAAAGATCCTATTCAGGCAAAATTGGAACTTGCTACAATATCAAAAGACATCAAAGGTGTGATTGAAGAAATCCGGAATACTATTTTTGATTTGCGTCCGATGCAGTTTGATGACTTAGGTTTAAAAGAAGCAGTTTTGCAATTAATTGAGAATGTAAAAAGGGAAACAAAATTTAGTTTTTTGTATGAAATTGCCGATGATATTTTCTGCGAAGACAAAGATGTACTTTTTGAAATCTATCGCATTGTACAGGAATGTATTAACAATGCGATGAAACATTCCAATGGAAATTTGATTGTAATTAATATCAAACAAAAAGATGATTACTGTTTGATATCCGTTTCAGATGATGGCGAAGGATTTAATATGTACAAATTAAGTCGTGAAAAGAAAGAGCATCATTTTGGACTTATGATTTTGGAAGAGAGAGTCCACCATATTAATGGAGAAATTGACTTGTATACCGAAATAGGAAAAGGAACAAGAGTAAAAATTAAAATCCCTTTAAAATAACATATGTTATATTATATTGTCGTGATAAAATTTAGGAGGCGTGTTACATATGGCTATTAATGTTATGATTACTGATGATCATGTTATGATTCGTGAAGGTATAAAAAAATTATTAGAATTAGACGGGACAATGAAAGTTGTTTGCGAGGCATCCAACGGTGAAGAATGTTTAAATATTTTACAAAGTATTACACCGGATGTTTTGTTACTCGATATAAATATGCCTTTAAAAAATGGTATTGAAGTATTGGAAACAATTCGAAATGGAAAGATGCCATTGAAGGTAATTATTTTAACAGTCCACAATGAAGTTGATTATCTTTTGAAAGCTGTAAATATTGGTGTTGACGGATATCTTTTAAAAGATTCGGATTCTTCAGAATTGAAAAAAGCAATACTTGCTGTTATTAATGGAGAAGAATATATTCAGCCAAGTCTTATTCCTTCTTTGAACGCAAAACTTGTAAGTCTCGATAAAGATAAAGATAAAGTAGAAAGTCTTACGAAAAGAGAACTCCAAGTACTTATGAAAGTTGCAAGTGGTATGTTTAATAAAGAAATTGCTACTTCTCTTAACATAAGTGAAAGAACAGTAAAAAATCATATTTCTAATATTTTTAAAAAGATTGAAGTTTCTGATAGAACGCAGGCAGCTGTATTCGCAATTAGAAACGATATTATTAAAGTATAATTTTCTTTGGATAATTTATTTAAGCCGGTTTCATACCGGCTTATTTATTTATTTAATTTTATGTCTTGGAAAAAATTATTCATTGTATGCGATTGTTTCCTTTATTATATCTGCGAGAGTCTTTTTAGAAGCAAAGCACTCTAAAGATAAAAAGGATATTATCGCTTGTCTAATATTTGGATTTATTGAGGTCGCTTGTTCTGTTGTTCATTCTATTTTTTTATTAAATAGTGCTATCATTTAATTGTTTTGTATTGATTCTGAATAATCTTATATAAATGATTCTATTCTGTATGTTTCACGTGAAACATTTTGTGTTTATCAAAATGAAGACACAAGATAATGTTTCACGTGAAACATTTTAACCCAAGATGTTGTAAAAAAGTCCGTGAAACATTTTTAAAAAAATAGTAAAAGACCCGTGAAACATTAGAAAAAAGGCAGTTTCACAGCATTTACAAAATAATAGAAGAAATTAAAATGCATTTAAGTACATTATTTTTATATAGTAAATGATATAAAAAAGTGGTATAATCGAAAAGTAAAACGTTAAGAGAAAAGATTTTCAAAACGGATTGCAAACATAAGCGAAAGGTGACGATATATGGAAAGAATTATTGCAATCGCAAACCAAAAAGGTGGAGTTGGTAAAACAACAACTTCTATTAATTTATCAGCATCCCTTGCCGTAAAAGGAAAAAAGGTATTAGTTATAGATACTGACCCGCAGGGAAATACAACAAGTGGATTTGGTGTTGATAAAAACGAACTTGAGAATACTATATACGAATTAATATTAGGAGAATGTTCTATCAACGACTGCTTAATAAGTAATGTAGTAGAGAATGTTGATTTAATTCCTTCAAATGTAAATCTTGCAGCAAGTGAAATTGAATTAATTGGTGTTGATAAAAAGGAATTTATTCTTAAAAATGAAGTGGATTGGGTCAAAGATAAATATGATTTTATTATTATCGACTGTCCTCCTTCTCTCAATATGTTGACAATCAATGCAATGACAACAGCAAATTCTGTATTAGTTCCAATCCAGTGTGAATACTATGCGTTGGAAGGTTTAAGCCAGTTGATACATACTGTCAATCTTGTAAAAGAAAGATTAAATCCGGATTTGGATATGGAAGGTGTTGTATTTACTATGTATGACTCCAGAACAAATCTTTCTATGCAGGTTGTAGAAAATGTAAAAAATCATTTAAGCCAGCGAGTGTACAAAACAATTATTCCAAGAAATATCAGATTAGCTGAAGCACCAAGTTACGGTATGCCGATTAGTATGTATGATCCAAAATCTGCAGGTGCAGAAGCATATATGCAATTAGCAGAAGAAGTGATAAATAGAAAGGATGCATAAGATATGGCAGCAAGAGGATTAGGTAAAGGATTAGATAGTTTAATTCCTAATGCAATTGGTGAAACAAAAACGTCAGGAAGTAAAAAAACTACAACACAGAAAAAGCAAGAAGAAGTTGTTAAACCGGATACAATGGTAAAAATTACGATGGTCGAACCAAACAGAGAACAGCCTCGTAAAAATTTTGACGAAGATGCTTTGATGGAATTATCTGAGTCTATCAAACAGTTTGGTTTGCTTCAACCTATTTTGGTACAGGATAGAAAAGATCATTATGAAATCATTGCCGGTGAGCGTAGATGGCGTGCAGCAAAACTGGCCGGTTTGAAAGAAGTACCTGTTATTATTAAAAATCTTACAGAGCAGGAAATCGTAGAGATTGCACTTATTGAAAATATTCAGCGAGAAAACTTAAATCCGATTGAAGAAGCACAGGCATATAAAAGACTGTTAAATGAATTCAATTTAAAACAGGATGAAGTAGCTGAGAGAGTTTCCAAAAGTAGAACAGCTGTAACAAACTCTATGCGTCTGTTAAAATTGTGTGATGAAGTGCAGCAGATGGTAATCAGTGAAATGATTTCTACCGGACATGCAAGAGCACTTTTGGCAATCGAAGATGCAGAAGAACAATATGCTATTGCTCAAAAAGTATTTGATGAAAAGCTGAGCGTTCGTGAAGTAGAAAAGCTTGTAAAAAATATGAATAAGCCGGCAAAAGCAAAAAAAGAGACAAATAAATCTTTGGAAGCAATCTATAGTGAAATAGAGGAAAAATTAAAACAAGCTTTAAGTACAAAAGTAAGTGTTGCTTCAAAAGGAAATGGTGCAGGAAAAATTGAAATCGAATTTTATAGTCATGACGATTTCGACAGACTTGTAGAAGGTTTGAGTTCACTTACGTTTGACAAGTAAGATTATATTTTAACTTTGGGTATGACATAAAAATATAAGAAGTGAGGAAAAAACATGTCCAGTGAATTTTTAAATAGTATTGGGCTTGGAGGAATAGACATAGGATACATTTTATTAGGAGTTGTCATTTTATGTGTCATTCTTCTGATAGTGACGATTGCCCAAATAATAAGTACAAGTAAATTAAAAAAGAAATACAAAAAGTTCATGCAAGGTAAAGATGCAAAGAGCCTGGAACAGGATATTATCAGATTGTATGAAGATAATCAATTTTTTAAAGAAACAGTCGATAAAAACCGGCACAATATAAAAACACTTTTTAAGAAAATGGAAACAACATTCCAAAAAATTGGTATTGTGAAATACGATGCTTTTCAGCAGATGGGTGGAAAGTTAAGTTTCAGTCTTGCGTTGTTGGATGAAAACAACAATGGGTTTATATTAAATTCTGTACATAGCAGTGAAGGGTGCTATTCGTACACGAAAGAAATAAAGGATGGCGAATGTGCAATTTCTCTTGGTGAAGAAGAGCAAAAAGCGTTAGATATAGCGATGGGAATAAATAATTAAAAGGGTTATAAGGGAAAATGTATGAAGTTATGTAAACTAGAAGATATTACAGCAGAAAGCGTACTGGCGAAACCGGTCCTGACTTCAGATTATACTGTTTTGTTATCCGAAGGAATTGTGCTTCGGTCCGAGTACATTGAAAAGTTAAAAGAAATGGGAATCAAGGAAGTTTATATTAAACAGGAAAGAATTCCCGATGCGGAAGAAGTAGCCATTCTGAAAAAGGATATTGAAAACAATGTTAAGACGCAGATTAAAAATGTGTTAGAAAGACATACGTACAACCACAATGAAGAATTGTCTATTTTAAACGATGCAGCAGAAAATGTTATTAGCAATATTCTTGAAGAAGATAAGGTTGTTCAGAAAGTATTTGATATCAAGGAAAGAAGTTCAGATTTGTACGAGCATTCTCTAAGCCTTTGTTCACTTGCTGTTTTGACGGCAATTAAGCTTGGACTTTCCGATGAGCAGGTACATGACATCGGAGTGAGCAGTCTTTTGCATGATATCGGAATGCGCTATTTGGCACTTGATAAGATTGATGAAGATATTAGTAAATTGTCTACATCTGAAAGAGCGGAATACAAAAAGCATCCGGTGTACGGATTCAGTGCCATAAAGACCGAATCTTGGATTAGTGAAAATGCAAAAAATGTTATTTTGTATCATCACGAGAGACTGGATGGTTCCGGGTATCCGTTGAAAGCGACTGATATTTCTATCGAGAGTAAAATAGTGGGTGTTTGCGATACTTTTGATGAAATGATTTGCGGAATAGGCTATTCCCGTGTTAAAGTATATGAGGCTTTAAAATATTTAAAAGAAAATAAAGACACAAAGTTTGATGCAAAAGTAGTAGATGCGTTTTTGAATTTTACAGCGGTATATCCTGCCGGTTCAGTAGTAAAAACAAACGAAGGGGAAGTCGGAATTGTCATCCGCCAAAGCAAAGGCAATCCGGACAGACCGGTGTTGAAAATTATACAGGACAAAATAGGAAACAAAGTTTTTAACGACATCATTAGGGATTTGACGGAATTGGACAATATATTTATAGAGACTGTATTGGAATAAAAAGGAGAGGAGCCTAATTATGATAGACATTAAATTTTTAAGAGAGAATCCGGAAGCAGTAAAGGAAAATATTAGAAAAAAATTCCAGGATAAAAAATTACCGTTAGTAGACGAAGTAATGGAGTTGGATGTAGAAAGCAGAAAAGCAAAACAGGAAGCAGATGATCTTCGTGCAAGCCGTAACAAGATTTCCAAAGAAATCGGTGGTTTGATGGCACAGGGCAAAAGAGAAGAAGCGGAAGCAAAAAAAGCGGAAGTAGCTGCAAACTCCAAGAGACTGGAAGAATTGGAAGCAAAAGAAGCTGAGTTGGAAGAAAAAATCAAAAAAATCATGATGACGATTCCGAACATCATTGATCCTTCTGTTCCGATTGGAAAAGATGACAGTGAAAACGTGGAAATTACAAAATATGGTGAGCCGGTTGTTCCGGATTTTGAAGTTCCGTACCACACAGATATTATGGAAAGATTGAACGGAATCGATTTGGACAGCGCAAGAAAAGTAGCCGGAAATGGATTTTACTATTTGATGGGCGATATCGCAAGACTTCATTCTGCAGTAATTTCTTATGCAAGAGATTTCATGATTGACCGTGGATTTACGTATTGTATCCCGCCTTTTATGATTCGCAGCAGTGTTGTAACGGGTGTTATGAGTTTTGATGAAATGGATGCCATGATGTACAAAATCGAAGGCGAAGATTTGTACTTAATCGGAACATCGGAGCATTCCATGATTGGTAAATTTATTGATACAATTATTCCGGAAGATACACTTCCGCAAACTCTTACAAGCTATTCTCCTTGTTTCAGAAAAGAGAAAGGTGCACACGGCTTGGAAGAGAGAGGCGTTTATCGTATTCACCAGTTTGAAAAACAGGAAATGATCGTTGTTTGTAAACCGGAAGAATCTCCGATGTGGTTTGACAAATTATGGCAGAACACAGTTGATTTGTTCCGTTCCTTGGATATTCCGGTTAGAACAATCGAATGCTGTTCCGGTGACTTGGCTGATTTGAAAGTAAAATCTTTCGACGTAGAAGCATGGTCTCCGAGACAGAAAAAATATTTTGAAGTAGGAAGCTGCTCTAACTTGGGTGATGCGCAGGCAAGAAGATTAAAAATCCGTGTAAATGGTGAAAACGGAAAGTACTTTGCGCATACATTAAATAATACAGTTGTTGCTCCGCCTAGAATGTTAATTGCATTTTTGGAGAACAATTTAAATGAAGACGGATCTATCAACATTCCAGAAGCTTTGCAGCCGTATATGGGTGGAAAGACAATTATTAAATAATTTTGTTTTTCTATAGTTGGATTAGATTTTTAGGAAAGAAAAGAGGTGAAATTTTTGCATAAATTCATGCGGGCAATCGGATTTTCACAATTGCATGACAGAAAACAGCTCCAGGCATTAGTTACGGAAGTAGTTGTAAATGCGGATGAGCGTAAGTATACGACAAAAGACGACGATACGTCACTCGCTGAATTTTGCAAAAATTTTGCAGAAGGAATCGGTATAGCAGTTTGTGGCGAATTTGATGAGGATGACAAGTTTACTTATGATTACTATTATCCTTATTTGCGCGGTACGTCGGTAAGTTCCACAGAAGATGTATCAGTAGAGCGCCATGCCGCAAACGAATCTTTCGCTGGTGTATGTGATGACATCAAAGTTGGCGTGTCACTCATTTTTTATTTGCAGGATATGATTTCTTATGTGAAATTAAAAAATTCCGGAAGACTGCCCGTTCGTGGCACGAGTCTGACTTTGGCCGGACTTTCTACACAGGGCATGATTATGATGCCGATTCAAAAAAATGAAAAACAGAGACAGAAGACAAAAAAAGATACAAACAATCGCAATCATCTCATTGCGGCCGCACGACAGGGGGATGAGGAGGCGATTGAAACACTCACTTTGGAAGATATGGATATGTATACAACAATATCCAGAAGAATTCAAAAAGAAGATGTGTTTAGTCTTGTGGATACTTACTTTATGCCCTATGGCGTAGAGTGTGACCAATATTCTGTTTTGGGTGAAATCACGGATTGTCATCTTACAAAAAATACGCTTACCGGTGAGGAAATCTATGTACTTACGATCAATTGCAACGAATTGACATTTGATGTTTGTATTAATATAATAGATTTATTCGGTGAACCGCAGGTTGGACGGCGGTTTAAAGGAACAGTCTGGATGCAGGGATTTATCAATTATCCGGATTTATAAATAGTTTTGCGAGGGGCAAAACGTAAGCTTCCATAGTTAAATGGATATAACAGACCCCTCCTAAGGGTCAGTTGTAGGTTCGATTCCTACTGGGAGCATTAATAAGTAGCGGCACAAATAGGATGCCGCTTTTTTGTTACGGCAACAACCGCTAATCAGAGCGCGATACGCAAAGCGTAACGCGTCTCTGTTACGGAAGATAAAAGGACGTGAATTTTTGGCTGATTTAAGTATTTTAAAAAATTGCAGAATCATTATCAAAAAAATAGAAGATGGCAGCATTATTGCGGATACGACGATTAAAAGATACGAGTCCTCCAACAATTCCGTTGTGCTTGATGCGGATTGTTTGACGGAAAAACGGTTTTGTTCCGTTTATGTGTTGATATTCGGCGAGAACAATTTGTATGAGTTCAGTGCAAATATTAAGGGGTCCATGATTGAAAACGAAGTGGAAGTTCTTTTGGGAAAACGAAAGAAAAAAGAAGACCGCAAGAGAACAAGGTATCCGCTTATTTTAAATGGTGTTATTGATACGATTAAAATCAAAAATTTTAATATAAGATTGCGTAAGCCCATGAAAATCAAAACAATCAATATGAGTTCTATTGGTGTTTTGTTTAGTGCAGACTTGGGATGTCTGGAAGTGGGAAGCAAATGTCGGATTGTTGTAGAGATAGAGAGAAGAGCGTTGGCGCTTGTGTGTGAAGTGGTGCGAATTCATGAATCGGATACAAGAACAGAAAAATATGCGTGCAAGATTTTAGAAATCCGGCGCAAATAGGAGTGTACCATGAAAAGAGGCAAACGACTCAAAAAAATGCCGATTGAGTATTTGTGGGACGGTTTAGTTTTAAAAGACGACATTTACAATCATAACGGCAAGGTACTTTTGATTCCGAAAGGTGAAACAATCACTGAAAAAAAACTGGAAAAATTAGCATATTTCAGCACAGAAGACAACAATATCATGGTATGTGAAGAAACATATTATGAAGTGATGTCCAGTTCTAATGTGCCTGTTGAGGTGCGCAGAAAAATATTGGAGGACAATGCCGGTTACACTGATTTGAAAGATAATACGGCCGGCATTTTTCAAAAAGCAGGCGCTTCGGACCGCATTGTGCGTAACAATGAAATCGATATGCTCATTCATGAGATTTCAGAAAAGCTAAGCGATGTGGATCCGGTTGTTATTTTGTCCTGTATTAATTTTCCGCGTCCGATGGACGAAGGTTTGCAGAGACATTCTTTGAATGTGGCATTTTTGAACGGAATGCTTGGGGAGTGGATGCACCTTTCGAAAGAAGACATTCGTCTCCTTGTGATGGCGGGACTTTTGCACGATGTAGGCAAAACAAAAATACCGGAAGAAATTTTGAATGCGCCGAGAAAGCTGACACAGGAAGAATTCAAAATTGTGCAGACGCATCCTTTGTATTCTTATGAGATGCTGGGAGCCGGATTTGATGAAAGAGTCAAACTGGCGGCGAGGCAGCATCATGAAAAATTGACAGGGAACGGCTATCCGGACAAAATCGCGGAGGAACAAATTTCCGTTTTTGCTAGGATTACTGCGGTGTCTGATATTTATGATGCGATGGTTTCCAAAAGAAGTTACAAAGAAGGAAAGCTTCCTTTTGATGTATTTGATATGTTTTATAATGAGCAGTATGAAGGTCTCGATATGGATTTGGTCATGACTTTTTTGCGTAATATGCGCAACAACCTGATTAACAAAAAAGTCATTATGTCGGACGGAAGCATCGGCGTAATCAAGTACGTTCCGCCAAATGATTCGGGCCATCCGATTGTACAACATGACCACTTGATTAAGCAGACAAACGAAGTGTGGTTCTGCAAGGAATTGTTGTCCACTTATTAGAGTACATGCAGTCAAATAAACCGGCTCGCTTTGCGAGCCGTAATTTTATAACTAATTTCGAAACGGAGAAAATAGTATGATTTATACACTGACTTTCAATCCGTCATTGGATTATATTATGAATGTAAAAAATTTCACATGCGGTAAAGTAAATCGTACTTTGAATGAAGTGATTTATCCCGGCGGAAAAGGAATTAATGTATCCATTGTGCTCAACCATCTTGATGTGGAAAATACGGCACTGGGGTTTTGTGCCGGTTTTACGGGAGAAAAATTACTTGCGCTTTTGCAGGAAAAGAACGTGTGCACAAATTTTATTTCCATTGAGGAAGGTACGACCCGGATTAACGTGAAGGTACGTGCTCAGGAAAATATGCAGGAAGAAACGGAAATCAATGGGCAAGGTCCTTGTATAGAAGCAAAGCATATACAAAAATTGTACGCCATTTTGGATACGTTAAAGCCCGGTGACTTTTTGGTGCTTGCCGGAAGTATACCGGACAGTCTGCCTGAGACAATGTACCGCGATATTATGGAATACTTGAAAGGGCGGGACATCAACATAGTGGTGGATGCCACAAAAGAGTTGTTGTTGAATGTGCTCCAATTTAAGCCGTTTTTGATAAAGCCAAACCATCATGAACTTGGCGAAATGTTTGATGTAGTTATTGAAAATAAAAAAGAGGCTCTTGCGTATGCAAAGAAACTGCAGGAGAAGGGAGCAAGAAATGTACTCGTTTCCATGTCAGAACAAGGAGCTGTTTTTGTAGGAGAAGACGGAAGTCAATTTGAGACGGAAGCACCAAAAGGCAAAACGGTGTATACCGTAGGTGCCGGTGATTCCATGGTCGCCGGATTTTTGGCCGGATACTTGCAAAAAAAATCCTTCGAAAAAGCATTTCAAATGGGCGTCTGCGCAGGCAGTGCCACTGCTTTTTCAAAGGACTTAGCTACAAAAGAAGAAATTTTAATACTCTTTAATCAACTCTAAAATCGTGTCAATGGAATTAAGTTGTTTGCTCTTTGACATAGCATCAATATAGCTTTGTTTTGTGAAGTAGAGTTCGTGAATTTTGTCTACGAGCTCTGCTTCTGTCAAATCATCTTCATCCAAAACCATACTGAATCCCTGTTCCGCAAAGGATTTTGCATTTAAAATCTGGTCACCGCGGCTTGCAGATGCAGGAAGCGGAATGAGGATGTTCGGTTTTTTCAGTGCAAGAATTTCACAAATTGCGTTTGCGCCGGCGCGGGAAATAACAACATCCGCCATCGCAAAAACGTCTTTTAATTCTGCTTTTAAATATTCAAACTGTTTGTAACCTTTTTGGTTTAACAAAAGATTGTCAACTTTTTCTTTTCCGCACAAATGCACAACCTGGAAATCTTCCAACAATTTTGGAAGCGCCTGACGAATCAGCTGGTTCACAGAAGTGGCACCGAGGCTTCCGCCGATTACCATAATAACCGGTTTGTTTGCAGTAAATCCGCACAAATCAAGTGCCGCAACTTTATTGCCTTTTGCCAGTTCTTCGCGGATAGGTGAGCCGGTAAGAACCGCTTTTTCTTCCGGAAGAAGCTTCAGTGTTTCCGGGAAATTGCAACAAATTTTAGATGCAACCGGGATACATAATTTATTGGCAAGACCGGGTGTCATATCGGATTCGTGAATGATGCACGGGATTTTCAAAGCTGCCGCTGCGCGTACAACGGGTACGCTGACGAAGCCGCCTTTTGAAAAAACAACATCCGGTTTGATTTCTTTCAATTTCTTTTTTGCTTCAGAAAAGCCTTTTAATACGCGGAAAGGATCGCTGAAATTTTTTGGATCAAAATATCTGCGGAATTTTCCTGTAGCAATGCCGTAATAAGGAATGTCAAAATCGGCAATCAATTTTTTTTCGATACCATCGTAAGAGCCGATGTAATGTATTTCATAACCTAATTCTCTTAGTCTCGGAATCAGGGCAATATTTGGTGTAACGTGACCGGCTGTTCCCCCGCCTGTTAAAACAATTTTTTTCATAGCGTCCTCTTTCTTGCTTTCGCAGTGTAATGGGTAACTAATTCATGGATTCTAAAGCTTTTGCAAGCTGATCCGGGCAGGATGTGGATTTCATTCCGCAACGGATGCCTTTTAATCTGGCGATGACATCGTCTGTTTTCATACCAACGACAAGGCTGGAAATTCCCTGCAAGTTTCCGTGGCAGCCTCCGGTAAATTTTACGGATTTTACAATGCCGTCTTCTACTTCTACATCGATGGCACTGGAGCAAGTGCCGTTTGTTTTGTATACCATAACAATTCCTCCGAAAAATAGTACTTACTAAAAAGGGATTATAACAGAAAATTATGGTATTTTCCAGCATTTCACGCAAAGTATTGTCGAAATATGTAAATCGATTCTTATCTTTCCTATATTGTAGTCAAAATTCAAATCCATTATACTGATGGCAGGGAATTTTGTAAAAAGGGAAAGGACGGAAGGATTACA
>JAZQDM010000017.1:0-8750 GCA_045546775.1 Lachnospiraceae bacterium | reverse complement strand
TTTTACAATGACCCATCTACCTACCTTAATCTGCCGGATATACGATACCTAAAAGTCAGCAAAGCGATGGACTATCAGGCAAAAGAGCAGGATATTGATTGGTATGAGGTTTGGCCCGATTTGGAAAATGTTGAAATCTATTATTCTTACTAACTGAATGCGTATACAAATGATGGAAAGAGCGTATTACGCATTGCATACTGCGCTCTTTCTTTTTTTAAAAGTCAAGTAGAAAAATCATGTCGTTCGTCCAAAAAAAGTGTCGTTCGTCCAGAAGAGTTTGTAGATGATGGTTTCCGACTGTTACAGTCACAGTAAGGTGTAAAAGTTTTTTTTATAGATTTAAAGAGAAAAAGGGCAACTCCCCTTTTTTCTCTTTACCCAAACACTTTATCAAAGCAGTGCGAGAAAGGAAATAGCAATGAAAATAACATTCAAAGAACCGGATATACAAATACCGATTACAAAAGTAGAACTTCTATGGGAAGAGGACAAGCTGCCATGAGTTTTGCTTAAGAAAAATGCGCTGACCGGGGAATGGGGCGCGGACCTTCAGGATTTGCCGCCCGGGGAGCATGGTTATCGCTTTTTGATAAATGACCGGTTTACACTAAACAATCCGGAAGCAAATATGTATAGACTTGGCACAAGATGATGAATATAATATCAATACAGTAGCGTTAATATTAGCTCATATTATGAATGAAAAAGAAATGAACGAAAATATGTCTTCCGATGAAATTGAAGAAGTGTTATCAGAATATAATGGAACAGGGGAATTGGCTGTCAAATACGGTAAAGTTACTATACAATATTACGAAGCATTTAAAAAATATAATACGTGTGATATAGATTAATTGACTGGAGGAAAATTGGATGAACAAGTGGAAAACAATAGCGATTTTTTTCTTTGTGATAGTCGCTATATTTTGTAGTTACAAAATTTTCAAAGTATTCTTTTGGGAGCCGACTACACCAAGGTCTGAACATGATGAGAATTATGTTGTGAGAAGTGAGAGTATTATATTACAGTCAACCGATCCTAATGATATACAGGCTGAAGTGCTTACTTATGTCCTAAATGAGTGGAAAAAAGTGGATTCTTTATATTTTATTGCAGTATATTTAGATTGCGATTTGCAGTTGAATAGAATCGTTTTCAAATATCAGCTGGATGATGTCGAAGATCATGAAGGAAGACTTGAAGTGGAATGCAATAATGAGGGCCAATATTGGGAAATTTCAAGAGCGGAAAGTATATATCATTATGAACAAAGTCCGTCGTACAACAATGATTATCGGCAGGTAGAGGACACACTGCTTTCGCAGAAAATAGAGAGTATCGTGCGTTATATTGAAGCAAAAGAAATGCCGAGAGTAGATTTGTATCGCATAAACATAGATGATAAAAATGTCCATATTAATGCGTATAATGTAGAAGATGACAATTCTGAAAACAACTGGAAGGAAAATTGTATATTTGACGAGGAAACATTAGAGATCTATTTATGCGAAGAATAAAAACACTGAAGAGTGCAAGAAAAGTTAGTTGGTAATGTTTCTTATGAAGCAGAAAAGGGAATACACGACCGCCTAGGTGTAACCAATGAGGATATTTTGGTTTATACTGCAAACATTGAAGGACAGACAGACGAAATGCTTTGGAATGGTGATATCATCGTCATTGATGAAAACCGAATTATCGTGAAGTTATATCAAGGATGGTATATGCTTGTGCGGGAGTAAGGAACTTAAGATGCCAGGGGGAAAGTATTTTATGAAAAAATCAATTTTTATTATAGCATTTTTATGTATTATCTCCGCAACCTTAACCGGTTGCGGAAAACAACAAAATTCGGAGCTTGTTAAAAGTCAAACGCAGGAATCCACACAGCTCGTTGAGGAATCGGTTTCCGAGCAGGAAACAGAAGAAGTTACATTTGAAGAACAGATGCACAAAATATGGATAGTGCCGGAAGAGCCGAAAGACCATTATCAAAACTTTTCTTATATCATTACCAAAATGGAAAATGACTACATAGAGGGACAATACGGTGTACGATTTGAACCTGTTAATCCGGAAAGTGAAAGAACAGTTATTTTTACAGGTACAATCAATGATAAAACTGCAGAATGTCAACTGTGGGTTGATGGTAAAACTGCAGGTACGATGACGTTGAGCGTAAACTCAGAAGATAAAATGAAAGCGGATATTTGTTATGAATATGACGATTATGTGCTAGACGATGAGTTGATATTTGAGCCGTATCGTATTTCAGATGTGGTAAATTATTTTATGGAAGAAGAAGCAATTGCTACGATGGAAACCGAAAAATGGGGAAAAGTAAAGATAGTGGTTGGAAGGAAAGATAGTAATAAAAGTTCACCAATAGCTGTCATGGTAAATGAACAGAATGAAATTTTGTACGATTTTGATGCTTCCTATAAATCAGGTACCGTAATCGAAGAAGTGAATATAGCAGATGGCAATGGAGACGGACTGCAGGACGTAGAAATAGTTACTTATTTTTTTGATAATGATGGTGTTGCCACAGACATGGAACCGCTTCGTTGGCCTTTTTATCAGGATGCTGAAGGGACATTTTACTTAAAGGGAGAGGAAGTAGTATTGTCTTTCGAACCTATATTTTAGAGGGAAATAGGATACGTATGAAAAGGAAACTTTATATAGCATTTTTATGTATCATCTCCGCAACCTTAACCGGGTGCGGAAAACAACAAAATACGGAGCCTGTTACAATTCAAACGCAAGAATCCACACAGGTCGTTGAGGAGTCGGTTTCCATGCCGGAAACGGAGGAAGTGGAAGAAGCAGAAAAGGACAAGCAAGAAACGCCGCAATGTGGTTATTTCATGGATACAAATTTATCCGGCATGATTGTTTTGGACGAGGAATTTTGTCAAAAGCTGTGGGACAACCCTATCGATAAATCTTTTGAAGAGGAAGTTATGGAGACTACTCCACGTATTTCCAATGCAAGTGCTTATAGTCAGGCTTGGCAGGCGGAAATTGACAATACATTGTCAGTGTTGGAAGCGTATTTGTCAGAGGAAGACTATACTTGTTTGGAGAATGCTTATACCGGTTGGCAGGAGTATGTGAATCAAATGCAAGCCGTTGAAATGGAAGTGTTTTATAATGGGAGTGAATACCACACAGGCAGTGGAATGACGTACCCTATGGTAATGGAAGTCAAGGCGATGCGTGTTAAAATGTTTACCATCGAGTTAAAGGTGTTGGAATATGCGCTGACCGGAGACGTGACGTTTGTATTCGACAGGGAACATGCCGCAGCAGAAGGAATGATAAAAGAAAAATATGTTACCACGGATGTAGAAAACTATGAACAGCGAAATGTCAAAATCCACGATTACATGTATATGGATTTGACCGGAGCGATTTGCATGGAGCGCGAATTTGCAAATGCCATGTATAACCATCCGATTGATCAGACATTTGAGCTGCCGGAGGAAGCATTGCGAACGGATACGGCGAAGGAGTACTGTAATGCATGGAAAGGCGAAGCAGACAAACTGTTGTCGGAGTTGGAAACCTATTTGACAGAAGAGGATTATCAAGCATTGACACAGGCCTATGACGGATGGCAGACTTATATGGACAATTTGCAAATAGTTGAAACGAAACTTTTTTGCACGGGCAGTCCATATGGGACAGCAAGTGCCGCGACAGAGCCGAGAGTAGCAGAGCGGGCGGCAATGCGCGCCAGAGAGTGTGTGATAGGTTTTGCGAGTAGTGTGTATACGCTTCAGGAAATGGTGCCTTCTGTTTTTCGTACGGAAGACGGGGCGTAGAAAGTATGATTTGGTTGCAGTGAGATTCATTGCAACCTTTTAAAAAAGGGAGAAAGCGCATGGAACAAAAGAAAAAACGCAACATACCGGAAAAAATCATATTTCTTATTATGGTCCTGCAAGCTATCGCAGCGGGTGGACTTTATTTGTACAGAAAAATGGAAAAATGGTATTTGGAGGAGAGCCTGACGGTATTTTTGTATCCGGTTATCGTGTTTTTGATTGGCTTTATTTTGCTGTGTTCTCTTGCATTTTCTTTTGTGTACTTTATCAAAAAGATAACAACTGCTAAAAAAATATATTTTGTGGTGCCGCTTTTAATCACAATCGGATTTGTTGTTTATGCGAATGTAAATTTCAATGAAATGAAGCTGCGGGAAAACAATTTTGAACAGTACCGTACAGAGCGGGAACAAATTGTGGAGCTTATCGTACAAGGTGAGCTTGTGCCGGATGAAACGGGAGAAATTGTTTTGCCAAAGCACTTGCAGACGGATGAGATGGCAAGAAACGGAAGCGTTTATATTGTGGATTGCAAAGAGGGAAAAGGAATTTATTTTTGTACTTTTTCCGGGATTTTGGAAAGCTCTGCAGGTTTCGTTTATATACCGGATGATTTTGAAAGTGAAGTTTCGATAAATAACACGATTACGTTGCAAAAACAGTACGATGATGGCTGGTATTATTGCGGAACGGGCTGATGTAGAAATATTTAATTGGTGCGGAAAAAAGAGAGGAAAGAGAACTATATGTGTAAAAAGAGTATTCTTTTAGGATTGTTGTTATGCCTAAGTTCCGCAACCTTAATCGGTTGCGGAAAACAACAAAATATGGAGCCTGTTACAATTCAAACGCAGGAAGTGGAAGAAACCATCGAACCACCTTCTACCGAGCCTGAAGAATCGATACAAAACGCAAACATAGATAAGCTGCTTGGACAGTGGAAAGTGACAGAACATGCTGTAAGTGACAATAGCCAGGTGTATTCGTGCAATGCAATTATGGAACATTTTTTGGGACGAACTATTGTTATTGAAGAAAATAGCATTACAAAAAGTTTATATTATTGGCCACAACAAACTACTTATGTAACACATACATATGACTATGTTGAAAAACAGTTAGAACTTTCAGATGAGTATGCAAATCGAAATGAGTTTATAGATGATTGGTATGAAGAAATTCAAAAACAGAAGATGGAAGTTTACACATTTTATGTAGGTCAAGTAGGAAGACGTGGAAAATTTGAATATATTATATTAGAAAATGGAAAAGTACTGTGTCAATATGAAGGCATGTACTATTACATGGACCCTTATGTGCAAGCAAAAACAGATATTGCATTAGAGGAATTGTACGGTTGTTGGAGAACAGAAAGGTTGATTTCTTACCAAGCTGGCTGGAAAGGGAATAATGAAGATGTGGAACGAGGTTCTTTTGGAGGTTCTAAGCCTGTTTTAACAGAAAAAGAGGGTGCAAATTTCTATCCCTTAGATTATTACAACGCTACGTTCAACTTAACCGAAGACTCCGCCACCCTTCACTTGGAAGACGGAACTAGCGAGCAATATGCCATCCACTTATTTAGTTCGCAAACAGTTGATACAGTTTCCTATGAGAAAGAAAACGGAATACACGACCGTCTTGGTGTAACCAATGAGGATATTTTGGTTTATACTGCAAACATTGACGGACAGACGGACGAAATGCTTTGGAACGGCGATGTCATCGTTATTGATGAAAATAGGATTATTGTGAAGCTATATCAGGGATGGTATATGCTTGTACGGGAGTAAGAAATTTGGGATGCCAGGGAGAAAGTATTTATGAAAAAGATGAAAACAAGCTACATATTAATAGGCACATGCGTTATCGCACTTATGTTGCTTTCCTGTTTTATCGGAGTTAGGTGGGGCAAAAATCTTGCCCAAAGCGAGCCTCATACCGAGGAAACAATTGAAACTACAAGTGCGTCTGATAGTGGCGATATTCAAGAAAGTGTAGCTTTTGTCCAACCTTCTATCAGCACCGTGTATAATGCTGATCTTACGGTTATATCTGACACAAAGCATTCGGAAGAGGGTACGGAAAACGTGGAGATAGTAGATTATCACGGTGCCATAGACAAATTTAAAGAAGAAATGAACATTACAAATAATACGATTTTGGAAACATATCATGTTCCGGGAAATGACGCAATATTTGTAAATGTAATTGATGATTATGTTCTGCGCGAGACTCTATATTTCATAAGCAAACAGGGTGATGAATGGTGTTGCGAGGAATTTTTTGTTGAGGAGTATGGCTTTAGCGATATTGTTGAGATAGAGTTTTCCTTCAGAAATGAAAAAACATTCGTAGAGCTTGATTTCTCGACCGGAAAAGGAAACGGCGGTATAGCGTTATACCGTTTAGAAGATGGAAAATTAACATTGCTTCTTCTCATAGATGGGGCCGTAGACAGAAATTTGGATATGACAACAAACGCCGTATATGACAGAGGTAAACTAAATATGTATTTGCACGAAAACGAGCAGAACCCTGATTTTCCGGATGTAGAACTCTGGGGAACAGAGGTAGTTTATGGATATGAGGAAAAGGGAAGTGCTGCGGGACGTGAACAGGTATATCAAATGTACGATATCTTACAGCTTTACCACTATGATGAGTCGGAAGGAACCTATGTCAAAATGACAGAGGAATGGGAGTTAGTTCAACAAGTGGAAGGCATTTATCCGATATGGCAATGTTGGTAATGTGTAATTGTTACGTGGATGTTTTAGGAGACGAAGAGGAGTAGAAGAACGATAAATGATAACTATCCAACAACTAAGTAAAAAATACGGAAGCAAAACAATTGTAGACAATTGGAGTTATACGTTTGAAAATGACAAAATCTATGGTCTTATCGGACGAAACGGCATCGGAAAAACGACAGTTTTAAAATGCATTTCGGGTCTTTGTAAAGCGGACGCGTATAAAGTTAGTACGGAGAAAGGCGATGTTTCCAAGCTGGATTACCTTTCAAAAAATATAAATTACATAAGCGATGACCCGATATATTACAACGACTTAACGTTGTATGAGCATTTGTGGCTTGTTTGTCGTGTAGAAAATTATGAAAAAGCGACAGCAAAGGAAAAAATCGATGCGTTCGTACAAAAGTTTAAAATGGAAGAATACTTGGATTATTATCCGCCCGCCATGTCAAAAGGTACTTTGCAGAGAATGTTGTTGATTATGGGTTTTTTGCGCAAAGATGAAAATCTTTTGCTGGACGAGCCGTTTAACGGACTTGACCCGATTCAGCTCAAGGAAGCATTAGATTGTTGCTGCGAAAATAAGACCGGAAGATGTATCATTATTTCCAGCCATGATATTGAGTCGTTGGAAGAAGTATGTGATGAATTTTTGATTTTTACAAAAAATGGAATTGTCACATACAAGGAAAACATTGACAGAGAGACGGTAAACCGCCTGATAGGTGACAGCTATGAGTAGAATATTTCCGATTTTGTGTAAAGAAAGAATAAGACGCACAAAAGCACTCATAAAACAAAAACCATGGATGACGCTGAGCCTAGCGGCTACCTTTGTGTATTTGATTTACTGTTGTCTTACAGCAGATTTTGCAACAACGGTTCTGCTGATAAACATGAAATATGTGGCACTCTTCGGGAGCGTTTATCTGATTGGAAAAATACTGAATCCGACACAGGGAATGGTAATTGATTATCAATTGATACAAGGCAAACTTATAAGTTTCCGGCAATATCAATTTCTTATTAGTTTGAAACTGTACGGTGGAAGTATTCTGGGATTGCTCGTTTTGTTTGTCATAAATCATGAACTGATTTATATTTTACTGCTTTTAAACAGTGTAGTGAACGTGTACGTTTTTTTGCGCAACAAGTATCATGCAAGTTGGCTGAATTTGGTGCTTGCTGTGGTCGTTGCGGTGCTTATCTATTTTGAAAATGTAGTGCTTGCCGGCACTTTGTTTGTCGCGGTAAGTGCTGTTTTTGTAGTACAAAAAAACGTGAATTATGAGGAAATTTTACCGTTATACAAAATGATGCAAGTCATTGGTCAGCGTTATCGGGGCGTGCAAGTGACTGCAGAGAAAAATCGTGAAATGCAAAATCAAGCAGAGCGTCTAGTCGGCAAAAAGAAAGTGACACATACAGATTGGTGTGAAAAATATTACGACAGACCGCTTCTATTTGGCATGTGGAAAGAATTGTCCCGCATCCGCGCAAATATCGGGCAAGTTCATTTGTACATTACCATCAGCTTTTTAGTTTGTGTAATTGGCTTATATTTGCCGGATTGGTACATAGCGGTGGCTTGCTTAATAGAAATTATGCTTGTTTATTCGTTTGTCATACAACTGAACAAAGATGAAAAATCTTTGTTTTTCATGGGATTTTTGTCCAAATATCGTCTCAGGACAATACTCAAAGAAAAGTGGCTTATATATGCACTTTTTGGCATGCTGATTGCATCACCGATATGGATTGCCACAGGTGTATGGGGCATAGTCATGTTGCCTTTGGCAGCAGTCGTTTCGTTGTGCGGGCTGATAAAGAGTTTTATCTAACGGGAAAACGAATTTATCCGATCCTCCACAACGTGCACGTCGATTTCCAGTTCCTCCGCTATTTCAGGGATAGTTTTGCCACGGGTTAATTTTTTCTGAATTTGTGCATCGAGAAGTTTGTTGTAGCCGTTTTGTTCGCCCTTGCGATAACCGGCTGCTTCGCCTCTATTATATCCGGCAGTCTCACCCTTACGGTAACCGGCGGCCTCGCCCTCTTCATAACCTTCCTTATACGTGTCCCGCATGTGTTTTTCTTCATCATATTCTGTCAAAAGCATATGCATTACCTCCGCCCGGTTTTTCACCAGTATATCCA
>JAZQDM010000016.1:0-1537 GCA_045546775.1 Lachnospiraceae bacterium | reverse complement strand
ATGCGATACCGTGCGCTTATGCGGTATTAGCACCTATTTCTAAGTGTTATCCCCCTGTATATGGCAGGTTACCCACGCGTTACTCACCCGTCCGCCACTAACTTTTAAATCACTAGGTTTCATTAAAAGTCCGTTCGACTTGCATGTGTTAAGCACGCCGCCAGCGTTCATCCTGAGCCAGGATCAAACTCTCGAATAAAAGTTTTTTCCCGATCAAAATCAACTTTGGCTAATTTTAACCGTTTTACTGTTTTGTTTGGTTCGTGTTCTAAAAACACTCTCTGAAATTTTCTCTTGGAATTTTTCAGGGTTGCATTGCTGTTTATTTGTCAAGGTTCTTTGTGCTTGTCTTCCGACGCGCAACATTAGTATGTTAGCACAACGTTTTGCTTTCGTCAAGCACTTTTTTATTTTATTTTTTCATTTTTTCTTGTGTAAAACAAGCTATGTAATGAAAGAAATAACCGCTGCAGGAACTCTGTGTTTGCCCCGCAACGGTTATCAATATAACATCTTATATTTCCGGTGTCAACAACCAAAATCGCTTTTTTTCGATTGTTTTTGTAAAAGTACAAAACCCGTCAAAAAACGTCGTTTTACATTTGGCTTAGGGATAAATTGCCGTCTTTGTTGTCTGGTCATTGTATTTGATGTAAAGGTTTAGAGCCGCAGCCGGATCGCACTCTTCCTCTTTGAGATCCACCAGCAAGACTGTACTCACCTTTTGTCCCGGTGCAATGGTACCGGCATACATGGTAAAGTCATCTTCCAACAAGGACATCATCGTATTGTGATATTCGCCTCCATTAAAGGATACTTTAAACTTTGCATTCTTTTCAAACATATCAACGGTAGCATCTGCCGAACCGGTATTGATGATATCCATATGAATCACTGCAAGCTTGCAACCCTGGGATGCACTCACTGCCAAAAACAATCCGTCCGTTCCTTGGGGATAAGCATCCAAAAACTCAACACCGTTACAGGAAATTGATACTCCATCCATCTCCATAAATACAGCCGGATCCACATTGGTAACTGCTTCCTGTGGGGATGCCTGCCCATCTGCAGAATCACCATCCTCAGAAGAAGACTCTTCCTTGGGTGCATTTTGTGCTGCCTGTAACGCTTCTAATCTGGCATTTTCTTCTTCAATGCGTTTTTGCACCTCTTCTTCTGCCGCCAGACGTTCGTCATCCAACAACATCGGTTCATAATTGGCATCATATTTTAACAGCAAGGCTGCCGCATATTCTGTCACCATTGTCTGTTGCTCTGCAGTCATTTCCGGAATGGCGTTGCCACAACCGGTCAAAGTCAACATGACACTAACGATCAATGCGATACATAACCATCTCTTTTTCATGTATCGTTCCTCCCACTATTGCTACTAGTATTCTATCACTATTTAGCAGGCAATTCAAACCAAAATTGTACGCCACCTTCACAATTCTCTACGCCATAGTTTTGATGCATGGAATCCATGATAGCTTTTACGATAGAAAGTCCCACGCCACTGCCACCGTATTCTCTGGTA
>JAZQDM010000015.1:0-26156 GCA_045546775.1 Lachnospiraceae bacterium | reverse complement strand
TGAATCGTTTGTCCCGCCAGTTGTTATCTGGCTTTTTGTTTGTTTGGTTGTTCTGAATTTTCTCTTCGTGACTTAAACTTCAGATGATTTTCGTCACGTCGGAATTTTCAGGGTTGCATTGCTGTTTATTTGTCAAGGTTCTTTGGTAATTCCGCAGAAATACCAAACGGAGAAGGAGGGATTTGAACCCTCGCGCCGCTATTAACGACCTGCACCCTTTCCAGGGGTGTCCCTTCAGCCTCTTGGGTACTTCTCCAAAGCTGATTTACTTCAGTTATTAAATTACCAAGGAGAGAATATCTCCAGCGGAGAGGGTGGGATTCGAACCCACGCGCCCTTGCGGACAAACGGTTTTCAAGACCGCCTCGTTATGACCACTTCGATACCTCTCCATAACGTTTATTTTTAACTGCGCTCAATTCAGCGCAAGATTTAGTATATCTATCTTACCTTCTTTTGTCAACAACTTTTTCAACTTTTTTTCACAAGTTTTTTTTATATCACTTTCTCAGCCTTTTTCATCCCTTTTTAAGCGGTGTAATTCACTTATTGCAAAAAGGCTTCTGCAATTTTTAAATCTTCCGGGGTTGTTATTTTTATATTGTAGTAACTGCCCTCCGCAAACATTACCGGCGTGCCCTTAAAATATTCGACTACCATAGCATCATCGGTAATTAACACACCTGCATCTTTTACTTGTTGCTCTTTTTGTTCCAATTGATCATATGCATCTTTTATTAACTCATACGCAAAAACTTGTGGCGTTTGCACCGTCCACACAAGATCACGTCTCGGTGTTTCCTTTGCGAAACCATTTTCATCCGCTATTTTAATTGTATCTTTTACAGGCATCGCAACGACACAGGCATTGTTTTCCCGCACGCAAACGCGGGCACGTTCCAACATCTGTGCATCTACAAACGGTCTTGCACCGTCATGAATATAAATATAATCACATGTGCCGGCCGCCTTCAGACCTTGGATAACAGAATGATAGCGTTCTTTTCCGCCCGGCACAATTTCCTTAACTTTCAAAAAACCATATTTGTCTACAATTTCTTTCCGGCAATACTCCTCTTCACCTTTTCCGGTCACAAGTACTATCTCATCGATAAAACTTTCTTCCATCGCTTTTAGGGAATAATACAATACCGGCTTTTCTGCCAAAAGCAAGTATTGTTTATGCACATTACTCTGCATGCGCTTCCCTTGTCCTGCCGCTAACACGATTGCAATATTTTTTTCTGCCATCATCGTTCTCCCAATTTTAAGTTTGGCACAGCATTCAAATCATAGCCATGTCTCGTTCCTTTTAAAAACTCATAGTAACCGGCCACACCAATCATCGCTGCATTGTCTGTACAGAATATTGGCGATGGGTGATAGAAAGCAATTCCTTCTTTTTGACACGCCTGTTCAAAAGCTGCCCGTAACGAAGAATTAGATGCCACACCACCGGCAATGGCAAATTTGTCAAATCCATATTCTTTCACAGCATGGATGGAATGTTCCACCAAAACATCAATAACCGCTTTTTGGAACGAAGCCGCAACGTCCGCCCGGTTTACTTCCTCACCTTTCATCTCGCAGGAATTCAAATAGTTTAAAACAGCTGATTTTAAACCACTAAAACTAAAATCATACATATTCTCTGCGACCTTTGCCCTTGGGAAATGAATTGCTTCCGGATTGCCTTCCTTTGCAAGCTTATCTATTTTGGGGCCGCCCGGGTATCCAAGACCGATTGCTCTTGCTACTTTGTCAAAAGCTTCGCCTGCCGCATCATCTCTTGTACGACCAATAATCTCATACTCGCCATAGTCTTTGACAACAACAAGATGCGAATGACCCCCGGATACAACAAGACACGCAAACGGAGGCTCTAATTGTTTGTTCTCTATAAAATTGGCGCTAATATGACCTTCAATATGATGCACGCCGACAAGCGGAATGCCGGTTGCAAAACTGATTGCTTTGGCTGCAGACACGCCTACAAGCAATGCGCCCACAAGCCCCGGACCATACGTCACAGCAATAGCGTCTATCTCTTTTAACGTTACGCCGGCCTCTTTTAACGCCTCCTCAATAACCTGGTTCATTTTTTCAATGTGTTTTCTGGATGCAATTTCAGGAACAACACCGCCATACAAAGTATGTAGTGCAATTTGCGAGGAAATCACATTAGAAAGCACGTCTCTCCCGTTTTTGACAACTGCTGCCGCCGTCTCATCACAAGAGCTCTCTATTGCAAGTATCAAAATATCTTTCTGTTCCATCTTTAATCATCTGCAAGGTCCCAGCCATATATTTTCCAGTGTCCCTGCTCATCCTTTCTTAACACAAATACTTCTTCACTGTTAACATTTGTATTTTTCCCTTTCTTTATATAAAAGGTACAATAAAGTCTTGCCCACTCATAACCGTCCTCTTCAAAGAAAAATACATCCGTACTGCTGGAAGTATAATAACCGCTCATAGAATATTGGCCTTCTTCAAATTCAGCAATATCCTTTTTCAATTCTTCCAAATACGCTTCTTCCGGATTTGCTGCCAAGAACTCTTCATCGTAAAGTTCTCTTATCTTCAATGCAAGTTGTTCCAACTCTTCATCGGTATATTCTTCACTATAAAAACAGAGCGTAATGTCTGCGTAATATTTCACCACTTCCTTTGGCGTAGGCGGATAATTTCTCTCCAAATTCCGCAAAAGGACATTTTGCACATTCGTAACAACTGTTGTTTCCTCCTGTGACGTACCTTCCTTCGCCGGTTTGTTTGAAATATAATAGTAGTATCCAATCACTGCACACACAAGTACAATCAGAATCAACATTCCTTTTGTTCCTTTAAATCGCTGCATACACGCCCTCCGTTCTTCTTTTAATCTTCTGTAAATTTCAGTTCCACACTTTTTCCGTCTTTTCCGGCATATGCCCTTGGGAAAATTTTTCTTGTTGCCGTCATGAATTCCTCCGCATGGGTTAGGGACGGACTGTAATGCGTCAACCACATTTCCCCTACGTCAGCCTGCTTCGCAAGTGCTGCTGCCTCATAAAAAGTCATATGCTTATGTTCCTTTGCTTTATCCTGCTTATCCGGCTCTCCATACATACCTTCACAGATAAACAAATCTGCACCAACTGCATTGCGGGCAATACTCTCCGTCGGCCGGGTATCGGTGCAATAGGTCACTTTTAACCCTTTTCTTGCCTCACCCAAAACCATGTCCGGTGTCAATATGCCATTGTCCGTTTCAATGGTCTCTCCCTTTTGCAGGCGGTTCCAATATTTCTGTTCAATACCAAGTTCCTTTGCCCGCTCAAGCTGAAACTTTCCTTTTCTTTCCACCACAATACTATAGCCGTAGCAAACCACATTGTGATTGACACGAAATGCCTCAATACGGAATCCATCGAATTGAAAACTCTGCTCACTTTCTGTAATTTCCATGCACTGTATCTCAAACGGAAGCTCCGGTGCAATGACACGTAGCGCAGAAACTACGCGAGTAAGTCCTTTGGGTCCTATAATAAGAAGCGGTTCCGTCCGCTCTGCATTCCCCATCGTAAGAAGCATGCCCGGCAAACCGCTCACATGATCCGCATGAAAATGCGTAAAACATATAATATCAATCGGCTTGGGACTCCAGCCTTTTTCTTTCATGGCAACTTGTGTCCCTTCCCCGCAATCAATCAAAATACTTTTTCCGTTGTATCTGGCCATCAACGAAGTCAGCCAACGATAAGGAAGCGGCATCATCCCTCCGGTTCCTAACAAACAAATATCTAACATTTTCTATCTCCGTCTTAAACACAGGCTTTTTATCCGCACTCACATAACATTACTGTTTTTACAAATACTCTGTCACATCGTTTTGTTCCACCGGTATTTGAAACTTACCCGTAATCTTTTCATAACATTGTTCACACAAGTCGAATTGTTCCACCTGTCCGTCTTTTTTACTAAAATAACCAAACGCATGCTTCATATGCACTGCTTCTTCTTTTAAGAGTCCGTTTTCAACATTCAGTTCCTTTTTGCAGCAATTGCAAATAACAGAAATGAGTTCGGTTTCTTTTGCATCCAAATAAATTCTCATGTCGACTCCCATCCGCCCTCTTGCCATAATAACGGCAAAGTCCTGGCCACTATAAACTTTTCAGTCCTATTATAACTTGGGTCATCCATGAACGGCATTGGTAAATGTTCCAACCCCTGCCTATCTCTTCCACATAATGCAGGCATCTTCCTTGGGCTTTTCATAAAAGTTTTTACGAATGCCCTCCGACACAAAACCTAATTTTTCATACACATGAATTGCCTGCACATTGCTTACCCGCACTTCTAAAGTAAATGCCGTAATCCCATTTTTTTCGCCTTCCGCCATCAAAGCCTGCAGCATCTTCTGACCGATGCCCTTACCACGGCTTTCTTTGCGGACAACTACATTAGTAATATTGCCTTCATCCAACACTTGCAACACACCGCAAGAACCGATGATTTCTCCATCTTCTTCCGCTACTATATAATAGGACTTATCGCCCCGTATCATTTCCAAAAAAGACTCCGGACTCCATGGCATAGAAAAAGTCTCTTCTTCTATCCGGCTGACTGCCACTACGTCCCGTTCTTCCATTTCACGAAATATAATCACTGTTTCTCCTCTGTTTGGGTCTGCTCTTTTTCTGCCCGTTCCTTTTCTGCCCGTTCTCTCTCTGCTTGGGACATGCGCAAATAATTAGGACCGTGTTCTGCCGCTGTCTGCACTTTGCCCTGACGGTAATATTTCACTGCAAGCGCTGCAACAGAAGCCGCACTTTGTCTGTTTCGATGCGCCGGTGCAAAAGAAAAGGCAACTTGCAACTTTTCTTTTATTTTTTCACAAAATACCGGAACACCATCTCCGAGAAAAATGACTTCCTCACCTATTGTATTCAAAAAATCAATCATTTCATCAATGGAAACTGCACACTGTTCTTTCACCGTCTGCAGTGCAAAATCCTCTCCATCTTTGACAAACCGATACACGCCGGTATAAACCTGATTTCTTCTTGCATCCATAATCGGACAAACTAGTTTGTCCGTTCCGTAAAGATTGTACGCAAGTCCGTCTACAGTAGGCACTCCGATCAACGGTTTTTCCAATGCAAGTCCCAGTCCTTTTGCTGTTGCGGAGCCAATGCGCAGTCCGGTAAAAGAACCGGGACCTTCTGCCACCGCGATGGCATCGATACTTTCCAAATCAAGCTCCACCATGTTTCGTATTTCATCCAGCATAGGCAACAACGTCTGAGAATGTGTTTTTTTGTGGTTTATTGTATACTCGGCAATCAGCTCATCCCCGCACACGACTGCCACGGAAGCTACGAGTCCGGAACTGTCTATCGCCAAAATTTTTTCTTTTCTTTCCATTTACAAATCCTTCTTTTCAAAAGTGATTTTGCGGTAATCGAATCCTTTTTCCAAATTCTTTTCAATCGTAATCTGCGTATATTGTTCCGGCAAAATTTCTTCAATCAAATTCGCCCACTCAATAAAACAGATGCCGTTTCCGTAAAAATAATCTTCGTAACCAATTTCTTCCATCTCTTCCACATCTCCGATGCGATACACATCAAAATGATAAAACGGAAGCCGTCCCTCATCGTATTCCTGCACAATCGTAAAGGTTGGACTGCTTATCGGTTCCGTGATATCTAAGCCTTTGGCAACGCCTTGCGTGAAAACCGTTTTTCCCACACCCAAATCACCGATGAGTGTGAAAACTTGTCCGGCAATTGCTTCTTTTCCAAGCTTTTCTCCAAGTGCAAACGTTTCTTCTGCACTGTTTGTTTCAAATATTTCCATATCCGATTTTTCCTAACTTTTTATTTTGACTTTCGCAGGTGGCATATGTGTAGAAATGATTTCAATCACTTTATCCTTATTTTCGCCCAAATCCGACTTAGGGAAAATACAGGCATTTACTCTGGAAGTATAAACAATGATGCTTCGGCCCGTAGAAATGGCTTTGTACATCATACTCCACTCTTGTTTTTCCTCGGTACCATCCTGGGATACCGTAATGCCTTCCTCATCCAGCTTGTAGTGAAGCGGCTTTTGGAATGCCGGATTCAATATCGCCTGCTGCCTGGACTTCAAAAACAAAGACCCCGGCAAATATACAAGAATCACTACCCCTGCAATCAGAAAGAGCATATGCTTTTGCATGGCAAACATTACAATAAACAGTGCACCCACAACAGAGCCAATAAGCCCTTGCGCACTTAAATACGTGTGATTTAACATGTAATCATACAAAATGCCTGCATTTATTTTTACGTCAAATTCTACTTCCATGTTGTGTCTCCTACCTTCGCTATTTCCTGCATCTTCCGGCAAGGAACTTACTTTTATTATACTGGAAACAGGGCAAAGTGCAAGTTACGCTTTTGCCCCGTGGCTGCTCTGTGGTTTTAGCACTACACTGAGCTTTTTGTAAACCAATATTGTAATACAGGATACCGATGTTCCTTTTATCAAGTTAAGCGGTGCTACTGCAAACACAACAAAATTGACAATATTGGTAATCATCGGATTGATTTCTGTTCCGGATGCAATGATACCTTCCAACGGGAAACCGGTTACAACAGAAAGTGTCGGTATCAAATAGACTGCATTGAACGCCGTCCCAAATACAGTCATACAAAGCGTTCCGACCACACTTCCGATTATGGCCATTTTTTTCTTTTTCTTAAACATATACACGATGGATGCCGGCAAAATAAAACTGCAACCCACTGCAAAATTGGCCAATTCTCCGACAAACGCTGTGGAAGTCGGTTTAAAAAGAAGCTTCAATACAATTTTACAAAATTCAATCATCACGCCTGCACATGGCCCATACGCAAAGGAACCAATCAGCGCCGGAATCTCACTAAAATCCAACGCATATGGCGGTGGTGCAATCATCAAAAGCGGAATCTCAAACAACATGAGCACCATAGCAATCGCTGAAAGCATGCCTATGGCCGCAATTTTTCTTGTGGCAAGTATACGTTCCTTTTCTCCGTTCTTTTTCTTTGCCAGTTTTTCAAAAATATATGCCACTGCAAAAAGGCATACGACAACAGCCAACGACTGCAGCACAAAGACGATATTATCTGCTGCACTTTTTATTAATTCCATCATATTTTTATAATTCCTTCTATCCTTTTATTTTATCTTCATCGTAAGACCGATACGTTTTTTCGGCACATCTACGGACAACACTTGCACATCCACAATATCGCCCACACTAACTGCTTCCAACGGATGTTTGATGAAGCGGTTCGTAATTTCAGAAATATGTACCAGTCCGTCCTGGTGAACGCCGATATCTACAAACACACCAAAGTCGATGACGTTACGCACAGTTCCTTTTAAAACCATGCCCGGTTTTAAATCTTTCATATCAAGCACGTCGCTTCGTAAAATTGGTGCTGGCATATCATCACGGGGATCTCTTGCCGGTTTTTCCAGCTCTTTCAAAATATCCGTCAATGTAATCTCACCGATTCCAAGCTCTTTGGCAAGCTTTGCTTTGTCCTTTACTTTGCGCTCTAAGTTACCGATTCTGTCAGCTCCTGTTTCCGCAACCGGTGCGCTTTTTGTCTCTTCCTCGTTCAAAGAAGCATTGCCCAGTGCTGCTGCAAGCGCTTTGCCCATAGCGGTATTTGTATTTTTTACAACAACCTGTTTCTGCTTTTTGACAGTCGGTTTTTGTTTTGGTTTGTTCGCTGTTTTCTTTTCAGAAGCTGCTTTTTTCTGTGCCTCTTTTACATCTTCCATCGTAAGACCCAATGTTTCCAGCAGTTTTTCTGCCGCTTCGTAAGACTCCGGATGGACACTTGTTGCATCAAGCGGGTTGTCCCCGTCTGTAATACGCATAAATCCGGCACACTGTTCGTAAGCTTTCGGTCCCAGCTTCGGCACTTTAAGAAGCTGTTTTCGATTGACAAAGCGGCCATTCGTTTCGCGGTAATCTACAATATTTTTTGCGATTACTTTGGAAATACCGGAAATATATTCCAACAAAGACGCAGACGCAGTGTTCAAATCCACACCGACTTTGTTTACGCTGTCTTCCACCACTCCGTTTAAGGCATCGCTTAACTTCTTCTGGTTCATATCATGCTGATACTGGCCTACACCGATGGATTTCGGGTCGATTTTTACAAGCTCTGCAAGCGGGTCCTGCAAACGCCTTGCGATGGATGCCGCACTTCTCTGTCCTACATCAAAGTTGGGGAACTCTTCTGTTGCAAGCTTACTTGCGGAATACACAGACGCCCCTGCTTCGTTCACGATGACATACTGCACCGGTGTATCCAACTCTTTCAATAACTCTACAATAACCTGCTCGGACTCTCTGGAAGCCGTTCCGTTTCCTACGGAAATGAGAGATACGTTATATTTTTTAATAATTTTCTTTAACTCTGCTTTTGCTTCCTCCACTTTGTTCTGCGGTGCCGTCGGGTAAATTACCTTTGTATCAAGCACTTTTCCCGTGGCATCAACAACTGCCAGCTTGCAGCCGGTACGGAACGCCGGGTCCCAGCCAAGAACGACTTTGCCCGCAATTGGCGGCTGTAACAAAAGCTGTTCCAGATTTTTACCGAATACGGTGATGGCACCGTCCTCTGCTTTTTCCGTTAAATCATTGCGGATTTCACGTTCAATCGCAGGCGCAATCAGTCTGTTGTAACTGTCCGCAATCACTTCTTCCAAAATCGGTGTCGTATTCGGATTGTCTTTCGTAATGACCTTTTTTGCCAAATACTGCAAAATGCGTTCTTCCGGAGCTTCCACTTTTACCGTCAAAATCTTTTCTTTTTCACCGCGGTTTAGTGCAAGTGCTCTGTGACCTGCCACTTTGCTAATCGGCTCTTCGTAGTTATAGTACATTTCATAGACGCTCTCCGTCTTCTCGTCTTTTGCCGTACTTGTAATTTTGCCTTCTTCCACCGTAATATTGCGGATATAAATACGGTAATCCGCCTCGTCGGAAATACTCTCTGCAATAATATCTTTTGCGCCCTGCAACGCTTCCTGCGCCGTTTTGACTTCCTTTTCTTCGGATACAAACTCCTCTGCCTTTTCAAGCACCGGCTTGTCTGTTTCCTGCAAAAGGATAAATTGTGCCAGCGGGTCCAATCCTTTTTCTTTTGCCACGCTTGCTCTTGTCTTTCTCTTCGGTCTGTACGGACGATACAAATCTTCCACTACAACGAGAGTCTGGGCCGCGAGAATTTTTTCTTTCAATTCATCCGTCAACTTGCCCTGCTCTTCAATACTGCCAAGCACCTGCTCTTTCTTTTCTTCCAAATTGCGAAGATAGGTAAGGCGCTCAAACAAATTACGAAGCACTTCGTCATTCAATGACCCGGTTGCTTCTTTACGATATCTGGAAATGAACGGAATGGTATTCCCTTCATCAATCAATTTCACTGCAGCTTCTACCTGCCATTTTTCCACTTGTAATTCTTCTTTGAGTTTTAAAATGATGTCCATATTTTTTCCTTTCTTATGCGGTTCTTCCTCACAAACCGCATTCCTTTCCTATTATAATTTAAACACCCTGTTCTTTTCAAGAAAGATTTGTATTATCTTTGCAAAAGTGATAAAATCATGCTAGATTGAAAGCCTTGAAAAAAGGCAGATTGGAGTATATATGGACAACAACAATATGAATCAACCAAATCAGTATCCTGATTTTCCATATGCACAAAATATACCTGTCAAAAAGACACCGGCCGACAGCCTTATATCAATGTCTTATCTTTTTGGTATTTGTGCTATTCTGTCGGCAGTGACTATGACGATTTATTTCCCGTTTATTTTGGGCGGTATTAGCATTATTTTTGCCTTACTTTCAAAAGGTATGGAAAAGAATCTCGCAAAGAAAGCCAAAATCGGAATTGCCTGTTCGATTGTCGGACTTGTACTAAACGTGTGTATCGTTGTAGGCAGTGTATATACTGTACTGACGAACGAAGAAATGTTCAACCAGTTCAACACGATGTATGAGCAAATATACGGCGAGTCCTTTACCGACATGTACGAGGATGCATATGGAACAGAATTCCCATTTTCGTAATTATTCCCCGGATTCGTCCACATTTTCAAATATACGCATATTTTGGAGGCAAAAATGAACACATACAAATCTTCAGAACAATTGAAGGCTTTAGCCAAAACCCAGCTGTTTGGTAAGTACGGTATCGTTGTCGGTGCCATCGCACTGAGCCGATTAATCACATTTGGCTTAAACAGTTTTTCAGCCATATTTTCCAACACTTCCTCTGCGGTAGGTTTTTTTATTGATATTTTATTTACGTTTTTTATATTACTTTTTTCCGGTTTGTTGACTGCCGGAGAAGCATATGTTTTTTTGAGTGTCACATGTGGTGCAACTCCGAAAGCCTCGGATGTTTTTTATTGCTTTACCCATAATCCGGATGTTGTGCTCGTATTGCAATTTACAAAGACGGTAGCACAATTAATTCCGCTTATCCCTGCCTTTATATTGCTATATGCAGGCTTATACACACAAAATCTTGTCTGGGTTTTTCCCACATGTATTTGCACAATCATCGGTGGCATTTTAAGCATCTATTTTTCACTTAGTCTGTCACAAATATTTTATATTTTGCTTGATTTTCCGGAATATAGCGCAAAGCAGATTATCTCTTTAAGCAAAACGATTATGAAAGGCCACAAATTCCGCCTGTTTTATATTATGGTAAGTTTTCTTCCCTATTATTTTCTCGGTATTATTTCCTGCTTTGTAGGATTTTTGTGGATTATTCCTTATCAGAATGCAACCTATACAAACTTCTATTTGGACTTGATGCGAAACAGAGCATTAAAAGAGGCATGACACTTGTCATACCTCTTTTTCTTTTGTTGTATTAATATGTTTTAAATAAGCATTAATAAATGTATCAATGGCACCGTCCAGCACCGCATCCACATTTCCTGTTTCTGCATTGGTGCGATGGTCTTTTACCATGGTATAGGGCTGCATAACGTAAGAACGAATCTGGTTGCCCCAGCCAATCTCTGTCACTTCACCGCGAATATCGGAAAGCTTTTCGGCATTTGCTTCCTTTTTGAGCATATACAATTTTGCTTTCAACATTTGCATTGCTTTATCTTTGTTCTGGAACTGGGAACGTTCATTTTGACACTGCACCACAATACCGGTCGGCAAATGGGTAATACGGATTGCAGAAGATGTCTTGTTAATGTGCTGTCCGCCCGCACCACTGCTTCGGTACGTGTCAATCCGCAAATCACCCGGGTCAATTTCCACATCCACATCTTCTTCGATATCCGGCATAACATCCAGCGACACAAACGATGTCTGACGCTTGCCCTGTGCATTGAAAGGAGAAATTCGCACAAGTCTGTGCACCCCTTTTTCAGATTTTAAATAACCGTAAGCATTCAAACCGTTCACCTGAAAGGTAACAGATTTAATACCGGCTTCATCACCATCCAAATAGTCCAGCACTTCCAGACTGTATCCTTTGCGTTCTGCCCAACGGGTATACATACGGTAAAGCATGGACGACCAGTCACAGCTTTCCGTTCCGCCAGCTCCCGCATTCAGCTTCAAAATAGCATTGCATTTGTCATATTCATCGGAAAGCAATGTTCCGATACGGATATTTTCTAAAACTTCCACAAAACCTGCAAGCTCACTGCGTATTTCCGCAACAAGCTCCATGGCAGCTTCCGTTTCTTCCTCATATCCCATCTCAATTAACGTCTCGATATCTTCATAGGTTGTTTGAAGATTTTGAATCGTATCTACGGTATCTTTTAAGTTTTTGAGTTCTTTTGTTTTGGTGTTTGCCTTGTCTGCATCATCCCAAAATCCAGGAGACTCCATCTCCATCTCCAACTCTTCAATCCGCTTTGACTTACCTGCTAAGTCAAAGTGAATCCCTCACTTCCGCTAATGGTGTTTCGTATGTTTGTAATTCTGTTTTTAACTGGTCCAATTCTACCACTTAACGTTCACCACACTTTCTATAGCAGTACTGAAAATTAGTTTCTTCCGCAGCACTGTTTATATTTTTTACCACTACCGCACGGGCACGGATCATTTGGATATACTTTCGCAGCCTCTCTCTTAACCGGCGCTTTTTGCAAGGAATCATCCTTATTTGTACCGGTTACTTTTGCAACCTGCTCTCTTTCCACTTTTTGTTCTACTTTCACGCGGAACAACAAACGAATGGATTCTTCTTTGATATTTTGTCCCATCTCATCAAACATATCAAAACCACTCATCTTATACTCTACAAGCGGATCTTTCTGTCCGTATGCCTGCAAACCAACACCCTGACGCAACTGATCCATATCGTCGATATGATCCATCCATTTACGGTCAATGACTTTGAGCAAAATAACGCGTTCCAACTCACGGATTGCTTCTGCTTCCGGAAACTCTGCTTCTTTTGCTTCATAAAGTTTTACAGCTTCTTCTTTAAGCTGTTGTTTCAAGCTGTCTTTTTTCTGTTTTGTGACACGTGCAGAATTTACCGGTTTCAACGGAATAGTCGGCAACAACAACTGATTCAGCTCATTAAAATCCCACTCTTCAAACGGTTCGTCATCTCCGATGCAAATATCAACCGAATTTTCTGCAATATCGGTAATCCATTTGTAAATGACATCACGCATACTTTCGCCATCCAGTACTCTGCGACGCTCTTCGTATATAATTTCTCTCTGGTCATTCATAACCTGATCGTACTCTAACAGGTTTTTACGAATACCATAGTTGTTATTTTCAATTTTCTTTTGTGCCGTTTCAATCGCATTGGAAAGCGTTTTGTGCTCAATTTCCTGGTCTTCCGGAATGCGAAGTGCATTGAACATAGCAATCAAACGGTCTTGACCAAACAGACGCATCAATTCGTCTTCCAAGGAAATATAGAACTTAGATTCACCCGGATCTCCCTGACGGCCGGCACGACCACGCAACTGGTTGTCGATACGTCTGGATTCGTGACGTTCTGTACCGATAATCTTAAGACCACCTGCTGCTTTTGCCTCGTCATCCAGTTTAATATCCGTACCACGGCCTGCCATGTTAGTTGCAATGGTAACTGCACCGTGAATACCTGCATCTGCAACGATTTCGGCTTCCATCTCATGGAATTTTGCATTCAACACTTTGTGAGGAATGCCTTTTTTCTTTAATAACATACTGAGTTCTTCGGAGGACTCGATTGTAATCGTACCTACGAGAACCGGCTGTCCTTTTGCATGTGCTTCCGCAACTGCATTGACAATTGCTTTCAACTTTTCTTTCTTTGTCTTGTATACAGCATCCTGCAAATCTATACGCGCAACCGGACGGTTTGTCGGAATTTCAATAACATCCATACCGTAAATGTTGCGGAACTCTTTTTCTTCTGTCAAAGCAGTACCGGTCATACCGGCTTTCTTTTCGAATTTATTAAAGAAGTTCTGGAAAGTAATCGTCGCTAATGTTTTACTTTCTCTCTTTACTTTCACATGTTCTTTTGCTTCGATTGCCTGATGCAAACCGTCAGAATAACGGCGTCCCGGCATAATACGACCGGTAAACTCATCGACAATAAGAACCTGATCATCTTTTACTACATAATCCTGATCGCGGAACATCAAATTGTGCGCGCGGAGTGCAAGTGTAATATTGTGCTGAATCTCAATATTTTCCGGATCTGCAAGGTTTTCAATCTGGAAAAAGCGCTCCACTTTTGCCACACCTTGTGCGGTAAGATTTACCACTTTATCTTTTTCGTTTACAACAAAGTCCCCGGTTTCTTCCTTCTGCACACCCATAAGAATATCCATTTTGGACATCTCTTCCACGTCTTCGCCGCGAACAAGCTGTTTTGCAAGAATGTCACAGGCTTCGTACAGCTTTGTGGATTTACCACTCTGGCCGGAAATGATAAGCGGCGTTCTCGCTTCGTCAATCAACACGGAGTCAACCTCATCGATGATGGCATAGTGCAAATCACGAAGAACAAGCTGCTCCTTATAAATAACCATATTATCACGCAAATAATCAAAACCAAGTTCGTTATTTGTCACATAGGTAATGTCACAATTGTATGCTTCACGGCGTTCTTCTGCCTTCATGGAGTTTAAAACAACACCAACTTTTAAGCCCAAAAATTCATGGACCTGGCCCATCCATTCCGCATCACGCTGTGCCAAATAATCATTGACCGTAACAACATGTACGCCTTTTCCTTCCAGGGCATTCAAATAAGCCGGCAAAGTGGACACAAGTGTCTTACCTTCTCCGGTTTTCATCTCCGAAATACGACCCTGATGCAAAATAATACCACCGATTAACTGCACACGGTAATGCTCCATGTTAAGCACACGTTTTGCAGCCTCACGTACAGTTGCATAAGCTTCCGGGAGCAAATCGTCAAGCGTTGCTCCCTCCGCAAGTCTTTTCTTAAATTCTTTCGTTTTATTTTTAAGTTCTTCATCCGACAGTGCCTGCATCGCCGGACGCAAATCTTCAATCGCTTGTACAAGCGGTTCAATTCGCTTTAGCTCCCTTTCACTGTGAGTTCCAAAAATTTTGTCTATTACGCCCATTTTTTTCCTTTCTATCCGTGCCGCTCCCCTCAAGCAACACTTTACCTAACATAATATTCTCAAAAAATCAAACTCCATTGTAACAGATTTCTAAGTTTTATTCAAGTAATCTGTCGGGATTCTCTAATTCTTCTGCCTCCAACACAATCCGCACGATTTCTTTTGCAATATGTTCTCCCAGAACGCGATATCCGGCATCCACCGGATGGCACCCCGGCATATACGCCACATACACTTCTTTATCATAGGAATTCATAAAATCATTGTAATATAAATCAATCACTTCCACATCGTGTTTTTCAGCCAGATACAGCATGATATCCACATAATATTTCATGGGACACATAAACGGATTAATCATACTCACTTCCTCTACCGTTATACTTTTCATCGGTGTAACCAAAATAAGCAAACTATCCGGATAATTTGTTTGAATTCCTGTTAAAAGTGCATCCAAATCTCCGCAAAAGGTATTCGGTGCTAACGTAGACACATCTCCAATATTGGCAAAACTGCCACTGAAAACGTCATTCAATCCGCCAAAAACAATGATAATATCCGAGTCCTGCGGTATTTCCATATAACGCCCTACCATCGCATTGCTCCAATAGTTGCTTATGGACGAACCACCGATACCGAGATTGTACACTTCTTCTGCCCCGAGTGCTTCCTGCATCGCCTGTGGATATGTCAACCCGTCCGCACGTCCCGTTGCACCGTTTATCCCTTGCGTAATGCTGTCGCCCAGACAGGCAATTTTCACATCCGCGAAGTCATAAAGGTGACGCTTCAATATCTTTTTATCGTATGCATTCTCTTTGTCTGTAATCTGCTTGGATGTCATGGAACTGCGTTGCTCCTGCGTCAGAACACTTTCCTTGACCTCCATCGTATCAAAACACTTAAACCAGACTACAACTCCCGCACAGAGAAGCCCTGCAATAAAAAGACAACATGCCACGTGTTTTCTTCTTTTGTTTCTATATTCACTTTCCAAAATATAAGACCTCTTTTCCGAATGCCTATCCGTTCTCTGGCATTCCTTTTTCACGTATTAATCGGATTCCAATACCGTTCACGCTTTACAAAAACTACCGGTCTCTTATAGCTTTTGTCATACTGGACATCACCCCGATGTCCTAAAACTGTTTTCATTATACACCCTTTTGTCAGAAATAAAAGTTATTTTTTTATTAAGATTTTCATACTGTTGCTTTTTAATCTCTAAAGTGTTATTATTTTAACGATGACATAATTTTAAAGAATTTGTTCTTTGATATTATACAAGTAAGATGAATGAAAAATTGTGAGGTAAAAGAAAATGAGTAAAGGTTTTAATGATTTGGTTGCAAAAGCCGGAACCGGAAAAATGAAAAAAGTTTCCGTTGCTGTTGCACAGGATGCTCCTGTATTGGAAGCTGTAAAGGCTGCAAAAGAGCGCAATATCGCAGATGCTATTTTAGTTGGTGACGAAGCAAAAATCAGAGAGGTTGCTGCTTCTATCGATATGAACTTAGACGGATTTGAAATTATTCACGAAGCAGATGATTACCAGGCAGCTTTAAAAGCGGTGAAACTCGTTCATGACGGTGACGCTGACATGTACATGAAAGGGCTTATTGATACAAAATCTTTCTTGAAGAGTGTCCTTGACAAAGAAGTTGGTTTGAGAACAGGAAAAACACTTTCCCACGTTTGCGTATTCGAAATCAAAGGAATTGACAAATTGTTGTTCCTGACAGACGTTGCTTTCATGACATATCCGACTTTGGAAGACAAAGTACATATTATCGAAAACACAGTAGAAATTGCACATGCATGCGGTATCGAATGCCCGAAAGTAGCTCCGATTGCTGCTGTTGAAGTTGTAAACCCGAAAATGCCTGCAACGGTAGACGCTGCAGAACTTACAAAAATGTGTGAAGAGGGCAAAATTACAGGATGTATCGTAGACGGACCGCTCTCCATGGACTTAGCAATCTGTCCGGAAGCTGCACAGCACAAAGGCGCGGAAGGCCGTAAAATTGTTGGCGATGCAGACGTATTACTTTTCCCTGATATCCACGCAGGAAACATTACATACAAAACATTGGTACACACTGCTGAAGTAAAGAACGGAAACATTTTGACAGGTACAAAAGCTCCTGTAATTCTTACATCCCGTTCTGACGACTTCGAGACAAAAGTAAACTCTTTGGCTCTCGGTGCAGTTGTTGCAGAATCTTTAAAATAAGAAATCTTTTATGACGGGAAGTTTTTCCCGTCATAACAATATAAAAAAGAAAAGGAGAAAAATTATGTCTATTAAAAGTTTAATTATCAATCCAGGCTCCACTTCTACAAAAATCGGTGTATTCGAAGACGAAACATTATTGTTCGAGGAAACTTTGAGACACTCTACCGAGGAAATCGCACAGTATGCTTCTATCGTAGACCAGAAAGATTTCCGCAAAGACATTATTGTCTCTCTCTTAAAAGAAAAAGATTTTGACATCAATTCCTTGGATGTTATCGTTGGACGCGGCGGTATGTTGAAACCGGTTACCGGCGGTACATACGCAGTAAGTGATGCTTTATTGGAGGACTTAAAAGTTGGTGTTCAGGGACAACATGCATCTAACTTAGGCGGTCTGCTCGCTCGTGAAATTGCAGACTCCATCAACGTTCCTTCTTACATTGTTGACCCGGTTGTTGTAGATGAACTTATGCCGATTGCTCGTTACTCCGGCGTACCGGAACTTCCGAGAAAAAGTATTTTCCACGCATTAAACCAGAAAGCGGTTGCAAAACGTTATGCAAAAGAATGCGGCAAAAAATACGAAGATTTGAACTTAATCGTTGTACATATGGGTGGCGGCGTATCTGTTGGTGCTCACCAGAACGGTAAAGTTGTAGACGTATTTAACGCTCTTGACGGTGACGGTGCTTTCTCACCGGAACGTGCAGGCGGTGTTCCGACAGGTGCCTTAGTTGAAATGTGTTTCTCCGGAAAATATACACAGAAAGAAGTATACAAAAAATTAGTAGGAAACGGCGGTTTCAATGCTTACCTCGGCACAAACGATATGCGTGATGTTGCAAAACGCGCAGAAGAAGGCGACGAAGAAGCTATCCTTGTTCGCGATGCATTCCTTTTACAGGTTGCAAAAGACATCGGTTCCATGGCTTGTGTTTTGAACGGCAAAGTTGACCAGATTATTTTGACAGGTGGTATTGCTTACAACAAAATCGTTGATGACGTGTTAACAGAAAGAACCGGCTTTATCGCTCCGATTACGGTATATCCGGGTGAAGATGAATTGCTTGCTTTAGTGCAGGGCGCACTCCGCGTTATGAACGGTGAAGAAAAAGCGTTAGAATATTAATGACTTCACGCCGTGCAGCACTTTGCACGAATAAAAAGTGCTTCCGTCGCGCAGTTTTTGGATTACACTTTGTAAATCCATACTGCTGTCGGAAGCACTTTTTTATTTTTTGAATGTGTTTACTTTTTGGTCAGTTTTGACACGTCATTTAAGAACAATGAAATTTCTCCGCATTTCGGGCAAACTGCCACATTGGGTTTCCCCAGTCTTTCCCCAAACACTTTTTTTGTTTTTGTAAAAACAAGACCGTAACCTGTGCCTTCCACTTTCAGGTCGTTTTCATCCAACATTTCTTCACCACATCGCACACAACTTCTTGACATATATCTTTCCTCTTTTCATACCGATGCAATAACCATAGCAAACGCCGGTCAAATCATCCTATTTACTTTTCTATATTGCTCACATATTTTATTTATATTCCTATTTTTCAATAATATGTTTCGAAGCTTTTTCTTTTTCTGCAAATATTTTTTGGAACGCTTCTTCATATGGTGCTGTTGCAACACCGTATTCTGTGACAATTCCGGTAATCAAATCGTTATCCGTCACGTCAAACGCCGGATTGAACACTTTTACGCCTTCCGGCGCCATGCGTTCTTTGTACCACATCTCCGTCACTTCCTCTGCAGGACGCTCTTCAATATGAATGTCCGCACCGGTTTTTGTATTCATATCAATGGTAGACGTGGGCGCACATACATAGAATGGTACTCCGTATCGTTTTGCCACCGTCGCTACAACAGAAGTACCGATTTTGTTTGCCGTATCCCCGTTTGCTGCTACACGGTCGCATCCTACAAATACCGCATTCACCCAACCGTTTTTCATAACCATGGCAGACATATTATCGCAAATGACAGTTACATCCACACCGGAAGAATGCAATTCATAGGCCGTCAGTCTGGCACCTTGCAAAAGAGGTCTCGTTTCATCCGCAAAAACATGGAAGTTGTAGCCCCTCTCCTGTCCGAGATAAATGGGCGCAGTTGCGGTTCCGTATTTGCTTGTGGCAAGCTGTCCGGCATTGCAATGTGTCAAAATACCATCTCCCGGTTTTACAAGACTCAGACCGTATTCTCCGATGGTTTTGCACATCCATACATCTTCTTCCTTGATGGCAACCGACTCTTTATAAAGCAACTCCTTGATTTCTGCTACCGTCTTATCCTGATTATCCAGACATACTTTCTCCATACGGTTTAATGCCCAGGAAAGATTTACCGCCGTCGGTCTGGCGCTGTCCAAATAGTCTTTGTATTCTTTGAACTTTTTATAAAAGGCATCATACGCTTCTTCTTCGATGGTATTTGCAAGCACATATATGCCAAATCCCGCAGATACCCCAATCGCCGGAGCGCCTCGCACTTTCAAAAGATAAATGGCATCCCAAATTTCCTGTGCTGTTTTTAACTTAATAATTTCTGTTTTCCCCGGAAGCAATGTCTGGTCAATAATAACTACCGCGTTATCTTCCCTGTCCAAATCCACGGTCTCATAATCCATAATACTTTTCTTTGTCTCCATCGTTTGTTACCTCTCTTTTATGCTAAATAATACGTAATTGGAAATAGCTTCTCCAACCATTCAAATATCGGAACATACCTTTTCAAATCAACAAATATCGGACAAACCACTGCCGACATCAAAATAAAGGTGGGCATCACAGCCACAAACTTTTCCTCATTTTTCCAAATTGCTTTTATCAAAAAGCAATATAACACCAGTATAAACTGATAAGCGATAAGCCGCAATATTTCATGCAACGGATTTCCACCATTGCCCGTCAACAATAATAATCCAAACAAAAACAAACTCATGACTGCAACCGGTGCATAAATGGTCAAAACACGGAATGTCTTTCTATATTGCAAACGTACAGTCCGACGTTTCCCTTCATCCTCCAAACAATCCAGCGTACCGCACAACGCACATATAAACAGTACCCAAGCGCCGATTTTTTTGACATTGAAAAGCTTTGTTGTCTGTGTCTCCGCTATGTTTTTTTCTTCCTTCGCATCCTGTCCATATACTTCGTACGAAAAAGCAAAGGTACTTCCATTGTACATATACGTATCAAATAGTGCATGCGCCTGCTCGTTTAAATCTTTGTGTTCCATCTCTCCAAAATGACTTGCAGCCTCCGGCACATACTCTTGCAATGCCTCAAAAATCAACTCCCCTGCATAAGTCCCAAACGCCGTTTCCTCATATAATGCAAAAACTTCTGCAAAAAACACTTCATCGCACAGCGTTCGCATACTCGTCTGGGGAGACTCATAGCTTTTTATAACACGGTTCAATTTCATTCGGTCCAATCGGTCATACAAATTGGCAGGAATATAGTAACCGCATTCCGCTTCTGCTTTTGCAACCATCTCCATCACTTCTTGTTCGGACCGACAGTATACAAATTGTATCGTCCCTTCCTTCTCACACAATATTTCCTTTAATTGTGCAAGAAATGTCTCCTCTTGTATTTGTGCGTCGTCTCCATGATTTGCCCCGTCGCTTGTCTCTAATGCAAAAGCGATATACACCTGATTCGTGTCTGTGGATGTAATATAACTGATACCAAAAAGAATACAAGGCACAAGTATAAAACTCAGTACATAGCCGGGTGTCTTGCACATCCTTTTTCCAAGTAAAATAATATACGTAAAAATTGCTTTCCCGTATGCCATCATTTCGCCACCACCTTCCTGTGACGCAAGAAAATAGCTGTCCCCAAAAACACAACTGCATAAATAAGACTATACACAACCGCCCCTTTGTAAAAGGTTCCCGAAAGCGCCTCCGCACCGGCCAACAGCCAATATGTGGACGGCAAACACTTAGAAACTGTTTTTAGGAAATCCGGCAAAAAGACAGTCGGAACAATGCCGCCGCCGACAAACAAAAATACTGCTGTCAAAAACGCAAGCAAAAGCACTGCACTGCTTTTCTTTTCCACAAGTTCATAAATGCAGAGAACAAACGCGGCAATACTCACACCGACGATAAGCAGTACACCTACTTGAATTTTCTCCATTCCGAACGCGGACAAAGCTAACGCCACTCCGCAAAGCAACACAGTATATATACCAACTACCGCAAGCAACCGACAGCCCTGCTGCATTCCTGCCCCGTTTCCCGCCTTAGTAAGTTGACGCAAAAACACTTCCTGATCTCCTTTTAAAAACATTCCCATAGGCATTCCCAAAAAGAGCAATGTTGCAAGCAATACACTCGACAAATAATAGATGTTCGTAGACACATTTCCTGTTGCTGACACGGTTTTATAATGAAATAAATCATCCCGTCCCATTGCAAGTGTAATGTTATTTAAATTGACCTTCATCTGCAAATCATAAAGCGCATCTTCCACTTCGTACTGTTCCACCAAATCATACAACGCATAAATTTCAGCCTGCGCCACCGATAACAGCTTCGCACCCGCATCCGTCAGCTCCCGCAAAAAGAAAGCGGCTTCCATATCCTCATTGCAAACAACAAGAACCGGCGCGTTTTCACCGCTCAAAATACTGTCAATCAGCTCCGCCTGCAAAACGATGACCGCAGCACATTCCTTTTCCTTTAAAGCCCTTAAAGCATCCTTGCCGTTGTATTCCACAAATTCTACATCTTCTTCCGCCTCTTTGACATAATCCAGCGCAAACTGCGTCATTGTGTTTTCTTCTTCCAGCACAACCGCAACTTTAATTGTAACCGTTTCATCCTGATAAAGCATCTTTGAAGCGCAAAAAGCAACTGCCCCGGTTACAAGAACCGGAACAATTGCCTGTAATAACATTTTGGGAAATAGCTTCCACGCACGTTTATTTTCTGCAAATAACAAACGTAACACTCGTTTCATAATCTATCCTTACTATCCAAGTCTTTTGTTGTTTTGCTTGTATTAATAATCTGAGTCAGCTGCCATTTTTATGTAAGAACCATCACTGTAATAGAAATAGATTGTTCCATCGGATGCTTCAAACATACCATCTTCGCCGGAATATAACAACTCGATAAACTCATTATACTCCTCTTCTGTAAGGTCAACTAAACCACTTTCATCGTAGTCATAATAGTCTTCCAAACCGTAGTCGTAGTCATCTTCATAACCATAATCATCTTCGTAGCCATAGTCGTCTTCGTAATAATCATAGTCATCTTCATAATAATCATAGTCATCCTCATAATAGCTTCCGCCGTAAAGCAATTCAGACAAACCATGATCCTCAATGTAGATTTCCAAATTTTCAGCAATCTCCATTGCAAATTCATCAATATCTGCTTCTGTCATTTCAAAAATACGATATACTTCGCCTTCCGGCATAGTGATTTCTTCTTTGTACTCTTCCACAAAAACAGACAAATCAAAGCCTGCTAACTTTTCACCGCTCAAAGTAAGTGCACCGTCTGTGAACTCATAAGAGCTTCCGTCTTCTGCATAGGTACCGGCAAGAACAAATTCCAATGCCGTTCCATCTAAATCGGATGTGAGCTCATATTTCATTGTTTTGTCTTTTGTGTTTCTTTCACTCACGAAATCAGCAGATAAATATTCAATATCTTCAATCGCAAAGCCCATGTCAATCTTTTGGCTAAGTACACTCTTTTCATATGTAGTAGTGTAATCCATCGTGAATTCTACTTCATCGCCCTCAATATTCATGCACATTTTAAAGTTGACTTCGTCAAAAGCATTGTCTTCCCCAACAAAGCGGAGTGCAATTGATGTTACCTGTCCGGCTTCTTCAACATCAATATCGTTATCTGTCTGAATCTGTCTGATGTTGCATTTGTTATCCATATAAACAATTAACTCTAAGTCATTTTTAGTAACAAACACATTTTCACCGTAAACATCTGCCATCAGTTTGTTTACGTCGTCCTTCTCGAGTGTAATTTCATAACCCGTACATTTTACTTCTTTATCACCAACGCTAACTTCAAGCTTTCCATCCACCTTTTCGATTTCTGCGTTTTTGATCATCTCATTGATCGTTTCTTCGTTTGCTTCGTAGAAATTTTTATCACTCTTCTTTGTAAAAACTTCAAAAGAAATCTCTTCATCTACGTCAATTTCTTCGCCCAAAAGTTCCGTCATCGGAGAATTGTTGTACTGCTCTATTAAATTTTCCTGGTCAAAGCTGACTGTTCCATCAAACAACTCCGGCACACCAAAATAAACCGATTTGTCATCTGCGGCCATAACTAAAGTCAACCATTCCATATTCATTGCTTCAATTGTCAATTCTTCTACGAGTTTTTTGTCTTTGTTGTCGCAAAGAACATCTGCACTAATACTTATATTGCTCTCGGTGTCTCTCAACACATCGTAAAGATCCAAATCAATCGTTGCATGATACGGATCTTTGTCAAAATCTACATCGTTCTTAATCTTTGATGCTTTTTCAATTGCTTCTTCGTATGCGTCCATTTCTTCAAAGAAATTTGCAGTTGCACGTGTCACCTTCATCTCCGGTGAATTAAAAAACAAGTATGCGCCTGTTCCGGCTGCTCCTGCTACAACAGCAATCGCACCACATACAATACCAATAATGGCTCCCTTTTTCATTTACTCTCCTACCTCTCTTTTCTGTAAGTTTAATAATTGTTTGCCGCGAATGCCTGTTGAAACTTCTACAAGCTCCCCATTTCGCAACACATACAGTTTATCACATATTTCGAGTTCTGTCTCGTTATGGGTTGAAAAAATTATTATTTTACCCTTTTTTTTCAGATTTTTTATAAATTCGTTTATTTCTTGTTTGCATATCATGTCCAGTGCCGCTGTTGGTTCATCCATCAAAATAATGGGCGGATCTTCTGCAAGCGCACAGGCAATACTGACACGCTTTTTCATTCCACCGGAAAGTTTTCCAACCGGCATATGCAAATATTCATCCAAATCAAACTGTGCTAAAACACCGCTTAAAAGCGCCTCTTTTAACTGTTTGCTGTGGCAATACCACAGTTTCAAATTATCGTATACCGTCAGCTCTTCCATAAGCGGATTATCCTGTGGAACGTAGCCGCTGAGTCGTTTAAGCTTCCGGATATTTTTCTTTTCCAGATAGTCTGTGCCATTGTACAAAATGCGTCCGTCTTGCGCTTTTTGAATACCTGCAAGGATGGAAAGCAGGGTGGATTTTCCGGTTCCGTTTGCCCCGACGAGCGCGATACACTGTCCCTCTTCGGCCGTAAAATTTACATTTTTCAAAACTTGCTTTTGCGCATTTTTCCCAATATTTTTGTTTTTGTAAGAAGCTTTTATTCCCACTACTTCAAGCATCCAATACCTCCCTGGCAAAAAGCGCCACCTCTGCTTGAGAGATGGCGCCATAGTGAACTTATTTCAGCGGATTCGGCTCTTATTTTGCAGCCAATTCAGCTTTCAATTTCTCTGTCAAAGCAGGAAGGATTTTGTTCAAGTCACCAACAATACCGTAATCAGCTACGTCAAAGATCGGAGCTGTTTCATCTTTGTTGATTGCGATGATTAAATCAGATTCTTCCATACCTGCCAAGTGCTGGATAGCACCGGAGATACCTACTGCGAAGTATACGTTCGGACGAACTGTTTTACCTGTCTGGCCTACCTGCAAATCTTTGGATTTCCAGCCGGCATCTACAACTGCACGTGAGCAGCTAACTGTAGCGCCCAATACTTCTGCAAGGTCGTCTAATAATTTGAAGTTTTCTTCACTTCCAACACCACGACCACCGGATACTAAGATTTTTGCATCCATGATATCTACTGTATCAACTACAGATTTTACTACTTCTAAGATTTCAACATATTTGTTATCCGGTGTGAATCCAGGATTGAACTCTTCGATAACAGCTTTAGCGCCTTCAACTTTAGGCAATTTCTGCATAACACCAGGACGAACTGTTGCCATCTGCGGACGGAAGTTCGGACAAGCGATTGTAGCGATTGTGTTACCACCGAAAGCCGGACGTGTCATTAACAACTGGTTGTGTAACTGTTCTTTACCCGGAATCGGATTGATCGGGAAATCACCGATTTCAAGCTGTGTACAGTCAGCTGTAAGACCTGTATGTACTCTTGCGGACACACGAGGACCTAAATCTCTACCGATAGCTGTAGCACCAACTAACATAATTTCCGGTTTGTATTTTTCAATTACAGAAGAAAGAGCGTGTGCATACGGCTCTGTTCTGTATTCTTTTAATTCAGGATCATCCACAACGATAACTTTATCTGCACCGTATGCTGCTAATTCGTCTGCTAAGCCTTTAACATCTGAACCAACTAAAACGGCTGTTACTTCTGTTCCTAAGTCTTTTGCAAGGTCTTTACCTTTACCGATTAACTCTAAAGCGATACCGCTGATTTCGTTGTCAACCTGCTGAGCAAAGACAAATACTCCTTTATAATCTGCTGTATTCATTTTGACCTCCATTATATTTCAGAATTTTTCGCGTAATTTAGATTACATGTTTTTCTTTTAATTTGTCCATGATGTAATCAACTGCTTCAGCAGCACCTAATGTAACCTTTTCTCCGGCACCTTTACGAACTTTGTCAGATGCTTTTGCAATCTGTGTCGGTGAACCTTTTAATCCAAGGTTAGAATCATCTACATCTTTCAAATCTGCTCTTCCCCAAACAGTAATTTCTTTGCTGAATGCATCGAAAATTCCGCCCGGAGTCATATAACGAGGCTCGTTTAATTCTGCAAGTGCAGTAACTAAGCACGGCATCTGAGCTTTTAATACGTGATATCTGTCATCATACTGACGTTCTACTACAACACTGTCGCCTTCTACTTTGATGTTCTGTGCATAGCTGATTACCGGAATTCCAAGGTGTTCGGAAATCTGCGGACCAACCTGTGCTGTATCACCGTCGATAGCCTGACGTCCTGTGATAATCAAATCATATTCAAGGTTTCTGATTGCTCCTGCAAGTGTTGTGGAAGTTGCCCATGTATCAGCACCACCAAGTACGCGGTCTGTTACAAGAATTGCATTGTCAGCTCCCATAGCAAGTGCTTCACGGAGAACATCTTCTGCCTTCGGAAGACCCATTGTAATTACAGTTACTTCTGCACCTAATTCATCTTTTAATCTAAGTGCTGCTTCCAAACCAGCTTTATCATCCGGGTTCATGATTGTAAGCATTGCACCTCTGTC
>JAZQDM010000014.1:0-12822 GCA_045546775.1 Lachnospiraceae bacterium | reverse complement strand
TAAGACCGCTTGGCCTCCGACTTGGTATTTCCGGTTGCATCATACAAGTGGTCATTAAATATTCCTTTTTTGCCTCTTCGGAGGAAAAATGTACCGTTTTCATTGTATCGTAAACCCGGTTGAGTGAGGAAAGTGTGCTTTCTACAAAGGTTTCAATCGTATTTACAGTGGATTCGGTCTCTTTTTGCAACGTCTGCCCGGCAGTTTGTAATAAAATCTCTTTTGTAGACAGATAATTTATACCCATTAATATCAGAATGGATATTGTCATTATGGGAATAACTGTTAGTATCAGCTTTTTTGAGATACTGATAAACTTAGAGTGCTTGTTTTGAGACATAAGGAATCCTCCGTGAGAATTGTTTGTAAAAAATTAATAATTATATGTAAAAATTAACACAAAATCTAGTATTTTTCAACAAATCAAGGTAAAATTATATTAGCTATATTTGGGGGCAATACCTTAAGGAAACGGGAAAATGAAAAAATATAGAATCGTGGGAATTATTTGGGGTGTTATTATTATTGTGAATATATTGGCTTGGAACAGTGTTGCTTTTTGTGATTGGTATGTGGCGCATATCTTTCCGGTTTGTTCCGGTTTTTATGGCAGAATTACAAGTCTGTTCTCCTTCTCTGTGGGAGAATGGATGCTGATTTTGGCAGCTTTTTTTGTGGGGATTTTAGTTCTAATGATTTTTGCAGCCGGCATTTGTCGTTGTATTTTCCTTGTGCGCAAGCAGAAAAAAAGAAGATTGCCCAAAGTGATTCGCTATTATTGTTTTGGATTTTTAGTTACTTTTACTTGTGTTGCATGCATTATGACTGCAAACTGTTTTATTTTGTTTCATTGCAGTAGCTTTTCACAAAAATATTTTCCGGAGACCGTGTATGAACAATATCGTTTGAGTGACTTGGAAAACTTGAGAAATTATGTTGTTAGTGAATGCAACCGTTTGAGCAAACTTGTGGAGCGCGATGAACATGGAAATGTTATCTATTCAGGGGATATACATGCACAGGCAATTATCGAGATGAAACGGTTAGGAGAAACTTATCCACAGCTCGCCGGTTTTTATTCCAATCCGAAAGGTTTTACTTTTTCCGGATTTTTTAGTCAGCAAATGATGAAAGGGTATTATTTCCCGTTTTCCATGGAAGCAAATTACAATACAAAAATGTATGTCACGAACATGCCGGAGACAATCTGTCATGAGCTATCTCATACAAAAGGATTTATGCAGGAGGATGAGGCGAATTTCATTGCATTCCTTGCCTGTGTGGGCTCAGATGACGTGTTTTTTCAATACAGTGGCTTTTTGAGTGTTTTGTATTATGTGGACAATGATTATTATGAAGCCATAGATAAAAATAAGGCAATTTACAAAAACCAAGTGCGTATTTCATCGCAGGTACGGGAGGACAAAGTGTTTTTGACGCCGGAGACGTGGGAGGAAGTAGAGAAAAAAGCGGTGGTGAGTACTTCCACAGTGCAAAAAGTGTCAGAGGTAATTGTGGAGACCAATTTGAATTTAAACGGAGTGGAAGACGGAGTGGCAAGCTATAGCCATGTGGTAGAATTGTTACTACAATATTATGATGTGGAGGATGCATGGGCACAATAATCGATTATGTGAAAGAATATGGGGATATTCCTTTTTCAGAGATGCCGTTTAATGAAGTTGATAGTTTAGTGTTATGCCAGTTTGTCTATTTAAAGTTTGAGCATCTTGTAGGTGGTATTGCGGATGAGGAACCATTTGTATCTTTATGTGAATTGGATACAAAAAAAGAAAAGGGGAATCTTTTTGCGGATACCCGTTATGAAAGGGATAATCGTGCACTGTATGAAAGTATGCTTTCCGGATGCCGGTTTCACAATTTGAAAATGAACTATTATGTAAACCAAGTTGACTTGGAGAAAGAAACGCAGTTTTCGGCAATTACTTTTTTGTTGGAAAATGGCATGGTCTATGTTGCATATCGGGGAACCGACGAAACGATGGTCGGCTGGAAGGAAGATTGTAATTTCTTTTTTCCTCGTCCGGTACCCGGGCAGATAAAAAGTGTCTTATATTTGGAACTGATTGCCCGATATATGCCCAACAAGCTTTATGTTGGCGGACACTCCAAAGGTGGTAATCTTGCTGTGTATGCGTCTTTGCGCGCAAAGCCAAAGATTCGGGAGCGCATTAAGTATGTATATAGTTATGACAGTCCGGGATTTCATCCTGATGTCATTTCAGGAGAAGATTATGGCGTTATTGGAAATAAATTTACCAAATTTATTCCGCAGGCATCTATCGTTGGTAAACTTTTGGAAGACAGTGAGACCTATGAGATGGTAGAAAGTTCAGCACACGGACTGATTCAGCACAATCCATATACGTGGCAAGTGAAGGGAACAGAACTTGTGCGCGTAAAGGAAAGAAATGATGAAAAAAGGATTGTAGAACACACGCTAAATGCATGGTTGCTTTCGATGGAGGAAGAGCAGCTCCGTGAAATGATACATGTTTTGTTTCGTGTATTGGAAGCTTCGGATACCGATAATTTGATTGATTTGGGTGCAGACTGGAAACGCAGTATGAAAGGTATCCTTGCAGAAATCAAAAAAATTGAAGAGCCTGCAAGGAAACGCATTCGTGGCAATATGCAAATATTATTCCGCATGGCGCGTGACAGAACAATGGCACAGATGCAAAAGAAAACGGAAATGACCCTTGAAAAGATTTCAAAGAAAGCAGAGGAAAGCAAGCAAAAAATAGCGGAAAAAGTGAAACGCAAGTAAACCGCTCATGCGATGCATTTTTTCTTTGGAAAAAAGCATTCGTTCCGGGTGCCATTGAAATGCAAGGAGTGGCAAAGTTTCGTGAAGAACTCCTTCCGGGATACCGTCCTTTGCGGTATGTAGTACTTGCAAGCCTTTTCCGCATTTGGAAATTGCCTGATGGTGAGCGCTGTTTACGTCAAAAGTGTTGGGAAACAGCGGACTGATTTCGGAACAAAGAGGATGCAAGCGTGCTTGGGGATGAGTGTGTACTTCGTGGTATGCATCGTCCCCATTTTTTTGTACCGTATGTATGGAAGGTTGGGGTAAATCCTGAATCAGTTTGCCGCCAAAATAGAGATTGATGAGTTGAAAGCCTTTGCAAATACCAAGAACGGGTTTTTTGTTGCGTACAAACAAATCCAATGCCTGAAATTGCAAAACATCAAGCTCCGTATCAATGTTTTTGGAACCTTCGTTTGGAACGTTTAAGAGCAGTGGGTCGATATCACCGCCACCGGGAAGCAACAATGCGTCAAATTCAGACAATTTCCCGACAGAAAGGGTGACTTCATGAGGAATTTGAAAAAAGTCCAGCGCTTTTTTGTAATTTTGTGTTTGGGAATCCCGCCCGAGAATAGCGACTTTTTTTTGAGAAGGGAGCATAGTAACTCCTTTTTTTGTTACAGTGTATGATGCAGAAAGCCTGTTTTATTCCGAAAGAAAAACAACCACTCACGCAATAGAGTATTCTCTGCGCGAAGTGGTTGATAATCATTGTAAGTATGTATGAGACACTTTTATTTTTTGTTTTCGGCAAGCATTTTTTCTGCCAAATCGTTCATGTTAGGATATAGATTATTTGTCACGAAATCCGGACCTAATTGTGTTGCCACAATGTAACGTGCACAAATTGTCTTATCTCCTTCACAATATTTTTTGCGGTACATAGCCCCAAGACCTACATTGATATCCATTTTTCCTTGATAAAAAGGACATTTAGCCAGTTTTTCGCAAGTTGCCATAACAATTCGCCTCCGATTAGAAATTATACAGTTATATTAACATTATTTGCAAAAATTGTCAAATAATAGAGGGGCGAGAGAGGCGCGATAATGGGAGAAAAAAGAAAACCCTGAAACACTGTGTTTACAGCATTTCAAGGTTTTTTCATCCGTGCAGGAAAAGGGACTTGAACCCTCATGATATTGCTATCACACGGACCTGAACCGTGCGCGTCTGCCAATTCCGCCATTCCTGCAAGCAAGTTACATTTTATACATTTTTGATATGTTTGTCAACTGATATTTTGCGGTGTGAAAACGTGCTTGGACGCTTCCCGATGTTGTAGGAATAGATGCAACTTCCCAAGCATATACTTACTAAAGCAGGCTGTACAAAGTGTGTGTTGTACAGGAAGGGCGTGGCAGAAACAAGGTGTGTATGCCACGACATGAGATAAGTAGTGCTAAGCATTTTCTTGAAAAGTTATGTTTCATCGCGCAACCATCGCAAATTCGCCATCCTGGCTCAATTGCGATTTCTGCGAACTTCCTGTTCGCAGATTGCTATGTGCTGATGAAAATGCTAAGCACCACTAAATCTCACTTTGTAGGCATACACACCTTGTTTTTGCCACGCCATTCCTGTTTACAACACACATCTTTATACAGTCGTAAAAATTGCTTTGGAGAGTTGGTATATGCAAAATCTGATTACAACTTTTATGGATAAATTTGGTTATTTTGGGATTATGCTTTTGATTGCAATAGAAAATATTTTTCCGCCCATACCGTCGGAGGTGATTTTGACGTTTGGCGGCTTTATGACGACCTATACAAGTATGCATGTGGTGGGAGTCGTTTTCTTTTCCACAGTAGGGTCTGTCGTTGGTGCGATTGTGTTGTATCTGGCCGGACGACTGTTTCACAAAGAACGATTGATCAAAGTGGTAAACGGACCTATGGGGCGGTTGCTGCATCTGAAAGCGAAAGATGTGGAAAGCGCCTATGGATGGTTTGAAAAAAGAGGAACGATGACGGTGTTTTTTTGCCGGTTTGTACCGATTGTCAGAAGTCTGATTTCCATTCCGGCAGGTATGAGCAAAATGCCGTTTGCGCTCTTTTTACTTTTGACAACGGCAGGTTCTTTTATTTGGAATGCGGTGCTCGTATTTGTTGGAAGCAAAGTCGGACAAAACTGGAAAAAGGTCGTTGCAGTAATGGAAACCTATTCGGATGTGACGTTGCTTGTGCTTGTTATTGTGTTTTTCAGTATTTTTGCATGCTTTTATTTTAAAAGTAGGAAAAATTAAACTCATGCTTTTCATTCCGAAAAAAATATTGTATAATGACAAAAGTAGTAACCATGTTACGTTTTCTATAGACATGTCATATTTAAATCCCAAGGAAAAAAGGACAAATTGAATAGTATGTATTTGATAAAAATGGGATGTTGTTTCAAACAACGGAGGAATAAATGATGAGAGAAAAATATGAGTCTCTTGCACTTTCTGATTTGAAAGAAATTGCAAAAGCAAGAGGGATTAAAGGAATTTCTACGATGAAGAAAAGCGAAGTAGTGGAAGCAATGCTTTTGCAGGATGAGAAGGACAAGCAAAAAGAGCAGCCTAAGGCGCAAGCTACAGAACGTCCTGCAGAAAAAGCAGAGGAAAAACCGGAAGCAGTTATTTTGAATGAAAAATTTCCGGCAGAGTTGGACAGTGGAATTACGGCCAACGGAATTTTGGAAGTTATGCCGGATGGTTACGGCTTCATTCGTTGTGAAAATTATTTGCCGGGTGAGAATGATGTCTATGTGGCACCAAGCCAGATTAGACGTTTCAATTTAAAAACCGGCGATATTATCGAAGGTAATACAAGAATTAAAACACAGAGCGAGAAGTTCAGCGCGCTCCTTTATTTGAAAAAAATCAATGGATTTCCGCCGGAAGAAGCTATCAGAAGATGCAATTTTGAAGATATGACACCGATTTTCCCGGATGAAAGAATCCGTCTGGAAACACCGGGTGCGTCCTCTGCGATGCGTATTATGGATTTGATCAGCCCGGTTGGTAAAGGCCAGAGAGGTATGATTGTTTCACCGCCAAAAGCAGGTAAAACCTCCCTCTTAAAAGAAGTGGCAAAATCCGTGAAGAAGAGCTGTCCGGAAATGCATTTGATTATTTTGTTAATCGATGAACGTCCGGAAGAAGTTACTGATATCAAAGAAGCAATCGAAGGCCCGAATGTGGAAGTGATTTATTCTACCTTTGATGAGTTGCCGGAACATCACAAACGTGTTTCGGAGATGGTGATCGAGCGTGCAAAACGTCTTGTAGAGCACAAAAAAGATGTTATGATTTTGCTCGACAGTATTACACGTCTTACAAGGGCATACAACCTTACTGTTCCGCCAAGCGGAAGAACATTATCCGGTGGTCTTGACCCGGCAGCGTTACATATGCCGAAACGGTTTTTCGGTGCTGCCAGAAATATGCGTGAGGGCGGAAGCCTTACTATTCTTGCAACGGCATTGGTAGATACGGGAAGCAAGATGGATGATGTTGTTTACGAGGAATTCAAAGGAACCGGTAATATGGAAATGGTTCTCGACCGCAAGTTGTCCGAGAAGAGAGTATTCCCGGCAATTGATATTCCGAAGTCCGGTACGAGAAGAGAAGATTTGTTGCTTTCTCCGGAAGAACTCGAGGCAATCAACATTATGCGTAAAGCATTAAACGGTCTTAAGTCAGAAGAGGCAGTGGACAAAATTGTGGACATGTTTGCAAGGACGAGAACAAACCGGGATGTCGTGCAAATGGTCAAAAAAATGCGTTTTATTTAAAAGAAGTACTTGCATACGACGCAAAGTTATGCTACAATGACTAAGCTGTCTGTGGAAAATACAGGCAGGTGCTTTTAAAGCAAGTGGATGAGAACATAACTGAGTAACGATGATTATAGAGAGGTGAAAATCATGAGAGAAGGAATCCATCCTGAGTACTATCAGGCAACTGTAACTTGCAACTGTGGTAACACTTTTGTAACAGGTTCTACAAAACCGGAAATCCACGTAGAAGTTTGTTCTAAATGTCATTCTTTCTACACAGGTCAGCAGAAATCTGCAAGAGCTGACGGACGTATTGACAAGTTCAACAAAAAATACGGTGTGGCAAGCAAATAGGATTTTTAGCAAGGTTGAGGTGTTACATCTCAACCTTCTTTTTTCATTTGAACATAGAGGTATAGTATGAGAAAAAATAAAGGAAACCGATATTCGGGAATTGGCGGTCAGGCTGTTTTAGAAGGCATTATGATGAAGAACAAAGACCAGTACGCAGTGGCAGTGCGTAAGCCTGACGGTGAAGTGGAAGTGGAACTTGGTGTCCACAGAGGTATTATGGCGGACAGTAAATTGACAAAGATTCCGTTTGTGAGAGGAATTTTCAATTTTATTGATTCCTTCAGCCTTGGTTCCAAAACATTAAATTACTCTGCATCTTTTTATGAAGAGGAAGACGGAAAAGAGACAAAGACAGATAAGCTTTTTAATAAACTTTTTCATGGCAATGCCGAGAAAGTATTGATGGGCTTGACAACCGTTTTGGCAGTCATACTGGCTGTCGGAATTTTTATTGTGTTGCCCTACTTTTTATCTTATCTGTTAAAAGATTTTGTGCGCAACGAATCTTTGATGGCTATCATTGAAGGAATTCTGCGTATTTTGATTTTCCTGTTGTATGTAGTAGGCATTTCCCTGATGCAGGATATCAAACGCGTGTATATGTATCATGGTGCGGAACACAAATGCATCAACTGTATTGAAAAAGGACGTCCGCTTACGGTAAAAAACGTGATGCGTAGTTCAAGACTTCACAAAAGATGCGGAACGAGCTTTATGTTGTTCGTTATGTTTGTCAGTGTTGTGCTGTTTTTCTTTATCCGAATTCAAAATCCTTTGTACAAAGTGATTGTGCGTATTTTACTCATTCCGGTTATTGCAGGTATTTCTTATGAAATTATCCGTCTGGCAGGTCGCAGCAACAATATCATTGTACGTATTTTGTCGGCACCGGGTATGTTGCTTCAGAGATTGACAACAAAAGAGCCGGACGAAGGCATGGTAGAAGTTGCTATCAAAGCGGTGGAAGCTGTGTTTGACTGGAAACAGTATTTGTTTGATGAATTCGGTTACGAAGTGGATGATACATGGCTCGTAGACGGTCCTATTGAAATAGAGGACGAGGAATAGGACAATTATGGAATATAAAAAATTGTACGAGGCAGGCCGCGAACGCTTGCGGGCAGCAGGTGTGGAAGAAGCGGATTTGGATGCCAGACTTTTGTTGGAATATGTTTGCGGTACCGACCGCAATACATTGCTTGTCCACGGCGAGCAGGAAGTAGACGAAGAAAAGCAGGCGCAGTATGAGCAGTGCATTGCAAAAAGAGAAAGCCGTATTCCGTTGCAGCACATTACCGGTGAACAGGATTTTATGGGACTTACCTTTTTGGTAAATGAGCATGTGCTTGTGCCGAGACAGGACACGGAAATTCTTGTGGAAGAAGCACTTCGCTATGTGCATGACGGAATGCGTATTTTGGATATGTGTACCGGTTCCGGATGCATTTTGTTAAGTCTGCTGCAATATACAAACGACTGCGAAGGCGTTGGGGCTGATATTTCCGAAAAGGCGCTTGACGTGGCTCGGGAAAATAATCGCAGATTAGCGAAAAATGCACAGTTTATACAGAGCGACCTTTTTGAAAAGGTGGAAGGAAAATTTGATATCATTGTTTCTAATCCGCCGTATATTCCATCGGCTGTCATACCGACACTCATGGAAGAGGTGCGTGCTCATGAGCCGTTAAATGCTCTTGACGGCATGGAAGATGGATTGTATTTTTATAGAGAGATTGTAAAGCAGGTTGGTTCGTTCCTGCATCGTGGCGGTCAGCTTTTCTTTGAAATCGGATGCGAACAGGCAAACGATGTGACAGAGCTTATGCAGGCGGCCGGTTTTAAAGAAATAGAGACAATCAAAGATTTGGCAGGTCTTGACCGTGTTGTTTGCGGGACTTATTTGCCGTAGTTTAAAGTTTGCCGGGACGAATGAGGTCGACAGGCAGCGCGTGAAGTAAGAGTACTTGAATTTGGGATACGCCGGGAAGCCGGCAGAAAGAGGAGAAAGATGTTTGATAAATTGGAAGATTTGTTGATTCGTTATGAAGAAATTATGGGTGAGCTCGGCGAGCCGACTGTAGCGAACAATCAGGAACGCTTTCGTATGTTGATGAAGGAGCAAAGCGACCTTACACCAATCGTAAATGCATACAAAGAATACAAAAAAAGCAAACAGGACATCGAGGACAGTCTTCTTATGTTAGAAGAAGAATCCGATGCCGATATGAAAGAAATGTTAAAAGAAGAACTCTCTGATGCAAAGAAACGCGTAGAAGAGTTGGAGCAGGAATTGAAGATTTTGTTGCTTCCGAAAGACCCGAACGATGACAAAAACGTTATCGTGGAAATCCGTGCAGGCGCAGGCGGTGACGAAGCGGCATTGTTTGCAGCAGAAGTATATCGTATGTACGTGCATTACGCAGAAGGCAACCGCTGGAAAGTGGAGCTTTTGAATGCGGATGAAATCGGTATCGGCGGTATGAAAGAAGTAAACTTTGTCATTTCCGGTCAGGGTGCATATTCCAAAATGAAATACGAAAGTGGTGTACACCGTGTGCAGCGTGTGCCGGAAACAGAGTCCGGCGGACGTATCCATACATCTACCATCAGTGTGGCAGTTATGCCGGAAGTAGAAGATGACGTGGATATCGTAATCGAGGACAAAGACATCCGAATTGACGTAATGAGGGCATCCGGAAATGGTGGACAATGTGTTAACACAACCGACTCCGCAGTACGTCTTACCCACTACCCGACAGGTATTGTCGTATACAGCCAGACTGAAAAATCACAGTTGCAAAACAAAGCAAAAGCATTTGCACTCCTTCGTGCAAAGCTGTACGACTTAGAAATGCAAAAAGCGCATGATGCGGAAGCAGAGTTGCGCAGAAGCCAGATTGGTACTGGTGACCGTTCTGAAAAAATCAGAACATACAACTTCCCTCAGGGCCGTGTAACCGACCACCGCATCAACCTGACTTTGTATAAGTTAGATAAAATCATGAATGGTGATATTCAGGAAATCATCGACGCATGCATCGCAGCTGACCAAAGTGCTAAGTTGGCGAAGATGAATGAGAACTAGGTCAGATGAGGCGAGAAATCGCTGAGAAGAAAAAATGTAAATTTAGTTGTAAAATTTAAGTGCTTTACCTTGACTTTAAACAGTTGAGGTGAAGCATTTTTTGTGTGGAGAATTTTTGTGAGTCGGGGTGTGGTGAGGGTGCGAAACTGAGGAATGTTGGTTTTTTGTATATGAGTTGTATAAGAAGATTTATTACACTAACTGTACCAAAATGCTGAACGTGCAATATATTTCATTCAAAAACGTAAAATAGTATTGACATAACTAATATAATATGATATTTTGTAAATGCAACAAGTACGTACAAAGTATTTCAAATCGAATACAGAAACAAACTTTACAAGAATGCAATAAGGAGGTATAATAAATGTGTAAAATTGGTGATATTTATATGGCTACGTTAAATACAGATTCTGAGGGTAGTTTGCAGTCGGGTGTTAGACCTGTTCTAATTGTTTCAAATGATAAGGCAAACGAGTTTTCACCGGTCATTACAATTATTCCAATGACAAGCAAGTTGGGAAAGAAAAGATTACCAACACATGTTTATATGAATAGTTGTGGATTGGAAAAACCGAGCATAGCTTTGGTAGAGCAGATTACATCTATAAATAGGACTAGTTTGACGAAAAAATTGGGTAGTATCAAACAAACCATGTATGAAAAACAGATTAAAAATGCCATAGAAATTCAATTGGCTATGTAGGAGGAAACATAACATGAAGTTAGATGAAATTGCGAGTGTAATAGCCGGACAGATAATGACTAGAGTAACGGATGAAAATATTCAAGGTGAAACAATACAAGTTTTAGTTCCAAAGGCTATTTCTGAAGGGATTATTATTAAAGAAAGTTTGGGAGAAGCAATACTTTCAAAAGACGTAGACGATGATAAGTATACAAAGGAAGGTGATGTGGTAATAAAATTATCAACGCCATATGATGCTGCATATGTGACGGCTGACAATGTTGGATTTGTAATTCCTTCTTTTTGCGCAGCGATTAGGGTTTCTAAAGATAGCCAGTTAGATGCTAAGTATTTGTCAGCGTTTCTTAATACAAGTTATGTACGAAATCAGCTTATGGCTAAAGTAGTTGGTTCTAATAGACCTATGATTAAGATTACAGATGTAAGAGCACTAGAAATTCCTAAGGTATCTGTACAGGATATGAAAGATATTGGAGAAGCATATATGCTTAGTGGAAAGAAGAAATCGGTACTTCTTGAGATGGTTGAAACAGAAAGTAAGCTTATGGAAAGCATAGTATTAGAAAGTATCAAGGAGGGACTAGATAATGAATAAAAAATCTATTGATAAATTATGGGTAGTTGCAAGCAAAGTGCGTGGTAGATTTGAAATATTTGAATTGTATAAAGTTATGCTATGTGCCTTGTTTTTGAAGTATGTGGAATTAAATAATAAAGACGATGTGACATTTTTATCATATGATGATAAATTTTCTCTAGGATATTTAGCTTTGACTTATGGAAAAATGATGTATGCTATGGATATTACAGACTATGTTATTAAAGTTGAAAGAGAATTGGAAATTGGCGAAAATGTTATTTCTAATGAGATGCATAGATTACTTGAAAGAGCAGATGAAGAGAGTGTTAGAATAATATTTAATGCGGTAAATGAAATTCAAGTGGAAAGCAGTGATGACTTATATCAAATTGCTGAAAATATTTTATATAAATTCTCGGTTTCAGGTGGAAAAGCAACTGCTGAAGTTACAACAAATCCATCTCTTGCTAAATTGGAAGGAAGATTGTTGGAATGTCAAGAAGGTATGTTTGTGTATGATGGATTTTGCGGATGTGGTTTGTCGATTAATGAAGTGGCAAATCAAAAAGGTATTGTTTTTATTCAAGATGTGAATGCAAGTACGATTGCAATTGCTACGATAGTAACCTTATTAAAAGGGAATAAAATAGGTACAATTAGATGTGGTGATTCGTTGCTTAATCCATTAGACGGACCCAAATTTGATAGAATAGTATGTGAACCTCCATTTATGCCTAAGTATAGTAAGGACTATTTACAGTCAGTTTTAGAAACGGACTTAGTGCTTTATGGTGATGATTTAGATAGCGAAAGTTTAGCCTTAAGACATGTTTTAGCACAGCTCGAAACAGATGGATTAGCAGCAGTATTGGTTCCAACAGGAATGTTGTTTAAATCAGGACGAACAGGCGGAATCCGTGAAAAATTAGTGTGTGATAAGTATATTGATGCTGTCATTGAATTTCCTTCAGGATTAATGCCAGCAACAGCTGTTTCGACTGCTTTGTTGTTGTTAAAAAAGAATAAAGTAGATGATGTTGTATATATGATAAATGCAAAGAGTTTCTTTCATAAGGTAGAAAAGAAGCAGTTAATATTAAGCGAAGAGAATATTAATAGAATTGTAGAATTATATAGAAACAAAGAATGTATTGAGGGAGTAGCGAATTATGTATCGGTTAAAGAAATTGCCGATAATGATTTTAACTTATGTACAACTCAATATGTGTTGCAAAAGCCAGAAGAGACAATAGTTGTTGTAAATGTTTCAAAATACAATATGGAGTATAAAAGATTAGCTCAAGACCTGAGAAATATAGATGATAATTTGGACCAAATAAGAAGTCGTTGGATGTAACAGTGATGTAGGAGAAAGGTGCAAATGAAAAATAAGCAAAAGACAATAGATGAATATCTTGAATTAATATGTTCACTATTAATTGATCAGTTTAATATAAGATATGAGCATTATTCAAAAGAAGATTTTAAAAAAG
>JAZQDM010000013.1:0-48632 GCA_045546775.1 Lachnospiraceae bacterium | reverse complement strand
GTCTCGCACTCCGATATACCCAAACTGTTTAAGTGCTTCATTCATATATTTTTTTTGCGAGTCTTTTAATTTTTCAAACTCATTTCTGGATGATGCAGCATAAGAAACTTTTACGGTTTCACCCAAATCAAAGTTCAGCCAGTATGCAGTCGGAAATCCACGCATACCATCCACTTTCCAAATTTCATCACTGCCGACAATCACGACATCATATTGTTGCTTTTGTAGAAATTGTTGCACATGTATTAGTTCATCCGACACTAAGCTGTCTTTTGATTTTTGCATAATATTAACACAACGTAAAAACTGCACATACTGATGCCATTTAGGCAAATCTTCCTTTGTCTTTTGTTTAAAGCAAGACCGATAGGAGTCGTATGCCTTTTTTGAATTGTAATCAATCAATTCCACCTTGGCCGTTTCTCCCAGCACCTTCTGCACATACTTTTGCAAAGAATATGCCTGCAAAAACGCACCATAATTGATGCTTCGATGGTATGTTAAAATTCCGATTTTCATGTGAATTCTCCCTTCCGTTTTTGTATAACCTGTTCTCTTATTTTTTAGCAATTTTCATTTAATTTACGCCTCATTTACAATGTCCGATACGCAGAAAATACTAACATTTGTAATTTCCCTTAACTGTTCAGTAATCTCTTCTTGATGCGCCACTGCTGTAATAAGAACACAGCGTACTTCCTTAAAATCTTCTTCTTTTAACTCCTCAATTACTCTCATAGGAAATTTGGAAACAATATATCTGTTTTTTTCAATAATGAATTGTATTTTTAATTTATTATCTTCATCTAACTTAGCGACAATTTCACGCCCTATTTCTCCTAAACCGTATATAACAATACTCTGATCCGGATACTTTGAAAAAAATTGATTGATTGCTATATCATCGCACCCACTCGACAACCATTTTCTAAAAAAAGCAGCATTTTTTTCTTTTGCATCAATTCTTTCATGCAAACCGCGTATTCCTTTATAAAAAAGTTCCTCTCCCAAAATTTCATTTGCCATATCCAGCCTATTTTCCATGATAGCCATATGAATTAAATGACCAAGTCGTGAACTCAATGTCCCCATTTCTTCAAAAAAATATCGATGCTTCTTTGTAATCATAAGCATACTTTCCAGTTGATACTCTTTTGTTTTTGTAATGCATGTATTCATTTCATGCGCTGTCATCAATACTTCGTCAACAAATCCTACTTTAAATACTTGAACAAAACGAAGTGCCAATTCCCAATCTTGAAAACGCGATAAAGTATTATCAAAGTTTCCTATTTTATCAAAACATTCTTTTTTTAAAATAAGAGTTGGTGTACCTATTACATTCCCTTGTGCCAATATCTTTTTCAAGTCATTTTGTAACTGTGCTTTTGTAAAATTTGCATTGGGGATTATTTGCTCCCCTCCATCTAACTGCTTCCTATTATATCTACAAAAAACAACACTTACATCCTGATGTTCAAGCATATGTAACTGTTTTTTTAACTTATCAGCATGCCAAACATCATCGCTATCTTGAAAAGCAATAAACTCGCCTTTCGCATGATGAATTCCAATATTTCTCGCACCATTGGCTCCGACTTTTTTTTCAGACCGGATATAACGAACTCGGAAATCTTTCATTTTCTCTATCTTAGCTTTCGTTTCATCTGTTGAAGCATCATCCACAACAATGATTTCAAAATCTTGATATTCTTGTGCCAATACACTTTCAATCGATCTACAAATGACATCTCCTCTGTTATGTGTAGGTATTATAACTGAAACCATTTATCCTCATCTCCGTCTAAACTACTGTATATGATAATACATAATCATTAATGTTCATCTGCTCTAAATGTTCGACCATCGCAAACTCGTCTCTACCGGATACAATTACAAACGCTCCCTCTGCTGATTTCGCATTAGGTCTTGCAACAGGTCTGCCCAGTTTATATGTCCCCTGCAACGACTCGTCATTATCCCACACTTCTTTTATATTAAAAACAAATTTAGGGTAACTCACAAATTCAGTTAATTCTTTACCGGTTCCATACATAATGACTTCTCTTCCGTCAACTTTGTTTACTAAGTCATCCCACGAAATTTTCTCCAATCTATCATTCATCTCAGCGTACTGTTGTTTTTTTTCTTGTAAGAAACTATATTTTTTATGCAACCCAAATACTCCATCGCTATCTGTTAATATTTGAGAAACCATAGTGAACCATTCTACTTTTAAATTTTCAAGCAATTCATCAAGCACAACATCCTCGATAACCTCTTTATACAGATTATGTACTTCATCCGGATCCTTTTCCAAATCATATAAAGCACTGATGGTAGTTCCTGCATAAAACTGTGTAACATATCCAACTATAGTAATACTATATTTCTCATTACGGATTCCCATTTTAATCGCTCGGTATTCACAATCCGGAATCCCGTTAATCCAGGCTGTGCACACATAATTATAATCAGCATCTTCTATCGTCTCTGCAGGATATTGGTAGTTTTTTGTATCTAAATCACATCTCTGGATTAATGTAGGCAATAAATTCACCATCATCTTACATTTATTATCCTGATAAGGTGTAATTCCCGGTCCTAACATATAAAATGGTACATGGAAGTTCTTATCTGTAAAGTTCCATCGCTCACTTTTGGGCAATAAATCCATAAAATTAGCAACACCATGATCCGCTGTCAATATCACGTAAGAATTATCAAAAACGCCTCTGTTTTGAAGCTCTTTCCAAAAATCTCTAAGATTTTCTTCAATTTTTAACAACGACAACTGACTGACTACGGACATACCACAACACTTAATTTCATCTATCTGACGTATTCTTTCTTGCAATTCAGAAACATAATGTTCTTCGCCGTAAAGACTATCCAGTATTGCCTCCGGATAATGAAAATCCTGATTGTGAATATATGCCATATATGGTTGACTTGTATCTCTGGTGTCATACCATTGTAAGAAATCATCCATATCTTTTTTTAATCTCTCATATCTCTTTAGCCGCATCAAAGGGAGCGCATCATTATTGCGTATCAGACCGGGATTTACCGTCTCGTTCAATTCTTGCTCAATTTTACTTGCATCTGCATGCATTTCCTGCATATATTCAATATTCTTGTATTTAATCTTGTTGCTCAATACAATTTCTTCTACTAACGGTTTATTTTCAATTATATCACGATTAATATAAGTCATTGTATTTTGGCACCAATCCCATGTCGCTTGATCGTTGTTTTTAAAAAAAGAGGAATTCTCCAAATTTTCGTATATATCTTCTATATATTTTAATTTATCACTTTCGTATTTTTCACTTTCCCCTCTCACATAATCAATTTCCATAAACACTTCAAAATACTGTTCCAACAAACACGCTACTTTGCTATAATCTGATTTCTTTTTCTTTAAACAATAGTATTTTATCTGATCATATGTCCATTGAAACCCATGTGCCTCAAAGCGGGGCATATTGTCTATATTGTCTCTTCCTATACGATAATTATCCCCCACAAGCCAATTGCTTCTATACAACTGATACCCATTATCTCTAAACAAATCGAGCATCATAGGTTTTTTAAATTTATACCGTGTAAAATAGCTTCCCCCTTCTAAAGTCTGTTCACTTCCAAGCAAACTCCGAACCGCTCCGTCTGTAAAGGGCGCCATAGCATACATATTGTCCGCACAGTACGAGTTTTTCTCTATTTCTTTCCAAAAACTATCTGACGTTTTCATTCGGTCGATATACCATTTTGAAAGCATGTCTATAACTAATATAATTACGTTGTTTTTCATTTAGTAACAGCTCCTTCAAACCATTTTATTCTTACTATTGTTTCTTACATCTGCCCATGTAGAATCTTTAACAAATCATATAACAGGTAGTTCCCCTTTGCAGAATTGTGCACCGCTCCGGCAAACGTAAGTCCTGTACTCTGAAGCACTGGCGCCATATTAATACACTCTTTCTCTTCAAAAGTTGTAAAACATATTTTATTCCTTGCAAACATTCTGTTAAACGCTTTTGCACTTTCTCTGCTCTCTGTTGAATACATAAAAAACATATTGTCCCAATTGATACGCTTAACTCTTTCATCCCATTTGTTTTATGCTTCTTCAAAAGTCTTGTAATGATTAAAATGTATCGTAACATCCCCCAGTTTCCCTAAAGGATAATAGAATTTGCCTGTTTCTGAATAACCTTCTCCTGCATATTCCACCGTCAACTTGCTATAAAAGTCAATATTCGATAAAAAACGTAAATACTCATCATCTTGAAAAAACAAATTAATTGTGGGAGACAAAAACGGCAACCCCAGCACATGATACACGTATCCCCCCCAACAGTCTTTAGCAATTATAGACGGTACATTTTTTCTTAATGCTTCATAGCTTGAAAGCGAAAATCCTGGATACCTCAATACTCGACCCGGTATTAATTTTTCAGTTGTTTTTTTCAACGTTTCAAGTTCATTTAATACTTCGTTGAAAGACTTCTCATTTGTTACAATAATATAATCAAAACTGTTCCAATCAATTTCTTCTTTCGCAATAAATGAATATCCGCTTAAATAACTATAAAACGTATCCTTCGAAGTAACTCCCACAACTTCAAACATTCCTTGATACTCGTAGCATTTAATTAAATTAATCAACGTCGTATATCCAGCTCCTGTTCCCCAAATTAGCACTCTATACTTTTCCATCTGTTCCTCGATTCTACTTACTCACGATACTCTTTATCTGTTCATACACGTGGTCGATTTATGTATTTATAATTTATACTTCCAAACATTCTCCAGTACATGCTGTTGTGGACTAATCCCTTGTTTAAAATATCTCCTCGGCATGTCAAATCCTTGTTTTTTTCGATTCATATACGTTTCTCCAAATATTGGACTATACGCACACTTTAGTAAACTCTTCAGCTCTCCGCAAGGACATCTGTCTTCTTCTGATAAAGAAAAGGCAAACTCTACAATCCGCTTACTGTAAAAAGGGAAACGAGTTTCAAGTGAAACTGCCATTCCTACCCGATCATCAACAGTGAGAATCCTTCCCGGGACAATCGTTTTCAAATCCAAGTATTGTAATCTCGTAAAAGGTGGCAATTCTTTATTATAGTACTTCCTAAGCAACCAATATTGATCATAGTCTTTAGGAATACCTAGTTTTTTTCTTATTTCTTTATCATTCGGAATATGCTCTCCCCATCTGTATTTTAATATATAACTCAAGTCATCCAACCAAAAAATGTCTTTATCACCATTAGCATCAAAATGACTGTAAATCATCGATAACAGCATATGATCCGGCACTTTGTTTTCTTCCCGCTGTTTCATAACTTGATAAAATGAATAACCTCCAAATATTTCATCTCCGCCATTACCCGAAAAAATTACCGGTACCTTTTTCTTTGCCATTTCTGCAATCATATAGGTCGGACATGCATGCGTTGCTCCAAATGGCTCGTCAAACAAGCGAACCAACTGTTTCTCATACATTTGATAGTTCGAAGCATCAAAAACACCGATGTTCTTTTTTAAACCGAATTTATCTGCAAAATATTCTGCATACTTTGATTCATCATATAATTTATCTTTAAATCCCATCGTAAAAGTTTCAACATCAGGATTGATTTGCGCACATTCGTACGACACAATACTTGAATCAATTCCTCCGCTTAAATAAGCCCCTACAGGAACATCATAAACCATCTGTTCCTTTAGCGTCAGCTGCAATAATGACCTTATTTCCTCAACGATTTCTTCTTGCTTTCGCTTCTTACCTTGGCTGGAATTTACCTTTAATCGCCAATATCTCTCCACTTTTTCAATTTGATGATTGTCCAAATCAAACACTAGCTGATAGCCCGGCAAAAGCTTAAATACATTTTTGTAATAAGTCTTATCGTCCGGTATATGTTTGTAATACAAAAAATCGTAGACAGATGTTGTGTCGACTTCAAACGTTACATTATCGCACATGTTTGTAATACCTTTTAATTCTGATGAAAATGCAAAATTCACACCATCATAAAAATAATACAACGGCTTCATTCCAATTCTGTCTCGATACAAACGTAATGTTTTTTCTCGCTTATCGTAAATGACAATTGCATACATGCCATCCATATGTTGAATAAACTTTTCACCATATGTCAAATATGCTTTTAACATTATTTCTGCCGCTGTTCCCGTTTCAAAAGAACAGCCTTCCACTATCAGCTTTTCTTTTAAAGTGTCGTATCCGTATATTTCTCCATCAAAAAAAATTCCTACTGTCCGTTCTTGATTAAAAAGGGGCTGCACGCCAGTTCCTATCGTATTTCCATAAGAAAATTGCGCAAATGCAAAAACAACATCCTGTTGTTTGCATATCTGCTGTTTAAAAGGACCACGATGTTTTAAACAGTCTATTCCTGCAATATAATTCCATTTTTGATTTGTTCCGCCTAATATTCCGCTCATCGTAGCCCCTACCTCTTTTTTCTGCTATTTTTTTGAAGATTCCAATTCTTTTTTCATTTTTCGCAATTGAAGAATTTCTTCTCTTGAAACAATCGTATACTCAGATTTTACAAGCTTATCATTCCGTTGTATTCCCACCGGTATATAACTTGTATTTTTTGACATATACAGACAATAATCACAAGCCTGAGCCCACTCCTTCAGATACAATTGTCTAATACCCTCTCGAACATCTTTGTCGTAAACGTTCGTCGAATCTTGTTCGTAATCGTATCCTTTCACATTGATGTGATGCATTCTCATAGCTCTTCCGCATGAATAAATTCTTTCTCCATCAAACTGTTTACACATAAACCCATCCGGACATACTGCATATTGTGCGCATAAATCTTTTTCACTTTTTCCATGTTTTATTTCCGGATCTCCATAATCACTCCATACCTGTTCACAAAAGACCTTAAAATTGACATCATGTTTTTCAAACTCTCTAATAACCTTAGCTTGAATGTCGATTAAACCATAATCACTCATTTCAATAAAGATTTTTGGATTACTTAGAATTTTGAAAGTTTCTTCACTAGGAATAATAGTCCCGTTTGTTATGATTCCTATTTTTTCACATTTGTGTTGATTTAGTAAATAGGTTAACACCTTAGCTAATTCCGGATAAAGGAATGTTTCTCCTCCAGCCAACTGCACATTCATACACCCATCAATATTTTCAAATATCTTCTCCAATCCCCCAATAATCCTATCAGCTGACATATGCTTTGGGTCTTTGAATTTATCAACAAATGCACAACATCCTACACAATTTAACGAACACTTTTCTGTCAAGAAAACAACTAATCTCGGTAATATCAAAGGATATTCATTTCCAATTTTTGTTCCCAATTGCTTTCCTTTTTCGGACACTTTAACATCTATTTCTTCCGAGCTCACCCTATCGTCTTGCAAATTGTGAACAAACCTTTGTAAAGATGGTTCTATTAGTCTTTTATAATACCATATATCTTGCAAACTATGTATGTCACATAAAAAATCTTGCATCATAACATAACAATACACATTCAACTCATTATATTTATCCCAAATTTGCTCTAAAATCGAATAATAAGTTTTAGGCGTAATAAGCAAAACACCTTTCTCTCCCTCTAGATGTTCCGGACCATACACATCCCATTTTTCATACTTTGTCCCATTTTTTTCTATATTACTATCGACAAAATATGCTATTTTATTATCCAATTCAAACTCTTTTATGCATTTTGCGGCATTTTTCCCAGCGCCCCAACATATGATTTTATCTGTGCCTTCTAAAACCTCCAAAAACTCTCGCTTTGTGACATTACAAAATTTCATATAGCTAGTCTCCTTATATGTTTTTCCTTTTTCCAAAAATTTCTTTAACCCTAAAAATTTTTAATGCTAACTCAATCGGAATATATCGAACTACTTTAAAAAATATTTGCCTATCTTTGTTATTGGATACCGATGTCTGTATTCTACGATTATGCCTGTATAATACCGCACTGTTTACCTCTTTATATACCATATGAGGCAAAATATTTTGTATGATATTTAAGCCTTTCTTTGTATAAGCCAACATCATCGAACTACCTTTGTTATCATCCATGCTTCTTGCGTAAAACTCTATCCCCCATGCGTCTCCTATCATAACATCCGCGTGACTTTTTTCTGCTCTGAATTTACAGTTATAACACGACTTTCTCAAAATCAAATTGTGCAAAAAAGCGTGGAAGAATGGATCCTTATCCTTTGAAATAAGTTTTGTTCCTTTATCATCTTCAATTTTCAAATGCAAAGATCTCCACCCGTGTGTTTTATCGCGAAAATTTACACCCTTCAGACCATAATACTTTTTCTTGTACTGTGACCAAATCCCTGGTGAAGGTACACCATGACATATAATAGCCACACTATACAAATTATCATATTCTTTGTTCAGAAACTTCTTTAAGCCTGCTATTTGACATCCTGTACCGGAAAACAGTACCGTTTTTCCTTCCTCTAATCTCTGTTTGATTTTTCTGTAAATATTCCCAACATTACTTTGAACATATTTGCTCCCTCTTAAAGATTTTAAATCTTCAACGGACGATATTTCGAAGTGTCTTACCATATACGCTCGGTCATAACCTGCGCCGTAAACAAAGCCTCCCCGTTCCAAAACATATTGAGCCAACAACGTGAACACCCCTCCGGAGCTACTTGACATTCTTATCTTGTCATCTGTCGCATACCCCACATATCCATAGTCAGTTTTATTCATTTCTGTTAAATGCATTTCATTTTCTACAGGACAGACCTTCTTACATTTACCACAGTTTTTGCATTTATTTTCATCAATACGAGGCTGCAAAAAACCTTCTCTGTCATATTTCATTTCTATGCAATTATATGGACACACCAATTTACATGCGGCACATCCGGTACATTTAGATTGTTCTGTCATAATTTCCCTCCAATTTGCTTGCCCCAAGTCCACTCTATCACGTTTATTAAAATCTAGAAAAGCCTAATTACTCTTTCATGTTTTACACATTCCATTACTTGCCGCGTATTATTCTCACTCATTGCTATAATTATAGATGCATCCTTCGGAATTTGCGAATATCCGTATACAGGGAATCCATATAACTGCTTTATTTCACCCGCATGCTCATCAGAAACAACAAATCCCCTCAATTTGCTACTTTCTTTCATGTATAAATGAAAAATATCTTTTGCATAAATTCCACATCCATATATATATATATCGCTCTCTCTTTGTATAAAATCTTGTAATGTTTTCTTCGTTATCGCAAACTGTTTCACGCAACTTTTTACTTGTTGTATCTCTTCATCTGTAACAACGGAGCCATGTAAATAATCACCGTACAATCTTGTTGCACTCTCCAATATCATATTCACGTCGTAATTTGTTTCTTTCTGAATCCAACTAAGTGACTGAGGTATTCCTCTTCCTTCCGGATTAAATTCATTATCAAAACATTTCTTTTTCATGAATGGGAACTGACATCTCTGTATTAATTCATAAGTCAAAGTATAAATATTTAAGTTCACATCCTCACAATACACTGCGGGGCTGTATCCTTCTTCTTCTAAAACTTTATACAACCCCTTTTCAAATATTTGAATCACTTCTCTTACATCTTTACATTCGCAATCCACATTATTTTGCATATAATCATACAAAATATTTGATTTCAATATGTGCTTTTTATACACGCAAAAGTACGACTGTATATGGTCTGACAGCCCGTTCTTTATAAGCGTAAAACCCCAAAAATCGCAGATTTTATTTTCCATCTTTTTCCAGATTTCACCAAAAGATATGAATGGACCATAGCATGTATCGTTGCATAATATTAGCTCATCATATTCCCGCAAAGCTTCTTTTCCAACACACTCTATCATTGCAGTTTTATATGCTCCTGCATCAAATCCAACATTCGATCGAACTATTACTTTTTCGACTATTGACTCAAGACTATGCAAATCGGTATGCCTGATTTTTCCATTCACAACCACAATTCTTTCATCTGCGACCTCGCGCAACGCTTTTATAAATTCAAATACATATTGATCCAAAATTCCTTCATTGTCATACACCGACATGATCGCTAGTCTTCGCATTTCATTGTACTCCTTATTGAAACAAAAACAATGCCTCCCGTTTAAGCAATGAGTTTCTAACCATTTCTGTATTTTGTTTACTCAGCGCGACAATAAGCGGTTCTTGAGTATCCACCTGTGAAAAGGATTTTATTGGATAACCATACAACTCTTTTTCTTCGCTTGTTATATAATCAGAAACGATAAAACCTCTGAACTTTCCACTATTTTTTACATATAAATGAAATATTTCTTTCGCATACATTCCACAACCGTATATCCAAATATCTGTATGCTTATCCATAAATTCAATTAATTGAGACTTTCTTATCGCAAACTCAGAACCATAGTGTTTTACACTGTTATACATATTGATGTTTTCAAATTTTGTAGTATTTTCATATACTCGATAAACATTGTTCCAAATGATGTCCATAGGGTATTGCGTACAATTAGTAACCCATTCGACGGATCCCTTGATTCCGAAACTTTGCGGATTATATTTTTCGCTAAAACACTTCTTTTTAAGCATTGGAAAACCATACTCTTTTAATAACCAATCACTACTTTCATACATATTTAAATTATTGACTGTGATAAATGGTTCCCCTATATATCCTGATTCCACAAGTGTTTTATACAATCCTTTTTCATAAAGAGCAATGACTTCTCTTAACCCCAAACTTTTTTTATAAAGATTATATTTAAAGTAATCATAAAGAAAATCATTTTCTAACAACCTTTTACGAAAAACAAGAAAATACGCTTGCATATGGTCTGTCAAACCATTTTTAATACAATTAAGTCCCCAAAAATCGCATGTTTTTGTGTCCATTTTATCCCAAATCGTTTGGAATGGTACAAATGGTCCGTAACAAGTATCATTACAAAGCACAAGTTCATCGTATGTTCGCAGGTCCGACAGTCCAACATAATCAATTAATACTTCTGCATGCGCTCCTCCGTCGAATCCAATATTTTGACGCAATACAATTTCTGCAGATAGTTCTCTTAACCTGTTAACATCCCTCTCACAAATTTTGCCATTAACAACAACGATTAAGCGGCTAACCACTTTCTGTAATTCTAACAAATAATAAAACACATATTCATCAACTATACCTGTCGGGTCATAAAAAACAAATATTGCTAACCTGTTCATAATTTCTCCAATCCGATTTGTAAATTCACGTCTGTTGTGGGTATATAATTTCTTCGTATAAATCATCGATTTCGCAATTTGCCCAATCAAATCCCTCTACATCACATACCTTTTGTCCCGGAAATTCGCTATGACAAAACATATTTTTAACTTTTCTTCCACGCAAATACTCTGCTGACTCATCGGTGAACACTCCTTTGATTGGATTGGATACACCAGCCTCAATCTTTCTAATTCCCATTTGGGGTGGAAACAAAATACTCAACGCACTTTCGCTAAACTGAAAAAATGCCACGGTCTTTCATGACAAGAAAAACTATAATGTGTTTCTACAAATATATATCCATCCACATTTAACAACTTGTTAATTTCCTGCGCAACAATCCACGGAACCGCAAAGTGTTCAAATACAGCTGAAGAGAAAATCAAATCAATTTTTTCTCCTTCTTTGAAATAAGAAGATAACTTATGAGCATCACCTACTATATCAACATTATCTCCGGGATACAGGTCAAATCCTACATATTCTGCATGTTTACAAAACTCTTCCCACGAAAAAACCTTTACACCATTAACCTCATTATTCTCTACATTGTTACTGACAAAACAAGCAACTGCATCTCCCTATTCTTTCTGTGCAAGTTTCCCATAATACCCACAGCCAAACAAAACTATCGCTGAATCACTCTTATTTTTCAATCCCTATTCCTCGCCTTCATACAAACTCGGAGTTATAAATCTGAGTTTTATTTTTCCTGCTACTTTATTTTTATAAACTGAAAGTAATTTTCTAATTTCCTTGTTTATTTTCGAAAAGCTGTAGTCGCCTTTTCGATTCGGAAATGTACTGTCTACGTAATTTTTTTCTTTTTCTTTTAATCCGTCAAATCCGGCCATGGCAATCGAATTTACATTCAGTTTTTTCAACAGATTCAGAAGCATGATAGTACTATTGTCAAACATAAAGCTATCTTCTACTATCAAATCCGAATAATCCACCTGCCATGTATTCTCTGTATCAACGTGGATATTGGAAGCAAGAATACACTTTTCGTGCTGTACATTCGCACTGACCTTCTCCCAATGAAGTGTATTCGCATAAAAATGATAATCTGTTCTCAACTGCTTTGGTATAAAATTTATGCTTATTACAATAGGTTTTTCCTGTTGTATATAATCCTGAATCACTTCCCTATAATCCTGAACACTTCGCCCGGGAGCCATAACTAGAATATTGTTTCCTTGTAACGTATTTCTCAAATATTCCAACGCCACTTTATCATCTATTTTGGTTGAACAATATTCTCGATATACTTTTTGAATATTATCATAATCGTATCTTTGTCTGGTCTGTTCCTCAATTCCTGACACAATATATTTAATATCTTTGCTATTCAAACGATACTTTTCTGTTAAATAAATAATATTATTGGGATGTGACTTATAAATGCCTGCCATAAATGCCGGAATGGAATATCCCCACTCATTCTGCCCTTTGATTACATACAAATAACGATCTATGGCATCCAATACAAGATCCATATTGTAGTCATAATCCTTTTTTCGAATCAGATAATCTACAATTAACTCTGTATTTAAATTCCCTGCGCATTTTCCCATGCCATTCAATGTCGCATCTAAAATTATTTTTCGTTGCTCTCCTGCCAAAGAAATAATTTGCTGTGCGAACGCGAACGACAGCTGGAAATTATTGTGCGAATGCACATCAATACTAATTCTTTTATCAAGATTACGCTCTACCAAATTATAAAAATGAACGATATCTTCTAAATACATAGCACCATATGTGTCGACAATTCCATAACTGTAAGGCTGCACTTCATTTACCAAATCAATAACGTCCAACAACTCTCTATCAGAATAAGCCAGCGTATTCACACCTTGTACAAATAATGCGTAACCTTGCTCTTTTACTCGAAAAAGACACTTTTTAATTTCTTCATACTGTTCCTCAAATTGCTTTTTGGTAAAACCAACTCGAATACCGGTTACCGATGTACCGTCACAAGGCTCTAATTTTGAAAAATCATACATTCCAAAGTCAATAAAGGCTACATACATGGCTTCCTTTTTTTCTTTAGGTATAAAAGAGGCAATCTGCGATGTCTCCGTAAAAAAAGTAGAATTTCCCTTATACGACACAAGCTTATGGTCTCGCAAAAACCCCATCTCCACAATGTCAATACCGGCATCAGTAAGATCCTTTGTCATATTTGCAATAACTGAATTTTCAAACGCACAATCAATAATTCTACCGCCGTCTCGCAAAGTACAATCTAATATTTTTACATTTTTCATAGGTTGCTCCTTTCTTGCGACTACACCACGTTTCTTTTCACTTTTTATTCCTGTGTATTTAAATACATGGCAACAGCCTTTGCGAACTCGTAATCTTCTGCCGTATCTATATCTACAGCTTCTATCTGGTCAATAACCTTAATATATGGCTTTTTACCGATTCTCTGGTGATATTTCTGGAATACCTCTCTGGTAAAAATATAAAAAGCACCTGTTTCCATATATATCGGTTCCAGATTCTGAGTTGTTACAATATCTTGCATATCGTAATTAAACGGTTTCCCTTGGTACCAACAATAATCCTGAATCTGGCGCGCACTAAACGCAGAATCGTACTCACCACTTATAACTTTTTGCAACGCCTCTTCCATCGTTTCTGGTTTCGTAAAAGGCTGTGTCACATGCGTAAGCACATAAATATCTGCCTCCACATCTTTCAAAAAATAATCAATAATCTCAAGACCTTTTACTTGAAATCCGTCCAAATATGGATCTCTTTGCAAAAACTGAAGACTGTCCGGAATGTATTCCTTGATTTTTTCGTCGCTGCAGTATACATAACGTTCATCGATACTCTTTACCTTACTAACTGTGTCAAAAATATAATCACACATCGGTTTGTTTCCTAACGGTAGGAGATTTTTACCAGGAAGTCTTTGATTGTTTAATTTGATTGGTATAAATGATACTACTTTCATATTTCCACCTGCTTCGCTATATTTTTAATATCCGCAAACTGCAATACTAATTCCGTCGCCTATTGGCATTAAATGCAAATTGTTTTTCCCACAGTTTTCCATATATTCTGTAACAGCCTGTCTTACCCCGCGAAAGTTATCTGCAAAGTAATCGTGAATCAAAACCACTCCACCCGGAATCACTTTATCTTCAAACCATTTAAGTCCTTCCAGCGTAGGCTGATACAAATCCATATCCAAATTAACAAAGCAAAATCTCTCTTCTATACCCTCTGCCGTCTGTGGAAAATACCCTTTACGTATCACGCAATTTTCCGGATAAACCATTTTTTTCATTACCATTTCTTCGTTGGTATTATCGTAATCTGCAATCTTAGCTTTCGAATAATCATAATGTTGCTCTAAATTGATATCCTGTTCTGCAAACCCTTCAAATGTATCAAACAAATACAATTTTCTGCCAGGGAAATAACGATTGATATATTTTGCAAAATCCCCCTGGAAAACGCCTGCCTCAGCAACTGCTGCCTTTTCATCTACGCTTTCCATCAACATCGCCAGATTTTCCAAAAAAATCCGCCTACTTTCCAATGGTTGAGTTACAAAAGATGTCACAATCTGTGCTTCCGATATACCATATGAAAGCAGTTGGCTTACAATGCTATCTTTACCAGGAGCCGAAGCAATAACTACAACATCAAACTCCCCGCTTCTTAAGACTACCTCCGGTTCACTTACTATCAATTCGCGCAAACGACTCCCCCATTTTCGCTTATCATTATCCACAATACTGACAATCTCATACTGTCTGCTTATGCTGTCGTACAGACGAATACCTCCACCACCAGCGCCGAAAACACATGCCTTTAACATACGTTCCTCCTTCTCATATACGAAAAAAGCTTTGCAACAAGTGCAAAGCTCTCAAAATCCACATTTCGCGACTCCTTTCGCACCTGACAAAAATCCTTTTTGCTACGGTTTTTTTACTTAAACTCATCACAATATATATCGGTCGAAGAAGTCATTATCTTTAATTTTTCTATCAAATTTTTACGGGTTATTTTTCCAAATACAACACAATATAATCTGCCAGTCCGGCATCTTCGCATTGTCCTTTCCAAACTCCGTCTAAACTTCTGCTCAAAACGTCACTTTGTATTTCCGAACATGGTGCCTTTTCTCTCAGCCATCCCAATAAGTTATCCAAACCATATCGTTGGAAATATTCGACGTAAAAAGATTCAAAACCGGCGTCCTTAGCCATCATCTCCAGATTTTTCTTTGATAATATCCACAAATGTTGTGTACTATAAAGTAATTTTTTTTCGTATATTTCCCCAAGAAAATCACGCATAACCGGAGCATCTGTCGGAGTTCCTATAATTGCACGACCGCCTTTTTTTAGTAGTGCAAATGTTTCTTCTATAAATTGTGCCGGATTCTCCACATGCTCAATTACATCAAACGAAACAACAACATCTACGCTCTCTTTGTACTTTTTTAGTGCCTCCTGCGCATATGGAAATGTCTCAAATCCCTTTCGCTCCATAATTGTGCGATATGTTTGCGATGGTTCTATTGCTACAATTCTGCTAGCAACTCCTTTTATAAAATCCAAAAAAGCACCGCAACCGCATCCAATATCCGTAACTACTTTGTTTCGAAAAATCTCCGTACCTGTATAGCGAAATTTCTCAAAAGATTCTTTATCATGCAGCCTATAAAAATCCTGTTCTTCTGAGGTCCCTTCAAGTGACTTTCTGTATTCCTGACTTTCGTAATATCGACGCGAATCCGATATAACCGGTTCATGCCATATAATATGACAATCCTCGCACTGATATATGGGAACATTTTCTTCTGTATACTGCCCCAATCCACCATTCCGTATTTGTCCGTCATAAATTATTTTTGTATTCTCACTTTTACAATATTTACATATCATTTACTTTGCTCTCCTCAAAAAGCTCGTCCAACTCAACACGTTCAAAAACTTCCAATTTACCACCTCGCGTCGCATTGTATATTTTAATGCCATGTTGTTTTGCATACTCTCTCGCAGCTATATAACCATGTTCTACTTGTTCTTTTAGTTGCTCCGCATAGCGCACCAACGTATCATCTGTGTAATTGTCACAAAAGTGAGTGGAAGCTTCATTTTCACCCCATGTAAAATCAATACCAATCAGATATATTTTTTTAAAACCCATATACGCTGCAATTTGCAAAATGTCATATGTAACGGTCCTTGAACCAAATACACCTTCGACAATATCTGATGAAAAAGAAGGAAAACCAGGATAAAAATTTTCTCCAACACCCGCAAACCAGTTTACACCTTCTACTTTATCCATGTCATCAAACTTCCGCACAAACGTATCTGATGAAAGTATATCTGACATATAGTTTTCGCTTTCATCAAAAATTCTACGGTCTACAATGACATAATAGTCAGGTCTCCATTCTGTTTTATCATACAACAAATATAGCTTATTACTTGCAAAACTCACTATATTTTCTTTTCCGATACGTTCCAAATCACTTACTTTCAAACTTGGCCCGGTTCCTATTACAAAACAGGATTCTCCCAAGTGTTTATTTTTGTATTTGGACAAATGTCGATACTGTTCCTGATTATTAATGCTGTTAATCTTTTGAATGTCCACAATAGACATATTCGGAAAAACACATTGTATTTGCTCTATTTCTTCCGACATTCCATCTACAAGTAATATTTCCACGTTTTCTTCTAAGTGTGACATATTCACATCAGTCTCAAGCAAAAAACATATATCGCTATTTCTTGCTTTCAGTTGCTGTCTAATCCTTTCCAATAACGGATTCATTTTGTAAAATCCGACAGTCTTATATTTGTGCAATTCTAATTTGTCTATAAGCGTCTCCGCATCCATTACATTCCCGTTAAAAAGCGGAGCAACAAAATAGTCTTGAATACCGCACTCTGTCAACTGCTTAACAACTTCATGACTATACATAAAAACAGTAATCACGATGGTTTCATCTTTTCTGTCTTTCATCATCTGCTCAAAGCTGATAACCGGTACCCCGTTAAAAATGGTCCCAATTTTTCTACTGTCCATATCAACAATAGCCACTACATTCTCTGCACCGAAATACTTTATAGCTCCATAACAGTTGTTTCCTGCACCCCAAAAATAGTACATGTTTATAATTCCTACTTTCCTAATCTTTATATCTTCGTTTTGATAAAGTTTCACGACAAAAGCTTCAACTCCGACACCGGATGTGTTTTCCTCGTTTTCTCCGGTGGCAACTGCATGTAGTTACCAAATTTAAAACTCAAATAACTGTCGTACTCACGAATCCCCTGAAAAATTTTGCCTTCAAAAGAAATCTCTGCACTGTTTTCATACCAACATCGCAAGTATCCATACTCAGTGTTCGGCGTAGGAAATGTCAAAATACGAACCATTCTGCTTTTTTTGCTTGCCTTCTTCACCATAAATCCATAATAGGAAAATACCTTATCCTCCGGTATTTTATCAAGCATTTTATACAGTTGTCTCTTTACCGTATTTCTTTCCGCTACTTTCCCGACGCGCGCCCATAATATTTTTCGCACGCAGAAACATTCAAAATTTTTTAAGCTGCGCAACACATAATTGTCCGGTACTCCATCTAACGGGAACACATCAATAAAAACCCCCTGATGATAAGGCATATGTTCCTGATTTTCACGAATAAAAGCAGTATCTTTTCTTCTTATTTTCCCGTAGCCCCATCGATATCCTTTTGTGTTTCTGTGGTCCTGGAAAATAAATCTTGTTGTATCAAGCTCTGTCTTACATGCTTCTCGAAACTTCTCGTATTCCGAGCGAAGCAAAGCTATATCTGCGTCATCATCCCACGGAATGTATCCGCCATGACGCACCGCACCAAGCAACGTACCTGCTATAATGTTATATTTGATACCGCATTTTTTACAAATACGGTCTACTTCTTCAAGCATCTCTAACTGAATCAGTTGCAATCGTCTCAACTGGCTATCACTTAATTCCACCATACGTAGGCCTGTCCTCCTGGTTTTAAATCTGCTAATATGATCCGTCTGTTTCTGCTACCACTTCCAACATCATCTGCACTCTCACATCAAATGTGTGATCTTGCGCCATTTTGGCCATGCCGTTTTTGGCGATAGCTTCTCTCTCTTCATCGTGTTGCAAATAATACTCTACTTTACGCATCAAATCACGGTAATCCGTATAATACACAAAATCCTCGTCCGGTACGAAATAGTCCATTAATTCTTCCTGATAATTGGTAAGCAAAAATCCACCGCAACCCATAATATCCATGGCCCGTAAAGGGATGCCGGTCCGGATGCTTCGCAACGTAATATTTAAGTTAATCTTGGCTGTTTTGAACACATAGGGCATTCCGTTGTAATAATCCGTGGGCCCCATATTGTGCACTTTGCCAATCTGTACATTTTTGTCGTTTGTATGCAGTTGCACTTTGTAATTTTCGGAAAGCATTTCCAAAATCTGTCTGCGCTCCAACGCCGTCACTTCTCTGGACAACACATAGTCTCCATACAGAAACTCTTCTGTTTCCACACCCCATTCGCTGGTCGGGAAATGGTGCACACGCTTCATCTCTTCCAGTATATCTTTCTGTAACATTTCCTGCAAGAAATTGTACCCGTATACTTTCAGTTGCGCCTGTATGATGCCGTCCAAATATCCTTTCACATAAGGCGAAACACCGTCAAATCTGGCATACAAGTTGTGCTTTTCTTCTCTGTACAAAGAACCTACAAACGCCACATCCGCATCCAACATTTTTTGCACCTGCGGCGATGGAACTATCTTTTCAAGACGCTCCATATTCACTGCCATGGGCAAATAGTATACGGTATTTATTCCCTGATTTTTGAATTCCAAATACTGAGTCCTGTCAAACAAAAACACATAATTGCAGGAATTAATCAGCGTAAACGAATATAAATTTACGTACGGACTGTCGTACACCCATGCCACATAGCGCACGCCATTCTTTTGGCAGCAGGCAGACACCGGCGGAAAATAATTAAACGAAAACACAAAATCTGCCGGATGTTTTTTTAAAGCTTCTTCAAACCGCTCTTCCGTAAAATATTCTTCATCCTCGCATCTGTCACTAAACGGGAAGCGAATGACGTTGTGTCCTGCCTTTTCAAAGGCAGTTATCATATCTTCTTTACAGTAGCTGTTCCATTCTAAAAAAAGTATTGTCATTTGCTTGTCTCTTTTCTCTTTATCCCTCGTTCACACTTTCCTGATTATATTCCGGCTTCTGCATCAAGCACCGTCATCATATACTCATGCACTTTCTCGCCACATGAGCCGTCCAAGTTGGCTCCCATATGTACTAACTCTTCTTTTTGGCGTTTTTTTACATCTTCCAAGCGGTTGTTTACTAAGTCGTCAATGAAGCCTTCCAGGGAAAAAACACGGCTTTCTTTTCGGAAAAATCCGCCGGCTTCTTCATTTTTTTCAAATCCGTCCTGTCTTTCCATAAAGCGAGCAAACGATTCTTCCGTTATCGTCGGATATACCACTTCATATTCCTCGGTCTCTACATTGATTACGGCTGCCGCCAAATCTGTAAGACGTTGTACAAAAACGGTATGTTCATCAAGCTGTTTCATGAAACATGACAATTGGAAACCATCCGGACGATATCCGTTATGAATACGATCTACATCTTCCCAAAAGTCCGCTATCAGCATAGTTGCTGCTCCGGTTCTCAAATCAAAACGAACCATACCGTTAGAAAAAGCAGGCGCACAAATTAGGGAATTGCCCATTTTTAGCATGTTCGTATAAGCACGTACTCGTCCGCTTGTCTTCTTTCGAAGCTGCAATTCCTGCGGCGCCAATAAAATACGTGTTTGTCCTGAGACGGTATTCCACTCCACTACATTGCCGGTAATAGCTTCTTCAAGCCAAACAGTTTCACCTTCCTTGGCTATAGAACCATAACCGGACGATTCATCTCCCAATTCATAAAACTGGCTTTTCCCCGTCTCCATGTCGAAACAAAGAATATGATTGGTGTATTCCGCTGTTACCCACAATTTCTTTCCATCCTGTACACAGGCAGACAAGAGAAAATAAACATCTTTCTCATACCTATCGCTGCTTTCCGCAAGCTTTATAATGCAGTCTTTGTACACCGTACATCTATAGGTGTTCGTATCATATTCCAAAATCATCTTGTTGTGCGCCGGCAAGAAAAACACTTTATCTTTGTATTTAAAAATCTGATTAAAAAGCAGATTTACATTCGGTCCGGCCGCCAAGATTTCCCGTTGTTTTCCGGTTATTGTATCCACCACAACCGGCGTAGATGCCTGCATGGGCGACATATACAGTTCTCTGTCCTTTGGAAGGAAACAATAATTTACCGATTCCCAGTTAGGCTGATTATCAATCCTGGTTTCAAATTGAACATCAGCAAACGCGTCATCCATACTAAAAAGACCGTTGTAATACCACGACACAGCCCACCATTTTCCATCCACCTTATGCATATCCGCGATTAACATACGTCTCTTTTCTACTCCAAAATCTTTTGTTACAAAATTGTCTAATACAAAAATAGGTTTCCCTGCTGCACCAAATAAATGAACAACAGAACTCGCTGACTCCCCGATATACCCATCTGCAATGGCAACCGTTCTTGTAATATCCGGCGTTGTATCCAATACTCCGATTTTTTCATCCACAAAAAATTGTTTCAGCTCCTGAAACTGCTCTTTGAGACCGGTTCTGATAGAATCGATGGTCGCCTGAAGCAGCGGGTGCGGACGCCAAATAATAGCGATGTCATCTCTGCCCTTCATCCAACGGAATAAATTCCACAGCTTTTGCAAATAAATTTCACTATACAACAAAAAGCAACGAATACTTGTATTTAACATCAATGTTTTTTTGCCCTGCAATACTTCTGCCCATTCCGGCTCCAACTCCACCGATTCTGCGCACTTATGGATAATCCGGTCAAATTTTGGCGAACCGAAAGGCAAAATCTTATCGTAATAAAACATACCCTTACATGTTTCTTTAAAATACTCAGACTGCGCAATCATATAATCCATATGTTCATACGCAGACAATGCCAAGTGCTTGTCGGAGATTTTGCCGGATGTTACGTAATACGGCACGTACACTAATTTACCAACGTGTTTCTTCAGCTCATAGGAATAGTACTGCGGGTGCACATTTGTAACCCAGTTGTACTTGTCGTAAGGATTGTGAATAAACGCAAGCTCCGGTTGTTCCTCCTGTATGGAATAAGCCCGATAATCCATAATTACCACATCTTCCGGAAACTTTTCTCCGTCGTATGCCGGATTCCACTGCTGTTTTTTACCATCATAACAAAAATACGGTATAGGCATGACAATGCACTCACAACGCGGATCTTTGCGAAACGCTTTCCAAATGCTTTCCAAGCTGTCCCACATATCTGCTTTGTAAGGCATGAATACAATCTGGTACACCGTATTCATTTTTTCTATTTGTGCGGTTACTTCCGTAATCGTCGCAGAAAGTTGCGTCGAAATAGTGATTACTTCTTCCGGCTGTGTTACTTGCGTAAGTGCAAATAATTCTTCACAGTATTGCTCTAAAAGAGGCACCACCTTCGTGTCTTCTTCTACCTTTTTCTCTATTTTTTCGCCGACTACAATGGCTGCCTGCTGGCAGTCCTGCAACGCTTCCAACAAGGCATCTCCTTGTAATGAAGCAAATTCGCCGTGCATTTCCTGCATCATTTGCAACAAATCTAACAGTTGTTGTTTTTCTTTGATTCGTAACATAAGTCACCCCGTTATCATTTATATCCATTTCTCACTAACAAAAAAGCATCGTACAACGTACGACACCTTTCCAAGCACACATTTTGCGACTCCGTTCGCACTAAAAAAATCCATTTTCTTCGTGTTTTGTAATACTGCAATTCACTGAAATATATATCGGTCATTTATGACTTTTTCTTTAATTTTTGTGGCTATATTTTGCTATTAAATTTGCCATTATTTTTGAGTGAATTTTTGAAACTTTTTGAACTATTAGGCATAATTCTAATTTTCACTTTCGTACTTGTGCTTTATCAAAAAACCCTTATAAGCAATACAGTTTTATCTGTTCACCTATAAGGGCGCATTTTCGTCAAATATTTAGAATGGTTTTACAATAATCGCTGTCGAGTCATTTCCGTCATGAACTGTTACATAACCTATATGTTCTTTTTGGCAAAATTCTGTTACAGCCGGACGAACGCCTTGTAAATCTTTATGCCCAAAATCATCTACAAAAATATATCCGCCCGGATTCATTCTCGGATAAAAAAACTCTAATCCGGCATAAATCGGTTCATGTAATTCGCAAAGCCTCCGCGAAAAACTCCACATTCCGCAATAGCGCCTTCAACATTATTTTTGTATATTTCCCTCGCCGTATATTCTAAAGTGCAAATTCTTTGTCTATCGCTATACGGTTTGTCAAAATAGACCTCCGTATCAAAATACATTGAGCCTGAAAAAACATCTACAATTTTTTCTAACTCCACATACTGTCTTAACTTGTATCGAATTTCAGAATATACTTCTTCTCTGTCATCCCTCAAAAGAATAATACAATCTTTCATTTCCGGATTTTGCAAATCTTCCAAACAAATTATTTTTTCGGTTTTTCCTAATTCAAACAAATAATCGTCTACAATATACTCTTCCGTTATTCCATAGCGGGTATTCAATATGTTTTTTACAAGTACACCTTGCTCCCCAAATGGATATATAATAAACTTTGTTTTCCCTTCTTTGACTAATTTGTTTAAAACCCTTACTGCTGTTGAATAGTGATTTTCCCTCTCTTTATCTGGTATTTTTTATAAAACTGCCAAAACTACACTTTTATATATTTCGGCAAATATTTTCATATCTTTATATATTAAATTTCCTAATAATTTCATCGCAAACCTGTTGCGGCGTCATAATTCCCGAATTGTCTATAAGCATATCCGGTGTCTTCGGTTCTATAAATGCAATATCAATACCCATTACATTGGATATTTCCTTACGCAATGCCCGCGAATAAAGTTGCTTTTGGTCTCTTCTTATCAATTCTTCCATCGGCACATACAGATAGATTTCTTTATAATTCTCAATGTTCTCTCGATTCCAGTCACGGCACTCGTCAAACATACCAATAACACATATCACAACATCTATGTTTTGGTCCGTCAACATTTTACACAATCGGCAATGCTGCAAGCCTAATTTTTTCCTACTCTCCAGCGAATACTCGGCATGCTGGTACACTTGACGTAAAATATCCCCGTCCAAGAAGATTACATTGTCCTTCTTTTTCTTCATATACTCATAAAGCATAGTTCCAATCGTTGTTTTCCCGGCACCCGACAAACCGGTAACCCAATATAAAGTACCTTTTTCCATTTTTTGTTTCTCCACATATTTTTTTATTCAGCAATCCTGCGGAGCATTTTTTATTTGGTAGAAAATGACTATCAAATAAAAAGAGCCTCACACCACGTGCAAAGCTCTCAACACCCACATTTCGCGACTCCGTTCGCACCTGACAAAAATCCTTTTTTCATCCCTAAATCTAAACTAATATTAAAATAGTTATCGACCAGATTGACATATTTCTTTACCTTTGTCTTCAACCTTTTGAATCTAATTTTGCCATATACATGGCACCATGCATGATATCAAAAAATCTCTTTCCTGCACCATATATAACCACAGCTCTATCCTCTGCTTTTAACTGTTTTATGATTTCTATATTACTATGATTGTTATTATATTTTTTTAGAATATCCCCCCAAATTTTCATGTTCCCACGCCAGTCAGCTTTTTCATATGTAAAGCCGTTAAAACTATCATTAAAACTGTATTCTTCAATAGACAAATAATCACTTAACATATATCTTTTTGTATCATATTCATTCAATTCCATTTTTTCATTATTACGTATATTTATTAATTTAATTTCTAAATGCGGATATATTAACGAAAATTCCTTTAAGAAGAACTCTAATTTTTCTATAGAATCATTTCTATTACAAATCAAAACCACTCGTTTTGCATTTTCGAGTTTACTGTCTAAATTTCGAAATCTTTTATTCATTTTTTTCAAGAACTCTTTTTGTTCTTTTTCTACTTCTACTTCCCTTGAAAAATGATGTATTGAAACAATATTATTCGAAACATCTCGAATCTGCCTATGTTTCCCTTGCCATTCGTCATTTTCTTCTTCAATATTAACAAAAAAATCAAGAAATTTAGTTTTAAATAAATGTATAACAGTATCCAAAGAATACCCCCACTGCCAATCTAAAGGGTATGCTTCATTTCTTAAATCACTGATTTTTAAATGAAACGCCGGACGGCATGCACTGCCAATTGATAAATATAAGTCATAATTATACATACAACTATCCCCTCTCCATTTTAATTTCACTTTTATATGTTATTTTGACTTATTAAAAAAAATTTTCTTAATCCCTTTGTGGCAAAAAAACTCTGCAGCAAAGCGCATATATACGTACACTGCAGAGCTTATTTTTAATTCTTTCTCGTCTTTGCCAAAAATTCTTCCATAATGCCCGCGATAGCTATGGATTCCATCGGAAGCAAACCTTCGTCTTCCTCTTTTCCGGCGATTTTTCTTAAAAATGCTTCGATTTCGTAACGCAATCCCTGACCTTCAAATGGGAACGTGAACAATTCGCGGTTTCTGGAATCTTCGTAGCGCACCTCGAATTTTTGCGTCATCCACCAGGGGGATTCTGCGAGAATGTAGCCCTTTGTGCCGGCCACGACGAGTTGTCCCTCAGACTTCACGGAAAGACCGGTTTTGGAAGTTGCCATAGCGCTTTTGTATGTAAAATAAGCCTTTGTATATTCATCTACGCCATCCGGTTCGCGGAGGCACTGAAAACCGACTTTCTGGTAATCTGCGCCCAAAAATTTAACGATAGGGAACAGCGTGTAACTGCCAAACTCCGTAAAACTTCCGCCATATTCTTTGTTCCAAAATTCTCTTGTATTTTTATCTGTCAACCTTGTAAAACAGGTTTCTACGTCTTTTATCTCGCCGATAATACCACTGTCCACCATCTCTGCAAGTGCTTTAAATCCGGGACAATACGCTGTTTTGACTGCTTCCATCAAAACAACATTTTTTTCCATGGCAAGCGCATACAATTCTCTCGCCTGTTCCTTTTTGAAACAAAGCGGTTTCTCACAAAGCACATGCTTTCCTTCCGTCAAAAGTGCCTTTGTATAATCGTAATGTGTCTCGTGCGGAGAAGCAATGTAAACTGCATCTACTTTCTCCAAAAATTCTTCAAAATCCTGTGTATAGCCCGGCAAACCGGTTTCATATGCAAAATCTCTCGCATTTGTCGTGTGCGGATTGTATACACATACAACATCTGCTCCGTCCACAACTGCTGCCTCCGGCACAAAGCGGCGTGCAATTCTACCCGTTCCAATCATTCCAATTTTCATAGCTTTTTATCCTTCTCCAATAATTTTTTAACCTATATTGCTTCTTCGCTGTTCCAAAAACCGTTCCACGATATCCGCCATGGCAATGGATTCTTCTGCGGTAAGCTTGTAACCGCCGGTTCCGTGGCCGTTTATTTTAGAAACAAATTCGTTGATTTCGTAACGTAGGCCGTCACCTTGAAATCTGGGCTGGAAACGCTCGATTCTCTCGGCATCTTCGTAGCGGATTTCAAATTTTTGTGTCAGCCACCACGGCGACTCTGCCAAAATATAGCCTTTCGTTCCTGCGATAATGAGCTGGCCTTCTGATTTGACGCCGACCCCCATCTTTGCCAAACCAAATCCGTCCTTGTAGTACATATGTATTTTTGTATAAAGATCGATACCGCTTTGCGCAGGAATCGTGTCTATCTGCACTTTCTCATAATCCAGACCAAACAACTTCACAATCGGCAGCAGCGGATACCCGCCGTACTCCATAAATGCGCCGCCGTACTCTGCATCCTTCATCTCTCTGGAATTTGGATCTGCCAAACGTGAAAAACATGCTTCTACGTCTCGGATTTCACCGATTTTGCCGCTTTTGGCAATGTTCATCATCTGCAAAAATCCCGGACAGTACGCGGTCTTGATACCTTCCATGAGAACAACATTCTTTTCTTTTGCAAGGGCAAACAATTCTTCTGCTTCTGCCTTTGTAAAAGTCAACGGTTTCTCACAAAGAACATGCTTGCCCGCCAAAATCGCCTGTTTTGCGTAATCGTAATGGGTTTCGTGGGGAGACGCTATGTACACAGCATCCACCGTTTCCAAAAAGGCTTCATAATCTGTCGTTTGCACCGGTATACCCGTTTTATCTTCAAAACGCGCTGCACTTTCCACAACCGGATTGTATGCCTTTTCAACAATTGCTGCACTAACATATTTTGCCTCTGCCACAAATCTGGGCGCGATACGTCCGGTGCCTACAATACCGATTTGTATAATCTTGTATTTGCTGCTTCGCAAGGTAGTAGATGAAATATTCGGTGTCCTGTCCAAGTAAACAACATCACAAAATGCTTTCAAATAATCAAAATGTCCGACCCAGTCCGAGCCTACCGTAAAAATATCCACACCATATTTCTGGATATCTTCCATCTTTTGGCCTTCGTGGTCTTCCACAATAATCTTGTCTGCAAATCCTGTCTTACGCACGTTCTCGATTCTATCCACAATAGAGTCAATGACGTTAACTTTCCCTCTCGCCTCATCAAAATGCTCTGTCGTCACTCCTACAATTAGATAGTCTCCGAGCTCTTTTGCGCGCTGTAATAATTTGTAATGCCCCTCATGAAACAAATCATACGTACCGTATGTAATAACCTTCTTCATCCTACTGCCATCCCTTTTTTATACATGATACTTCTCAAACATCCTTTTGCGGAACGCTTCATCCTCCGATAAGCGTGGAATTTCGGAACTCTTTCCGGCTTTCAACATGCACTGTACAACTTTGATGGTTCTTTCTTTTTCGTGAGCTTTAACTGCCATAATCTTCACCCTTACCCTTTCTAAAACGTCTCTTATAACTACACCTTTATTATACTTTTTTTTTCGAAATATCACAATAAAATATTGTTATATTCTTTGTAAAATTTCAATAAATTCTACACAAAATTAAAGAACGTTGTTGCGTTTTGTCTGAATTCAAACTACAATAATATTATATGACTTTGTGAAATCATCATCATTTTGGAGGAACTATGTTACCAATTTCGGTCTGTTTGATTGCAAAAAACGAAGAACACAATGTGGATGCCTGCCTGACTCCATTAAAAAAGCACGGCTTTGAGATTGTCGTTGCGGACACAGGCTCTGACGACCGCACGAAGGAACTTGTGCGGAATTATACGGACAAGCTTTATGATTTTGTGTGGTGCAACGACTTTAGTGCGGCCAGAAATTATTCGGTTTCCAAGGCAAGCAACGACTGGGTTCTTGTTGTGGATTTTGATGAATATTTGACGGACGCAGACATCGATACGGTGCTTGCATTTATTCGGACAAAATCCCGTGAAATCGGCATGATTACAAGACAAAATCCGTGCAGACTCCTTTCCGGGCAGATGTCCGTTTATACGGAATTCGGAGCCCGCTTTTTTCATAGAAAGTACAATCATTTTGAAGGCATTATTCACGAACAGGTTTTTCCTTTGGACAACTCAGAACCCGTTTATATGCCGGTTCCTTTCACCGTTTATCATCACGGCTACGAGGACGAAGAAACTTTGCAGCAAAAGGCGGAGCGCAACGTGTCTCTGCTGTTGGAGGCGTTGCAGGACTCTCCGGAGGACGCGTATCTATTGTTCCAGACCGGAAAGTGCTACCAGGTACTTCATGAATTTGAACAGGCATGTTTTTATTACGGAAAGGCGTTGGAAATCGATGTGGACCCTACGCTCACGTATGTGCAGGACATGATAGAAGGGTACGGTTACAGCCTTTTGGAATTGAAGCAGTACGAGACGTCGCTTGGATTGTCCGGCGTTTATGACACGTTTTCTCATCGGCCGGAATTTGTATTTTTGATGGGACTGATTTATATGAACAACGCGCTGTTTGAGCAGGCTGTGCAGGAATTTTGCAAAGTGCCGGCCATGCCGGATTGCTCCACGAAAGATTTACCGGCCATGGCTCTTTATAATGCCGGCGTCATTTATGAATGCACAAACAACGTACAAATAGCTATTGATTATTACAAAAAATGCGGGGATTTTGCACCGGCACTGGCGCGACTGGACGCATTGCAGACAAAATAGGAGATGACGATATGAGACCTTTTTCCATATGCATCATTGCAAAAAATGAAGAAAAAAATATTGAGCGTTGTCTGGAAAGTGTAAAAAGCTTTGACTGCGAAATCATCGTTGTGGACACCGGTTCTACGGACAAAACAAAAGAAATTGCATTGAAATATACTTCGAAAGTATATGATTTTGAATGGATTAACGATTTTAGCGCTGCGAGGAATTTTTCTATTTCCAAGGCAAGCTATGACTGGATTTTGGTATTGGACTGTGACGAGTGGGTGGAAGAAGCCGACCCGGACGAATTTATCCGGCTGGCACGCGAATATCCTACATACATCGGACGTCTGACGCGAAAAAACCTGATACATCAAAACGGAGGTCAAACCGAATACATCGACTTAGTGGAACGCTTTTTCAGCAAACGCTATTATTGCTACGACGGGCCGATTCACGAACAGGTAACTCCTTTTTCCGCAAGGCAACTTGTTGCTTTTGAGATTCCGCTTACAGTACTACACTCGGGCTACGTCGGCACGGAAGAAGAACTGGAAGCAAAGCGTATCCGCAATATGACCTTATTGGAAAAAGAATTGGAAAAGCATCCGGATGATCCTTATTTGTACTTCCAGATTGGCCAGGAATATTATTGTTTGGAAGATTACGAAACCGCTGTGGAATATTATGGCAAGGTACTTACTTTTGACATCTCACCTACTTTGGAATATTTGCACATGACGATCATCGCTTACGGCAATTGCCTGCTTTCTTTAAAGCGCATCGATGAGGCGTTGCAACTTGCCAATATTTATGATACTTTCGGTCATCTTGCCGAATTCGTCTTCCTCATGGGACGTGTCTATTATGAAGCCAGCATGCCACTTAAAGCCATGTCCGAATTTATTAAAGCAACTACTATGGAAGCCAAACACTCCAAAAACGTGACGACATACTTAAGCTGGTACTACATCGGCCGCATCAATGAACGCATGGGCGACACAAAAAATGCCCGCCTCTTTTATGAGAAATGCGGGGATTTTGAGCCGGCACTAAAACGCATTGCAGTGCTGGATGAACATAATTATTAGGTGATTGTAAAACTCTCAAATAGCTTTTCCTGCAAACGCCATGGTTCTTGCAGGGTTTTTGCGACATAAAAAGGGAATGGACGAGTCCATTCCCTTTAATAGTAGTATTAAATTCCGTTTGCTATGACCAAGATTAGCCAAGTAAGGATAATACACCCTGGTTAGACTGGTTAGCCTGTGCCAACATAGCCTGTCCTGCCTGAGCAAGGATGTTGTTGTTGGAGAACTTAACCATCTCTGTTGCCATATCTGTATCACGGATAGCAGATTCAGCTGCTGTAGTATTTTCTACGATGTTGTTCAAGTTGTTAACTGTGTGCTCAAGTCTGTTCTGTGTAGCACCAAGTCTTGAACGCTGTTCAGATACACACTGAAGAGCAGATTTGATACTGGACAATGTAGCTGTGATGTTTGTGCTAACTTCTGCTTCATCTTCATCAGCTGCCCATACCTGTAATGTTCCATCGCCTTTACCAATACCAGCGCCACCAGCGATACCATTGTTTGCTACATTTGAAATGCTGTCCCAATCCATCTTGTTGATTGTAATCTTAATCTTGTTGTTAGCGTTAGCTTCTGCGCCAACCTGAAGTGCTTTACCATCTTCGAATGTTCCGTCTAACAACATCATTTCGTTGAATGTAGTTGTATTCTGAACACGATCGATTTCGCTCTTCAACTGATCCAATTCCTGCTGGATGTATTTTCTATCTACAGACTGTAATGTTTCGTTACCAGCTTTGATTGTTAATTCGTTCATACGCTGTAACATATCGTGTACTTCGTTTAAAGCACCTTCAGCTGTCTGTACGCAGGAGATACCATCCTGTGCGTTAGCTGTAGCCTGTGTAAGACCTCTGATCTGACGTCTCATTTTTTCACTGATAGATAAGCCTGCTGCATCATCTGCTGCACGGTTAATTTTGTAACCAGAAGATAATTTCTCAGTTGATTTTGCCTGTGCACTTGTTGTAAGTCCTAACATTCTGTTAGAGTTCATAGCTGTAAGATTGTGTTGTACTACCATATTTATTCCTCCTTGAATATACTGCAGCTTCCCTGCTGCTGATTTTTTTGGTTTCTGAAATCTTGTGACCGACCGTACGCTTCGGTTTGAAGATTTCTTATAAGTAATTGTTTTACTTGTATTATATATCGGAATGTTTTTAGGATACTTTATACCAAAATTGAAATTTTTTTAAAATTTTTTTGTTACTTTTTTCAAAGGTACTTTTCTCCCGGTTGTTCCGACAAAAACACCGTATTTTAGGACTTTCTCCTATTGCAATAACTGCAAAATCATGTCACTGCTCTGGTTTGCCTGGCTTAACATTGCCTGTCCGACTTGCTCTAAAATGTTTTCCCGGGACATTTTTACCATTTCTTCTGCCATGTTTGCATCCCGCAGTTGGGATTCTGCCGCCTGCGTATTTTCTTCCACATTGGCACGTATCGCATAGGCATGTTCCAAACGGTTTTGGTAGGCACCGTATGTACTGCGTTTGTTTAACAATTTTTCTAATGCGCCTTTGACAATATCAATAGAGGCCTCCGCTGCTTCCTGAGTCTTTGTGTTGACTTTATAAAGTCCCAGTTCCATCGTATTGAGCGGGAAACGCGGTATTTTTAAATAATCATGAATGTTACCGCTACACTGTATCCGGATGCTGTTGTCGTGCTCCGTCTCGATGACGGTAGAATCAAACACAGAACGGATGGCAGTACTTGCTTTTTCCGTGCCGCGAAGATTCATGTACGTATAATCTGTCGCATTTACATTAACCGTTGTGCTTCCAAGCATATGGTCAATCGCCTTGCCTGCATAATCTGCCAAAGCATCTTCGCGTGCGGAAACCGTACCGTCCTCCATCTTATAGGAAATATCTAAGTCATATCGGTCACTGTCCGCCACACCTGTATGAATCGTACTGTCATATTTTTGATACGTAATATCACCGTTTGCATCGGTCACCTGCACGTATTCTCCGGCGTTGTTTTGTTTCATATTGACTACTACGTTGTCCGCCACATCGCTAAAGCAATAAGAATACGTCACATTCAAACTGCGTCCCGCATTGCTTGTTAAGAAACTGTACTCTCCCACATCCAACGCTTTGTACGGGAACGTATCAAACGTTGCCGCCGTGGTGCCGGTTGACTGGGTACGGTTATCATATATAAGAAGCTTTCCATCTTTTGCCGCATACTGGGTATAGTGAAAATCAAAATCTCCGGTTGCAATGGAAACAATTGCTTCTGCCAACTTTTCGCCCGTATCTACACCGTTATCTCTGAGTGAATTAATATCTATTTCAAGCGTGTAATGTTGTCCCTGCTTTTTGACGTTGTAACTATACCCTTCTGCTGTCGTTTTGTCCGTTGCGGAATCCGTGAACTGAATGCTGTAATGGTTGGAACATGTCTTACATGTCGTATTAAAACCTGCCCCCAACAACTCATCCAACGTAAAGTCTGTGCCTAAGCCACTAAAATCAATGTGAGAGGCGGGATATGTCATACCAACCCTACCCGGGCTAAATCCACTTGCCCCGTCTGTCATTTTCATATCCTGCTCAATTGTCAGCACTTCATCAAAATGTCCGGATGTGGTAATATTGGACGAACCAATAATATTTGTTAAATTTACAGTTCCAAGCTGTATCTGCTGCGGGTCTTTTCCTGCCAAAGCTGCTGCTGTTTTTTTCTGCAAAACATGGCTTACGTAATTATTCAAATCCGATACCATCTTTGTTTTTGCGTTACCTTGCAAACCTTCCATTGTTATGACAGAATTTCCGTTGGCATCATCAATAGACACACTAACCTTGCCTGCCACCGCATCAAAAGCAAGTGTGCCTGTCCCCACTGCATCTTGTGTCTGGCTGTCAAAATCTCTGCCAAGTGCTTTTTCTTCGTCAAACGTTATCTTTCCTGTTCCCTTGGATGTAACCTTTAAAATATTGGCATCCAATGCTGCTTCCGCGGTTATGGAATAATTCGTTTTAATGTTGTTGCCACTGATAACCATACCGTCTAATCCGTCAATGACAGAATCCACACTCGTAATATCGGAAAGTGTAAAATCAAATGACACGTATGTATCATCTACACCCTCATCGTCGCAATACGTATATGTAAAATCAGACTGAATATCGTCGCCGCTTTCCCATGAGGTAATCCCCATGTCTGCCCAGCTCTGAAAAGAATCGGCAATTTTATTTCCGGTCGCATCTTCCAGCCAAATACCGTCCTCGCCTGCTGTTTTTCCTGCTCTTACGGTAAACGACACATTGTTTCCGTTCAATTGGGCAACAAGCGCATTGGACAGCTGCATACTCTGTGCTGCTACCGCGTCTACTGCCTGTTCCGGTGACTTTCCTACATAATTTTCCTGCCATACATATTTGTACTTTGCTTTTTGGCAGGCATTCACAGAGTCGGCAAGTTCCTCCAACGATTCCAAATCATCCGGGAAATAAAATGCAATGGTTGCACCTTCATAATCCATCCACCATACGCCGCTATGGACATTGGAAGAGGAAGCCGAATTCATATCTTCATCTACCAAATCATCCCAAGAATACTCTGTTCCATCTATAATCAAACCATGATCTCCTGCTGAAATATCAAAAGACCTTGTGATTTCCGGCACTTTTGCCCCATCTTCGCATGTGATTTCCAAAAGTCGTCCGCTTGCATCCTGATACGTGTACGTACCGGCCGTAAAAATCTGCTCGCCTGTATTGGGATCGGTTGTAACCATATTGGGGTCTACATCGGTCCAAGGAATACGGTTTCCATGATACACAAACCCGCCATATGACACATCTCCTGTTGCATCATCATAAGATGCATTATAAATATTTAAGTCATTCGGCGCCCCATCGATATCCATCATAATTCTGGAGTTATCAAAAATTTCAATATTATTGAACTCTGTGGAACCACCGATTCGGTTAATTTCTTTTTTGAGGTAACGTATTTCTTCGTTAATTGCTCTGCGGTCTTCATCCTGTAACGTACCATTGGCGCCCTTGACCGAAAGTTCGGTAATGCGGTGAACCATATCGGATACTTCTTCCATCGCACCATCTCCGATTTTAACCCAGGATGTTCCGTCCACGATATTTCTTTGGCCCATATTGAGCCCGCGAATCTGTGCACGCATCTTTTCGGAAATAGACAAACTTGCCGCGTCATCTGCCGCACGATTAATGCGATAACCGGAAGACAATTTTTCGGTTGTCTTTGCTTTCTTTGAAGTTGTAATTCCCAATTGTCTGTTCGCGTTCATCGCAAGTATATTTGTCTGCACCGATAACATTCGTCCACCCTCCAAGTTACACCTGTAAAATATTTATCGGCAAAATACTTTTCAATATTTATGCAATACATGCTAAATTTATAAAAAATGCAATCCAAATTATATTTTCGAATCATGTGCTTTTCTGCAATATTTCTAAATCATCTTATTACAAGAAAAAAAGACGACAAGGCTGTTCTTGGCACTGCTGTATGTTTAGAAACAACTTGAGTTAGACCTGCACAATAAGATGCCTTGTACTTAGTATTTTCTCTCAATCAGCAATCTGCGAACACGATGTTCGCAGAAATCGCAATGAGCCACGATGGCGAATTTGCGATGTTTGCGTAAATTATCAAATAACCTTTACAGAAAATACTTAGTACCAGGCATCTTATTGTGCGGTATAAAACAAGTTGTTTCTAAACATACAGCAATTCAAGCAACTCCTTGTCCCCTCTGTCCTTACAAAAAAATATCGGACTGCACATTGTACAATCCGATACTCACGTTCTTCATCCCTGTTTCTTTTCCATAAGACTACTTTTTGTTGTCCAGAAAAAACGGCCCTGCTCCTGTAAGCTTATTCATGTTGTTATAGTACTGTTTCGCAACTTTCATACTGTTTTTGCCAAACTGAATTTTCTCCCGCTCTTTGCGGAATTTGGCTTCTACCATGTTTTTGTTGCGTTGCTCTGTTGCCTGAATAGAGACACTTTTTTCGGTTATATCACGAATCAAAGACTGCAACGTTTCAATTTGCGTTGCATATTGGTCCCGATTAGTAAGAAGTTCGTCCCTGACTCTGTCATATACTTTCTCAAAGCCACTGTCCAGTAACAAAAGCCGTTCTATCAACTCGCCTTTTTCGTCCGTATTTTTATCGAAAGCTTCCATATCAAACGTTTCCGCTTCCAATATCTTTTTCTGTTCATCATTCTTGATAATAATCATATCAAGCACCTGACTTTTTTTTCTCAGGCTTTCTTCTAAAATATCAATATACTGGTTTGACATTATTTCATCCATACCCTTTCAGAGCTATCTTGACGCTTTCATAACCTCTTTCCAAGTATCGCGCATACTGCGAAGGTGTGATGCTACTTCTTCCATAATCTCTTTATCCTTCTTTATATTCGCTTCCATCAACCGCTGCAATAAATAAGAATAAACTCTGTCAAAATCCTGCGCTACCGGATATTTCATATCCAGTGTCGCGCGAAACTCGTCAATGATTCGCTGTACTTTGACAATGTTGGTATGTGCCTTCTGTATATCGTTTTGCTCGATACCTAAAATCGCAATATTACAGAATTTGATAGCACCTTCATAAAGCATAAGTGTAAGCTCTGCCGGTGATGCTGTTAAAATTTTGCTGTTGTTATACTGTGCATATGGATTCTGTACTGCCATAGTAATTAATCTCCTACATTCCTAATAATTGAGAAACTGCATTTGATTTTGATTGGAGCTGTGCAAGTGCTGTCTCCATTCTGGAGAACTGCTTGTAGTACTTGTCTGTGTAATCATCCACAAGCTCCTGTTGTTCTTTAATCTTACTTGTATAGTCGTCGTATTCTTCCTGTAACTGAAGATCGTTGTATACCGTGTATGCACTCCTGTATCCGGCTACCCTTTCCATCTTGTCCGTCAATGTAGAATACAGATTTTTTGCAAGCGATGTAAAGAATTCCGTTACCTGTTCCGGGTCTTTTGCAATCATCGCAGAAAGTACATCCTCTTTACCGGATGTCTCATTATCATCCTTATCACCGTTAATGTGATAAGCATTCTTTTCATTATCTGCGGCATTGAAATAACCAAGTGTTTCGATACCAAAATCATGCAGATACATCGTTGTACCATCACTCATTTTGACACCTGCTGCCATAATTTCTTTCATGGCACCGGAAACACTACTGAGAGTGGAGTCACCTTTCAAAAGTGAATCCTTAATCTTTTTCTCCCATTTTTCAATTTCCGATTCGGACATAGTCTCACGCTCTTCATCTGTCAAAGGCTCATAACCTTTAGAAGATTCCGCATTGTAAAGCTTGTCCATCTCATTCACAAGACCGTTATAATTTTTGATGAAGTTTTTAATCATGTCATAAATGCCACTGTTGTCATTGGCAGTCGTAACTGTCACTTCACCCTTTGTCTCTTCCTGAGCAGTAATAGTAAGGCCATTAATCTCAAACACGTTATTGCTGGACACATATTTGACACCGTTTAAGATAATCTCAGCATTTCGTCCTTCAATCTTGTGTGCTCCCGCATCTTCCGTAAGTCCAAGCGCTCCTAAAGCGGCTGTATCTCCGGAAAATGTAAAGTTCTTTGCCTCACCTGTCTCAGTAGAGTTAACATACATTCTCTGATTTTTTGCATCAAAGCTTGCATTGACACCGGCTTTGTTTAACTGCGCCACAGCATCACTAATCTTGGTATCTGCTTTTACGGAAATCTCTGTCTCTTTTCCACCCACCGTAACACTAAATGAAGTATCTCCGGTAATACCAAGTTCCGACATCGTTGTGGAACCTTTCACTTTGCCACCATCCGCTGTCTTAATTTCTCCACCTGTCATGTAACCGGATTTAGCAAGCTTATCAATCTGCATCGTCTGGGTACTAAGCGGAGCTGAATCAGATGCGGTAATAGTTGCTGCACTGCTCTGGCTACAAGTGGAAGCCTTTTTCTGAAATGCGGTTGTAAAACGCAAATCACTCAAAGTACTTGTGTAAAAACTGTAAATTTTAGTATTTAAGCCTTTCCAAGCTTCCTGTTTCCAGCCAAGCTTTGTCTGGGCTTTTTCAAACTTCGTTTTCTTTTCGGATTTTGCTTTTACCAATTCATCGATAATCGCTTCTGTATCCAAACCGGAGTTCATACCTGTGATTCTGATTGTCATCGCAATCTCCTCCTATCGTTTCTCATCAACAAGGATTCCTGCCATTTCCCAAACCTTCGCAATCATGTCAAGTGTCTTCTCCGGGGGCAGCTCCTTGATTGTTTCTTTGGTATCTTTGTCGATAATTTTAATCGTCACTCTGTTCGTCTCTTCATGAACACCAAAAACTGCTTCTGAATTACCTATTTTTTTGTTGATGGTCTCAACTGCTTTTTTCAACTGTTCATGTGTAAACTGTTCTGAAACCGCCTGACCTTCATTTGCACTCTTATCAACTGTGCTGTTTGCATTTGTTTGTACAGAACCATTCTGTGCGTTCTTTTCTGCTGTCACGTCCGTGTTTTCAGCGTTGTGCTTCGGCGCCTGAACGGTACTCTGTACCGGCATCTGCATACCAATGCCTGAACTAATTCCTTCCACTACCATTTTTCTTCACCTCCGTGTGAAACTATAAATTTACATACTCCTGCCCACATACGTGAACCTTTGATATTTTTATCGGACAATCTGTCCATTTTGTTTATATTTTCCGTAAATTTTTATGGCAAATGTTATAATAAATTTTGTAATGCGTCTGCAATATCCGCACTCATCGCTTCTTTGTTTGCTTCCTGAATCTGTACATACACTTCCTTGCGATATACCGGAATCTCTCTCGGTGCGGTAATACCAAGTTTAACCTGGTCGCCTTTTATCTCAAGTACCGTGATTTCTACGTTGTTGTTTACCACAATGGCTTCATTTTTCTTTCTTGATAAAGCTAACATAATTAACCCCTTTCCGCACTATTTTTCTTTTCCTGCAATATATTATATATCGGATATTTCACTAAGTATTCATCGCCTTCCACGATAATCTGTGCCGCTTTGCACTGGCCTGCATTGATGATAAGCGGTGCTTGCAAGTTGACACTGATTTCTTCGATATTTTTTGGCACCGATACGGTTACAAGTACGAGCAAATCATCCTCGCCGATTTCACCGATATGCGCAAGCAACTCTTCTTCCACTTCCGGATTGTAAGTCGGACATACATTGAGCGGGTCCATAACCGGCATTGCAAACTGCGGTTCTTCCACAGACTGCAAATAGCGGATTCCTGCGTTCACGCCTTTTTCTTCATCAAAAATAAGTGCAAACTGTTTCATATCCGGAAAACCAATGATTCCTTTTTCAAATGTGATAATTTTGGAATCGTCAATTTCTACTTCACCAAATACTCTTGTTTTTACAAGCATATAACCCTCCATTCTCTCACCCGACACCTTCTCCTCCGTTTTCCGTAACTATCCGACTTCCAAACGTGTTTTGTGTCGTTTACCGTGAGAAACCATTTTTCATTCATAGTGTTTATTCAAATATATCCGTATATCGGCATCCCCATATACGGATATACATTTTTAAATAAATTGCAAAAGTGATGTCTGCATAATCTTGCCGGTTGCCATCAACGACGCCTCGTATGTTACGCTGGCGCTTTCTAACTTAATCGCCACTTCCGTAATATCTGCATCCTCGTTGTTGGACTGCAATGTCTGGAATGTTGTCTGCTGAGACATAAGACGGCTTTCAATCAACTCTAACTTCTGTCCTCTTGTACCACAGTTTGTCAGCGCAAGATTTGTCTGGTCTAAAAATCCCTGAATGGCAGTGATTCCTTCTGAGAACTCTTTCTCTACCTTTTCTTTAATCAACGTATGGGCTTTGTTTGCTGCATCCAGCTGTGTCTGCAACGTCTCTTTCTTAGCGCTATACCCCGGATCTGACTCGGAAAGATTGTCTATTGTATCTTTCAACTTGGCAATAGCTTTTTCGATATCCACCATCTGCTGCATAGTCGCCATCAAGTCATCCACTTCTCTGCCGATGTCATGTGTATAACATTCATCAGCCGTTGTATTAATTTGAATCGTCTGGTTAAATCCCACATCGTATTCCATACTTTGTCTGGAATGACCAAACTCCAAATATTTGTGATTGTATTCGATACCATCCTGGTCTGTACAAGCAAAATAATGTTCCGGTCTCAAATCGCCTTTTTCCCATGACTGCTTGCTGTAAGTGATACGAATTTCGCTCTCGTCCACACCGGATGTCTCCACAAGGTCTTTTGTTGTCGCAAGGTTGTCATACACTGTAGATCCAAGCAAAAGTTCACCGGTATCGGAAAGAAATACCACTTCATTTGCACCGACGCCTTCGTGCGGACTCGGAATATCATAGGAGTTTGCAACACGCATATTTCCCTGTGCCGCGCTGTATTCCTGCAATGCTCCGTTGCTGTCGTAATAAGAAATCGTAGGCAAATCTTTTGTACAGTTGTTGTATGCCAAACGGATTCTGTGAATGTTTACGGAACTTACTGCATTTTGCTCTGTGATATCCTCGTAACCGGTTGTATTGTAGTTACTGTCATTCAAATCCGCCACATTGTACTCTGCACCATTTGCACTGTACACCGTATTTACATGTGTAATTTCATCGATAATGGAAGCATCCAACTGCTCCGTAATCTCATATTTTTTTTCTATTGGCTCCGTAAAGCTTAAGCTGATGTCGGTTCTGTAACCGGTAAAAATAAATCTTCCTGCGTAGTCTGCATCACCCGTAGAATAAAGCTCATCACGGAGTGCGTCCAACTGCTCAATAATAACTTCGCGGTCTGTTGTTTTCAAACTTTCGGAAGTACCTCTTGTCACCTGAGCAATCATATCTGTCAAAACGTCAGTTACGTTTTTGAGGGAATCTTCGGTTACTTCCAGCCAGCTCTTTGCATCCGGTACGTTTTTCTCATAATACTGTGTAATCTGGGACACGCTGCTTCGAAGACGAAGTGCACGGATTGCAATAACCGGATCATCGGAAGGCTTCGTTATTTTTTTCTGGGTGGACATCATTGTATTTAACTTGTCCTGGGATACTTTGTTTGTATTGATATTGGACAAGGAATTATTCTGCATAATCTTGTTTGTTATTCGCATGAGTACCACTCCTTTCCTACACGCCGGTCTGTAAAATCAGTCTGTCGTACATTTCCGTCATCGTCTGAATGAGGCGGGAAGCCAGATTGTAACTGTTTTGATACTGCACAAGGCTGAGTGCCTCTTCATCCGTATCAACGCCGGAAATCGAAAGTCTCTGATTGTCGATCGTCGTAGAAATATTTGTATAATTTTCATGAAATGTATTGGCTGCATTTGCATTCAAGGAAATATCGGAAAGAAGGCATGTCAGGAAGTCACCTGCGGTACAGTTTCTAAAGCTCATCTTGTCTTTATTTCCAAGCATATCGACTACTTCTTCGATAAGGTCGAATGCGCTTTCTCCATCGGCAACGTCTTTCTTTGTCGCCAGCAAATCCGCATTTTTTTCTAAAGCGGTAAGAACGCTGAAGTTTTTGGCTGTCACTTTGTAGTAGCTGTCCTGGTCGCATTTTACGGTGCCGTTGCCGGTCCACAAGTCGTATCTGCCTGCATCCGGGAAATCATACTGCTCATCATCTGTGGTATAATTTCCGGTAAAAAGATTGCAACCTTTGTCACCGCGGCTGCCATAGCCACTGCACAAAATATTGTTTACCGCCTGGGAAAAACTGCGAATCCATTCATTCATCTGTGACATATAGTAAGGAATACCTTGGTAATTCACTGCCTTACCGGTGGTTGCTTCCTTGCCCATCATGGAGCCGTTCGGTCCCATGTCACTGAGTTCTTCATCAATATCAAATGTATAGTAGTAAGAAATCTCGCCGGTCTGGGCATCCACTTCCTGTGAAAATGTCCATCCGCTGTAATAAAACAGCTGATTGCCCATAATGGTTGTTCCGGTTTCTGCCAAATTTGTTTTGTTCAAATCGGTCAAATAATCTGCCGTAACTTTTACTTTTACCATATTGCCGGACACGTTAACGATTTCTCCGTAAAAGCTTTCTTCGTTGTTACCGTCACGCATATCCAAAAGGCCTTTTAACGAACCTTTGCTTGTCAGTCCGAGGGTAAAACTTCCGCCGTCGGTCCAAGAAATTTCGTACAATCCTTCCACATCGGTCTGGTGTACTTTTTCTTTGACGGTTCTTGCCGTACATTCCAATGTTTTGTAATCCGTTCCGTTTACAAGGAGCTGATTGCCGGCAATTTTTACAATGTAATTTGTGGCACCGGTTTCTCGATCCGGATTGTTTGCATCTACTACGTCATATTCCGTAACTTGCACGTCCACGATTTCTGCAAGCTGGTCCACGAGAAGCGCTCTCTGGTCGCGAAGCTCGTTGGCACTGCCGCCTGTGGCAAGCTCTACCACATTAATCTGTTTGTTGAGCGTTGCAATCTGGGATGCAAGGGAATTGATGTCGTCCACTTTTACTTTAATTTCCTGATTCAGGCTTCGCTGTACGTCTTCCAAGTTGCCTGCCAAGTTGTTAAAGTACTCGCAAAGGCTGGATGCATAACCGATAAACTGTGCTTTTGTAGCAGTCTGGTCGGGTGTCTTTTCCACTTCGGAAAGTCCTACCAGCATATCATCAAAAATCGCTTTAAATCCCTGTACTGTACTGTCGTCCTGGAAATAAGCTTCCACCTGCGAACAATACTCCTGTTTGATGGCATATTCGCCTACAAGAGACTGGTTATTCCAGTACTTTGTATCATAAAACTCATCGCGGATTCGCTCGATAGCGATGGTGTCTACACCGGCACCGGCACAACCGTATGTAGTGAAGGTACGGAGAGCTTCATATGCTTCCTGTACAACCTGCTGACGGCTGTATCCTGTCGTGTCCGCGTTGGAAATGTTATTTGCAGTTGTATTTTGTGCTGCGTTTGCTGCACGCAGTCCGGATGACGATATCATCAAGCCAAAAAATGTGGATGGCATATACTCTCACCTCCTACATAGCCAATGTGGTAATAATGTGTTCCAGCATTTCATCGATTACGTTGATAAAACGGCTGGATGCGTTGTACGCATTTTGGAACATGATCATGTTGGTCAGCTCTTCGTCGGAAGATACACCTACTACCTGTTCCCTTGCTGCGATTGCAGATTCTACTGCCACCGCCTGATTTTCATAAATTCCGTGATATACATAACCGGAGTTGGCTACCTGTGCAACCAAATCCTCGTAATATTCTTCTAACGTAGTACGCTTTTTCACATTTGGATTTAATGTGTACTCTTCTCTTGTGAAAACTTCTTTGAGCGCATCTGCGGTATCCTGATCGATTTCACCGTCCGCCTTGCGGAAACTTAATAAACTCGGCTCCTGCAACAAATCCGGATTTACAATTAAGTTATTTAATGTAAAGCGTCCGCCTTCGTCTGCTTTCTCTACAAAAAGAGAATACGGATTTTCACTGGCTTCCAACACTTTGTTCATCTGTGTTGTCACATGGTGAATCAGCTGGTCAAATTCCGCCTGCAAGTTCATAAGAACTGACTGGGAAATCGTTTGGTTATAATAATCGGCATCCTGCAAATCTTCGTAAGTTGCACGGTGGTCGCCGCGCGCAAGAAGCATTGCCCGAAGGCCGCCTACGTCTGTGTTAATCTCAGAAGACACTTCCAGTGTCATATCAAACAGCTCTGCACCTTCAATATCGTACACCAAATCGCCCTGGTCATTGTAAGAAGCTTCCGCATTTACAATCCAGAACGGTGTGTAAAAGCCGGTTGTTTCATCCATCTGAAGCCCCAGTTCGTAATACCCTTCGCCTTTGACAAAGTCATTGCCTTCAATACGGACGGTTACACTTGTGTCTGCATTTTCTTTGTATGTAATGTTTGCATAAGTGGAAAGCTCGTCCAAAATCTGGTTTCGGATATCGCGCAAATCGTTTGCTCTTTCCACGCCTGCAATCTCGATTTTACGGATTTTATCATTTAATAAAACGAGCTGCTCACCGTACTCGTTAATTTTGTCTACCGTCTGCTGAATCTGTGTATTTAAGTTGTCTTGATATTTGCACAATCCTTCATATACACTTGTAGCACGGGTCAAAAAGATAGAGGAGTACTGCACGAGCATACCTTGTGTAATCGCATTTCCCGGGTCTTTTGCAAGCTCCTGCACCGATTCCCACAAATCGGCATAAGCCGCTTGGAAAGATACACCCTCAAGCTCGCCGAGCAATGTCTCCGCCTCTTCCAGTGTCTGATAGGACACTTCATAAAAAGCACTCCTACCGGATTCTTTTCTATATGTTTTATCGAGAAATTCATCTCGCACTTGTCTTACTTTGGAATAATATACACCCAGACCAATCTGTTTGTCAGAAACAGCTTCGGGGTTTACTGAAATCTTCATGTACTCGTTTGTACCGAGTAACACCTGCTGTCTTGTATATCCTGTCGTATCAAGATTTGACATATTGTGCGCCGTTGTATTTAGCGCATTCTGACTTGTTCTTAATCCGGAAGAACCTACATACAAACTTCCCATTAATGGCATAATATCACCTCATGTCGTTACTGCTTTGCATCAAATCTGCCAGTGTTCACACCCATAACATCGCCTGCATTGTAGGCGCCTTTGTTATAATTGGCAGTTTCGGGTGCAGCTTTCAATGATTTCAGTACATTCATGTCAAATTCAACCATTTCAAGCGCATTCTCAATAAGCTCTCTGTTCTGCCCGTTCACCCTTTCCATTCGGTGAATAACATCTTTGAGCTTGTCATGAACCGCAGCAAGCTTGCCGCTTTCCTGTGGTCTGTCCCGCAGCATCTCAATTAAATTAACCAGTTTTAAACTTGTAACATCCTTGTTAATTACGTTGGCAATATCTCCAATAACTTCTTCTCTTTGTCTCTCTAAGCGTTGGATTCTTCCTACAACGATTTGTTCTTCATCCGTGATTTGCTGCAAAGCAGCTAAATCGCCTTTAATAATAACCGGCGTTTTCTTCGTCGATAATCCGACTAAAATCTCGTATTCCGAAGCCTCCGACTCCAAAACCGAGATTAAGTTTTCCATCAAACTAGCCAAGCGGATTACCTCACTTCTTTACTATTTTCATATTTCGCAAACAAAACATCTGCAAAATTGTCAGAACTTACCTGGTAAGTACCTGCCTGAATGCTCTTTTTCAGAGGAGCGATTCTTTCTTCACGCACATCCGGTGTCTCTGCCAATGCTTTCTTTGCAACCTGATAATCTCGACCAAATCCCGAAATTTCCAAACGGTCAGAAGCAGCAGCCGTTTTCTTTGTGCTTGTAGCTTTTGTTGTGCTTGCTTTGTAAATTTGCTGTACCTGGGTGTATGCTTCAATACGCATATATGACTCCTCCTTCCCTTGTACGATTGTTAATGAATTAATTAACTTATATTAAATATCGGACTTTTTCGCCGTAACTTTAGAGGCTTTTGCGAAAAAGTATATGACAAAAAAATCATTTGTTATGCAAAAAATATGTATAAATATACCAAAAACGACTCCCTATATCGGGAGCCGTTTTCTAAAATACTTTTATTTTGTTTAATCCAAATCAAACAGATATGCTTCGTATACACCAAGTGTTGTATAAACTTTTTCTGTTTGTTTTACACGCTGACCGGACGTAATAATCGTCTGGGCTTCAAAGTGAATGGTAAGTCCGGTTGAACTTCTCTGCATTACACTCTTCGGTACGAGGAGATAATACATCTCACCACTCTGAAGATTTTCGCCGGAAATCTGAATGTCCGTATCTGCATCGAAGAACAAGTCATCCAACTGCGTTACATATCTGTTGGTTCCGTCAACTTCAATGATTGTGTTGCCGGATGCATTTTCATAATATGCACGTGTTGCAATTCTTCTTGTACCTTTTACGAAGTTAACATCTTCCAAATAGAAGTAAACTCTTTCGTAATCGCCCTCGTTTGCCTCATCGTTGATGTTGATACCGTTTATGCTATCGGTATAACGATACATCGTGGAAATCGGAGCGGATGCGGAAGAAGCATTTTCTTTTACGGTGAGCTCAGGGTTCTTCAAACCTGCCTGATATGCCGCAATCATCGTATTGATGTAAAGTTTCGCTTCTTCTACCGTAATGGAATCACGGTTGTGTGCGTAATGTCCCATACCTGTATACGTAACGTTACCGTTGTTGTAAATGTAATAGTTGTTACGAACATCGTTCGGTGACTGGGAATAAATCGTCTCTTTTCCTGTGTTTTTATAAATTGTATCAGAAAAACCGCCAAGGCAATACCATACTACCAAGTCACTGTTGTAGTCCTCATCCACGTCGGTTGTATAATCCAACTGATAATACTGACCGTGTGTCGGTGCAACTTCAAATCTGTCTGCCAAATTGTACGGATATTCTGTAATCTGACCTTTGTTTGTCTGAGTTACATACAATCCTTGTACTTCCGCGTTCGCATTACCGGATGAGGCAGCAACTTCACCGTTATCAGACCTTACGTTCCATGTATCTGTATTATAATATACGGTACCAAAATTAATATGTCTGTACGTATTGGTAAACGGAGCCCCTGCCTGTGCTAATGTAAAGCTTCTTTGCTCGTTGTTGTTTGAATCTCTGTCCTTCGCATTGATGATGGAATACGTGTAACCGTGTACTTCCGGTACAGTTTCCGTTTTACCGCTCTTTGGCTTATACGCAACATCCTTTCCGGCTGCAACCGTAAGCGCAAACTCATCTCCGGTATCCGGATCATCTTTCCTCAAGACCCATCCCTCTCTTAAGAACGGGTTTGTCAAGATACCATATCGGTCCATACCTGCGTAGTGACGAACATACTGGTTAATCTCATATCCGTAATGGTAGTCCGTATGGCTTGCATATCCACCTTGCAAACCTCTTTCATGATCCGTATAACCTCTACCCATCGCATAGGAACCATACGGATTCGTGTTTGCATCCGGTGCATAGTTAAACTGGGACACAACGTCATGCGCCAAAAGTGCACTCTTTCCTTCATCAATGAATTCTACAATACCGGAAAGTGGTCCGGTTGTGTCCGTTCCGGTAATGGAACCATACACATCCGAGAAGCCCAAGATTAACATGTTAAATTGGTCTAAGTAATCGTGGTTATTATTCCATTCCTGCTCATATTGACTGATGGTCTTAAACGTTACATCAATATCAAACTCATCCGCAATACCTTCGTAATACACACCATCGTATGTACCACCATATACGAGTACGTTAAAAATATCGCCCCGCGTCTCAATATGTTGACCCAAATCGTAAAGCGTCTCACTACGGCCACCAAACCAGTTTACAGGAAGCGTATCACGTCCAATCTGGATGACTTTGATAACTTCTTTTTCTACACCTCTTAACTTTGTGTAACCCTGCTGCGATGTGTAAATGTTGTAATTATTTACCTGACTGACTTCCACACGCCATGGCAACAAGCCTTTGAAACCGGTAGGAACCGAACGTCTTATTGTATAACTCTGGTTGCCGAGCAACTGGCCATTTACCATTTGTGTACCACTCTGGTTGTGATATACTTCGATATCCGGAATAATCTCATCTTCCGCAAACTTACCATCCGAGTTAACGTCAATGTACAATTCAACTTTGTACTGCGTATTCAAAGATGCAGCACCTTCGTTTACAAGGTCAAAGCTGTACTGTAAGCTATATTCATTGTTTAAATCTGCATCGATAAAATGCACTTCACTTCCTTGCGGAACCGTACCGTTTGCCACGAAGTTCCGTAATTCTGCTTTCGGACGGTTCAAGTAGAATTTAAACATCTCCGAATCGTCTTCAATTTCGCTCCATACATAGAAGTTGGAACGGTTGGACTGTAACTCTTTATTAACAAAATCATAAAGATATGTACAGTTATCGATGTTATCTTCATCAACAAATCTTGTTGTATCTTCGCTGTCATCTCTTACGACTCTAATCGTATTATAAATCGGATTGACTGTAGCAGAGTCCTCTGAAAACTGCATTGTTCTAGTGTTGGCACTATGTTCAAAAATTGCCGTATAACCCTCTTTTACTTTAAGAGAATGAATATCCGTTATATCAATGCCAAGTGCTTCCAACTGTCTTTGCGTGTACGTTCCTTCTGTCAACGTTCCACGATAACCCTGATAATCCGCTTCTGAGAATACCGTAACCGGTTGTTCCACAAAATCATCCGAAATAACAATCGGGAAAGAACCATCCAGGAAGGATACTAACGCTCTTTGTTTTTCTGCGGTAATATCGTTTCCGCTGTAACGGACAAAGTTCCAATAATATGGATTCTTTCTATCCTTCGGATTTGCCGGGAATTCAGAATACAACTGACCTGCCAATACCATGTTTACAACACGTAAGTCGCCGATATTGGAATAAATCAAACCGGTCATATCGGTATCGTTGTACACAACAGTCGGATTTACTTCTACATTGTTTACCCAATAGTCCACATTCAAGAACTCCTTAGAACTTCCGATGTAAATCAAATCGTACTTATCGTTGAGCATCTCAATGTTACCGATAAACTCGGCAGTTGTCATAACTCTGATATCCGCTGTCTTAACACCCGGAGCCCATTTCTGAAGCTGTTCCAATGTAAGCTCAGCTTTTGTTACTTTCGCCGGCTGAATCTCAAGAACTTTCAAATGTTCCTTCGGAGCCGTACTACGACTGTTTTTGTAATTGATAATATGTCTGATTACCAACGCTTCGGAAATATCCGTAGGAAGCGCAACATACGCTCCGGAAGAGTCGGACTGACGATACATATTTTCCAATTCAATTTCATTTAAAACAGGTGCAAAGCCTTCCGGCACTGCCTGTCCATCCTGATAAATAGTCGGACTGCCGTATGTATGGTAAGCCAAAGCTTTGTCTGTTGTTCTTACATATACTTGCTCCGTTGAAAAGTTCTTGTCAATATCTGTAATTGCTGCGAGCAAATCTGCCAATGGCGTTGTCGGCGCACTGCCGGATTCAACCACACTTGTGGACTGTGCAAGCATTGCTGCCAAATGATACATCTGTGTATTTTCTAAAGCAGTGTTTGCTGCCGGTGCATCCGTAGTATCCGGTGCCGGAAGCGTATACAATATCTCACCGTCTAACAATACTGCTGCTTTTAATGCCACAATTTTGTTAAAGACATTCGTCATCGCATCTGCACTGGAGAAATCTTCGTCCGCATACGTTTTGCTGCCGGATGTTCCGGAATTCAAATATACAAAATCGAAATCCAAATCATTCCACTGTGCTTCCACCTCTGACGGTGTAAGTGTAATAACTTCAATAGGGAACTGTGAAAATTCCGCTACTTCCATATTCAATGAATGAGCTTTAAACCACTCGTTGTTTGTAAATGTATTTTTACAATAAACACTCTTGCCCGGGAAAGTATATTCCTGTCCACTTGCTAAATTTTCTGTAAAATTGTACTGTCCGTTTTGACTCTCGCGGATCTTATTTACAAGATAAACCGGCACATCCTTCTGAATCGGATTCTCTTTCCATTCAAGAATCTGTTCCTGTGTCATCACTTTCAGGGAAAGAATGTAATATACTTTTTCTGTTTTGAACGCAGAGTTTACTGTTGTCGGCGTACCGGAAGAAAGCATTTGGAAGCTTCCTGTATCAATTGCGGATACTTCGCCACCTGTGGGCTGTGTTGTTGTGCCGTCACCCGTTGTCTGTGTACCATCGCCTGTCGTCGGTGTTTGTGAACCGTCGCCTGT
>JAZQDM010000012.1:0-53500 GCA_045546775.1 Lachnospiraceae bacterium | reverse complement strand
GTCTGTGTGTATGACTTGCCGGATGAAGTACACATGTTCTTGCATCTGCCACATGTGTAACAATTGCTGCAAGTCCTAATTTATCCATCATCTTTTCAGCCGCTTCTCTTCCGCCCTTCAAACCAAATGCAATGACACCGCAGCTTCCGTTTGGTAAATATTTCTGAGCCAAATCATAATATTTGTTGCTTTTAAGTCCCGGATAATTTACCCATGCAACATTTTCATTGCTTTCTAAAAACTCTGCAACTTTTTGCGCATTTTCACAATGTCTAGGCATACGAAGATGCAACGTTTCCAATCCGACATTTAATAAAAATGCATTTTGCGGTGACTGAATGGAACCTAAATCACGCATAAGCTGAACGGTTGCTTTTGTAATATAAGCAGCCTTGCCAAATTTTTCAGTATAAGTAATACCATGGTAGGAATCGTCCGGTTTGCAAAGCCCCGGGAACTTGTCAGGATATGCTGCCCAATCAAAATTGCCGGAATCTACAATAGCACCACCTACGCACATTGCATGACCATCCATATATTTTGTTGTAGAATGGGTTACGATATCTGCACCCCATTCAAAAGGATTACAATTGATTGGTGTAGCAAATGTATTGTCCATAATAAGCGGAACGTTATGTGCATGTGCAACACGTGCAAATTTTTCAATATCAAGAACTACAAGAGCCGGATTCGCGATAGTCTCCGCAAGTACACATTTTGTATTATCCTGAAATGCTTTGGAAAGTTCTTCTTCGGAAGCATCCGGGTCTACGATTGTGCATTCAATACCCATTTTCTTCATGGTTACGGTCAAAAGATTGAATGTGCCGCCATAAACAGTGGAAGACATAATTACATGATCCCCGCATTCGCAAATATTGAAAACCGCATAATAGTTTGCTGCCTGACCGGAGGAAGTAAGCATTGCTGCTACACCACCTTCCAATTCGCAAATTTTTTGGGCAACAAAATCATTCGTAGGATTTTGAAGTCTTGTATAAAAATAACCGGATTCTTCCAAATCAAATAATTTTCCCATCTGTTCAGATGTATCATATTTGAATGTTGTACTTTGATATATTGGTAAAACTCTGGGTTCTCCTTTTTTTGGTTTCCAGCCTGACTGAATACAAATTGTCTCTTTTTTCATCGCGGTTTGCCCTTCTTTCTATAATTTAATTACTCATCCCAGTTGTGATAAACTGCCTGAACATCATCATCGTCGTCAAGCAAATCTAATGTCTTTTGTAAGTTTTTAATTGCAGTTTCATCGGTAAGTTCTACATAATTTTGAGGAATCATTGTTACTTCCGCGGAAGCAAATACAATGCCTTCTTTTTCCAACGCTGCACGCACTTCTTCAAAAGCATCCGGATCTGTTACAATTTCATAACTGTCTTCCTCGTCTGCAAAATCTTCTGCACCTGCATCCAACGCCATCATCATTAAATCATCAGCATCCAACTCGCATTCTTCTTTGTCGATAATAATCTGTCCTTTTTTATCAAACATAAAAGAAACACATCCCTGTGTTCCAATGCTTCCCTGTCCCTTTGTAAAGGCACTTCTCACATTAGCAGCTGTTCTGTTTTTGTTATCAGTAAGTGCATCTACGATAATAGCAATACCATTCGGGCCATATCCTTCATAAGTAACATACTCGTAGTTTACATTTCCAACATCGCCTGCAGCTTTCTTGATACCACGTTCAATTGTATCATTCGGCATGTTATTAGCTTTCGCTTTTGTGATAACCTGTGCGAGTTTAAAGTTGTTTGCCGGGTCCGGACCTCCTTCTTTTACTGCTACAGCAATTTCTCTACCGATAATAGTAAAAATCTTTCCTTTTGCTGCATCGTTTTTTTCTTTCTTATGTTTAATATTCGCAAATTTAGAATGTCCTGACATGTTTTATCTCCTTTAACTGTTTCTTTACATAATTTTTTTCTAAAAAAATATTTTAACATCAATTTGTTTGTTCTTCAACTGTAGATACTACATTTTCTTCTGTTTTTTCTACTGTTTTTGTTACAAGAACACTGGAAATCATTTTGTTTTCCACAGAAAGAATTTTGAAATTGTATCCATAAACATCTACTGAAAACTGTTCATCTTCTTCCGGAATGCGGTCCATTCTGGAAATAAGAAAACCGTTCAATGTTTCAAATTCTTCCTCCGCAAAAGATATTTGTAATTGTTCTTCCAATTCTTCTAACGGAGTTTTTCCGTCTATAATGTACTCATCATCACTTTTTTGTTCGATGTAAGTTTCGTCTTCGTCATACTCATCCTGTATATTTCCAACAATTTCTTCCAAAATATCTTCCATCGCTACAAGACCGGCTGTCTGCCCATATTCATCGATAACAATAACCATCTGGGTTTTGGTTGACTGCATCATTTTAAAAAGTGCATCAATGTTTCTTGTCTCCGGGATGACAGTAGCTTCACGCACCAATCCGTCAATTTTGGAAATCGGACAATTGTTCCGCTCATCTTTATAGTGGATACGGAGCGCATCTTTCAAATTGAGAATACCAACGATTTTGTCAATATTTTCTTCAAAAACAGGATATCTGCTGTTTCGTTGTGAAAGCATAAAGTGAATAGCTTCTTTTAAAGGTGTGTCAACAGATAAAGCAAGAATATTGTTTCTGTGCGTCATAATATCCTTCGCTTCTTTGTCACCAAATTCAAAAATATTGGTAATCATTTCTGCTTCGCTGGCAAGCAAAACACCTTGTTCATGTCCTTCGTTTACCATCGAGATAATTTCTTCTTCTGTCACATCCGTTTCATCTTCATTCCCATCAATTCCAAATAGTCGCAAAAACAAATTGGCAGTGGTTGAAACAATCCATGTAATCGGCCGTAACACAAAAGTAATGATATATACCGTATCAGTAAAAGCATATGCCCATTTTTGAGGATATTTTACTGCAAGTTTTTTAGGGACAAGCACACCGAACGTCAACACAACAAAAACAAACAACGGCGCAATCCATAAATAGCTTTCAATTTCTTCTCGAAAACACCATACACCAAACGCACCCATAAAAATATGCATGCTTGCAATTCCTATTTGCAATGTATTTACATATCTGGCAGGAGTTTCCAACATTTTTTTTAATTTTTTTGTTCGCTTGTCATTTTCTTTTAAATATTTTTCATCGAGCGCTCCAAGTGCTTCCCTGAAACCAAAAAACAGCACATCAACAAACAATAATAAAATAAAAATAACAATCCCGACTGTAGGCAAATCGCCTTCCATTTTTTCATCTCCTTCGTAATAGTACAATCATCAAAAATATAACATTTCTGCTATTATACGTCAAGAAGGTGCCATGCAATCCTTTCACATGACACCTTTTTATTTTCAGCACATTATGTAGTCAGTTCCAAACTTACCGCAAGGGCGTAATTTACTTCTTTCATAATGCTACCGTCCAAATGACATATTTTATCTTTTAATCTCTTTTTATCAATCGTTCGAAGCTGTTCCAATAATATAACCGAATCTTTCACGATTTCATATTTTTTGCTGGACAACTCAATATGCGTCGGCAACTTCGCCTTGTTCATCTTCGAAGTAATGGCTGCACAAATCACCGTAGGACTGTGTTTGTTTCCTATATCATTTTGAATTATAAGCACCGGCCGGATACCACCTTGTTCGGAACCGATAACCGGTCTTAAATCCGCATAATATATATCTCCGCGTTTCACTTCCTTCATTCCTTTCAGGGAATACATGTTTTTAAATTTTCCATGGAATATGTTTTTTGTTTCCCTGCAAATAGCTTTGACACATAATTGCTTCGTTATTCATAATCATCAAAATAATCTTTTGTACCTATAATGCGTCCGTCTTTTAAATAAACTTTCGGAATACGTTTGCCCAAATCACAGGCAAGTTCGTAATTAAATCTGCCACACAATTCATCTAATAATTCCATCGTAATACATGCATCCCTGTCACGACCAATCAAAATCACTTCATCGTTTTCGCATGCTTCCGGAATATGCGTTACATCCACCATAAACTGGTCCATACAAACGCGTCCTAAAATAGGTGCTTTTTTTCCATGAATCAATACAAATCCTTTGTTTGACAAACTGCGAGGGTATCCATCTCCATATCCGGCCGGTATTGTTGCAACACGACATTTACTGTTAGTAATGTAACTTCTGCCGTACCCAATCGGTGTGCCTTCCGGAACCTCTTTTATATAAACAATCGTACTTTTCAACATCAATGCCGGTTCAAGATGAATGGTATCCCTACTCACTTCATTCGACGGCCATAATCCATACATAGCAATGCCTGCCCTCACAACATCCATATTGGCATCGTCCATTTCCATCATAGCCGCACTATTGGAACAATGTTTTATCGGAAAAGTAATGCCAAATTTTTGCTCTGCATTTTGACAAAAAGAAAGAAATGTGTTGTATTGTTCCCACGCATGCGTTTTGTCAGCATAATCTGCCGTGGCAAAATGTGTAAAAATACCTTCCACTTCAATTCCTTCTGTATGAAGTGCTTTTTGTACAAAATCCATTCCTTTTTCGTCCGGTAAAATTCCGATTCGAGACATACCGGTATCTACTTTCAGATGTACTTTTGCCTTTTTAGAACATTTTTTTGCCACTTCGGAAAGTTGTACTAAAGTATCTTCACGAAATACAGCCAGACTAACATCTTCTTTTATTAATTTTTCAAAACTTTCCGGGAACGTATATCCTAAAATCAAAATCGGCTTATGAATTCCGGCTCTTCTCAAAATAACTGCTTCCTGTGCCGTAGCAACAGCAAATCCGTACATGCAGGATAAAGGCTCCAATTCTTTTGCAATCGGAATTGCGCCATGTCCGTATCCGTCGGCTTTGATTACACCCATAATGCGGGTATCTTCTTTCAAGTTTGCCTTTAAACTATTTATGTTTTGTTGTATTTTATCTAAATCTACTTCTGCATATATACGTGCATATTTTGCTTTCCAATCCATGCATTCCTCCAAAGAGACGACCCTTTATTACCTTTGTTTCGTCTGCTTATTTTTTCTTAAAACATCATCCATCATTTCAATCAAGTCACTTGCAAGAAGTGTATATTCATTTTTTCGCTCTGCCGCTCTATCACCCAATATTCCATGAAGATATACACCTTTCATTGCGGCTTCAAATCCATTTTTTGATTGCGCCATAAGTCCTACAATTACCCCGGCCAAAACATCTCCGCTTCCTGCTGTTGCCATGCCGCTGTTTCCAGAAATGTTCAAATAGGAAAAGTCATCCTTTCGACACACAACCGTGCGGGCATCTTTGCAAACGATAATACAACCGGTTTCCTGTGCATATTGTCGCACGATATTGATAAAATCGGCCTTTATATCCGGTATACTTTTTTTGCAAAGTTTTGAAAACTCACCCAAATGTGGTGTTAAAATGATGGTTCTGTTCTTTTCTATTATAGTCTCTTTTAACAAATTGTATAGAGTTAAGTTTTCAGAAATAACATTTAATCCGTCCGCATCAATAACAAGTGGTTTTTCTGTGGAAGAAAGTAAAAACTGTATTTTTTTTACGGTTGCATCCGCTGTTCCGCAACCGGGACCGACCAAAATACAATCTGCCCATGCACAGCCTTCCTGTAACAGGGAAAGCATTTGTTCTTCATTCTGATACGCATCCAAAAGAGCTTCCGGCAGCTTTGTAGCAACAATCTCCCTGTTTACACCATCTGTCAAAACACGAACCATACCGCAGCCGGACCGAAATGCAGCTTCTGCACTTAACAGACAAGCTCCGCTCATGCGGTCGCTTCCTGCAACAATAAGCACTTTCCCAAAAGTTCCTTTATTCCCATAGGGCAACCGTTCCGGAACAAAATCTGTTTCATTGTCAGAAAAACAACATACTTGTGGCCTTTGTCCCAAAAAGCCTTCTTCGGTAATGCCAATCTGTTTTACAATTAATTTGCCCGCATAACCACATCCGGGATATAGAATCTGTCCTAACTTGCGATAGGCAAACGTAACGGTAACATCCGCTTTTATTGCTTCTCCCAGCACAGCCCCGGTATCTGTGTGAATACCGGACGGCATATCTACACTAATTTTCCATCCTTTCGCTTGATTCATGCAACGTATCGCTTCGAGACAGTTGCCTTGCACGTCTCGCGACAACCCGATACCAAACAAAGCATCCACTATAATATCGTATTCTTCGTCCGGATAAGATGTGCATACAGAATAACCATATGCACGAATGATTTTTAGTTGTGCCTGCATTGCTTCGGAAAATTTTTCTTCCTTACCAACAAGAAAAAAGGTAACATAAAAGCCGGATTGTGCAAGCAATCTGCCCACCGCAATACCATCCGCTCCATTGTTACCGGTTCCTGCAACAATCAGTACTTTCTTTTCTGACTGATGATATTCATTTATAACGTCATAAACCGCAAGCGCTGCACGTTCCATAAGTACAAGTGACGGGACGTGAAATTTTTCAATTGTATTTGTATCACATTTCCGCATTTCCTCTGCGGTAACAACATATTCCATACTATTTTCTATTGCTCCTCTTTGATACCACCGGTAGGCGACGTCAAATTCGATGGGGTTTGATTGTTCATAGGATTGTACTTCATATCAAAGGTTTCCAATACATCTGCACCAAAAATATCATGCATAAAAGAATAAAGATGCTTATTATCCGCTTCTTTTTCCTGTTTACGTATGACTTGTTTTTTTAATTCTATTCGTACACCGTTTATCCAACGGGTTATTTCTTCAATTTCATCTGTATTTTGTTCAATACGATCATAACACACCTGCATCGTGGCAAGCATAAGTTCAGTATTAAGTTCCTTGATCTGTTGTGGCAAAAGGAGTAACTCTTCTTTATAATTTTCCAATTTTTCGTTACATTCGTTGACAAGACGCTGATTGGTTTCAACCTTTTTATCGTTTATTGCTTCGTTTCGGTTTTGGTTCAATTCATCTACAGCAATCACAATTTCATCCATAAGCTTTTTCTTTAACTTGCGGATATCTTTGCATTCGGTATTTAACTTTCCCTGACGTTTCAAAAGTTTATTTAACTGGCTTTCGAGACGTGTGATTTTGGAATTCGGTTGCATTTGTGTGAAAAGCTGATGCCATTTATGATCCAGCGGCAAAAGCGGAATTTCTTTTCCTTGCAGCAATTTTTTAAAGTTGTCTTTTGTGCGCGCCATAACCGTTTCCTTCTTCCCCTGACTTGTTTACTGTTTTGTATCCGTAGTATGTTTATCCTTTTTTTGGTTATTTCTTGTAATGTTATATGAAAGCTTCATAAGACTGTCTGATAAATGTACGTTCTCTACCTGAATATCATCCGGAACATGCAAATCTACATGTGCAAAATTCCAAATCGCCTTAATGCCGTAACGAACAAGGTTTTCTGCTACCTGTACTGCACTTGTTTTAGGAATCGTCAATACGGCAATATCAATGTCGTTTTCTTTAACAAAATTTTCAATGTTTTCCATCGGCTGGACCGCAATACCACGCACCATTTTCCCTTCCAGAGCAGGATTGCTGTCAAACATGCCTTTCAAAATAAATCCGCGGCGTTCAAAATTCATATAATTCCCAATCGCTTGCCCTAAGTTACCGGCACCGATAATAATCAAATGATGTGTATTATTAATGCCGAGAATTTTGCTGATTTCATCATACAAATATTCAACATTATAGCCATATCCCTGCTGGCCGAAACCGCCAAAATTATTAAAATCCTGTCGGATCTGCGATGCGGTAACTTGCATTAATTCGCTTAATTCTTGGGAGGAAATACGTTCCACACCCTGATCTTTTAATTCTCCTAAATAACGAAAGTATCGTGGCAGTCTGCTCACTACAGCCTGTGAAATTTCCTTTTGTTCCACAACGATTCCTCCTAACCAATGATATTTTTATTTTATTATAATGTTAAAAAAATGTCAATGAATTGCCCGCTATCGATTCTGAAAAATAGTCTTTGTAAAACTGCATTTTTCGTATATAATGGTTTCGTATGCAAAAAAACTCATACCAACAATAACTAGGGAAACAAAAAGGAAAGGTTAAACGTAACATGATACTTTCTTGTCAAAATATTTCAAAAGCATTTAACGAGGAGGCTGTTTTAAAAAATGTCTCCTTTCATATAGAAGACTATGACAAAGCTGCCATTGTCGGCATAAATGGCGCAGGAAAATCTACATTGTTAAATATTATTACGGGAAAACTTTCTGCTGACGAAGGTATTGTTACAATTTCGAAAGGGAAAACGATCGGCTATTTGGAACAACATCAGGATGTTACCGGGGAGCGTACGATTTATGATGAATTGCTTTCGGTCAAACAACATTTGCTAGATTTGGAGCAAAAAATGCGTCAGACAGAAAAAAGTATGAAACATGCAGCTGATGATGAACTGGCACAGCTTATGCAGCAATACTCTTCTTTTACGGCGCAATACGAAAATGAAAACGGCTATGCATACAAAAGCGAAATTACAGGTGTGCTGAAAGGGTTAGGTTTTGACGAATCCGATTTCGAGCGGGAATTGTCCACTCTTTCCGGCGGTCAAAAAACACGAGTGGCACTGGGAAGGTTGCTTCTTTTAAAACCGGACATTATTTTGTTGGATGAGCCTACAAACCACTTGGATATGTCATCAATCTCCTGGTTGGAAACGTACCTTTTGAATTACAAAGGCGCGGTTGTCATCGTCTCCCATGACCGTTTCTTTTTGGATCGTATTACAAACAAAATTATCGAAATTGATAACACAAAAGCTACTTCTTTTACAGGCAACTACTCTGCTTATGCGGTCAAAAAGGAACAGCTTCGCATAAGTGAATGGAATGCTTATATTAATCAACAAAAAGAAATCAAGCACCAACAGGAAGTGATTGATAAACTCAAGTCATTTAATCGCGAAAAATCAATTAAGCGTGCGGAAAGCCGCGAAAAAATGTTGGACAAAATAGAAGTTTTGGATAAACCGACGCAGGTACGCGATGAAATGCGCATTACACTGGAACCGATTATGCAAAGTGGTAACGATGTACTTGCTGTAAAAAATTTAAAGAAATCCTTTGATGACAATGTTTTATTTGAAAATCTCGGTTTCGAGATAAAGCGTGGTGAACACGTTGCTATTATCGGGGATAACGGAACCGGGAAAACAACGATATTAAAAATGATTAATGGACTTACCGATGCCGATTGCGGAAGCATTACCCTCGGTTCCAATGTTTTTGTGGGCTACTATGACCAGGAACACCATGTGTTACATATGGAAAAAACGTTGTTTGAAGAAATTTCGGACGATTATCCGACTCTCACCAACACACAAATCAGAAATACACTGGCAGCCTTTTTGTTTACAGGCGATGATGTATTTAAACGAATCGGGGACCTTAGCGGTGGCGAACGCGGGCGCGTTTCCCTTGCAAAACTGATGTTGTCAGAGTCCAATTTTTTGATTTTGGACGAACCGACAAACCATCTGGATATTACGTCCAAAGAAATATTGGAAAGTGCATTAAACGGCTATACAGGCACCGTTCTCTATGTGTCCCACGACCGCTATTTTATCAACAAAACTGCTTCCCGCATTTTGGATTTAAACGGAAAAACACTGACAAATTATCTCGGCAATTATGACTATTATTTGGAGAAAAAGCAACAATTAACACCGGAAAATACACAAACTGCTACGTCCACAGCCACTGTACCGGAAACGGCTGCTTCCATCGATTGGAAAGCACAAAAAGAAAATCAGGCAAAGCTTCGTAAAAAGCAAAATGATTTAAAGAAAGTGGAATCCGAAATCGAAGCTTTGGAGCTTCGCAATACCGAAATTGATGAGCAGATGGCTTTGCCGGAAATTTGCACAAACGTTGCCAAACTACAGGAACTTTCCAAAGAAAAAAATGATATTACAGAAAAATTAAACAGCCTATATGAAAAATGGGAGGAACTTTCTGAAGATTAACTTCAGAAGTCCTCCCTAATAATTTGCATTATGATTTACATTGCTTCGTATGTTTTGCGAATTTCTTTAATAAACTGCTCGCTGTTTAATACCGTGACATCTTTTAAAGAAGTAATCAGTGCCAAGTCTTTTGTCATTTTACCTTCTTCGATTGTCTGTAATGTTGCTTTTTCCATCTTATCCGCAAAATCCATAAGTTCTTTGATACCGTCCAATTCGCCACGTTTGCGGAGTGCACCCGTCCATGCAAAGATGGTTGCCACGGAGTTTGTAGATGTTTCTTCTCCTGCCAAATGCTTGTAATAATGTCTCTGTACTGTTCCGTGAGCAGCCTCGTACTCATATACGCCCTGCGGGGAAACAAGTACCGATGTCATCATAGCAAGAGAACCAAATGCGGACGAAACCATATCACTCATAACGTCGCCGTCATAATTTTTGCAAGCCCAGATAAAGCCGCCTTTTGCTTTCATAACTCTGGCAACCGCATCATCAATCAAAGTATAGAAATATTCGATGCCTGCCTGTTCAAATTTTTCTTTGTATTCTGCATCATAAATTTCCTGGAAAATATCTTTAAAATTATGGTCGTATTTTTTGGAAATCGTATCTTTTGTAGCAAACCACAAATCTTGTTTTGTATCCAAAGCATAGTTAAAGCATGCCTTTGCAAAACTGCTGATAGAAGCATCTGTGTTATGCATGCCCTGTAAAATACCGGCACCTTTAAATTCATGGATCAGCTCTCTTGTCTCTGTTCCGTCTGCTGCTGTAAAAACAAGTTCTGCTTTTCCCGGTCCGTCCACGCGGATTTCTGAGTTTTTGTATACATCACCGTATGCATGACGGGCAAGTGTAATCGGTTTTTCCCAGTTTTTTACGCACGGCTCAATACCTTTTACAACAATTGGTGCACGGAATACTGTTCCATCCAAAATAGCACGGATTGTTCCGTTCGGACTCTTCCACATTTCTTTCAAGTTATATTCCGTCATACGTGCTGCATTTGGTGTGATTGTCGCACATTTAACTGCAACGCCGTATTTTTTTGTAGCTTCCGCAGAATCTACCGTCACTTTATCGTCTGTTGCATTACGATATTCCAATCCCAAATCATAATATTCTGTTTTTAAATCAATAAATGGAAGAAGCAATTCGTCTTTAATCATCTTCCACAGAATTCTTGTCATTTCATCTCCGTCCATCTCAACAAGAGGAGTTGTCATTTTAATTTTTTCCATATCGTTCTCCTTTATTTATCCTTTTCATAAGCTTCATAAAGCCCATTTTTAACCATATTTTCATATGCATTAATCATATGCATATGTGCCAGTTCTTCTGCCTTTTTGGCATCTTTGTCCCGGATTGCTTCCATGATCATGCGATGTTCCTGATTCGATGCTTCACCACGATTTGCATTAGAAAGCGTTTTTCTGCGAACACGAAGTACGTATTGGTGAAAATCTCTTAACAAATGCTGTAACATTTTGCTGTTACAAGCTTCATACATAATGTCATGAAACCGATTGTCCAATTCCGCAATCTGTTCCAAATGTCCCTTGGACGCATGAAATTCTGCAAGATAAATGTTTTCTTCCATCTCTTCCAATTGCTCATTTGAAATATGCTCCGTTGCCCATCTTGCACAAAGTCCTTCCAAGAGGGAACGAATCATATAAATATCCTTTACATCGTCTACAGTAATTCCGGTAACATAAGCTCCTTTGTTTGGAATAATCTGAATCAATCCTTCCAATTCCAACTGTCGGAACGCTTCTCTGACCGGCGTACGGCTGACGCCCATTTCTTCCCCGATAGCAACTTCTCTTAATTCTTCATGTTCTTTGTATTTACCACTGAGAATATCCTCTCTTAATTTATGGAAAACACGTCCACGAAGGGAATATTTGTCCGTCACTTCCTGTTTCACATCATAATTTCCCATTTTTTCGCCCTTCATTCTAATCTATTGTAATGTAATATTCAGTTTCTTGCAAACCTTTTCAATGCATCCGAGCAATTCTTCGTCTGTCAATACCGTGACACGACCACCTGCATACTCATCGTCTACCCATGCCTTAATTTCTTTTACAAGATCAGAACTTTTTTCTACCTGTTTATCACCTTTTAATTTGAAATAGGTATTAATCCAGTGTGCAATACCTGCCAAACCGGAAGTATTGGATACAGAGCATAATACCGGTCTGTTTAAGAATTTTTCTGTATCAAAAATATTATAAATTTCTTCGTTTTTCAAAAGACCGTCTGCATGGATACCGGCTCTTGTCACATTGAAATTCTTTCCGACAAATGGAGTTCTGTGCGGAATTTTATAACCGATTTCTTTTTGGTAATAGTCCGCAAGCTCAGTGATAACCGTTGTGTCCATGCCATTCAAGTCACCTTTCAACTGCGCATATTCAAATACCATCGCTTCCAGTGGCGTATTACCGGTTCTCTCACCGATACCAAACAATGAAGTATTAATACCAGAACAGCCATATAACCAAGCCGTTGTTGAGTTTGTTACTGCTTTATAAAAATCATTGTGTCCGTGCCATTCCATCATTTCACTCGGCACACCGGCATGTTTGTTTAACGCATAAATAATGCCCTGTACACTTCTTGGAATTACTGCACCGGCAAAATTTACACCATAGCCCATCGTATCACATGCTCTGACTTTAATCGGAATTTTATACTCATCCATTAATTTCATCAATTCGTGGCAGAACGGAACAACATATCCGTAAATATCCGCTCTTGTAATATCTTCCAAATGACATCTCGGACTGATACCTTCTTCCAGACATTCTTTGATTACACTAAGGTAATGCTCCATCGCCTGTTTTCTTGTCATTTTTAATTTTAAGAAAATATGGTAATCGGAACAACTTACAAGAATTCCGGTTTCTTTCATGCCAATTTCTTTTACAAGTTTAAAATCTTCTTTGCTTGCACGAATCCAACTTGTCACTTCCGGGAATTTGTAACCTCTTTCCATGCATTTGTATACAGCATCTCTGTCCTTTTTGCTGTAAAGGAAAAACTCACTGGCACGAATCATTCCGTTTGGCCCGCCCAATTTGTGCAAATAATCAAAAATGGTTACAATCTGCTCTGTTGTATAAGGAGCTCTTGATTGCTGTCCATCACGAAACGTCGTATCTGTAATCCATATATCTTTTGGCATATTGTGTGGAACAATTCTGTCATTAAATGGAATTTTGGGGATTTCCGAATACGGAAACATATTTCGAAAAACATTTGGTTTTTCCACATCATCCAAAATATACATATGTTCTTCAATTTCAAGTAAGTTGTTTTTTTCATTCATGAATATCGGACGATTTAAAAATGTATCATTATTATTTGGCATTATCATGTCCTCCTCATATCTCGTTTGTCTAGTCGAAAATCATCGCATAACGAATTAAACTAAAAATTCGTATGCAAAAATATGCCTCGTATAATTGTATACAATCATACCACACGTGTCAAGCTATTTACATAAAAAAGAGCATTCCTCTAAAATAAAAATTGCCGACTCCTAAGGTGAGCCGGCAATTTCTTTAATTTTCCCTTGTTTCGCGGTCTTTGTCTAAATCAACAGCAATCTGCAAATGCGCTTCCTTGCCATTCCAATACATAAGTTTATGCTTCATTAAAATATTTTTATCCCAATGAGACACAACCATTGGATATGTATAAAATTTGTCATGGCACAAACATGATTTATCACAATAATCACAAGGAGTTTTGCGTCCACGAAGCACTTCATAACATTTTTTACCTTTATAATCATACACACCCGTCACACTTCGAGCTTCAAAATTCATATAATAGAGCTCATATGTGTGTGTATCGCTTACATACAAAACTTCATCAATTGACTCAATCAATTTTTCCAGATTTTGTATCAATGAAAGTTTAGCATCTATCACATCAATAGCATTATCCTTTGTATGAATAAATTTTGACCACGGTGTTTCTGACTCTGTTACTTTATCTAAATATAACTGTTCAAACTGTTCATCTTCGCAAGGCTTCGCAAAAAGATATCCTTGATAAATATCCGGTCTTAAATCTTCTAATACTTTAAGCTCATCTTCCAACTCAACTCCCTCAAAACAGATTCTTATATTGGATGATTTTGCTAATTCTACCATATTGCTTATTAGTCGATAATTATATTCACTGTGCTGCACACCACTGACAAAGCAACGGTCAATTTTAATCTCATCAAAATTAAGACTCTTTAAGTAACTGAGATTGGAATAACCGGTACCAAAATCGTCAACCGAAATTTCAATGCCTGCTTTTTTCCATTTATAGAATATTTTATTAAAATACTCAAATTCCTGTAACTGCATGCCTTCGGTCACTTCCAGCGTCAATGCATTTCCCGGCAAACCACTATAATACAATTCTTCCAAAACAGCTTCCGTTATACCCTCTTGTTTTAACTGTACATAAGACATATTCACACTAATATGAAAATCCGGTATACTTTCACGCCACTTTTTACAATGTGCCAACGCAGTCTTTAATATCCAAATTCCAACCGGACGAATCAAGCCTGTATATTCCAAAATCGGAATAAACTCATCCGGGAAAACGCGGCCTCTTTTGGGAGATTCGAAACGAACAAGCGCTTCTGCGCCAAAGAGGGAATATTTACCGGAACCAACCTGTGGCTGAAAGTTCAGTGAAAAACCTTCAAAATTATGCTTTACACTGTATTGAAGTTCTTCAATTAATTCCAATTCTTTTACATGATTTGTATAATCCGATATGGAAAAGAAGGAAAGCATATTTTTTCCGTTCTTTTTTGAATTATCTAATGCCATTTCCGCATACTGATATAATGTCTCTGTATCATTTAAAAGTAAATCATTGTATGCAACTGCTCCTCCTGAAACAGTACAATATTCTTTAATACCTAATTGAATTTGTTCAAAAACAGCTTTTACTTCATCTGTATTTGCCGTATCTACACGAATCCCAAAGGTATCTCCATCCAGTCGCCCTACATGGTAGGGATCACAGCTGACATCTTCCAATATTTCCGCGAGTTTCTTTAAAAGTTTATCACCAAACTTCCGTCCATATTGGATATTAATGTCTTTCAAATTATCAACTGCTATCGTAATCAAAGTTCCTTCTGATTTCTTTTCCAATACTTCCGTAAGTATTTCCGACATCTTATTTTTGTTGAAAACACCAGTCAAGCTGTCTACTTTATGTTTGTAAATCGTATCGGAAACACGACCAATAAACGCAACCGGATTTTTATTTTCATCATATTGTACGGTACCACGACAATTAATCCATACTTTATTTCCGTCGCGATCAAAAATGCGGTAATCCATACAGTGCAATGAACTTTTACCACTTAAAATGCTTTCTAAATCCGACTCCAGTGCAGGCAAATCTGATGGATAAACAATTTTGCCCCAATCTGACACAGTACATATCGGTTTTACATCATACTTTTTCTCCAAACCACCATAAAAATAATACAAACCATCACGCAAATCCCGAACATATAAATATTCATCCGTGCTTTCGTTCAAGCCATGCAAAATGCTTCTGTACATTTGGATTTTAGCATCGTGTTCATCGACAAACTCATTCAAATTAGTAATATCGTCCTTCATCTTTGACATATTTACTCCTTTGTCACTAATCAAATAAAAGTTTCCCTACGCCCTAATATACTATATACTCCTATACAATATTAAACCACAAAACAAGAAAACAGTCAATTTAATTGCATTAAATATAATATATTTAGCATTTTGCACAAATAATAATATTGTCAGACATTATTCTGCTTTTTGTACGAGAACATTGCTAAAATAGCTTTTTTTTACGATTTTATTATTATAATAAATTCGGATTGGTACTTTTTTGCTAAAATACAATTCATCAACGCGTATCAATATAATGCTAATTTCACCATTGCCTTGAACAACACCTGCTTTCTCACTATGAATCGTGCATTTATTTGTATCAACCCAGCTGGAACCACCATAAGATGTTTCATCATACAAAACAGAAATTTCTTTGGAAACAATGGATGTATTGTCCTGATTTGGATATCCATAGGAAGAATTTTCGCTCCATAATGGCGGTATGGTATGGTCACATCCGGACTCAAAATCATAATTGAACTGCAGTGTTTTTCCAATTGCCGCCGCATCATATGGTTCAGAATTTATAATTTTGTATGTTTTTGTTTTGCATTTTGCCGGAGAATTGCAACAAATGTTATTTGAACTATCTATCACAAACCGGCACATTAAGCCATACAAATCAGATGGTTGTGAAGCATTCCAATAATATGTAACGGAATGAATGCCCGTATCATTGTAATAGATACCTTCTTTGCCGCCGGCAAAACCACCGCCACCACCAGCCGATCCTATCTTGTCCGATGAATTACCTTGAAAATTAACACCATTGTTCCCCGAAGTCATATCACCACCGTTACCGCCGGCTCGGTTCATTGTTGCACCCCCTCCGCCGCCGGCTATTGCAACTAATTTTTCATTGACATAAAGGCTTGTAGCACCTCCACCGTTCGAAATAACACCTTTTCCACCGCCGTTATATCCATTTTTTCCACCTACACAAATATTTAATTTATCACCTTTTTTTAATTGAATGAAAAAAACAACTTCACCGCCATATCCTCCGGAAAAACTTGTATCGCCACCTTGTGCACCGCGTAGCACAATACGATATGTACCGCTATACGGAGCAATCAGTTCCTGTGTACTTCCTTGATATGAAAAGTGCCAATTATAAGAATTCGGTTGTATTGTTTGTTGTGCAAATACATTTATTGGACAACATAACATACAAACCATAACAGCAATAAAGAAATTACGAAATATATTTTTCTTCACACAATCACCCCCCTATTCAACCGGAACCAAATATAACGACTGAGTTGCTGCATCCCATCGTTCCACCCTTATATTACTTCTCGTAGCATTTAAAATATGAATCTGCTCCTGCAATGCAACAATCTGATTATTCAAATCCGTTATCGTTTTTTGCATGGAACTATTTTCTTCTTTTAATGTATCCAACTGAGCGGAATATTCTGTTTTAAAAGCTTCTAATGTCTGAGCATTTTCGGTCTTATATGTTTCTAACAAATTCATAAATTCTGTTTTTAATGCATTATTTTTTTCTAAAAACAAAGTCTGTTGTTTGGATATTTTCTGCCCAACATATTGTTCCACTTCTTTCATCATATCCGCTTTTGTATCTGTCAAAAATGTGTTTTCCAGCTGTTCTACCAAAGAGGTTGTCACCTTTGCTAATTCTTCTTTTGATACAAATACTTCTGTTAATTGTTCAAGCAATTGTCCATTGGACAAAGCCTGTTGTTTGGTTGTTTCTTGTTGCAAATACTGTTCCATATATTGTTGCAATTCTTTTTTTATATCATTTTTTGCATCGGTCAAAACAGTATCATTCCATTGTTTCATTAAAGAAGAATTCATATCAGACAGTTCTTCTCTTGAAAGATACTGCTTGTCTATCTCCTCAAGTAGTTGTTTGCTTAAATCAGAAATGATATCATGAACTAATTCATCTCTTCTATCCTCAAATATTTTTTGTGCCTCCGCCCTTTGTTCTGCTGTCAATTCCGAATTGTTCGCCTCAATATATTGAGGCTCTATTTCGTTTACGCGCTCATTCAAATATTCTTTTAAATTATTTTCAATTGTAATTGCTCTTTCCTCTTCCTGTTTGCTCAAATTTCTGGAATGTAATACACCAATCAAAATACAAATTAATAAAACTAGACCTGCTCCTGCTCCAATAAAAATTCTGCTTAAATGTTTCATGTTTCCTCCTTTATTCCACAACCAGGCTCAAAAAAAGCGACAAAAAAAAGAGCCATTTCACCAAATGACTCTCCTAAAACTATTTCTCTTTTATTTCGAACTCAAACCCTCGTACTGTATTTTATTGGAATTAAAAATAAATGTAAATAAAACTTTAGTACTATTTATTTTATAGCGAGTGTATTAAATTTTCCACATGAACCATTCCCCATCCTTGTTTTTCCCATGGTTCCTGCAAATCCGTTGCACTACTAAGCAAACGTCTTTTGGCTTCCGCACAGGATAATCTTCCTTTGTGTTCCAATAACAAAGCTACAGCACCTGTCACAATTGGTGTTGCCATGGATGTTCCACTCTTTTTCGTATAAGCATTTCGATAGCTCATTTTGTTTACAAAATTACATGTATAATTACAAGAAATAATATCTGTTCCCGGCGCTACAATATCCGGTTTTTTTAAGGCGTATTTGGATGGACCACGACCGGAATAATGTTCACATAAATCTTTTCGTTCCCCAAAATATCCGCCTTCGTTACATCCTACACAAATAATATGTTCCTCTTCTCCAAGTGCTGAAAGAGACATGGATTTTGGACCTGTATTGCCTGCGGCACAAACAAGAAGTATTCCTTGTTTCCAAGCCTCTTTTGTGAGTTGTATAATTCTTTTAATCCGATGATGCGCAATGGAATCGGACAATCCAAGGGAAATATTAACAACACAAATATTATAAAGGTTTGCGCAATCCAGTATCCACTCTAATCCCTTCTCCAAAGCATCCAGATCACCATCTCCTTTTTCGTTCAATATTTTTCCAACAACAAAATTACATTTTGGATGAATACCTCTGTATTGTCCTTTTGAAGCGGTTCCATCACCGCCAATGCATCCTGCCACATGAGTCCCGTGACCACAGTCATCATAATTGACATTTTTAAAATTTACAAAATCATGGAATGCTACTATCCTGTTTGTTAAATCCGGATGGTTTGCTATTCCCGTATCTAGTATTGCTACTGTAATATCACTTTTGGAACACTTTGGAAGCAGCGAATCCGGACATGAAATTTGTTTCCTAACACGATACACAAAAAAACTCCCGGCTTTTTCAATATAATATGCCGAGAGTTTTTAATTGCTCATATTGTTTTTTTAATATACAGTAGGTTTTGTTCCTTCAATTATAACAAAAGCATCATTACCTACAATTCTAGTTTTCCCTAAAACGTTGGCATCATCAGGCCATTCGAGTGGATCTACATAACCGCTTGGATTGCCGTTTACACTGCCGGATGCACTATTGTTTGCGCCATTATTGTTCGTACCATTGTTATTTTGTATTTGTGTATCTGCTTGTACGTTTCCAGTGTTGGAATTGCCTTGTAACGTTGTGCTTTGCTGTTCATCAAGTGTGTACAACGGTTGTGGTTTTTCCGGCGCCGGATGACTTTGTGCATACTCATAAGCATACGTATAGTCCGGAGCTGTAATGTACATATTGTAACAACCATCGAACGCGGAATCATGAATTTCATTCACAGATTCATACATGATGACCTCTTTCAAGTTTTCGCAGTTCTCAAATGCCTTTGGTGCAATTTTGTAAACAGAATACGGTATTTCAATCCCTTCCAATTTTTCACAATTACTGAATGCATAGGCCGGCACTTCATGAAGTCCCTGGCTCAACAATACCTGTTCCAAATTTTTCGCTCCCCAAAATGCATATGGCGAAATCTCGGTTACAGTAGACGGAAATACAAATACACTGGCATCTCTTCCGGGAAGAAGTTGTATAAGCTTTGTTTTATCGCCGTTATACAATGCTCCGGAATAATAAGACAAATCCGTATTATATGGTGATATTGCAAAAAAATCCAATTCATAGCATCCTACAAACACACCACAGCCGACATCTTTTAAATTAGCGCCTACCAAAACCTTTTGCAGGGAAGAACAATTTGCAAAAACACCATTTCCGATTGTAGTTGTAGAATCCGGAATAATGACTTGAGTAAGCGATGTACATCCTGCAAACGCACCATAATAAATCGTTTCTACTGTGTTTGGAATAGCCACTGCTGTTATTTTTGTATTTCCGGCAAAAGCTTCTTCTCCAATACTTTCAACTCCATAAGGAATTGACACAATCGAGGCTTCCCCATGATACTTTACAAGTTTTCCTTCATTAATCTGAAAGTCTGCAATTGCTGTTGTTGTCTCGGCGTCTGCAACAGACGCCGGTACAAGAAATACAAGTAACATCATAAAAAATATCGCAAGTGAAAGCATTCCAAGACATTTTTTTAATTTTTTAATCATACTATGTCCTCAAATTACGCAGTTGTCAATCCCGTTGTTTTTTTATCTTTTTTCATAAACAACACTACCGAAAGTGATGCAAGTCCCATAGAAAGGAACCATTTTGGATGAATACCATCTCCAGTCTGAGGTGTGGAATCCAAATTGCCGGCAGACAAATTCTGCGTGTCCACATAAACCGTATACGGTGAAAAATGTGTTGCACGGAACGTTACACATGCAACTCCGTCAATTGTGGAAAATTTCGGTTTTAACTCTTCCAATTGACCATTCACTACCGCTGCAGTTTTATTATTACCTGCATAAGCCTTTAATTCATCCGGAAGCGGAATGGTAATATCCACAGTATAACCCGTAGTGTCCGTTATTTTTGTAGTTCCGGTTGAATCATACAAAGTAATATCCATCGCAAAATAACGAATACCGTCCAAATCACCATACTTGTTTGCGAGAGCAGCCTGAACAGCTGAAGTCGCATCCGGAGTTTCAGAAATTTTAACAATAAAGTTATCTTTTGAACCATTCACTGTTGCTGATGCAAGATCACTATCTGAAATACCCGGTTTGGTAATAATAACTTGTGTAGACGAATTGTTATTGTTTGTATTTCCGCTTACGCTTCCATTGCCTCCGCCGGTAGAATTGGTCGGTTTATCTTCATAATTGGCTGTGACAGTTACATTTTTTGCCGGCATAGTGAATGTAGTTGCCGGAATTCTTGTACTTGCAAATGTAACACCATCTTCGGTTGTCCAGTTTTTAAACTGTTTGCCGGCAGCAGGATCGTTTGCTGTAACAATAACAGTAGCACCTTCTTTATAACTTCCGCTTCCGCTTCCGTTAATTACGGTAACGGTATAAACTGCACCTGTTGACTCTTCGTCTTTATTCTCGTCTTTGTTATCCTCGTCTTTGTTGTCTTCGTCCTTGTTGTCTTCGTCTTTGTCATCGTCGCCACCCGGTTTATTCTCATCACCCGTTTGGTCTTTATCCGGGATACCGTCACCATCTTTATCGGTATCTTCACTGTCCGGAATACCATCGCCATCTGTATCTTTATCGGCATCTGTAGTACCATTTCCACCTGTCGGTTCATCCGCTTCATACTGCGCAATAAAAATACAATCATCCATGATAAGACTTTCATAAGTCACACCGTCTGTAAGACATTTCCAGCCGGTAAAGGTATGTTCGTTTCGTGTCGGAATTTTTGCAGAAGGATAAACTACATTCGCACCATCTTTCACTGTTGCAACATGCAATTCTTTAAAATCCCAGTCTAAAAACTTGACATTATGTTCCAAACTGGATAAACGTACTGCGGTCAATCCGTTATCATTTGCAAATCGCCATGCAGATGTATCTTCCATTGTCTCGATTGTGACACCTTTTAATTTATCAAAAGCATCCGAATTAATATATACTTCTTCTGCCGGAATTTTTACAGTAAGATTTGTATCCCACGTTCCGTCAGCTTTTTGTACTTTAATATCCGTAAAAGCATCCTGTCTGATTTCGTTTACAGATTCCGGCAAAATAACCTGTTTCAAACCGGTACATCCATTAAAACAATTTTTCGGAATCACACGTAAATTTTCCAAATCACTAAAATCGACAATTTGTACACTTTCACATTGCTGGAAAGCACTTTCCCCGATTTCAGAAACTTTTAAAAGACTCGGGTCACTGGAGCTTGAAACAGTATTTAAAGCTCTTCCTGCCAAACATTGTACTAATTTATAAGAACCGTCACCAAGCACTTCATAAATAATACTGTTTTCACATATATATTTGCTGTTTCCGCCTATGGATGCCAAAGAAGTACATCCTCTAAACGGCGCAATACCCATCTGTTGTAAACTTTCACCTAAAATAACGGATTCCAAGTTTTCACAACTATCGAATGCAAAATCAGGTAAGCTTTCTACCGTATTTAATTTGATACTTTCCAAATAATCATTACCTTGAATCAAGCTCTCCGGCTCGCCAACAACCATACCGGTCGAGTAATCATCGTAAGTACCTCCACTAAAGAGACCGGCTACTGCATCGCTGACACCACCGTTATTCATGCTGGCATAATAAACCAGTTCAATCGCTTCATCCGAACCCATTTTTGATGCAACATACGCATCACGACTCTCATCATTCTTGCTTGACATATAGAAAGCATTGGAATCGATACTTGTCACACCTACCGGTATTTCAAGATTCTTTACATCACTTTCAAAAAGTGTGCCATTTGCAACATTTTGCTGCGTATCAACCGCCTGTAAAATCGGATAACTAACAAGTGTAATGACCGGTTTACCGCTTTTTGACGCTTCGTTGTCATAAATCACACTGAGTCCGGAATCATCTGCACTGCTGTACAACACACGCAGTCCGGCACCATTAATATTGTTATCTTCGTTCATAGCCCAATCAAATGGTGCAAATCCGGGTTCTATCTTTCCATGGAAAATCAAACCGTCTGTACCGTTTGTACGGAATGCATTTTTTCCGATTGCAACATTTTCCATGTTAAAATATATGTCTTTCAGTTTATAACATCCCAAAAAGGCTTCTTGTCCAATAGATTCAATCGAATTACCTAATTCCACACGCTCTAAACCGATGAAATTAGCAAATGCTCTATCGCTGATTTCAGAGATTGTATTATCTTCAATAATCAACGCCGACGCAGAATCTTTTACAGCATCAAAACATCCTTCCTTAATGGATTTTACCGACACTCCGTTATAGTCACCTACTATTCTTATAACAGGACTGGATGAGCCGGGTTTATAATTTTCCAACGCATTGGTAGACGCATTAATCAAATAGTAATCTGCCGTTTTAGATTCGTCTTCCGGAGTGGATGGATTATCTGCTTCGCCGGAGTCATGTATATCAGCCACTTCAAAATACTGCACTCCGGACTTTGTTGTAAATTTAAATGTTTTCTTTGAGTTAATCGTGGATGTTCTTGGGTAGGAATAATTAAACTCATTGTTGTAATCATCCGAATTATCCAAGTTTGCAGGCCCTTCCACATAAAATTCATCCGAGGATGCCCACCAGAATGGATTGCCGGTTCTTTCATTTGTATTTGTACAAAATTGAACGTACGGTCCATTGATAATAACAGACTTCAAATTGGAACATCTTCTGAAGAAACCACCATCTAACGTGACAACCTTTCTTGCACCATAGGAATTTGGCAATATACAGGTTTCTAAGTTGGTTCTACCTTCTAACACAGATTCACCAAAGGATGTGATTCCTTCCGGGAAAGCAACATCTTTCCAAGTTCCGCTAATGGAATTGGAACGGTCATCTGATATCGCGAACGCTCCATCACCAATTGAAGTTGTCGTTCCATAGTTAGAAAATTCTACACTATTTAAACTAATACAGTTATAAAACGCAAAATCGCCAATTGTATTATTTGTTGTTGTTCCCTTTAAGTCAATTTTTGAAAGTTTACCACAATCCGCAAATGCACCTGCACCGATTTCGCGCAAAGCACCTTTTAAAGTGATGGAATCAAGCGCATTACATCCACGGAACGCTTCTGCACCAAGAATCGTCAATGTCTGTTCAAACGTTGCACTTCTAAGACCACCACAGTTTTGGAATGCATGGTTACCTACTGTATCAATACCCATACCAAGACTGATACTTTGTAAGTTTTCACTTCCCATAAACGCAGCGTCACCGATACCTTTGATATTATCTCCGATAATCAAGTTGTAAATTTTAACACTACCACTTCCGGAAGCACCGCTGTTTACTTCTGAGAAAGCATTTTCGGAAAATGCACCCGCAGCAATAACACTAATCGGATACGAGCTTTCCATCATAAATTCCTGTGTAATTTTGTTGTATGGAACATATCTTTCCACACTGGTTGCCACACTGTTATCTATGACACGGACAAGCTGCGCCTCATAATTTCCGGAACCGCCTTTTTGTGCCGCATACAAATCAAGCGCATAATCCATAATCTGATCCGGACTTAAAAGTGTAAAATCTACACGTTTGTTTGTCTGGTTTTCCGGATGCCAAATATCATAGTTGCTCTGCAATTTGTCTATATTGGGAGTACCGTCAGAATTGTAATATTCGGCTTCCACATCCGCCCAATCAAATTTCACGTAGCTTGTTGCAATTTTATTCGGTATCTTTAACGTTCCGGCAACGCCGTCATCCTTCGGGATAATGTCTTTGTTATACGCAACAATTGCATTTTCACTACTGTTTGGAATCTTCTGTACTTTGTACATCAATTTCTCAACATAAGAACCGTTTTCTTCCACTATGGCAATACCGTTTTTCGCCTGGTCCTCATCATAAATATCATAACTGATGTTGATATTTTCATAAGCGGTCATGTCGCTTGGATATGTATATTCCGATAAAGGCTCTGTTGCAACTACCGTTCCGTTTCCGGAAAGTGTTGTTGTTCCTGACGCAACGTTTTCCTGCACCGGTATAGCTGCTACACCAATAGCAGTAGCCATAAACAGTGCGGACATACTTTTACGTACAGTCCTTTTTAACCTTCTGTTCGTTCTTTTCTTAGGTGCTTTATTAGCCATTCTTTATCCTCCATGCTGCCTTAATTTACTTTTTTTGCAACTACTACAAATCTACCGTCCTGTTCAGAATGATCACAAGTTGACAACGTCAAAAGACGGTCACCGTACTGTGCTGTCACTCCGGTATCATATAAAGACAACTTACTCATTTCTTCCATGTTTGAATAAAACTCCTCTGCAGAGTTTGCATCGATAAATTGGTAATACTTAAAAACAATTTCATCTTCGTTATATACTTTCGAACGGAACACATACATAATCTCGTATTTGCCTTTTTCATAAATCGTATCAAAATAAATGAATTTGTGTTCCTGATAAAACGCTTCGTTACTGTATTTGTCAAGCGAACCAAACATTTTTCCGGATTTCATATGATGTCCGTATATGATAAGATTCATGCTCGGTTTCAAAACATCACAATCTTTATCCAAAAAAATGGAACCGTTTTTATCATATTCCTGCTCCAGATTATGATCCAAATAATAAGTATTATTTACTGTCTGCATAACCGGATAATCAATATTTGTATCGTCAATTTTGACCCATCCGATTAGGCTTTTATTTTTATTATACAAAGTTTTGTATTCGTCCAATATGGGACGATTTTCCAAAACCGCATCATCCGTTGCCGTGTTTGTACCGACATTGGCTGAAGAATGATTTGCGCTATCTTCTTTTAACTGCGCCCACTCTTCGTATGTACTCGATGTACGGTCTGCAAAATAATAATATACACCAAAATATCCAAAGCAAAAAACTGCCGCAAGAGTACAACAAACAATGACCCATCTTCTGCGTTTTTCGCGCTGCTTTAACTGCCAAAGAATTTCCACTTTCATATCATCATCGTATTCGTCAAACGTTTTTGAATTCGATGTGGTTTTGCTTTTCGTTTTCTTTTTTGCTTTTGCGGAACTTTTCTTCTTTTTCGTATTGGTACCCGGTTCCATTTTGGCTTTTTTTGCCATTTCTTCTATCTCGTAAAGAAAGTCATCTCCCACCATCGTTTCAAACCGGAACTGTTTTGCTTCTACATCTGCTTGAAGACGCAAAATTTCCTGCGCATCATCTAAATTATAACTTTCTTTGATTGCTTCAATTTTCTTATTATCCCGGCAGGCAGCCTCGTAATCCGACCTTGATCTGAACTGCCTTCCGGCAACGTTCCATCCGCCTGTTGTCATAATAACTTCTCTCCTTTCGGAGCCTTACATGCATAGTACCCCAAATTCTTATTACATACATAATTATTTTACTATATCTTGTAATTTATTCAAGCTTTTTTGACAAAATAGCACAAATAACAGACAATTTTCTCCTCCTTATTTGTTGTCCATTATTTGATATAAAAATATTTTAAATTTCGCAGAAACACGGACTTGCCTGACACATAAGATATACCATAAAACAAATAACGCGGAGGTAACTCATGAGCGATTTAACTGCAACAAACTGCGGATGCAACAACACAACAACAACTTCAAACGGTGGATGCGGAAGTATCATTTGGATTCTTCTTCTTCTTTCCTGCTGTGGCGGAAACAGTTTTGGTAACAATGGATGCGGCTGTGGTTGCGATGGCGGTTTCGGCTTTGGCAATAACGGTTCTTGCTGCGAAAGCATTATCTGGATTATCTTATTGCTCAGCTGCTGCGGTGGCAATAACAACGGATGCTGCTAATCATGAAACCGATGTAAAACATCTTTCAGGAAGTAGGCTATATGCCTACTTTCTTTTTCATTCATAAACCATTTCTGACATTGCATTTGCATAAATGTACAACAGGGTTCTAATTCCGCCTTACTTTTCATAAAAATTGATAGAACAGACGAATATGGAGGCGCTATGGAACAAAATAATAACCATAAAATTTTGGCATTTGATACATTGTACACAACCAATCATATTCAAATGTTAAAGATTCTCCTGCCGGCTGTTTCGTCTGAATGGCAACACAATCTTGCTGTCTATATCAAATTTCTGGAATTGCAATATACATGGAAATCTGTTTCAACTGCCTCACACATGACCTACTCTTTTCGGGGAATGTTTGCTGAAAAAATTGATTTATTTATGTTATGCGAGGAGCTGTTGCCCTATTGTACATCCAATGAACAAAGTATGTTGAATAACATAAAAAACATGCAGGCAACGATGCAGCAATTCAAAGAAATGGAAGAAATGATGTGTATGATGAAAGACCTCTTTCCGGAAGGCACCGGTATGGATTCGTTTTCTCCGGATATGATGTCTGATTTATTTTCTATGTTCCAAAATAAGGAGGAATAACATGGAGCAACCAATGTGGATGAAAGATCCGGCAGTCAAAGATATCGCACCGGAAAAACTACAATTTTTACAAAGTCTTTTTTCGGAAACAAAAGGACTTTCCAAAAAAGAAATGATTCCCTTTCTTATGAAAGTCATGAAACAGGCCAAAGAAAAAAACATTCGATTTGAAAACGCCGAATTGCAATTGTTGATTAATACAATCAAAAAATACAGTTCCGAGGAAGAATTGGAAACCATTCAAAAAATGATGTCGGCCAAACCACCGCATCACTAAAAAAACGGGGATAATCCGAAGTTGGCGGATTTCCCCGTTTCTCGTACTTTATAATAGTTTTTCTTCTTGCTCGGATGCTTCTTTTTTAAAACGAATAACCGCTTTAAACAAATCCCCGTCTAAATGAATCGAAAATTTTCCGTTTTGTGCTTCCGTCAAATTTCGTGCAATAGACAAACCAAGTCCACTGCCTTCCGTGCTTCTGGAAACATCTCCTCGTATAAAACGTTCCGTCAACTCATCTGCATTAATATTAAGAGGCTGTTCCGATATATTTTTGATGGAAAGAACAACATACTTTTGTTCTCCTTCCGTCAATTCCTTTGCGTCCACATAAACTCTTGTTCCTGTCAATGCATACTTGTAAATATTGTTGAACAGATTTTCCATAATACGCCACATTCTACGGCTGTCTGCCTGAATATACATATTTTTCTGTTCAAACGATACTACCAGCGAAAGATTTTTATCTTCAAATTTCTCTGAAAATTCTCCGATCGCCTGATTTAACAATTCAACAATATTAATCTTTTCAAAATGTAATACAATATTTCCGGAAGAAATTTTGGAAGCTTCCACCAAATCATCGGTTAGTTGTTTTAAACGTTGTGATTTGCTGTCCAAAACATCAATATAATTTTTCAGCTTTTCATCTTGGATATCTTCTCTTTTTAACAAATCCACATAATTGATAATGGATGTGAGCGGCGTTTTAATATCATGAGAAACATTTGTAATCAAGTCCGCCTTTAGACGTTCGTCTTTCATACTTGTTTCTACTGCACTTTTTAACCCTTTTCCAATGCTGTTTACCGCCTCCGCAAGCATCCGGTTTTCTCCATACAGTTTTTCGGTCGATACTTGATAATTCAAATCTCCGTTGCGGATTTCACCGATACCATCCACAATTTTTTTACGTTCCATACTGCTTTTGTATAACATCCAGCCAACAACAACATCCAAGGCAATCAGTAAGAAGAAGAAAAACGCACTCCACGTCACAGCAAGTCCAATGCCGATTGTATTCAAAACAAGAAAACCGACATACGGCAAAAACGTTCGTAAGGTCACTGGCCAATTTTGATACATATGCTTGATTGCACCGAACACTTTGCTCAAAATATTTTGCCAAATCCAATGTATAAAATGATACAAAAAACTGCCGTGCCAAAGATTATGCACCTTTAAACGCCTTACAAAACTATAAAAACAAAATGTACAAACAACACTTGTTATCAACGTTTCTATGGCTATAATTTTTATTATAACTACATTATCCGTCTGAATCTCTGCAAGCATATCAACCGTAAAAACAGCCATAATCGCAACAAGACCGACTACAATAGCGCAAAGCAAAAACCAAATTTCCGTAGGAAGTTTTTCAAACTTCGTCACACAAACTTTTACAGTACCTTCTTCGCTTCCTTCCTCTTGCACATACTTTCTTCCAGTGTAAATAGACTGCCAGATCAACAATCCAAAATAAATCAAGAAACAAAGTACAGCTCCAATTGCGTATTCCCACCAGTAGGGAAGGAAATTGTTGTAGGAATATTCCGCTTTTTCAAAAATATCTTCAATGGACGAATTTTCGTCTACCGCTATCCAGATTTTTGTATTTTCGTTATACGCATATTCATACGCATTCATAAGACGAAGAAAAAAATCTTCCGAAATATGTGTTGTAGTCACATAATCCATATCATTGGGATTGTAATAAATGCGGTTATTGAACGCATTAAAATATTGACTGATGGCAACATCATTCCACTCTGACAAAGAAATATTTGTATAATATACGCTCTCTCCGTCTACAAACATTTTCATACAATACAAAAGATTTGTATTTTCCTTTTTGTAAAATTGCTCGTAGTTTAAATATTCCTGATAATTATAATACAAACTGTTTGCCGCTTCATGAATCATATCACACAGTTCATAATACTCTTCCCACGTAGAAACAAGTTCTTGCGGTGTTTTTCCGTCGGTGGTCTTGTAACGACTGTTTAAAATCGTCTGATAAAGTTGCACTTCTTTTGCTACTGCAATATCATCTCTTTCTAAAGTTTCCTCGCTAATGTAGGTCACTTCTGCCATTTCATCCCACATTTCCGGTGATGTTTCTGTAGGATAATAAATGGATTCTGTCATTTCATAAGCATCTTCTGTAAATGCATTCTCCTCTTGTTCTTGCGGATGAAATCCGGTTGTATAAGTTCCTTCATACTGCATGTATGTTGTTGCATCTGCCAGGAAAGCATTCATGTCTTCTTCCGACTCAAACACAGTACCGGTATATTCAAACCCATATTTTCCCCATTTTAACAAATCTTCCAACCGATAATGCGCCGTTACATAGCTTCCGGACAGCTGTTCCGCACGTTTCACATAAGCAGTTACATCAATTTCTTTGTTTTCATCAAATGAACCATTGGTTTCCAGCTGACTTTTGATTACACTCATGCGGACAACATCATGTATACCGCTCTCTAAAACAGTTGTAAACACTTCGGATTGTTCAAAAGGCACATCATACTCTAACGGATTTAAATAAAATTCAAAGTGATGCATCTCATTGTTGGAACGTATCATGGAACCTAGAATTACCGTGGTAATACAGACTGCCATAATAACTGCCATCACTTGCTGAATCAAATATAGTATTGTTTTATTTGCTGCAGAATACGTCTTTTTCTTTTTCATGCAAACTCCTATTTACTGCTTTTCAATTTTGTATCCGACTCCCCAGACTACCTTCAAATAACGGGGCTCTTTTGGATTAATCTCAATTTTTTCCCGAATATGGCGAATATGCACTGCCACTGTATTATCCGCTCCGATTGCATCCTCGTTCCAAATGCTTTCGTATATTTGGTTAATGGAAAACACTTTGCCTTGATTTTTTACAAGAAGTAACAAAATATTATATTCTATCGGTGTGAGCTTCACCTGCTCACCGTCTACCGTCACTTCCTTTGTTTCATCGTTCATGCACAAACCGCCAACTACAAAAAGGGCATTATTTTCTACGTTTAAATTACCGAGTGTCGTATAACGTCGCAAATGCGATTTGACTCTGGCTACCAGTTCTAACGGATTAAACGGTTTTGTAATATAATCATCCGCACCGATATTGAGTCCCAAAATTTTATCTGCATCCTCCGATTTAGCCGACAAAATCAAAATCGGAATACTGCTGTATTCGCGGATTTTTAACGTTGCATGTATGCCGTCCAGTCGCGGCATCATCACATCGATAATGAGCAAATGAATGTCCTGCTTTTTCAAAACATCAATCGCCTGCAAGCCATCGTATGCCTTATAAATGTTGTATCCTTCCTGTAACAAATAAATCTCGATCGCTTCTACAATTTCTTTATCATCATCGCATATTAAAATGTTTGCCATCTTTTTTTCTCCCTGTACCTGAACCATTCTATATATGTTTTTAATTAAACCACTCTTATATTAACACAAAATTACATATTTCTTTAATATTTTCTTAAAATAGCATCAAAAAAGTCCTAAAATGTTTTGTATAATAACATACATTTTAAGACTTCTCATGTTATATCTTTTTAGAATAATTATCTTTCATGGGATTTCCACCATATCCCTGACCTTCTATGCGGTTTCCAAGGTTGGTATACTCTCCGTTTTTGTTGTACGAATCCAACAGATGCAAATTGTCTGTTTCCAGCCATTCCATCTGTTTTTCCTGTTGGCCCGGCCGTTCTTGTCTCTCGCCGAAAGTATGATTTTTGCGTTTGCCAAGCATATCTTTCATGCGTTTTAAAAAAGCCTGTGCACCGGATTCAAACCGCTCTCTTGCAAGTCCTGTCCGGATTTTTAATGTCGGCTGGACAGACATGTTTTTCCATTGTTCTGAACTATCCGTCTGCTCTGTCTGCTTTTGCACTTTCACATCTGCAACAGCTGCCATTGTCTCAACAGGCACGTCGGTTCCTTGCAAAGTTCCGTTCACAACGTTGCTCTGTGTTATATCATCACGCATGGCAAGCGCAGAACGTTCCGGCGAATTGCCTTTTACCTCAGACTCGCCCCATATTCCGCGAAGGAAACCAATACCGGTTCCCCATACTTTTCTCAAACTGTTTGTAAGATAAGAAAGCATGGATGGAATATCTTTTTGCTGCGTCTGCACCGGCGTCGAAGCAGAAGCTTTCATTTGCATATCTGCATCAATTGTTTTCCCGGAATGCTTGTGTACGCAGTTGTCAAGATTATGTTCGGTTCCCGTCACTCCGGATGAATAAGAGCCAACATTATGAATCATACAATCACCCTAATTACATAATCACTTTTCTAAAGTTCTTTTTACCGCGACGAACTACAAAATCATCTCCGCCAAATGCTGATTTATCATAAGATGTCTTGATATCCGTTACTTTTTCTTCGTTTACTACAACACCGCCCTGTTCTACTGCACGTCTTGCTTCGGAACGGGATGCGGTAAGACCACTCTTCACAAGGACAGCCAAAATATCAATTTTACCGTCCATAAAATCTTCATCCGCAAGCTGGCATGTAGGCATATCTGCTGCATTTCCGCCGCTGAACAACGCTCTTGCACTTTCCTGTGCTTTTGTTGCTTCCTCCTCGCCGTGTACAAGTTTTGTAAGCTCAAACGCAAGAATTTCTTTTGCTTTATTCAGTTCGCTGCCTTCCCAGCTTTCCATTGCTTCGATTTCTTCTATCGGAAGGAATGTAAGCATGCGCAAGCATTTCAAAACATCTGCATCTGCCACGTTTCTCCAGTACTGATAAAATTCAAACGGAGTTGTCTTATTCGGGTCAAGCCATACCGCACCTTTTTGTGTTTTACCCATCTTTTTGCCTTCGGAATTGAGCAAAAGTGTAATGGTCATAGCATAGGCATCTTTGCCTAATTTACGACGGATTAACTCTGTACCGCCGAGCATGTTGCTCCACTGGTCGTCGCCACCAAACTGCATATTACAGCCATATCTTTCGTAAAGAGAAAGGAAGTCGTAGCTCTGCATAATCATATAGTTGAATTCAAGGAAGCTTAATCCCTTTTCCATTCTCTGTTTGTAGCACTCTGCAGAAAGCATACGGTTTACGCTAAAGTGAGCACCTACATCGCGGATAAATTCCACATAATTTAAATCCAAAAGCCAGTCTGCATTGTTTACCATAAGTGCTTTTCCGTCAGAAAAGTCAATAAAACGGCTCATCTGTTTTTTGAAACATTCGCAGTTATGCTCAATGGTTTCTTTTGTCATCATCGTACGCATATCGGTTCTGCCGGACGGGTCTCCAATCATCGCCGTACCACCACCAATCAAAGCAATCGGTTTATTGCCTGCCATCTGCAATCTTTTCATCAGACAAAGTGCCATGAAATGGCCTACATGCAAGCTGTCTGCCGTAGGGTCAAAGCCGATATAAAAGGTTGCTTTTCCGTTGTTGATGAGTTCTTTGATTTCTTCTTCATCGGTAAGCTGAGCCAAAAGGCCCCTTCTTTTTAATTCTTCAAATACTGTCATAATTTCCTCCCAAAATGCTATTTTCCAGCATATTTTTTATTTATTTACCATCAGTTTTGCCATTGCTTGGTTTAATCCGTCTACGGTAAGCTTGTACATCGGAAACATCGCTTTGATAGCGGTCTCCGCCTCACGCCACGGTGCATGACCGGGTGCCATTTTCGGATTTAACCATACGACTTTTTTGTAATGGCGTTTTAACTGTAATAACCATTCTTCGCCCGAAAGTCCGTTGTTCGGGCCGCGATAATTGCCACTGGTAGAATACAACTCTTCCGGTGCCATCGCAGCATCTCCTACAATGATAACTTTATAATCACTGTCTAAATTACGAAACATCCATTCTGTCTCAATCCAATCGCCGTTTTCGCATTCCGGCGTCTTGTACAGATGCGAATAAATACAATTGTGAAAAAAGTACGTTTTTACATCTTTGTAATGATTGGACTTGTGCACCGACTGAAACAACTCAGTAAGCAAGGTGCTATACGGAATCATCGTACCGCCGGAATCCATTAAAAGCAATAGTTTTACTGCATTTTTTCGCGGTTTTTCCATCACAATCTGCAAACAACCGCCATTGTTACATGTTTTATCAATGGTACCGTCAATATCCAGCTCGGTTCGCGGAATATCCAGTTTCGTAGAAAACTGTCGAAGTTTTCTGAGTGCCAACTGAAATTGTCTGTTATCCAGCACTTTATCATCACGGAAATCGCGGTATTTACGCTCTCCGACTACCGCAAATGCGGACTGGAATCCGGTTTTTCCACCCACACGGACACCACCAACGTTGCCGCCTGTATTACCAAAAGAAGTTTTACCCATCGTGCCAATCCAATAGCTACCGCCATTGTGTTCGCTGTCTTGGTCTTTTAAGCGTTCTTTAAACTTCTGTTCAATGTCTTCTTTTTCAATTAATGTCTCTTCCTGACTAAGCCAATATCGCTCTTCGTTGCTCAATGCACTCTCTGTCGTTTCATCCGATTTGTCCAGCCAACGAAGCATTTGCTTTGTCAGCTCCGGTTCGTGCTGTATCGCCTTAAAATCACGTTCAAACGCCATATCAAACTTGTCGTAATCGGTCTCACTTTTTACTAAAATGGCGCGTGCCACATAATAAAATTGCGTCAGACTGCTTCCGCACAAATCTTTGTCAAGCGCGTCCTGCAACGTCAGCCATTCGCTGAGCGTCACGTCAAGTCCAAACTCTTTTAGCGTATAAAAAAATTTACTGAACATGCACTAATCAATCCTTTTTTTCACTGCTTCCAAGTCTTCGTCTTTTTTTACCATAACGCCCAAAAACGGCAGTTCTTTTGTAAGTGTTTCCGCCGGAATTCCGCCAATCTGAAGGGCATTGATCCAGTCAATCAACTCCGACGTACTTGGTTTTTTACGCAAATCCCTTATATCACGAATGCTGTAAAAAGCAGCCATAGCATTTTTCATTAAGCTTTCTTCCACGTTCGGGAAATGGGTTTTTACGATTTCTTCCATCAATTCCGCATTGGGGAAATCAATGTAATGGAAAATACATCTTCTAAGAAACGCATCCGGCAACTCTTTTTCCGCATTGGATGTAATAATTACAATCGGTCTTTGTTTTGCCTTTACTGTTCTTTTTGTTTCATGAATATAAAATTCCATTTGGTCAAGCTCCCAGAGCAAGTCGTTCGGGAACTCCAAATCGGCTTTATCAATCTCATCAATCAAAAGTACAACCTGTTCGTCGCTGTCAAACGCTTCGCCCAATTTACCAAGCTTAATATATCTGGCAATGTCATCTACACCTTCTTCTCCAAACTGCCCGTCATAAAGACGCTGGATTGTATCATATGTATATAATCCTTCCTGAGCTTTTGTTGTAGATTTAATATTCCAAATGATTAATTTTTTTTGTAAAGATTTTGCAACCGCTTCTGCAAGCATCGTTTTTCCGGTTCCCGGCTCTCCTTTGATCAAAAGAGGTTTTTGTAGCGCCATAGCAATGTTTACACTTGCCATCAATTCTTCCGATGCTACATATTCTGCAGTACTTCCAAAATTCTGTGCCATATTTTTATCCTTTCCGATAGAACGACATTAGTTTTTAAAGCTGTGAATCGGCGCAGGGATTCTTCCGCCGCGATTTACAAAGGCATCGCAGGAGAACGGATTCACCGGCATAATCGGTGCATAACCGAGCAGACCGCCAAATTCTACGGTCTCGCCAACGCCTTTTCCGATAACCGGAATAATACGTACCGCTGTTGTTTTTTGGTTAATCATACCAATTGCCATTTCATCTGCGATAATACCGGAAATTGTAGTTGCTTTTGTATCTCCCGGGATTGCAATCATATCAAGACCTACGGAACATACGCAAGTCATTGCTTCCAATTTTTCGAGGCTAAGAGCACCGGCAACGACCGCATCAATCATTCCCTGGTCTTCGCTGACCGGAATAAACGCGCCGCTGAGTCCACCGACATAAGAAGATGCCATAACACCGCCTTTTTTCACCTGGTCATTCAAAAGTGCAAGTGCCGCTGTTGTACCCGGAGCGCCGGCATATTCCAAACCAATCTCACAAAGAATATCTGCCACAGAATCGCCGATTGCCGGTGTAGGTGCCAAAGACAAATCTACGATACCAAACGGTACACCAAGTCTTTTGGACGCTTCTTTTGCAACAAGCTGACCAACACGAGTAACTTTAAAAGCCGTCTTTTTGATAGTCTCGCAAAGCACTTCAAAGCTTTCACCTCGCACTTTTTCAAGAGCTGTTTTTACAACGCCCGGTCCGCTGACACCAACGTTAATAATTTTATCTTCTTCTGTCACACCGTGGAACGCACCTGCCATAAACGGGTTGTCGTCCGGAGCATTGCAGAAAATAACTAATTTTGCGCAGCCTAAGGAATCGTCCTCTTTTGTAAATTCTGCTGTTTTTACAACCATCTCGCCCATCAATTTTACGGCATCCATGTTGATACCTGTTTTGGTGGAGCCAACATTGATGGAACTGCACACTCTTTCTGTTGTAGAAAGTGCAAGCGGAATGGAACGAATCAAAAGTTCATCTGCCTTTGTCATACCTTTGGAAACCAATGCAGAATAACCGCCGATAAAGTTTACGCCTACTTCATGCGCTACTTTGTCCAATGTTTTTGCAATGCTTGCAAAATCTTCTTCTGTTTTGCAGGCAGCACCGCCAACAAGGGCAATGGGCGTTACGGAGATTCGTTTGTTGACAATCGGAATACCGTATTCTCTGGAAATTTCCTCTCCGGTCTTTACCAAATCTTTTGCTGCATCATAAATCTTTTGATAAATTTTTTCATTTAATTTTTCTAAATCCGAATCAATACAATCCAAGAGACTGATACCTAATGTAATTGTTCTTACATCAAGATTTTCCTTTTCAATCATCTTATTTGTTTCGGTTACTTCAAATATGTTAATCATTTTTATCCTCCATTTGACATATGTCTGTCTCGCAGACGTAAAAACACAAGTTAGATTCTGTGCATTTTGTCAAAAATTTCTTCCTTCTGACATTTAATAATAACACCGATTTCTTCACCCAATTTAGCGAGTTCATCTACGATGTCACCAAATGCTTTTTTCGTTTCATTCGTATCAACAATCATCATCATATTAAAATAGCCCTGTACGATTGTCTGGGAAATATCCAAAATATTAATTTCATTTTCCGCAAGATAAGTACATACCTTTGCAATAATTCCTACTGTGTCTTTTCCTACTACTGTTATAATTGTTTTTTTCATAATCGTATTTATTCCTTTCTTTGAACCGGTATTCTTATGCAATATGAATGACCGGCGATACCTCACTTCTATTCGCTACATGAATCGGGAAATCCGTTGCCTTATATACATTATCTGCCATTTCAATCTCCAAACGTACCGTTTCATAAGCCAGTTCCGGCAAATTATTCTCATTGCTCAAATGCCCAAGAACAATCGCCTGCATTTTGTCATGCAACACCTTGCTTAACAATCTTCCCGAGTTTTCATTGGAAAGATGACCTCTGTTGCCTAAAATGCGCTGTTTCAAATAATAAGGATACGGCCCTACCTGCAACATGTTCACATCGTGGTTTGCCTCCAACAAAAGAGCATCCATTCCTTTTAAACATTCTACGGTATAATCGTTGTATGTTCCAAGGTCTGTAATGACTGCCACTTTTTTGTTTCCGTGGCTGATCCGGTATGCTACCGGTTCTGCCGCGTCGTGGGAAATTTGCATCGGATTTAAAACCATATCTTTGACGATCAGTTTTTCTTCCGCATTGACCGGCAAAAACAAGTCTTCGTCAATTTTCCCTACACTCTTTGTATCTTTGATGGCTGCAATCGTTCCTTTTGTGGCATAAATCGGAATGCCGTATTTTCTCGCAAGAACCCCCAACCCGCTAATGTGGTCGATGTGCTCATGGGTAATAAAAATACCATCCAAATCCCGACAACAAATGCCCAACGAATTGAGCCCGACTTCCGTTTTCTTTCCGCTGATTCCAACATCCACAAGAATGTGTGTCGTATCCGTACCGACATAAATACAGTTTCCGCTGCTACCGCTTGCTATGCTGCACAATCTCATCTGTTAGTCCCTCCAATATACTTCAATGACATCGCCTGCGTGAAGCGGTTCCATATACTGTGCCTGACGGCCGTTTAATGTCGTCACAACTGCCGTTCCTTGCGGCTTGGATAAATCAATATCAATATAGTCAAAAATATCTACATAAACAAATTTTGTTTTGCCTTTCAGTACTACCGGTCTACCGTTTGCAACAACAGAAATTGCTCCGCCTGCCATAGACGGAATTTCTTCCTCGGAAGCTGTCTCATTTTTGGTTTCTTCTGCCTGTGGCACTTCTTCCTCTGCGGATTCTTCCACTACATCGTCTTCAAGCTCTGTTTCGTCAGCAATTTCTTCGCTGTCGTAAGCCTCTTCCAAAGAAGAATACGTATCTTCCGTACTTTCCTTACTTACATCCGAAAACTTTAACTCCTCCATTGTCCATACAACGGTAAAGTTTTCGTATACTTTTGTATTTTTGTCCGCTACCATATTGTTCACGTAAATGTTCATGTTTTCATCCAACAATACATCCATAAACTCTATAATCTGACCAACGGTATAATAATTCAAAATCTGAATTTCATCGCCATCACATATATCATAAAACCCGGACTGCAACGTGCCGTTTACGCTGGCAAACGCCGGCAATTCCACAAGTTTCCCGTTAACGCTAATGTTGAGTTTGGAATGAAACTCCGGAACTTTTTGCAATTCCATCGTTGCCGGGGCACCGGCTGTCGATTCTGTTACAACAATGCAATCGTTAGCCATAATCGGCGTATGAATATCCCCCTCTTTGCCGTTTACATATATTTTTGCCGCCTCACCGGCTTCTCCGCGAACAAGTCGGGTTATGCCATTCACGGTATATGTAATTTCTTTTCCGCGTTTCGGGAAAAGTGCATCGTTAGGGAATCCTGCCTGCATAGCGGCATCCACTACCGCCAGACGGTTATTGTCGTACAGTTTAATTCTTTCCTCGTTAAACGTAACAAAAATAAAATTGTTGCTATGTTCATAGAAACTTAAGCAAATACCAATGGGCGTAACAAGCAGAGAATCTTTTTTCACATCTTCCTCGCGGAATTCGATTTTTTGCATCACTTCCTCGCCGCGAACCGCAACTCTTTGCTGCACGATGCCAAGTTCCGCTGCAAGTTTATCCGTATAGGTCGGAATTTTTCCGCCGCCACCGACTACAAAAACAGCACTAACAGATTTGTCGCCGTTTAATTCTTTGATTTTATCAGCAACCTGCTTTGTCATATCATTTAAGGATTCTTCCACAATATTCATCACTTCTTCGGAAGTAATTGTCTGCGGCAACCCCATAATATCATTGTATTCAATCACATCCTGCACACCGACGCTTCTCTTGATTCCTTCCGCCGTGACGAAATCAACAAGACAGTGCATGGCAATCTTTTCCGTCAGGCTGTCACCCGCTGTCGGAATCATACCGTAAGCAATAATACTTCCGTCTTTTGTCACGGAAATATCAGAAGTTCCGGCACCGACATCGACAAGTGCAATATTTAACATACGGTACATTTCCGGAATTGCCACCTGAATGGCTGCAATCGGCTCCAATGTAAGATTTGCCACCTGCAATCCGGCAAGTTCCACTGCTTTGTAAAGACCGTCCACCACATCATCCGGCAAAAACGTGGCAATCATATCCGCAGCAATCACTTTTGCTTTATGGCCTTCCAAATTACCGATCGGGTAATTATTCATATAATATCGTATAACGGAATAACCGACGCAATAAAACTTCATCTCTGTCATATCGTTCGTTTTCAAAAATTCCGCATACGCTTTTTCCACACCTAACGTAGCCAGTGCATACACGTCCTCTTCTGTCACTTCTTTTTCTGTCGGAAACTCCTGTTCCACGCTTGTCGTAACTGTACGAAGTACACGTCCGGCTGCTGCAATGCATACTTCGTTGCATTCCACACCGATTGCTTCTTCCAGTTCTTCTTTTACTTGTGCAATTGTCTGGCTTACTTTTTTAATGTCATGAATCTGTCCATCCATCATGGCTCTTGTTTCATGTTCTTTGGCTCTTTGTGCAAGAACAATAAATTTATCATTTTCCAAATATCCTACTGTTCCTACAATGCTTCTTGTCCCGATATCCAAACCAAATACAAGTTTTTCGGGCTGTTTTTTCGTTACTCTTGCCACAGGTATGCCCCCAATTTTTCATCAATTTGTTTCTTTGTTGCTTCTAAATCACTGTTATTATAAATGATAACATCGCACTGTTCCATAAATTCCTGCGATTTCTTCTGACTTTTCATTATGTTGTCTATTTTTTCATCGGAATATTGTCTTGCTGCTTTTAGCCGTTTCCGCCGAACCTCTTCCTCCGCATGAATATACCAAATTTCATCCATAAACTCATGCAAAGCACTTTCCAATAGCAAGGCCGCTTCCACAAAGAAGAAGTCAAGATTTGCAAGTTCTTTTTCCCGTAGAACCTCTGTCTTTATATACGTTTCCACCGCCGGATGAATCAGACTGTTTACTTTTTCAAGCAAAACTTTATCGGCAAATATTTTATCTGCCATCTTTGCCTTGTCAATCGTTTTATCTGCAAGCAAAATATCCTCGCCAAGCAATACAATCAGTTGTTTATAGCAAGGCTCTCCGGGCATTTTTACAAGATGCCCCACTTCATCCGCTAACAGGATGCGGCAATTGTAGTTGTTTTTGATATAGTCAAGTACCGCTGACTTTCCGGCTCCGACTCCGCCGGTAATTCCGATGATACGCATCGTTTTCTCCTACTTTATCATTTTATTTTGCTTCGTACCAGTTTTCACCCGTATGCAAATCAATTGCCAAGTCAACTGCCAAATCTGCAGCTGCCTGCATTTGCGTAGACAAGATTTCTCGCACCTTATCTTCTTCTTCCGGTACCACTTCTATTAAAAGCTCGTCATGCACTTGCAAAATAAGTTTTGACTGTAAATTTTCCTCGCGCAATTTTTTCCACACTTGAATCATGGCAATTTTAATAATATCTGCTGCAGTTCCCTGAATCGGAGAATTCATGGCAATTCTCTCTCCAAAAGAACGCTGCATAAAATTGCTGGATGAAAGTTCCGGAACCGGTCTGCGACGCCCAAACATAGTTACTGCATAACCGCTTTCTTTTGCATCCTTTACAAGTTTATCCAAAAAGGCTTTCACTCCCGGGTAAGTCGCAAAGTACTGTTCGATATATTCCGCAGCTTCCTTTCTGGAAATACTCAAATCCTGACTAAGTCCAAAAGAGCTAATGCCATACACAATGCCAAAGTTTACTGCTTTTGCATTTCGTCTCTGCAAATCCGTCACTTCTTCGAACGGTGTATGGAACACTTTCGACGCCGTAATGCGGTGAATGTCCTCCTCCATACGATACGCTTCAATCAACTGCTCATCTCCGGACATGTGTGCCAATACACGAAGCTCAATCTGCGAATAGTCAGCGTCCATAAAAAGACAGCCTTCCCGTGGCACAAACACTTTTCGAATCAAGCGTCCAAGCTCCATTCGCATCGGAATGTTTTGCAAATTCGGTTCTGTGGAGCTGATTCGTCCGGTTGCGGTAATGGTCTGGTTAAAATTGGAATGAATCCGGTTGTTTTCATCTACAAAAACCGCCAATCCGTCTGCATAGGTGGACTTTAATTTTGCCAATCCTCGGTATTCCAAAACGGATGCAACAAGCGGATAATCCGGCGCTAATTTTTCAAGTACATCGGCCGCCGTAGAATAGCCGGTTTTTGTTTTCTTTCCGCCCGGAATCTGTAATTTTTCGAACAAAATTTCACCGAGCTGTTTTGGAGAATTGATATTAAACTGTTCTCCCGCAAGCTCATAAATGGTTGTTTCCAACTGGGCTATTTTTTCCGCAAGATTCTCTCCATAACTCTTTAGTTCTTCCGGTCGAATCATAACCCCTTCTTTTTCCATGTCATACAAAACAAGCGATAATGGCATTTCTATATTTTCAAACAAAGATAACATACCGGTTTCAGATAGCTTTTGTTTTAAAACCGGCATCGCTTTACGCATAACATAAACAAGCATTCCTGCATATTTTAAAAACTTTTCTTCCTGCTCCAACATTTGGGGAACAGTCTGCTTCGCAAACAACTCCTGTCTGCTCTCCATCAAAAAATTTAAATGTTCACCCGCAATATCTTCCACCTGATAATCGTTTTTTAACGGATTTAAAAGATACGCAGCAATCAATACATCAAAGTATTTTTCTGTATCTTCTTTTTCTATAAAAGTATATTGCTTTTTGATGTCAAAGAAAACAAGCTGTGTTTCTGTCGACAATACATGCAGCTTATCTGCAAGATAACTACTTGTGATAATCCCTTCTGCACGGATTAAAACAGTATCTTTATCACTATAACAAAGTGCAACAGCTAACAGTTCTTCTTGTTTCTTTTGTGCCGAGTGTTCTGTAAATACGTGAACCGCACAACATTGTGCCTTCCCAGCATCCACAAACACCTGCTCTACATCCGTAAGGAAGCTTACCTGCCGAAACTGTTTTACAATCTCTTCATGGTTGTCAGCCGTTCCGGATTCAAAACGGGACAAAAAGTTTTTGAACTCAAGTTCTTTAAACAGAGCATATGCTTCATCGGTATACAAAGCACCGACTTTTGCCGATGTAAAATCGTTCTCAATATCACTGTCTGTTTTGATCGTTGCAAGAACTTTGCTCAAATCAGCAAGCTCTTTATTTTCCTGCAAAGAAGCCTTGATGCTCTTCTTTGTAATTTCTTCAATATGCGCATAAATTCCATCCAAAGAACCGTACGTAACCATCAGTTCTGTGGCCGTCTTTTCACCCACTTTTGGAACACCCGGAATATTATCTGCAGTATCGCCCATAAGGGCCTTTAAATCAATAAATTGTGTCGGTGTCACCTGATATTTTTCCAAAACATCGTTTGCATAGTAATCTTCTACTTCCGTTTTGCCGCCCTTTGTTTTTGGAATACGGATTTTGATATGTTCGGATGCAATTTGCAGCAAATCCCTATCACCTGAAACAAGCGACACTTCCATGCCGGCGGCCTCACCTCTTTTTGCAAGCGTTCCTAGAATATCGTCTGCTTCCAGCCCCGGTTTTTCAATGGTAGTAATTCCCATTGCTTTTAATACCTCTTTCATAACCGGAACCTGCTCCCGCAATTCGCTCGGCATCGGCTTTCTTGTCCCTTTGTATTCTTTAAAAATCTCATGACGAAAAGTTGGTGCCTTTACATCGAAAGCCACCATGAGATAATCCGCCTTTTCTTCTTCCAAAATTTTAAACATAATATTCAAAAAACCATACACCGCATTCGTATGCAAGCCTTTTGAATTTGTCAAATCAGGAACTCCATAAAAAGCACGGTTCAATATACTGTTTCCGTCAATTAACACCAACTTTTCACTCATTTTACAAACACCAATATGATAAATAATATGATGAGAACAATCGCAAAAAACTCCGTAATATACGAAAAATATTTTAAGTTTTCGCGACGTTCCATCTTTCGTTTTAATTTTGCCAAACGTACGTCAAGCTCACTTTGTAAGTCAAAAGCAACACCATCTTCCAGCATCAACATACCTTCCGATACAAGAAACTGTATGGTAAGTTCTTCTTTGCATCCGGGGCATGCTTCAATATGCTCCATAAACTGTTCGCTTTCTCTATAGTCCAACTCATCGTCAATAAATTTTCGGATTAGTTTTTCTATTTCTTTGCACTCCATAGACACCTCGTCTTATAAGAACATTGGCTACTCGTCATCTCTTTTATCCATCAGTCTGTCCCTGTCATCGTCATCGCGATATTTGGGGTTCGTAAGCACTTTGAGAACCAAAGCACCACCGCCAAAAATGAACACGAGCATCAATAAATATTCATACAAATTTGTCTGTTTGAAGCGAAGCTGTGTATTCATAATAATAGCCGCAATAATCAAAATCACACTCAAACCAACAAAAATTTTAGCAAAGAAAGAATCCGGATCAATAAAAAGCCAGATAATCGTTGCAATAAACGGAACAACAATCAGACCGGAACTCACTTCCATATTTCCAAAGTTCATCGTTCCGCCAAAAAAGCTGGATGTAACAGACACTTTACTCATAAACCAGTACAAGCCTGCCACAAGCATTGCCATTCCTGCTAAAAATGTTAATAAATCGTTTTGTTGTCTTTTTCTTCTCATCTTTCGTTTCTCCCCTCCGAATTGAGTTTTTCTCATCTATTATATCATAAATATACGTGTTACAAAAGAAATACTTTTTCGAGAACAAAAACCTCATACGTTTTTTTGATTACAGTAAATTCTTTCTCAATTCCGCACCTGTTTTCGGGCTCAAATAAGCCGGAGCAACATCAAATACTGTCTTGCAACCGCTCATGCCTTCTTTGTTCATGCGCACAGCCGCTCTTGCATATGCCACAATAACAGAAGAAGTAAATTCCGGGTTAGAATCCAATTTCAAAGAATATTCAATCAGATGTTTGTGTTCTCTGTTCATACCCGTCACGCCACTGCGAAGTACAAATCCACCATGCGGAATGCCACTGTGGTCTCTTTTTAATTCCTCTTCAGAAATAAAATGAACGGTCGTATCATAATCTGCAAAATAATTCGGCATATTTTTGATTTCAGACTCGATTTTTGCTAAATCCGCGCCTTCTTCCGCTACGACAAAGCATTCTCTTGTATGTTTTTCTCTCGTTGTCAGTTCCGGATTACTACCACTTCTTACTGCTTCCAATGCCGCCTCTACCGGAATGGTGTACTGTTTGCCGTCTTTTACGCCTTCTACGCGACGGATAGCATCAGAATGTCCCTGGCTGACACCTTTTCCCCAGAACGTATAATCTTTTCCTTCCGGCAAAATTACGTTTCCGTAAAGGCGGTTCAAAGAAAACATACCCGGATCCCAGCCAACAGAAATCATAGCAACTTTTCCGCCTTCTTTCGCACTTGCATCTACATTATCAAAATGCTCCGGAATTTTTGCGTGTGTATCAAAACTGTCTACTACGTTAAACAATTTTGCATATTCCGGTGTCTGCTCCGGTAAATCTGTAGCACTACCGCCACAAAGAATCAAAACATCAATGTCATCTTTCATTTCTTCCATCTTGTCAGTGGACAAAACCGGTACACCTTCTGTACGGATTGTAACAGATTCCGGATTTCTTCTTGTAAATACTGCAGCAAGTTCCATATCTTCGTTTTGTGTAATAGCACTTTCTACACCTTTTCCTAAATTACCATAACCTAAAATTCCTACTTTAATCATTGTTTTTGCTCCCTTCTTTTATAAAAGTATGCGATATAAGCACGATGATTCTTTTCCTCGTTGCCATAACAAAAAACCCTGAAGTAAAACTTCAGGGTTTTGTTTACTGCCGGCGATGGGACTTGAACCCATACGTGGTTGCCCACAACAGATTTTGAGTCTGCCTCGTCTGCCATTCCGACACGCCGGCGTTTCTTGTATCGCTCATGCACTTATCGCATTCACAACACAAGATGTAGTATATAATATAGCCTAAAGAAAATCAAGTGATTTTTTCAAAAAATATTAAAAATTATAAAAATTATTTCAAAAACCGCTTAAAACTCGAATTTATCATAAATATCAAACTGGTCAAATGTAGCAAAATAATCTTTCGGTGTTTCCGCACGACGAATCAACTGCACACTGCCGTCTTCTTTCAAAAGAAGCTCTGCGGATTTTAATTTGCCGTTGTAATTGTATCCCATCGCATAGCCATGTGCACCGGTATCATGAATTACCACATAATCACCCATATCGATTTTCGGCAAGTTTCTGTCAATGGCAAATTTATCATTGTTTTCGCACAAAGAACCTGTCACATCGTACATATGGTCACACGCAGCATCTTCTTTTCCAAGCACCGTAATGTGATGGTATGCGCCATACATTGCCGGACGCATCAAGTTTACTGCGCAGGCATCCAAACCGATGTATTCTTTGTGTGTATGTTTTTCATGAATTGCTGTCGTTACAAGATTTCCATACGGTCCCATCATAAAACGTCCCAGCTCGGTGTAGATGGAAACATCGCCCATTCCTGCAGGTACAAGCACTTCTTCGAATACTTTTCTTACGCCTTCCCCGATAATACGGATGTCATTCGGTTCCTGATCCGGTCTGTAAGGAATACCAATACCGCCGGAAAGATTGATAAATTTAATATTCGCACCGGTTTCTTCTTTTAACTGCACTGCAAGCTCAAACAATGTTTTTGCAAGAATCGGATAATAATCATTTGTCACTGTGTTACTTGCCAAAAACGCATGAATACCAAAATTTTTCACACCTTTTTCTTTCATCAGTTTGAAGCCTTCAAACATCTGCTCTGTTGTGAAACCGTATTTTGCATCTCCCGGGTTATCCATAATACCATTGCTGATTGTAAAAATCCCGCCCGGATTAAAACGACAGCTGAGTGTCTCCGGCAATTTGCCAAGCGTTTTTTCCAAATATTCAATATGAGTAAAGTCATCCAAATTGATAATGGCACCTAATTCATTTGCATACACAAATTCGTTTGCCGGTGTTGCATTGGAAGAAAACATAATGTCAGCACCTTCCACGCCCATTGCTTTACTTAACATAAGCTCCGTCAAGGAAGAACAGTCACAGCCAAACCCAAACTCTCTCAAAATGCCGATCAAATACGGATTCGGAGTTGCCTTTACTGCAAAATACTCTTTAAATCCTTTGTTCCAGGAAAATGCTTCTTTCAAAGCTTTGGCATTTTCGCGGATTCCTTTTTCATCGTAAATATGAAACGGTGTTGGATATTGTTTTACAATTTCATCCACTTTTTCTTTTGTTACAAACGGTAATTTTTTCATGATTTATCTCCTTTTATTCTTTTGTCAGTTCAATCAGTTTGATTTCATTTCGCAGCGCTTCTTTAAAAACGTTGACAAAATTTTCTTGTCCACAGTAAAGACACGTGTCATCCGGCATACCGGTAATGTCTCCGGTCAGCACATATTCCGAGTCAATAATTAGGCGAAGCTGCTGTTCTTTCTTTTCGGAAACATAACAAACACATCCGTCCAATTCCATTTGCTCATCCGTAATCAAAACAACTTTGATGTTCCTCGAAATCAACTGCTCTATATCCGCTAACCATTTTAACACAAAATCAGCCGGTGCAGACATATAAATTCGTTTTTTTGCATTTTTTAACATATGAAATATTTTATCAACAATATGTTTGTAGCCCTCAATGGTAATATATCCTTCTTTTGTCTCATTGATATGCGGCACATTTTTTTCCAAAACGTCCTTAATCTTCTGCAAATTTCTTATTTTGTTTTCACAAACTTCGTCGATTGCAACCGGGGTATACTTACTTGCACTGCCTTCCAACACATAAGCCGCACCCTTTTCCACAAGCCCGGAAAGCGCACTGTACACGTTCGACCTTGAAATGCCGGTCTGTTTTGCCACTTCATAGCCGGTCAGCTCCCCATGCTTCAAAAGACAAACATAAATCGTTGCCTCCTGCCTTGTAAGGCCAAACTCCATAATTTTTTCAATCAATGTTGTTTCATCCATCGTATTCCTCTTTCACTCTATCATATATTTGGTAGTTCTTTCTAGGAACACTATATATTATTTTGTTATATATGTCAACCTATAGATTTTCCCTTATCATTGAATCAAAAAAATGTCGCCAACCAAACGATTAGCGACACTTTATTATTTCTTTACAAATTTTCAATCTGCCAGTCAATCTTTTCCTGACCGTTGCTTTCCAAAAATTCATTTGCTTTGCTAAAATGCTTGCAGCCGAAAAACCCTCTGTAAGCCGACAACGGGCTTGGATGCGGCGCTTGCAAAATCAAATGTTTCGGATTGTTGAGCATAGGAATTTTGCTCTGCGCAGGTTTTCCCCAAAGCATGTAAACAATCGATCTATCCTGCTCATTTACAGCACGGATAATGGCATCCGTAAACTTTTCCCAGCCTCTTCCCTGATGCGAATTTGCCTGATGAGCACGCACGGTAAGTACTGTATTAAGTAACAAAACACCTTGTTTTGCCCACTTTTCCAAATAGCCGTTATCCGGCACAAAACATCCCAAATCATCTTGCAATTCTTTATAAATATTTTGAAGCGACGGCGGTAATTTTTTTTGCTCCGGCAATACCGAAAAACACAAGCCATGCGCCTGATGCTCATCGTGGTACGGGTCCTGCCCCAAAATAAGCACTTTAACCTCTTTTAACGGCGTCAAATGCAACGCATTAAAAATATCGTCCGAAGGCGGATAAATCACTTTTGTATTGTATTCTTCTTTTACAAATTTATACAATTCCTGGTAGTATGGCTGTTTGAACTCGTTATTCAATGTATCCAGCCAGTCATTTGTAATCATTGCCACATCACATACCTCTTTTTATAATCTTACAGAAATATTTTTTTCTCTCAAATATTGTTTTACTTGGTTAATTTCCAATTCTTTGTAATGGAACAACGAAGCAGCCAACGCCGCATCCGCTTTTCCAACTGTCAAAGCATCATAAAAATGTTCCATATTTCCTGCCCCGCCGGAAGCGATAACCGGAATGGATACATTTTCCGAAATAATTTTTGTCAGTTCAATATCATAACCGGCTTTTGTTCCATCGCAATCCATACTCGTAAGCAAAATTTCACCGGCACCAAGCTTGTCTGCTTTCATTGCCCACTCTACCGCGTCGATTCCAACGTCAACCCGTCCGCCGTTTTTGTAAATATTCCAGCCGCTTCCGTCTGCTCTGCGTTTCGCATCAATGGCAACAACGACACACTGGCTTCCAAATTTATCTGCTGCATCGCTGATTAATTGCGGATTGTTGATTGCCGAAGAGTTGATCGATACTTTGTCAGCTCCTTCACGCAAAATCGCTTTAAAGTCATCCACGGTACGAATACCGCCGCCAACCGTAAAGGGGATAAACACTTTTTCTGCTACTTTACGCACCATATCAACTACCGTCTCTCTAGCATCAGAGGACGCCGTGATATCCAAAAATACAAGTTCATCTGCACCCGCTTTATCGTAGGCTGCAGCAATTTCTACCGGGTCACCGGCATCGCGCAAATCCACAAAATTGACACCTTTTACAACCCGTCCGTTATGTACATCCAAACAGGGAATAATCCTTTTTGTATGCATTTACTTTTCCTCCCTGTCTAATTCAATAAAATTCTTTAATATCGTAAGTCCTACATCAGAACTTTTTTCCGGATGAAACTGGCACGCAAATACATTGTCCTTTTCCACCGAAGCATGAATGTTAACCCCATACTCCGTCGTTGCTGTGACAATCGATTCGTCTTGTGCTTTTAAATAATACGAATGAACAAAATACACATACGACTCTTCTTTCAAACCTTTAAAAAGACGTCCTTTATTAGGAAACTTCAAGGAATTCCATCCAATATGAGGAATTTTTAATCCTTCCCCTTCCGGAATTTTTACTACCTCTCCTTTCAAAATCCCAAGACCATCTACACCTTCCCCTTCTTCGCTTTTTTCAAACAAAAGCTGAAGGCCTAAACAAATACCGAGAAAAGGCGTTTTTTTCATAACCACTTCTTTTATCACTTCTTCCAAATGGTAGCTTCTCAATTTTTGCATAGCATCGGCAAATGCTCCAACACCGGGCAAAATCACTTTGTCTGCCGCAAGTATTTCATCACGATTCCTCGTCACGATAACTTCTTCTCCTAACGAAAGAATTGCTTTCTCGACACTTTTTATATTGCCGGCATCATAATCAATTATTGCTATCACTTTTAATCACTTCCTCCAGTTTTAGTGTATATACAAGCTTATCTTCTATCAAATACAGCTCTTTCGCCTGTTCTGCCGTTAAGTTATATTTCGTCTGTAACAGTTCCAAAACTGTACTGTAGCGTGCATCCACTTCCTGCTCAACGCCACACTCCAAAGCTTCCACATATATTTCCTCATATCGGAATATAGCTTCAATCAGTTGGTTGAGAGCCTCTGTTTCTTTGCCCATATTGATATAATTGTTATAACTGTCAAGCTTTCTTTGCATACGCATAATGACATAAGCACGGTCATACAAAATCTGATCACTTTCATTCAAATCCATACCATAAAACGCTTCCAGTGTAACTTCATAATTTCCGCTATAATATGCATTGCGCGCTTTTTCCTTATCTAACATCGGCGGAACTAAGGTGACTGCCAAAATAATAGCTGCCAAAAGAGTCAATGCAAAGATGGCTGTAATTTGAATTTTCTTCGCAGAAAGCTTCTTCGTAGGCATTTCAAAGAAATCCGGTTCTTTTGCTTTCTTTTCTTTTTTCTTTTTGTTTTTCTTGTTCTTTTTATCTACCAGCTCATCAACGTTATCTTCATCTACTTCATCTGCATTTTCTTCCGAAGCTGCTTCTTTTTCGTTTTTGCCTTTTTTGCCTTTTTTCTTCTTATCCTTCTTGCTTTTCTTGTCGGATTTTTTTTCTGCATCTTCTTTGTCCAGCTCATTTAATATTGTTTCATTTTCTTCTGAAACATTTATACCGGCAACAGAAAGCACATCACTTTCTTCCTCGTCTTCCTCCACAAGAAATTCCATGAAACGTTTAAAAATGCCCGGTTTCTTTTCCGCAATTACAGCTTCGTTTTCAACAGAATTTTCTCCACTAACATCTTCTGCACCTTTTTTCTTTTTACGCTTTTTCTTTTCTTTTTTAGCCTTCGGCGCAACTTCTTCCTCTTGCGGCGGTGTTTCTATTGGCGTACTCTCACCAAACAGACTACTTAACTCATCTCCAAACAAATCCAGTGCATCTGTTTCCGAGTCAGTTTCTCTTTTATCCTCATTTCCTACGCCTTCCAGCATCGCCAAAAGGTCTTCATCACTTTCCCCACTGCTTGCAAGCAAATCGTTAATTTCTTTGAATGCATCGTCCTCATTTCCGGAAACCAACTGTTCTGTTTCCTCAAGTACATTGTCCATCGTTTGCTCGGTTTCTTCCAGCAGGTCACTCAATACATCTTCTGAAAGTGTTTCTTCTGTAACATCAGATTTTTCATCCAAAGGCATTTCTTCTGTCAAAACACTTGCCTCATCCAAGCCAAGCTCTTCCGGCATTGCCATCTCTTCGTCCAACGCAGCTTCTTCTTCCGGCACCATTTCATCGTCCAGCACATTTTCTTTGGGCAAAACAACTTCTTCATCCAACGCAGCTTCTTCCGCTGACATCATCTCTTCGTCCAAAACTGTTTCTTCCTCCGCAACACTTTCTTCCTGTTCACTTTCTGTTTCCGGAGTTTCTGACGGAACGTCGCTTTCAAATTCTTGTATATCCAAATCAGACAACAAATCTTCAAGCTCATCAAAACTAAGCATTTCATTATTATCTGTTTCACCACTTATACCATCCGCAGATTCATTACCGGAAAAATTGGTTTCACCGGAAGTTACTGCTTTTAACAAACTATCTAAATATTCTTCATTTGAACTCATGGTGTAATACCCCACTTTCTTTAGAACGTATACTCTATCCTAGTTTAGCATATCTACTCTGGTTATTCAAACGTATTTGCTATAAAATCAATCGGATTTTGTGCAATAGAAATGCCCTTTTCTTTCAACTCTTCTGACAAATGATACAATTTGGAATGCACACGTATAAAAGAAGCTTTGTTATTAAAATACGCCATTTTTTCAAACGGCCATCTTATTACAGACGGATACTCCATTCCAACACCCAATTCTATTACACACAACTTGTGGTTCAAAGTTCCTTGCAACCATTTTGTATAACGTGACCATTCCTGCAAATACCCTTGTTCGCAATATTTTTCTGCTCCAATACAATTAAACTCCATCGGTTCACCGCATATTGGACAGTTCATTCTTTCCATACTTGTACTATTGATATCTTGATCTTCATTCATCACTTCATGATACATCGCATTCAATTGAGCAACATATTGCTCCGGAATATCTATTGCAGAATCACTACAGTTTTTGATGCATTGCAACTTTCTCACACCACCGCATGGCGTCACAATGCGTTCCTTTAAAAGTCCAAATTCTTCCGAATATATCCGGTCATCCGTTCTGGTTGATACAACAAAATAATTTTTTCCTTCCAAAAGTTTTGACAAGTTATTGTATGCTTTATGAATCATAGCCGCATCACTTGCTTTATGATACAAAAACGGTAAAAGCCATTGTTTTTCTTCACTCAATTGTCCGAAAAACAATTCATGTTGTTTTGCAAAACTTTTTTTGGACAAGCCGAACTCCTCACCTATCCCGACAAGAACAAGTTCCGCTTCCTCAATTTTGTTTTTTAACAGGTCAATATTTTGTTCCATAATACTAGGTTCCTTTACTCTAAATTCATATTTGGCCGTATTTCTATTTTAACCGAAAAAAAGCCGGAATACGTTCCCATACCCCGGCTAAAATTCTATTTCTTTTATAAAACGAGCGAATCAATAACTCGAACAAGATTACCGATTTCAGGTTTTGACAACTGTGCATCTGCACCCAAAGATTCACCTTTCTTTCTCATTTCTTCATTTACAAGAGAGGAGAAAATAATAACCGGTATATCTTTTGTTGCATCGTCATCTTTAATTAATTTTGTTAATCTGTGTCCATCCATAATCGGCATTTCAATATCTGTGATAACACATTGAACATGTTCTTTTAACGTACCTTCTTCGATGCATTCACGAATAACATTGTAAGCATCTTCCCCATTTTCCGTATGGATAAGATTGTGATAACCGGCTTTTTTCAAAGAGTCAACAATCAATTTGTTAAGAAGCACGGAATCTTCTGCAATCAAAATTGGAACATCACTTCTATGCCTTTCACCTAATTCATCAATTTCTGTCATCTTCAAACCTGTATCCGGATTGATATCCGTTACAATCTTTTCAAAGTCAAGGATAATAATCAATTTATCATTTAATTTAATAATACCGGTTGAAATGCCTTCTTCTGTTGTCGAAACAGTTGCTCCCGGTTTGATAATATCTTTCCAGGATACTCTATGAATACCAATAACAGAATCAACATGGAATGCGATATCCAGTTTGTTAAAGTTTGTTATAATAAACAATCCGCCAGGTTCTGAATTACCTCTCTGAAGACAATTCTTTAAATCAATAGCCGTAATCATCACGTCACGCGGCATAAAAATACCTTCTATGCTTGGATGTGAATTCGGAACCGGTGTTACCGGTTGATAAGTAATAATCTCTCTTATCTTTGCAACATTAATTCCATAAGAATTTCCTGCTAACTTGAATTCCAAAACCTCTAACTCGTTGGTACCATTTTCTAATAAAATCTTAGTATCCATTCAACCACCTCGCAACATTTTCTATATTAGATAATACGAAAAATAATCTTCTGTAGCAATTATAACACATAGTTTTCAAAAATAATACATAAAATTTTGAAAATTAACAATATTTTATTAATAAATACAGTTTTTTTGTAGATTTTGATGAATAAAGTGTATTTTTTATTATAATGCCATGTTTTTATGCAACAAAAAAGTCCCGTGTACATCATCGATCATCTGATGAAATGATCTATCATGTAAACAGGACACGAAGCAAGCATATTTAAAAATAGACGGTTTAATTTATATCAACAACTCATCTTATGTAGTAAGTATAACATGGTATTATCCACATGTCAAACGTTATTATTGCTATTTTTTAACATAATTTGTGGATATTTTTTGTTTATTTTTGTACCTTCAAAACCGAACATTGATTTTTCCTAACTATCTCAAAAAGTTTCCCATACCTTCAGGATAAGCCCTCGACCGATTAGTAATTATCAGCTCCATACATTACTGCACTTCCACCTTAATCCTATCTACCTCGTCGTCTTCAAGGGGTCTTACTTCTACAGATGTCTG
>JAZQDM010000011.1:0-23786 GCA_045546775.1 Lachnospiraceae bacterium | reverse complement strand
GTTGTAGGTATTGTTTCTTTCCCCGGGCAGTATGTCGATATAGCCCTTTTTGTACCAGTTCAGCAAATAGGCGCCAAGCAAACCGTTATGCAGTGCGTCTTTTTTCGTGTCGGAAAAATGATACAACAGCCAGTATGCGACATGGATTTCACCAAGACAGGGGATGTCCCTGTAATAAAATTGTCTGTCCACTTTGTTGACTTGCAGGTGATTTCTATTTCTCAGAAACTTCAAAAGAATGCTGAAAAAAATTACACCTACCAGCAGAAAAACAATTGACATCAGATATGGCATCAGCATGTAAAGTGCGGTGCGTCCCAACAAATTTTCTCTAAATGCGTCCATAATATATCCTCCCTCAAAACATATGATGCATTTTTTTAGACGATACTATAAAAATTGGCTCTTTGCAAGCGATTTAATTCAGGATATTGTCATTGCAAAATAAAATATCTGAAAAGAAGTGTTTTATTGCTTTATTTTCAAAATATAGTATAATAGAAACATACTGAAAAAGCATAAGATGTAGCAAGAAATTGCAGGCAATATTTTGCGGGCATTGTCTTGCCTAAGAAGGAGGATTTTTAACAATGGAAAAATGGGTATGTAGTATTTGTGGTCATGTACATGAAGGACCGATGCCGGAGGATTTTACTTGTCCTTTATGCGGCCAGCCGGCTTCTGCATTTAAGAAAGACGAGACAAAACCGCCGAAGAGCAAATATGCGGGAACAAAAACAGAAAAAAATCTTTGGGAAGCATTTGCAGGTGAATCCCAGGCAAGAAATAAATACACATATTTTGCATCTGTAGCAAAAAAAGCAGGATACGAGCAGATTGCAGCACTGTTTTTACAGACAGCAGACAACGAAAAAGAACATGCAAAATTGTGGTTCAAAGCACTTGGTGAGCTTGGCGATACAGCTGAAAACTTACTTCATGCTGCAGAAGGCGAAAATGCTGAGTGGACAGATATGTATGAGAGAATGGCAAAAGACGCAGAAGAAGAAGGTTTTACAGAACTTGCAGAACAGTTCAGAGGCGTTGCAGCTATCGAAAAACTTCATGAAGAGAGATATCGTGCACTTCTTCACAACGTGGAAGCAATGGAAGTATTCAAGAAGAGTGGCGTAACTATGTGGGAATGCCGCAACTGTGGTCATGTAGTTGTAGGTCTTGAAGCTCCGGAAGAATGCCCGGTATGCAAACATCCGCAGGCTTATTTTGAAGTGAAAAAACAGAACTATTAATTCGTAGGGGGTATTTCATCATGAAGTATTATATTTGCGAACATTGTGGTAATATTATCGAATTTGCAAAAAACTCCGGTGTACCGGTAATGTGCTGTGGGCAGAAAATGACAGAGATCGTTCCCGGAACATCTGACGGCGCAGCAGAAAAACATGTGCCTGTTGTAACGAAAAATGAAAACCACATCTTAGTTGAAGTAGGAAGCGTAGAACATCCGATGGTAGAAGCGCACTACATTGAGTGGATTGCAATTGAAACGAAAAAAGGCAGCCAGAAAGTGAACCTTTCTTATACAGATGCACCGAAAGCTGAATTTTTGTTAGCAGACGGAGATGAATTTGCGGCAGCTTATGCATATTGCAACTTGCACAGTTTGTGGAAATCCATGTAATATAATAACCAAGGGCGTTTGCTCTTGGTTATTTTTATCTTACGAAGCAACAGCGATTTATTTGAAGAAATGAAAGGGAGGATTTCGATATGTTAGTGTGCGATTATATTGTAGAAAAAATAGATGGCGATTATGTCATGCTTAAAAGAACGGACGAGCCGGAGAGCGAATTAAAGCTTGTTGCGAGAGCACTCGTTCCGCAGGAAGTCGGCGAAGGAACGAAGTTGCACTACGAAATGATGCAGTATACGATTGTGTAAAATGCAATTCATGGTGTGTAATATATCACTGACATCGTGCATATAATAATCATATTATTATAAATGTGAGAGGACACCATGAGTACTGTAAAAAAAGAAATAATTATTGGAATAGTATCTTTGTTGATTTCTGCTGTTTTTCAGGCATATTTTTTCTGTTCTATGCAGCAGGATTGGATAATGTTGGTGTTTCTCGTTTTGTATGCAATACTTTTTTTGAAGTATTTTGAAGGCGACGAAGTGGTGAATTGGGTCAAAAGCAGCTACGATAGAAATTCACTCAAAACGATGGGTGTTGTCGCTGTACTCGTCGGAATCGCACTAATTCCGTCCGGTTCGGAGGTGCTTCTTCCTAGAGTTGCAGAATTTGTCATATCCATGCTCTCTTATATTTTTTGGATGCTTGGCTTGTTATTGATTGACATAGCAAGAAAAGAATAAAAAAAAGAAACGCAAAGTACGTTGTGTGTACTCTGCGTTTTATTATTTTATAAGAAAGACCACATCGCACAAAACCGTAAAAAACAGATGAAATAATGGTTGAAAAATATTTTAAATTAACTTAGCCTTGTATTTAGGACGTCCTTGTAAAAAGAAGGAGAAAATGAATGAACAGAGAACAACTTTTTTATGAGATGATATTTAAACGCAAATCGTTTCATACGTTCAAAAACATGGGCGAGGAAAAGATAACTCCAGAAGAATTGCAAGATATAGAGGAAGTATTTCCTACGTTTGTGCCACTTGTTGAAGATATAAAAACAGCTATGAAAATCGTTCCGGCAGGGGAGACAACGTGCAAGAGAGAGCAGGAATATTGCATCTTGTTGTATAGCGAAATTGCCGACAATTACGTGCAAAATATAGGTTATATCGGCGAACAGCTGGATTTGTACCTTGCGTCAAAAAATATAGGCACGTTGTGGTTTGGGTTTGGTAAGACTGAGGAAGTAAAGTACAATGGCTTAAATTTTGTCATTATGATTGCAATAAAAAAAGTACCCCGGGACAAATTTAGAAAAGATATGTTTAAGAGCAAAAGAAAGGCACTGCAAGATATTTGGCAGGGAGAGTTTGCTGATAATATTGGTAATATAGTGAGATTTGCACCAAGCAGCTGCAATACACAGCCATGGAAAGTGGTAAGTAGTGCCGGCAAACTGGAAGTATATCGCTATAAACAGCCGGGAAAGCGAGGCATGATGCCGGTGAATCGGGTGACACATTCCAATCGCATCGACATAGGTATCTTTCTATTGTTTGTGGAATTATGTTTGCGGCACGAAGGCATAACTTATGATAGAATATTACATAGTGATTCCGTAGAAGGTGATGAGATGGAGATGACGCTTATGGCAGAGTATTATATACAATGAGGATAGTGTCAAACGACCTATGAAACAATGAGAGGGATACAACAAGATGAAAAGGAAAAGTACAAAGAGCATTGGAATTATCATCACTGTAATTTTAGTTTGTGCGCTTGCGATTGGAGCATTTTTTGTTTTACAGCAAAGGGAAGAGCCTATGCCGGATGATGAAATTATTTTGATTTATGAACATAGCAATTGGGCGTGGGGACGTAGTTATACTGTGTTTTTTGCAGACACGGACGGAGAGGTGTATGCCTTTGACAGTAGTATGCCGACATACAACCTCAACGATTATGAGGAAGGCGATTTGTTTGAAAAAATGTCGGCGGTTAAGGAATACACAGACCCTGTTGCGACAATAGATAAGAAAATGATGCAAAAAATATATAATTGCGGAATGAAAATTGATGTTCGCGCTCCTTATGCGGAAGAAAGCGTAGCTTTTGATGCAGGGCAGACCACGATAAAGTTCAGAAACCCGGAGACAGGGGAAGTGATTGCCTGTTATTCCACAGGCGATTATCTGATGGAGCTGCAAGATAAAAATGCAAAAAAGCTTGTCGATATTTTTGAAAAAGATGTAGCAGAAAAGTTCTATGCACAAGACATGGCGCGCTTGTATACGCAAGGGGACGTACCGTTTGTCAATATCCACTGCGGATACATACACGATGGTATGGAAGACCAAGTTATGTATGTGGCAGAGGATAAAGAGGAATTTTTTGCATTGATGAAAGCATATCCGCAGGACCTGCTTTCCGGCTTAACAGAAGAGCAGATGGAGCAATTTGTTTATTTTATATGTTATACGGAAGTTTCTTCCACTGGCTACGATTTAAAGGATTGTGCTATTATGCAATACGACGGAAGAATCTTTTTTATCAAATCGAAAGATAGTGTTTATTCTGGTCCGGATGAATTGGTCGGAGAGATGATGGATGGTTTTTGTACCGTTGCATTATTTCCGAAGGAAGCACTTGACGTAGACTTAAATGATTACAAAACACCGCAATAATGCGGGATGCAACTCAAAATTTACATCAAAATTTGAAAAAGCAACACAAAATTGGTAGAAGTTGCGGACCCAAAGCGATAAGATGACAGCACACTATAGTGACGGGAGTCGGACAAATCACGTGAAAAAATTGCAAGTTGTCCCACCGAATATAAGGAGGAAAAACATAATATGAGCTTTGGAGAAAATTTACAATATTTGAGAAAGAAAAACGACATTACTCAGGAACAGCTGGCAGAACAACTTGGCGTATCAAGACAGTCCGTTTCTAAATGGGAGTCGGACGGCGCCTATCCTGAAATGGAAAAAATACTTACGCTTTGTGAGATGTTTTCCTGTAATATGGACACGCTGATGCGCGGAAATGCGGAAGAGACAGTAAAGGAAGACACCGCACACTACGATGCGCATATGAACAGCTTTTCCAAATGGATGGCATTTGGCGTTGCCTTTATTTTGTTCAGCATAGGGCTGGAAGGATTTTTAAGCGCACTGCTTGTACCGGGTGAGATTTCGGACTGTATTTTGTTGCTTGGCATTGCAGCATCGGTTGTTATTTTCGTAGTAAAAGGGTTGGATCATGACCGTTTCAAACGACGCAATCCGCATATCAATCAGTTTTATACAGACGATGTAATAGAAAAGTTTGAGAAACGATTTTTGTGGATGATTGCGATTCCGGTTGGTGCTATTATCGTCAATGTTGCGTGCAATTCCCCGCTTCAATCACTGTTTGAAAAATACGGGTTGAGTACGGATTATGCAGATTGCATTTTTCTGTGGGTCATTGCCCTTGCAGTGGGTATGCTTGTGTATGCCGGAATCCAAAAATCAAAATACAGCATCGAGGACTACAACAAAGATAACGAATACAAGCCGATAGTGACAGAACAGGACAAACTGGCAGAAAATGCCCGCACAAAAACCGGAAAATGGTGCAGTGTTGTGATGCTTGGCGCAACAATTTTGTTTCTACTGAGCATCGGTGTAGAAATTTTCACTTCCATGGGGAAAGGATTTGACTGGCGTACGTCCATTATGGCAGTCAGTTGGTTAGTATACCCCATTGGTGGCATTATTTGTGGGATTATAGCAATTATTTTTAACGTAAAGAAGGACTAGATTATTATGAAAATACTTTTGGTAAGACACGGAGAAACAGATTGGAACGTAGCACAGCGCATTCAGGGAAGTACGGATATTCCGCTCAATGAAAACGGATTGGCGCAGGCGGAAGAGCTGGCTCATACGTTGGAAAATCGTAACACACCCATTATCGGAGTATATACGAGCAAGTTGCAAAGAGCGGCGCAAACTGCGCAGTGTGTGGCAGATATGCTAGGCGTGCCTTGTCACGTTTTGCCCGGTTTGGAAGAAATCAATTTTGGTCTCTGGGAAGGCATTACGTGGGAGCAGGTTGCGGAGCGTTTTCCGGATGATTTGAAGCGTTGGAAAGAAAACCGCCGCTACGAACAGCCTCCCCACGGCGAGTCTTACCAAGAGTTGCTAGTGCGGGTTGTGGAAGCGCTGCAAAAGCGGATTGCACAGTTGGAAGAAAGCGGGCAGAATATCGGCGATATCGTTGTAGTGACCCACAGTGCGGACATTATGACAATACTGTCATTTGTCAACGATACTCCTTTTTATGAGATGGTAAAGCGATACAAAACGGCGAATACCGGCGTTGTAGAAATTGAGGCGTCTGTTATTATGGCATTAAAGCCGGAGGAAAGATAACTATGAAAAATAAAAAGCGGATTATAAAAAGAATAGTGATTTGGTTGGGTATTCTTTTTGTACTATTTTCTATCGTCTCTTTCATTGTTATAAAAATGATTTTTGATGATATATTCAGCAGACCGCAAAAGGCAACGTATACCGCTTATCTTTGTTACGAAGATATACAGGATGAGTATGAGAGAGAATTTCTCTTCTTTACATCCGGAAAACATCAACTTCGTGGTTATCTCTACGGGGCAGAAAATACAAAAGGACTTATTGTAATTTCCCACGGTTTAGGAGGAATGGCAGAAAGCTATCTTACAGAAACTGTTTATTTTGTGGAACACGGTTATCAGGTATTTGCGTTTGATAATACAGGTTGTGACGGTAGCGAGGGTGAAAGCAGCATTGGTTTGTGCCAGTCGGTTATAGATTTGGATGCGGCATTGACATTTATAGAAAACGAAGAGCGGTTTGATGATTTGCCAATATTTTTGTACGGGCATAGTTGGGGCGGTTATGCGGTAACGGCTATTTTTAACTATGAACATGATATTGCAGCATCTGTAAGTGTGGCAGGATTTAACGACCCTATGACAATGATAACAGAATGGGGCGTAAATATGATGGGATGTTTCGGCTATATACAGTATCCCTACATTTATGTTTATCAGAAGACGGTTTTTGGAAAAAATTTGGATATGACGGCAGTAGACGGTATCAATAATACGGAAACACCCATATTGCTGATTCATGGCAATGCAGATGAGACGATTCGCATGGACGGTGCTGCTACAGTTGCTTATCGGGACGAAATAACAAATCCGAATGTGCAGTACAAAATATGTGACAAAGAAAAGCAGAACGATCATAACCGTATGTGGGTAGACGAGGAAGCGATTTCCTATATTGAAGAAAAAAATGAAATATATATGCAGTTGTATGAACAATATGAAGAAGAAATTCCGGATGAGGTGAAAGCGGAATTTTATGCAGGCGTAGATAAGGCAAAAGTGAATGTATTGGATGAGAATTTTATGCAGGATGTGCTAAGCTTTTACGAACAGTCTGCAGGACAATAGTGGATAGTTGAATGTACGCAGAGAAGAGCGTTGCTATGCAATATGTATGTGAAGTGTCGCCGCATTGGTGACACTTCCAAAAACGTACAGGCGCGTAGAGCGCATGTTTCTTTAGATGTTTTCGTTGTCCCAAAGAAATCCATAAAAGGAAATTAAATAGAGACCACACAGACCAACAAGTCCGTATACAATTCTGGAAAGCATGGACATATCGCCGAAAAGAAATGCTACCAGGTCAAAGTTAAAGAACCCGATTAATCCCCAGTTGATTGCACCAATGATTGCGATAGTCAATGCGAAACAATTTAAATATTTCATACATTACCTCTTTTCTAATTAAATTCTAATGGTACATTTTCTATTTTCCCAAATACTAAAAATTTTATACTAATACTATTTTTTTACAACTGTCAAAAATTGTTGTTTCTTGGCACTTTAACGCGTATAATAAACAATTGAGTATACGTTCTTCGGAGGAAAGAAAAGTGTTATTTAATTCTTATATATTCGTATTGTTATTTTTGCCGTTGTGCTTAATTTTATATTTTGTATTAAACCGGATGAAGCAGTTTACACTGGCAAAAGTTTTTCTTACAGGTATGTCGCTTTGGTTTTATGCCTATTTTAATGTGAAATACTTGCCGATTATTGTATGCAGTATACTTGCCAATTTTGTGCTTTACAAAGCGATGGAAAAAGGCAATTACAAAAAACTGATTATGACAATCGGTGTTTTGTTAAATATTGGTGTTTTGTTTTATTTTAAGTATTACGATTTTTTTGCAGAAAATATCAATGCGTTATTTGGCACGAATTTTGTGTTAAATCATGTGCTTTTACCGCTTGGAATCAGTTTCTTTACATTCCAGCAGGTGGGCTTTTTGGTGGATGCATACCGGGGAGAGGCGAAGGGCTACTCGTTTGTGGATTATGCACTTTTTGTATCGTTTTTCCCGCAGCTTATTGCCGGTCCGATTGTGACCCACAACGAAGTGATTCCGCAGTTCCAAGATGAATCCAAGAAAAAATTTGACTGGGATAATTTTGGCGACGGCATGTATATGTTTGTCATGGGTATGTCCAAAAAAGTGCTTATTGCAGATTTGTTTGGCATCGGTGTCGACTGGGGTTTCAACAACCCAAACAGACTCAATGGGCTTGCTGTTTTGATTGTGCTTCTAAGTCACATGGTGCAGTTGTATTTTGACTTTAGCGGTTACTGCGATATGGCGCGCGGTATTGGTAAAATGTTTAATATCGAGATTCCGATTAACTTCAATTCGCCGTACAAAGCAGTGGATTTGGTCGATTTTTGGAAGCGTTGGCACATTACATTAAGCCGCTTCTTTACACAGTATCTTTACATACCGCTTGGCGGAAGCCGCAAAGGCATTGTACGCAAATATTTTAATATTTTTATGGTATATTTTGTCAGCGGTATTTGGCACGGAGCCGGTTGGACATACGTACTTTGGGGCACGATGCATGCCACGGCATATGTGTTTAACAGCATATTTAAAAAGGCAATTGATAAAATTCCGCGCCTCATTACATGGTTCTTTACGATGGTATTCTTTTTGCTGTCGCTTACCTTTTTCCGGGCAGAATCGGTATCGCAAGGCGTTTTGTTATTAAAAAGATTGTTTACCGAAGGCTTTGATTTGCCTTGGGTGCCGGCAGAGCTGGCGGCGTGCTACCAGATGGAAGAATTCTGGTATCCGTTAAAGGTGCTTGGTGTGGACCGACTGCCGTTTTCGCAGTATTACATGATGTTTGCGGTACTCATTATCGCCATGTTTGTCATGCTCTTTTGCAAAAATGTCAATGAAAAAGTGGAAACAAGAAAACCGAAAGCGATTGGCGCAGTTGTGTGTGCGGCGCTCCTTATTTGGAACGTGATTTCCTTCTCGGGTGTCAGCTCTTTCTTGTATTTCAATTTCTAGGAGGTAACCGTGAAAGCAACTTCTAATAAAAAATGGATCGGGATTTTTGCCGGCGTGCTTGCATTTTTTATGGCGGCGATTATCGGACTTGTTGTGTATGTGGACCCGTTTTTCCAGTACCATGCACCACTCAAAAATTTCCCGTATCTGATCGACAATCAAATTAATCAAAATCCGGGTATGGCCAGAAACATGGAGTATGACAGCATTTTGCTGGGCTCTTCCATGACGGTCAATTTCGAGGCAAAATGGTTTTCCGAGCAGGGCTTAAATTTGCTCAAACTTCCTTTTAACGGGGCGTACCCGAAAGATATTTCCAATATTATGAAGCAGGTCGATGCCAGCGATAACGAGTTAAAAGAAGTGTACTGGGGCATTGATGTGGCTTCTTACACGGTGGGAACGGAGGAAACAAAATATCCGATTCCGGAACATTTTTATGATGAAAATCCGTGTAACGATTTGACTTATTGGTTCAACAAAGAAGTCATACTGGACTATATTTTGAAGCCGGTATTTTCCGGCGATGGACCGACCGACTTAAGCAGTGTGTACAATTCGCACTGGTGGATGGTAAATTTTTATGGGAAAGAAACGGTGCTTTCCAAGTATGTGCCCGCAGAGCCAACTGAGGCAAAAGGAACGGTGGAAGATTACGAGCGTTGTCTTTTGGAAAACTTGGAAGTCAACATCCGTCCCATATTGGAATCCCATCCGGATACCCAGTTTACAGTATTTTTCCCGCCGCCAAGCGTGCTTTACTGGTACGATTATGTGCAGAGCGGTGAGCTGGATGTTGTGCTTGCGGAGTTCCGCACATGCAGCGAATGGCTGATGCAGTTTAACAACGTGCGTATTTTCTTTTTTGCAAATATGGAAGAAGTCATTACAGACTTGGATTTGTATGCAGACGTATCCCATCACAATCAGGACATCAACCGTTATATGGTGGATTGTTTTGTTTCCGGGGAGCATCTTTTGACGGAGGAGAATCTCGACGAGGAGCTTGCAATATTCCGCGAAATCATCGAAAACTATGATTATGACGGACTGTTTGAAGAGTGGCAAAAGACGCTGGAAAGCATGGGAATGTAATCAAAATAATGACAAAAATATGGCACCTTGCGCGAAAGACGTGCAGGGTGCCTTTTTGTTAGTGCGACGAACCGCTAATCAGAGCGCGATACGCAAAGCGTAACGCGTCTCTGTATGTAAAAATTATTTAGAAAAAGAGCATTATGACGATAATGAGAGCAACCATTAAAACAGCTGCGGGCAGAAATGTAGAGAGCCAGAAAAATCGGCTATTACCGGCTTCGCGAAAACGCTTTACGTTATACGCAATGCAGCACGATAACCATATTACAACAAAAATGATAAATTTTACGTTGAAATCGGTATCGTTTGGTAATTCGTTTTTGAGTAGTACATATACAATCAGCGCAGAATAGCAAAAAAGTGCGCCGAATAAGGAATTTATTATGAGTGCCGGTATTTTTTTAAACATCTTTTTCCTCCCAGTGTTTGAATTCTCTTTTACACACTGACAAGATAAAGTATACATGAAAAATACAAGAACAGCAAGATAATGGTCGGAAAATGAATATTACAGAAATAATTTATCAAAAATATTTTTTTATGTATTGACACATAACTATATTGGTGATATGGTTAATTACACAAGTAATGAACCAACAAACATGAAAGGAGATGGCGGAATGAATGAAATATTGACACAGGAAAAATCCATCTATCTCCAAATCAGTGAAATGATAGAGAACGACATTTTGCGGGACATCATTTTTGAGGAGGAGAAGGTGCCGAGCACCAACGAGCTGGCGAAGCTTTACGCGATTAATCCGGCGACGGCGGCAAAAGGAATCAATATTTTGGTCGACAGCGGAGTGCTGTACAAGAAAAGAGGGATAGGTATGTTTGTAGCAAAGGGAGCAAAAGAACAAATCAAAAAACGCAGACAGGCGGAGTTTTCCGATAAGTACATCAAAGCGCTTGTGATGGAAGCGCAGAGTATCGGAATTAGCAAAGAAGAATTGATTCAGATGATAAAAGAAAGCTTATAAATTTGAGGGCAAAAGGAGTATATGGGCATGAGCGAAGAAAGATTAATTGGAAAAGATATTGTAAAAACATATAGTAAAAAAGACGTTTTGGATCATGTGAATATTGAGCTTGAAAAAGGAAAAATTTATGGTCTTATCGGAAGAAACGGTGCGGGAAAAACGACACTTTTGTCAATTCTTTCTGCGCAAAATCCGGCAACAAGCGGAACCGTAACATACAACGGAATGCCGGTTTGGGAAAACAGAAAGGCGCTTGACCACATTTGTTTTTCCAGGGAAATCAATCCCATTAATGCACAGGGCCAAGGCAGTTTCAAAGTAAAAGAATACTTAAAAGCGGCAGCAACTTTTATGCCAAACTGGGATAAAGAGATGGCAGACAGACTTGTGAAAAAGTTTGAGCTTGACCCGAAAAAGAAAATCGCGAAGCTTTCCAAAGGCATGATGTCTATGGTGACAATCATTATTGCGCTTGCAAGCAAAGCAGATTTTACGCTTTTGGATGAGCCGGTGGCAGGGCTTGACGTTGTGATGCGTGAATACTTTTACCGCGTGCTTTTGGACGAATTTGCAGACAGTGGCAGAACGTTTGTGATTTCCACACATATCATTGAGGAAGCAGCGGATGTATTTGAAGAAGTCATCATGATTAACGAAGGCAAAATTATTTTGAAAGAAAATACACAGGAGCTTTTGGATAGATGCCGCCATATCAGTGGCAAAGCAGAAGATGTGGACGCTTTTGTTGCCGGCAAAAAGACTTACCACGAGGAAAAAATGGGGCGTAGTAAGGGAGTTATGGTAATGCTGGAGCCGGGACAGAAGCTTCAACAGTCAGCAGAGATTTCCGTGCAGCCGATGAGCTTGCAGCAGGTGTTTGTTGCAATGTGTGGCAAGGAGGTCGATTAGTATGGAAGGGCTGAAAAGAAGTTTCAAATTTTGGTTTTGTGGGTATGAGAAATATTTTTGGATCGTTTTTGCATTTGTTATGGTAATATGCTTTGTTGTGGCAGGGATATTAGACCAGACATATTTTGAGGTAGTGTCACGGTATGTTCCTGCTATGGGCATCATTACCATTATGGCTCAATCTACAAGTATGACGAATACGTACTTGACTCTTTCCGTTTCCCATGGTGCTACGAGGAAGGAAGCGTTGTTTGGTATGACAGTTATGACGCATATACTTATTGCGCAGATGGTTATCGTTCAAGTGTTGTGTTATGCGCTTATGCCGGAACAAAATGTTATGAAAGAAAGTGCAGGTTTTTTGACCGGGTTACTGTTGATTGTCGGAGCAATGTCAAATGTAGTCAGTGTGCTTAGTCTTAAATTTGGAAATATGGTAGCGTTTATTGTTTATTTCATCGTAACATTTTCGTCATTCGTGATAATCATGTCGCTTGCGGATGAGGATTTACCTTTTACGTTCATTCAAAATATCCGTTTGCACTATATGGTAATTGCGGCAGCAATTATTGATATTATAGCAGTATTTTTCAATTTTAAAGTGATGCGCCGCTACGAAGTGAAATGGTAACGTAAACGCTTCAGATGGGAGGAATTTATGGCAAAGAGAATATATAATATATGGAAGTTGAAATGGCCAACGTTATGCGGATATTTACTGCTGATGGCAATCGTATGGCTTGCCGGTGTTGGAATTTTGTCACTTATTGTTGGTGTGCTTGATAAGGAAGCTACTTACACAACATTGGCCACATTTTTACTATTTTTATGTGTTATTTTTTTTACAATTATAAATACGTTTGTGGTGGGAAATGACTTTAATATGGCAATTTCCATGGGCGCGACGAGAAAAGAGACTTACATCAGTCAGGTTATTATTCAAATAGTTACAACCGCTATTTATGTAGGAATTACCGCAGTTTCGTATCACGCGGAAAAGTGGTTATATAAGATGTGGTATCCGACAAGGGAATTTGAGGATGCATTCTCGATATGTTCCAACTACAAAGTTATGCTTGTATTAATTATTTTATTACCTGCGGTTAGTGTACTGTTAGGAGCAATTTTTTATAAGCTTTCTTCCAAAGGCATGATAGCATTTTGGATGGCATGGGCGTTTTTTTTCATCGTTCTACCGCAGGGAGCCGATTACATTACAGAAAATCCGGAAAGCCCGGTGAGCAAAGCCGTTTTTGGTGCAGGTTCCTTTTTGATGAACTTGCCGGCACTTTTTCAAATATTATCAATTATTGTAGCTGCGACTATGTTTTTTCTCCTCGGTATGTTACTATTGAGGAAAGAGGCGGCAAGGATATAACCGCCGTGGAAACGGAGACATAGTGATGAAATTTTTACTGACAGCAGTAAATGCAAAATATATACATTCTAATCCGGCGATCTACAGCTTGCGTGCGTATGTGGGTGAGGAACTTTCCCGCCACGTGGAAATTGCAGAGTACACGATTAACCAACGCACCGAGCAGATACTCGCCGGCATATACAAAAGAAAACCCGATGTTATCGGGTTTTCGTGCTATATCTGGAACTGGAATCAGATACAGGAATTGCTTACGGAAATTCCCAAAATTATGCCGGGTGTGTCGATTTGGCTTGGCGGCCCGGAAGTATCTTTTGACGGGGAAGAAATTTTGGCAAACTACCCTGCCGTAACCGGAATTATGGTAGGTGAAGGGGAGCAGACTTTTAAGGAACTGCTCACTTATTATACGAGTAAAGAAGGAGACCTTTCATCCATCGAAGGTCTCGTTTTGCCGCATGGAAAGACGAAGGAGAGGGAGCTTACGGACATGAGTACGCTTCCGTTTCTTTATGATACGATGGATGATTTTAAAAATCGCATTATTTATTATGAATCATCGCGGGGCTGCCCGTACCGTTGCAGTTATTGCCTTTCCTCCATTGACAAAAAAGTGCGTTTGCGTGACTTTGAAATGGTCAAAAAGGAACTGCAGTTTTTCCTGGACCAAAATGTGTCTCAGGTGAAATTTATTGACCGCACGTTTAACTGCAATCACGAGCATGCACTTTCTATCTGGAACTATATTCATGAACATGACAATGGTGTCACAAATTTTCATTTTGAAGTGGCGGGAGACATTTTAAACGAGGAAGAAATTGCGCTTTTGAATCAAATGCGCCCCGGACTTGTGCAGTTGGAAGTAGGCGTGCAGTCCACGAATCCGCAGACACTTCGTGAGATTAACCGTTTTACGGATTTTTCCCATTTGAAACAAATTGTGCAAAAAATCCGGGATGGTGAAAATGTGCATTTGCATTTGGATTTGATTGCGGGACTTCCCTACGAAGATTATGAGAGCTTTGTCAAATCTTTTAACGATGTGTACGGACTCAAACCGGATCAGTTGCAGCTTGGTTTTCTCAAAGTGTTGAAAGGGTCGCAGATGCATGAGCGTGCCGCCGAATATGGAATATTTTACACACAAAAACCGCCTTACGAAGTGCTATACTCTAACTGGTTATCTTTTGATGAGATACTCCGGTTGAAGCGCATTGAAGAAATGGTGGAGTTGTATTACAACAGCAACCAGTTTGTACATACGCTTCGTGTTTTGGAAAACGCATTTGAACATCCTTTTGCCATGTACGAAAAGCTGGCGGATTACTACGAGCAAAACGGCTATTTTACAAACAGCCCGGCGCGCAGTTACCGCTACGAGGTGTTGCTTCATTTTGCATGCAGTGTGGACCCGGCCAATGAGGAGCTTTACAAAGAGCTTTTGACCTTTGATATGTATTTGCGCGAAAATCTGAAAAGCCGCCCCTCTTTTGCAGGCGAAAAAGAGCCGGAAAAAGAGCGGATTCGAGCTTTTTATTTGGCAGAAGAGGAGTGCCCGCGCTACTTAAAATCGTACACCACATACAATGCAAAGCAGACTTCCAAAATGACGCATATGGAGCCGTTTTATTATCCGGTATGGGAAAAAGATGCCACTCTTATGTCCCGTAAAAATGCGGAATCGACGCTTGTTTTGTTTGATTATAACAGCCGCAATCCGCTGAATGCACAAGCCGCAATACATGTGATTTCATAGCGCTGTCATGCGGAATAGATATAGGGATAAAGGATGAAAAAAATGATAAAAGATTATATATGCGTGGATTTGGAGACGACGGGACTGAACCCGAAGGAAGACAAAATCATTGAAATCGGCGCCGTAAAAGTGCGGAACGGACAAGTTGTGGATACGTTTGAGACGTTTTTAAATCCGGGAATGCAGCTGGAAGAGCGCATTACCAATCTTACCGGAATTACGGATGAAATGCTTGTTGGAGCGCCGGATATAGGAACTTGTCTGCCGGATTTTTTGGAGTTTGCAGGAGAAGATATTTTGCTTGGTCACAGCGTTTTGTTTGACTATTCTTTTTTGAAAAAGGCGGCAGTAAACTGCAAAATGACGTTTGAACGGCAGGGAATTGATACGCTAAAAATTGCGCGGAAGTTTTTGCCGGATTTGGAGAGCAGAAGCCTCGGTTTTTTGTGCGAGCATTACCGGATTTCCCACAATGCCCACCGCGCGCTGGCGGACGCTCATGCTACCGTGGAATTGTACAACAAACTTTGCGAGCAGTTTTATAAGGAGGAGGACTTTGCCGCTTCGCCGCTTGTATACAAAGTAAAGCGCGAAATTCCCATTACAAAACCGCAAAAAGAAAGGTTATATCGCCTGATTGACCAGCATAAAATGAAAATAGAACAGGATGAAAAACTGGCAAAACTGCTTTCCATGGATGTGGAAAAAATGACCCGTAATCAAGCTAGTCGTTACACGGACAGGCTTCTTTCAAAATTCGGAAAATAGCAGGTTTGGAAGCTGAGTTTAGCTGCTCTGCAATTTGCAGAAGGCTTTCGATTTTTTTCGGGCGACCTTCTTCTACATAAATTTTGGAAAGAAGGGCGTATGTGCCGGTAATGTCGGTTTTTGTTGCTACGGCAAATTCCAAAACCGTTTTTGCATCAGCCGTATGTCCGGCATCGTAAAGAAGCGAAGCCCACTTTTGCAAGGTGCGGGCAAGGACCGTATAATTTTGGTCATAATCCATCAGCGTAGGCAGATTTGCAACGCCGTAAGAAAGCTTCAAATCGGTGTTGGAAATCCCGGTCAGATTCACGATTTTTTGCTCGTTTAAATGCGATAATATTTGCACACATTCGTCCACTTTTTCATCGTCGGCAAGGGTGCTTGTAGGCAGAAATTCAAGCGGGATAGTGATGTACTCCAAGTCGTCAAGAGGCTGCTTTCTTGTGTGATTGGCCTGCGTTTCCCGGGCCCAATAGGAATCCTGCATTTTAGCTTCCTTTTTACGGATGCGTCTAAGCTGATACATCAGCCACAAACAAAATACGATAAAGCTTGCAAAAAAGGGCAATTTCATATATAATATCCTTTCAATAAAAACACTTTACAAAAGCAAAAATGAACATCATTTTGATAGACAAAAACGGTTCGCATACCGTGTGAAAAGAGGCGATAAAATGTTTAATATGCACAACAAAAAAACACAACGGATTTTCTCATCAATTCTTATCATTATTCTGATTATTGCTATGTTAGTTCCCACTTTAGCATATTTAATCAGCTAATTCAAATCAGGAGTGAAATCGTATGAAAAAAATTTATCGAGGAATGGCAGCGATTGCGACAGCGCTTCTTCTTTTCTGCTTTGTGCAGGTAGATGTGCAGGCAAAAGAAGCCGGTAACATTGAGACCGGTGTATTTGCTGAGAGCGTGGATTTGTCGGGAATGACTGCCAAGGAGGCAAAGGCAGCTATTGAGGAGTATGTTGCATCTTTGTCTGAGGTGGAAATTACTTTTGTAACAACCGATGGAAATACTGTAACTGCAACGGCCGGACAATTGGGTGTGCAGTGGACCAATCCGGAAATTGTGGATGAGGCGGTACATATCGGCACACAAGGAAATATTGTACAGCGATACAAGGCGCTTGCAGATTTGAAACATACCAATAAAGTGTTTGACATTGCCCTTGGCGTAGACCAAGAGCTTGTAAAAGCGTTTGTGGAAGAAGAGTGCACAAAGCACGATATTCCGGTGAAAAACTGTAGCCTTACACGTGTGGACGGTGTGTTTGAAGTAGTCGGCGGAGAGGCCGGCTATGGTGTCAACGTAGAGACATCCGTACCGAAAGTCGTGGATTTTATTCAGAACGAATGGAATCACGAGGCGGCAAGCATTGAGCTCAATGTAGAGACAATCGAGCCCATCGGCAGCGCACAGGAGCTTGCCCAAGTAAAAGATTTGCTCGGCACAAGCACGACGGATTATTCCACATCCGGCAGTTCCAGAAGTGCCAATGTGGCAAACGGTTGCAATTTGATTAACGGAATCACGTTGTATCCGGGCGAGGAGTTTTCGTCTTATGATACGATTACCCCGTTCACAACCGAAAACGGTTATTACCTTGCCGGTTCTTATTTGAACGGCCAGGTAGTGGATAGTATCGGTGGCGGTGCATGTCAGGTTACGACTACACTTTACAATGCCGTTTTGGAAGCGGAGCTGGAAGTGACAGAGCGCCACAATCATTCTATGATTGTTACGTATGTGGAGCCTTCGGCGGATGCGGCAATTGCAGAGTCATCCGGCAAAGATTTTAAATTTGTGAACTCATCGGAGTATCCGATTTATATAGAGGGTATTACAACCCCCGACAAAAAGATTACATTCAATATTTACGGCGTGGAAACAAGAGCCGCAAATAGAGATGTTCGATATGAAAGTGTGATTCTTTCTACAACATATCCGGAAACCGAGGCGGTTTATGCGGATGCATCCCAGCCGGTTGGCTATGTGTCTCCGGTACAGAGTGCACATATCGGTTACAAGGCACAGCTTTGGAAAATCGTGACGGTGGATGGCGTGGAACAAAGCAGAACACAGATTAACAGCAGTACTTACAAAGTTTCCCCGAGAAGCATTACGGTAGGTACCGCCACAGATAATCCGGATCTTTACAATCAGATTATGACGGCAGTAGCGACAAGCAGTGTAGACTACGCGGCAAGTGTGGCAAATGCAATTGCCACAGGAACGCAAGTTCCACCGGCACCGCAACCTCCGGCACAGGACCCGGCACAGCAGACAATGTCAGGAGCAGTGCAACAGCCGGTTCCGCAGACAATGCAGCCGGAGCAGCAGGTAGGAGTCGTCCCTCCGATTTAAACATCCGATCAAAAAGGAAACTAATTTGAGATGAAAGTTGGAAAAGTTTCAGAGAGCGTTTTAAAACGCTCCGTACTTAAACAAATAAAATCGAAACGTAATGAAGTATTAAATGGCACAGGTGTGGGGGAAGACTGTGCCATTTTGGCATTTTCAGAAGGCGAAAAAAGTGCAGTCAGCACAAGCTGTATTGTTTTGGAACATGGGCGGACTATCCGCCATGCCATGTTGAAAGCAGTAAACAATCTGGCAGCAGGCGGCGCAAAGCCGGTTGCGGTTACGCTTGCACTCGTTTTTCCGGAAAAGGTAGAAGAGGCAGAAATAAAGCAGCTTATGCAGCAGGCAGACAATGCGTGCCGTGAACTGGATATTCAAATTGCAGGCGGTCACACTACCGTTTCTGCTTCGGTACAAAATACAGTTGCCACGGTTACTGCGATAGGCAATACAAAGCATGTACCGCAAGCGTCAAAAGCGAGCAACGTGAAACAGACAAAGGCAGTGGCAAACGGCGAAAACACAGACCTTGACATCGTTGTCACAAAGTGGATTGGGCTGGAAGGAACGGTTCTTGTGGCAAAAGAAAAAGAGGCGGATTTGTTGACAAAGTATCCGACTCATTTGGTGGAAGAAGCCAAAAGCTTTGAAAAATATTTGTCTGTGTTGCCGGAAGCGTTTGCAGTTGCACCTGTGTCGATGCAGAATGCGTCGAGTGACCGGGCGCATGATATGGTGGCGATGCACGATGCCTCGGAAGGCGGAATCTTTGGTGCGTTGTGGGAGCTCGGAGAAAAGCTTGGAACGGGACTTGCGATTGATTTAAAAAAACTGCCGCTTAAGCAGGAGACGGTGGAAGTTTGTGAGTTTTTTGATTTGAATCCGTATGAGCTTTTGTCCATGGGAAGTCTGGTGATTGCCACACCGGACGGCGAGGCTCTTGTAAGAAGCCTGGAAGATGCACAGATTCCGGCAGTCATAGTCGGAAGAACGACGGCAAGTAATGACAGAGTTGTCATAAACGATGGCGAAAAACGTTTTTTGGAACCACGAAAAACGGATGAAATATATAAAATGAATTTTTCATAAAGTATGGGAGGAAAAGAGCATGAGAGAAGAATTATTAGCGATTATTGAAAAAAACAGCCGCATCGATTTGAAAGAACTGGCGGTTATTTTGGGCGTGGAGGAAATTGACGTTGTCAACGAACTTGCGGCGCTTGAGAGTGAAGGAATCATTTGCGGTTACCATACTTTAATCAATTGGGAAAAAACATCCATTGAAAAAGTAAGCGCACTCATTGAAGTAAGGGTAACACCACAGCGCGGTCAGGGCTTTGACAGCATCGCAGAAAGAATTTACAAATACCCGGAAGTACATGCCGTATTTTTGATTTCCGGCGGTTACGATTTACTTGTTTCTTTGGAAGGAAAGAGTTTGAAAGAAGTTTCCCAATTTGTGTCCGACAAGCTTTCTACGTTGGAAAGCGTACTCAGCACGGCGACACATTTTGTATTGAAAAAATACAAAGACCACGGAACAATTCTTTCCAAAAAAGCGGAAGATGAAAGGGAGAAAATTACACCATGAGAAACCCATTAGCAGATAAAGTTGTACAGTTAAAACCATCCGGAATCCGTAAATTTTTTGATATTGTAAGTGAGATGCCGGATGCGATTTCGCTCGGTGTAGGTGAGCCGGACTTTGATACACCGTGGCATATCCGTGACGAAGGTATTTATTCGTTAGAAAAAGGACGCACCTTTTATACATCCAACTCCGGTTTGAAGGAATTAAGAGTCGAGATTTGCAATTATATGAAACGCAAAATCGACGTAAGTTATGACCCGAATAAAGAAGTGATTATTACGGTAGGCGGTTCGGAGGGTATTGACATTGCCCTTCGTGCTATGTTGAATCCGGGTGAGGAAGTGCTTATTCCGCAGCCCAGCTACGTTTCCTATGAGCCGTGTGCTATTTTGGCAGGCGGCGTGCCGGTAATTATTGAGTTGAAGGCAGAAAATGAATTCCGTCTCACGGCAGAGGAACTTTTGGCAGCGATTACAGACAAGACAAAAGTGCTTGTGCTTCCGTTCCCGAACAACCCGACGGGAGCCATTATGGAGCGCAAAGATTTGGAAGCCATTGCAAAGGTAATCGAAGAGAAAGATTTGTTCGTGATTTCCGATGAAATTTACAGTGAGCTTTACTATCACGAAGACAAATATACATCTATCGTCAACATTCCGGGCATGAAAGAGAGAACGATTTTGATTAACGGTTTCTCCAAGGCTTATGCAATGACCGGTTGGAGACTTGGTTATGCTTGCGGTCCCCAAGAAATTATTCAGCAGATGACAAAAATTCATCAGTTTGCCATTATGTGTGCGCCGACAACAAGCCAGTATGCGGCTGTGGAAGCACTGAAAAACGGGGACGATGATGTGGCGCAGATGCGTCAGGCATACAACCAGAGAAGACGCTATTTGCTTCATGAATTTAAAGAAATGGGTCTACCCTGCTTTGAACCTTACGGAGCATTTTATGTGTTCCCTTGCGTGAAGCAATTTGGCATGACCAGCGAAGAATTTGCGATGCGTTTCTTGGAAGAGGAAAAAGTGGCAGTCGTACCGGGTACCGCTTTTGGTGATTGCGGCGAAGGTTTCCTGCGTATTTCCTATGCGTATTCTTTGGAAAATTTGAAAGTTGCCATTGAAAGACTGAAACGCTTTGTAGGCAAACTGAAAGAAGAGCAAGGAAAATAAACAGGGAAGGTACATACGATGAACATTGTTTTGTTTCAGCCGGAAATCCCGGCAAATACAGGAAATATCGGTCGTACTTGTGTTGCAACCGACACAAAATTGCATTTGATCGAGCCTCTTGGATTCCGTTTGAGCGAAAAGGAAATCAAGCGTGCAGGCATGGATTACTGGGAGCATCTGGATGTGACCCGCTATGTCAATTTTGAGCAGTTCCTTGAGAAAAATCCAAATGTCAAAATATGGATGGCGACAACGAAAGCCAAACATGTTTATACGGATGTTTCTTACGGGCCGGACGATTTTATTATGTTTGGAAAAGAAAGTGCAGGTATTCCGGAGGAAATTTTGGTGGAGCATGAAGAAACGTGCATCCGCATTCCGATGCTTGAAAAAATCCGTTCCCTTAATTTGTCCAACTCTGTTGCAATCGTGCTTTACGAAGCTTTGCGCCAAAATGATTTTTCCAACATGCAGTTGGAAGGCGAGCTTCACCGATTACAGTGGAAGGAGTAGGAAATATGGGAGATAAATTATTAGAAATTAGCGCAGACAAGAAAAAAATACTTTCCCAGCTTGGAAAACGAATGGTTATTTTTGTTGTTGGCGGCCTTATGTGTTTTGTGGCGGCGTTCAATGCAGCGGAACCGAATTACTTGATGGAGGCAGTTTTTTCCGCACTGCTTTTGCTTTATGCGGTTAGTCCGTTGCGCCATTTTACGGACAAGTTGTCCTTTTATGAAGGCAGAATTGTATTGAATACAAAAGAAATTTTGTTTGATGATGCAAAGGAAATTATCTGGATGGATGAGAGAACATACTTTGCCGGAGAACGCCTGAAAATGTTTAAGAAGGACAAAAATGCCAGCGCTGCGAAGAGCATTTTCGGTTCAAAAAATGAGCTTGATGTGACTTATATGGACCGCCCAAAAGAGCAGTTTATTGAGTGCTATTTGAATCAGGCGTAGGAGGAGACATAAATGGAAGTGATTGCATCGGTGAATGCGATTTTTAATACGATTATAGAGAAATATGCAGTGCTTCTTTTTGTTGGAATATTTGTAGTCGGCTTTATTGTTATGTGGATTAAGGCATCTTTGGACGAAAAGAAAGGTGAAAAGAGCAACGAGAAGGAGACTGTGCGCAATATTATCCGCCGGATAGTTCCGCAAGGAGAAGATTATATTCCGGTTTACGCGTATTGGCGTTCCACAGCCTCCAGCCGTTATGTGAAGTCTTACCGCTGTTTTGCAATTGGGCTGACGGCGGACAAGATGTATGTGGCACCGCTTACCATAGCAGGCAGTACAATCGGTTATGATACGCCGATTGTAATTGCCAAGGAAGAAGTGGGAAAAATCGAGCTGAATGAGCCGGACAGTGCAATTCACTTTGTAAAGATTTATGATACAAACGGAACTCTTTTGCTGGATTGTTCCGTCAGTGAGAAAAATACAAAAATTGATAAATCCTATCCCGTAAACATTACGCAACCGGACGAAGCCGGGGCGTTTCGGGAAAGGTTGGAAGAGTGGAAGAGACAACACATGTCTCACATAGAAAAATAGGACATTGCTCGCTTTATGTCCTGTTTTTTTGTTTTTATAAATTATATGCTGGTAGCAGAGGAGGGAAAATAAAGCAATGGATCAGAAAAAAATTGGTACATTTCTTAAAGAACTTAGAAGTGAAAAAAGTTTGACACAAGAGCAACTGGCAGAAAATTTAGGTGTTTCGCGTAGAACAGTTTCGCGCTGGGAAACGGGCAGCAATTTACCTGATTTGGATATTCTTATCGAGATGGCTGACTACTACAATGTTGATTTGCGTGAGTTACTGGATGGAGAAAGGAAAAGCGAGAAGATGAACAAAGAATTAGAAGAAACTGTATTAAAAGTAGCAGATTACAGCAATGAGGAAAAACGAAAGATAACAAGAGTTTTACATGGGTTATTTTTAACTGCAATTGTATCTTTTGTGATTTTCCTTGTGTTATTATTCTGTGAATCGGATGAGGGCACATTTGTATATGGATTTGCGCAGGGAGCAACACTTGGAATTCCATTTGCGATGGTCATTATTGGTGCCATTATGACGAGCAAATATGCCCACAAGATTCGAGAATTTAAAAGAAGAATGTTGGGGATGTAGAGCGGAATGGAAAGGGATGACAAAATGGACAATAAAAACATAGCAATTGTATGGAGAATAAGTTTATGTATTCTCTCTGTTGCAACAATATTTATTGTTGGTGCAAATATGATTGAGTCTGAGCTATCAGATATGATAATCAGAATTGCAGGCATTATAGACTTAATTGCCCTGCCGGTTTTTGCATTTGCAACGGTAAAAAGATTTTGCAAAAAGAATAGGATTTAACGGAGGTGTGTAATGTCAAAAATATCATATATAGCGTCGATAAATCGGGCAGTAGAAAATCATAAGCAGTTGCGATTTGCAAGAGAAGTATTGAATAATGATAATTTTATGAAACTCTACAAATCATATAAACAGTTGTTTTGGTTTCAATTATCGTTCCCTATTGTTGCAGTTGTCGTAACGATACTTAGTTGTTTGCTGTTTTATAATTATATAACTATTGTGCTTGCCATTGCAGCAGTCGGCTTTCTATTTGGATTCATAATATGGATGATTTTGAGTCAGTTTGTTGCAGGAAGATTATGGCATAAATATGCACAAGTCGGATCGTAGCCA
>JAZQDM010000010.1:0-7572 GCA_045546775.1 Lachnospiraceae bacterium | reverse complement strand
AACTTATACACATTTTGTGGATATTTTTATGTTAATTAATTATTTAAAATAATGAGCATTATTATTATAAAATCAATATGTTGTAATTTATATAATTTGAATAACAAGATATTGAAATAAAAAATAAAAAAATAAAAAAAGTCCCATTTTGCTTGACGTTTGGCTACTTTTCTTATATAATTGCTAAAGGTATTTTTCAACATTAAATATTCGTTTACCTTATATTTTATAGATTAAGGTTCGCAAGAAGGAGGTGCACTATTATGAAAATGACATTTCAGCCTAAGAAAAGACAGAGATCTAAAGTTCATGGCTTCAGAGCAAGAATGAGTACTCCGGGCGGAAGAAAAGTTCTCGCTGCAAGAAGAGCAAAAGGAAGAAAGAAATTATCAGCATAAGGCCGCAGAAATGTGGTCTTTTTTTCTATTCCTAAAATTCGTGTGAATAGATTCAGGTAAATAGATGAAAAATTCGGAATCTTTGAAGAAAACTTATGAATTTCAAAATGTTTATAAAAATGGAAAATCTTATGCAAATAAGTATCTTGTAATGTATGTGTTGAAAAATGACCTTGGAAAAAACAGACTTGGAATTTCAGTAAGTAAAAAAGTAGGAAACAGTGTTGTAAGACATAGAGTTACCAGATTAGTAAGAGAAAGTTACAGGCTACATGAAAATATATTCAATAGTAGTTTGGATATAGTAGTCGTTGCAAGAAACACAGCTTCAAGTGTAGGTTATGCAGAAATAGAAAGTGCTTTGCTGCATCTTGGGAAGCTTCATAAAATCATGAAGACATTTTTTGATTTTGATTGATGATGAAAAAAATATTGTTAGGGATAATTAAATTTTATAGAAAGTATATTTCTCCGATGAAACGCACGAAATGTCCTTATACGCCTACCTGTTCCCAGTATGGCTTAGAGGCGATTGAAAAATACGGTGCTGTAAAGGGCGGTATTTTGACGGCGTGGAGAATAGTAAGATGTAATCCTTTTTCAAAAGGAGGATATGATCCGGTTCCTTAAAAAAGGATAGAATGGAGTATATGATGTCGGGTATTTTATTAACACAAACATCCACATTTATTATTGGACCTGTTGCAAGTTTACTTGGTAAAATCATGGAAGGTATTTTTTGGGTCCTTAATAAAATTGGTATTGAAAACGGAATTATTGGTTTATCCATTATTTTATTTACAATTATTGTAAATATGCTTATGATGCCGCTTACGGTAAAACAGCAGAAATTTTCCAAACTTTCTGCAAAAATGAATCCGGAATTGCAGGCGATTCAGGCGAAGTACAAAAACAGAAAAGATAACGATTCTATCATGGCAATGAATGCAGAACAACAGGAAGTGTATGCAAAATATGGTGTATCACCTTCCGGAAGCTGTTTACAGATGTTGATTCAGTTCCCTATTATTTTTGCATTGTACAGAGTTGTTGCTTCTATTCCTGCTTATGTAGGACAGATTAAAGATGTATTTATGCCGGTTGTAACAAAGTTGATTGAGGTAGATAAAGATGCTTCCTTTATTCAAACATTTGAAAAGGCAGCAGCACCTTATGCAAAACAGTTTGCAGATGCAGCTTTTGTTGCCGGTGATAGTGCAAATTCATTTGTACAAAATACGTACATTGATGTAATGAATCAGTTTTCAACTGCAGATTGGGCTTCTATCGGGGACAAGTTTCCGTCTCTTGCAGCAGAAGTAAATGAAGCAGTTATTACACTTAGCAATTACAATAACTTTTTAGGACTTAATATGGCAAACTCTCCTTCTTTTACAGTAAAAGAAGCAATGAGTTCCGGTTCCTGGTTGTTAGTAATCGGTGCTTTGTTAATTCCGTTTTTGGCAGGTGCAACACAGTGGCTTAGTGCAAAATTAATGCCTCAGCAGTCAAGCCAGAATGGAAGTGATGAGCAAAATACAATGGTTCAGTCAATGAAAATGATGACTACCATTATGCCTATTTTCTCTATTATTTTATGTTATTCTTTCCCGGCCGCTTTAGGTCTTTACTGGATTGCCGGAACAGTTATCAGAACAATCCAGCAGATTATTATTAATAAACATATTGATAAGATGGATTGGGAAGAAGAAATTAAGAAAAATATTGAAAAGCGTAATAAAAAACTTGCAAGAGCAGGAATTGATCCTCAAAAAATCAATAGTTATGCAAATATGAGTACACGTAATTTAAGTAGTGCTGCTAAAGTTTCCAGCAGTTCTATGACACAGGCTCAAAAAGATGAAGCAATTAAAAAAGCTACAGAATATTATAATAGTAACGCAAAACCGGGAAGTATTGCTGCAAAAGCAAACATGGTTAAAAAATACAACGAAAACAACAAATAGTATTGGGTAAGGAGGATTGTAGATTATGGATTACATTGAAGTATCTGCAAAAACAGTGTCTGACGCGATTACAGAAGCATGTCAGAAATTAATGGTTTCCAGTGAAAGATTGGATTATGTAGTAGTAGAAGAAGGTGCTGCCGGATTTTTGGGAATCGGTGCTAAACCGGCTGTAATTAAAGCAAGAGTAAAAAACTTAATCGTAGATATTGCAAGAATCTTTTTGGACGATTTGTTCCGTGCAATGAATCTTGAAGTAAAAGTTGATATTGATTATGACGAAGAAAATAAGAATATGAACATTGATTTAAGCGGAAGCGAAATGGGCGTATTAATCGGAAAAAGAGGACAAACTCTTGATTCTTTACAGTATCTTGTTTCTTTAGTAATTAACAAAGACCTTGATGATTATATAAGAATCAAAGTGGATACGGAAAATTACCGTGAAAGAAGAAAACAGACATTAGAGAACCTTGCAAAAAATATTTCTTATAAAGTAAAAAGAACAAAACATGCGGTATCTTTAGAGCCGATGAATCCGTATGAAAGAAGAATCATTCACTCTGCATTGCAGAATGATAAATATGTAACTACATATAGTGAAGGAGAAGAACCATTCCGTCATGTAGTTGTTACTTTAAAAAAATAGTTACTTAAAATGAACGGCAGTTTCCAAAAGAAACTGCTGTTTTTGAAATAATCAGGAGTTTTTATGAAAACAGAAACAATTGCTGCAATTGCTACGGCGATGTCAAATTCAGGTATTGGTATTATTCGAATTAGTGGAGAAGACGCTGTTGAAATAGCGGATAAAATATATCGTTCCAAGCAAGGAAAGAAAAAATTAACGGATGTAGATAGCCATACAATTCACTATGGTTTTATTTATGATGAAGATGAGCTGATTGATGAAGTTATGGTAAGTGTTATGCTTGCGCCAAAAACGTATACAGCTGAAAATACAGTAGAAATCAATTGCCATGGCGGTGTTTTGATTATGAACCGTATTTTGGAAGTCGTGATAAAAAACGGTGCAAGACTTGCTGAGCCGGGTGAATTTACAAAGCGTGCATTTTTAAACGGAAGAATTGATTTATCAAAAGCCGAAGCAGTTATGGATGTGATTCATTCTAAAAATGAATTTGCTCTGAAAGCTTCTGTGAATCAGTTAAAAGGTTCTGTTTCTAATAAGATTAAAGAACTTCGCGAAGAAATTATTTATGAAATTGCTTTTATTGAGTCAGCGTTGGATGACCCGGAACATATCAGTACAGAAGGCTATAATGAAAAACTTTCCGTAAAAGTAGAGGATTTGCTTTCCCGTATCGATAAGTTAATTTCTACTTCTGACAACGGAAAAATGTTAAAAGAGGGTATTAATACCGTTATTGTTGGTAAACCGAATGCCGGTAAATCGTCTCTTTTAAATTTGCTTGTAGGAGAAGAAAAGGCGATTGTAACAGACATTGCCGGAACAACAAGAGATGTGTTGGAAGAGAGTATTAAACTTCACGGAATCGGTCTTAATATTATTGATACGGCCGGAATCCGTTCTACCGAAGATGTAGTGGAAAAAATTGGTGTAGAAAAAGCAAAAAAATATGCTACCGATGCGGATTTGATTATTTATGTTGTGGATTCTTCTGTTGCTTTTGATGAAAGCGACGAAGAAATTATGGAGCTTATCAAAGATAAAAACACAATTTTACTTTTGAACAAGACAGATTTGGAACCGGTTATTACAGAAGAAATTTTGCAAAAAAAATTGGATAGTGTATGTGAATCCGGAAAGAAACATGTTATTATTAAAACTTCTACAAAAGAAAATACCGGAATTGATGTTTTTGAAAATACAATCAAGGAAATGTTTTTTAAAGACCAGTTAAAAATGAACGATGAAATTTATATTACAAATATGCGTCACAAAGAGGCATTGCAAGATTCGTTTAATAGTCTTATTATGGTAAAGAGAAGTTTGGAGGATGATATGCCGGAAGACTTCTATTCCATTGATTTGATGAGCGCGTATGCTTCTTTAGGTTTTATTATTGGTGAAGAAGTTGGCGAAGATTTGGTAAATGAGATTTTTTCAAAATTCTGTATGGGAAAATAATTTTTCCTGATGAAAGGATGTAGTATATGGCTGCAATAAGAGAATTTGTTGATGTTTGTGTAGTTGGTGCAGGTCATGCAGGTTGCGAAGCCGCACTTGCGTGTGCAAGACTCGGACTTGAAACAGTAATTTTTACAGTAAGTGTGGATAGTATTGCACTTATGCCTTGTAATCCGAATATTGGCGGATCTTCCAAAGGGCATCTTGTAAGAGAAATTGATGCACTTGGCGGAGAGATGGGCAAAAATATTGATAAAACTTTTATACAGTCAAAAATGCTTAACCTTTCCAAAGGTCCTGCAGTTCATTCTCTTCGTGCACAGGCAGACAAAGCCGAATATACAAGAGAAATGCGCAAAATTTTGGAAAACCAGGAGCATCTTACAATCAAACAGGCTGAAGTTTGCGAACTTTTGGCGGAAGATGTGGAAAGTGAAGAAGGAAGTCCTGTCAGAAAAAAAATTACCGGCGTAAAAACATATACCGGTGCAATTTATGAATGTAAAGCAGTTATCCTTTGTACAGGAACTTACTTGAAAGCAAGATGTCTTTGTGGGGAAGCCATTACTTATACCGGACCAAATGGTTTGCAGGCGGCCAATTACCTTACCGATTCTTTGAAAGAACTTGGAATTGAAATCCAGAGATTTAAAACAGGTACTCCTGCCAGAATGGATAAACGTTCCATTGATTTTTCAAAAATGGAAGAGCAGGTGGGCGATGAGAGAGTTGTTCCGTTTTCTTTTTCAACCAATCCGGAAGACGTACAGATTGATCAGGTTTCCTGTTATTTGACTTATACAAATGAAAAAACTCATGAAATTATTCGTGGTAACTTAGACCGTTCACCGATTTATGCAGGAATTATTGAAGGTACCGGACCAAGATATTGTCCGTCTATCGAAGACAAAGTTGTAAAATTTGCGGATAAAGAACGTCATCAGGTTTTCCTTGAGCCGGAAGGATTACATACAAACGAAATGTATGTAGGCGGTATGTCTTCTTCTTTACCGGAAGATGTTCAACTTGCCATGTACCGCACAGTGCCGGGCCTTGAAAATTGCAAAATTGTGAGAAATGCATATGCAATTGAATACGATTGTATTGATCCGAGACAGTTGTATCCGTCTTTGGAATTTAAAGAAATAAAAGGACTTTTTAGTGGCGGTCAGTTTAACGGAAGCAGCGGTTATGAGGAAGCTGCAGCACAGGGACTGATTGCCGGAATCAATGCAGCGCAACAAATTTTAGGAAAAGAGCCTCTGATTTTGGACCGTTCTGAAGCTTATATCGGTGTGTTAATTGATGATTTGGTTACGAAAGAAAATTTGGAACCATACCGTATGATGACTTCCCGCGCAGAATATCGTCTTTTGTTGAGACAGGATAACGCAGATTTAAGACTCCGAAAAAAAGGTTACGAAGTTGGTCTTATTACTGAAGAACAGTACGAAGCTATTTGTAAAAAAGAACAGCTTATTGAAGAAGAAACAAACCGTATTAAAAATACAACAGTAGGTGCATCAAAAAATATTCAGGCTTTTCTGGAAGCACACGGAAGTTCTACTTTAAAAACAGCTGCTTCTTTAGCAGAATTGATTTGCAGACCGGAGCTTACTTATGAAATGCTTGCAGAAATCGATCCGGAGAGAAAACCTCTTCCGGCAGATGTTATCGAGCAGGTGAATATTAATGTAAAATATGAAGGTTACATTGAGCGTCAAATGCGCCAAGTAAAACAGTACAAAAAAATGGAGACAAAGAAAATTCCGGAAAATATTGATTATAACGATATTGACAGTCTCCGTTTGGAAGCAAGGCAAAAACTGATTAAATTTAAACCGGTTTCTGTAGGCCAGGCATCCAGAATTGCAGGTGTTTCTCCGGCGGACATTTCCGTACTTTTAGTTTATTTAGAACATTTACATGATAAGAATAAAAAGAAAAGTGAAGAATAAGTATGAGTGAATATAATTTAAAACGCTTTACCGATGGGTGTGAAGCTTTAGGAATTACTTTGTCCGATCAACAATTGAATCAATTCATCGCTTATTATGAAATTCTTGTGGAATGGAATTCTTTTATGAATTTGACTGCCATCACAGAATTTGATGAAGTCATTACAAAGCATTTTATTGATAGTATTTCTTTGATTAAGTCGATGGATTTGAAAAAAGAAATGTCAGTTATTGATGTGGGAACAGGTGCTGGATTTCCGGGAATTCCTTTAAAAATTGCTTTTCCGGAATTAAAAATTACACTGCTTGATTCCCTTAATAAACGTGTGAAATTTTTAAACGAAGTGATTGAAAAACTTTGTTTAAAAAATATACAAGCAATCCATGGACGTGCGGAAGATGCTGCAAAGTCAGCAGAACTAAGAGAACAGTTTGATTTGTGTGTTTCCCGTGCCGTTGCAAATTTGACAACTTTGTCAGAATATTGTTTGCCTTTTGTAAAAGTAGGAGGTATGTTTATCTCTTACAAATCCGAAAAAATTACGGAAGAAATGGAAACAGCAAAAAAGGCAATCGACGTGCTTGGCGGTGAATATTCCAATCAAGTGGAATTCACTTTGCCGGATTCGGATATTTACAGAAATCTTTTTGTTATTAAAAAAACAAAAACTACTCCTAAAAAATATCCGAGAAAAGCAGGATTGCCTTCAAAAGAACCAATCAAATAATTTAATATTTTTTAAACTCAGGATAATAGGAAAACATTGCTTTTCCTATTATCATTTTTTTTGGCACAAATTTCTTTTCCCAATACCTGGAATCAAAAGAATCATTTCTGTTATCTCCTATCATGAAATAACAGTCTTCCGGAATTACATAAGGTCCAAAATCATATTCCATCAAAATATCCGTATAATCTTCTTCCAATGCTTTACCGTTAATGTATATGATTCCGTTTATTCCTTCTATTGTTTCATTGGGCAGACCAACAACTCTTTTTAAATAATTTTGCGTTTCATCGTCCGGTAAATAAAAACTGACAATATCTCCTCTTTCCGGCTCATCGTTTTTGTAAGACAGTCTGTTTATTATCAACTTTTCTCCTGTCATTACAGTAGGTTCCATAGAATTAGTAG
>JAZQDM010000009.1:0-20176 GCA_045546775.1 Lachnospiraceae bacterium | reverse complement strand
GATGAATTCCGGTGTCATGAAACCTTTAGAAACACCTGTAGGTGTGCATAAAAACTCATGATCGTTAAGTTTTACGGAGATGTTACCGTCATTTGCTGCTACCATGTTACGGTTGTAGATTCTTTTACCTACTTCACAAATTTGTTTTTTGATTTCCATTTCGTTCATCATTGAATGGTTCCTCCTTAAAATTTGAATTATTATTTATGAAAATGAGTGCTTCTCCTTATCATACCGGTTAATCAGCCTTCATTTATCAATCAGTTGTTTGTAATTCGGATACTTTTGTTTTTTCCGTATCCTCTTTCAAAAAGTCTAATATTTCTGCCACGCCTTCACCTTTGAGGGAATTTACATGAAAAATCTTTTTGCATCCTGCGATTTCCAACCACCGGTCTGCTAACGGTACGTTGGCATTCGGCAAGTCAATCTTTGTGACTATTCCGATGCATTCCCGGTTCGCCTGGCTTGTTACATTTGGCGGGAACAGCGAGTACGGTTCGTTTGCCGCCACCAGAATTCCTACTACATCCGCTTCGTATGTGTACAGGGCAAGTGCTTTTCCAAGTCTTCTGCTCTGTGCATATTCTCCGGGGGTATCGATGACACTGTCGTAATGGTGTACATCCTGCGTCTTATAATAACGGATTTCTTCACCCCGAAGCGCCTGCGTAAGTGTGGTCTTTCCGGCTTCGCTTCTTCCCATTAATATGAGCTTTCTCATGTTTTGGTTATTTTGCAGACTGTATAACCTAAGTTATCTTTTACATAATCCAGCATTGCCTCCATGCCGGCCTGCACTTCGCTGACTGTTCCGGTAAAAATCAAAGAACCGCTGAAACGGTCTACAAATCCCAGTGTAGCTCCACTGGATTTCATAGCGATGTCCGCCATAATGATTGCTGTTTCCGAAGGTGTAACCGTTGTAATTCCGATTGCCGCTTTCTCATAGTCAATCTTTGGGTCAAGACCAAGTTTCTGATACAATACCTTGTCCGGACTTGCGATAATGTGTGCAAGTGTTACCTGACATCCCGGAACACATTCCTGGATTATCCTTGTCAGATTTTCTCCGTATGAATTCGTATCCATAGTTTTATTTCCTTTCCCGTCTCTAGCCGCCTATCTGACAAGTCAGCTTTGAGACGTTTTCTACTACCTTTTTCAGCATTTGCATCTGTTCGTTTTCCGGCGGTAAAATATCTTTCATCAAATATTCTCTGCCCAAACCGTCATATTTATCCTGCCCTAAGCGATGATACGGCAACAAATGGATTTTGTTGACGCCCGGAAGCTTATCCGCAAACTGCGCAATCGCTTTGATTTCATCCGGCGTATCGTTAAAGGTCGGAATAACCGGAACACGGATGACTAATTTTGTCATTCCCGATGCTGCAATTTTTCTCGCATTTTCCAGCATAAGTTCATTGCTTTTTCCGGTAAATTCTTTGTGCTTTTTCGGACAAGTATGCTTGATATCCATCAAATATGTATCAAGATACGGCAAAATGCTTTCAATGGTTTCGTACGGGGCACATCCCATACTTTCCATGGCAGTTGTAATACCTTTTGCCTTTGCTGTTGCTAACAACGCTCTGGCAAAATCCGGCTGACAGAGGCTTTCGCCTCCGGAAAGAGTGATTCCTCCTCCGCTTCTGCGATAATACGCACGGTCTTTCTCGACGGTCTCCATCACTTCTGCAACGGTTACGTCTTTTCCGATAATCTTTGGTTCTCCGGCAACGGTCATTGTCTGGATTGCATATTCCTGTGATTCCGGATTGCAACACCACCGGCATCGCAACACGCAGCCTTTCAAGAAAACAATGGTTCGTATACCGTCTCCATCATGAATGGAATACCGCTGAATATCAAAAATGCGACCTTTTGTGTTCAGCCAAGTTTCTAACTGATTTTCCACCCTTTGTCCGTCACCTCCATTCACTCATCTTAGAAAAGATTAAAAACCTTGTTCTGTTCTGCGGATGATATCATCCTGTAAGCTTTTTGAAAGTGTAGTAAACAGTGCGCTATAGCCTGCTACACGAACTACCAGATGTTTGTAATTTTCCGGATGCTTCTGCGCATCAAGAAGAGTTTCTCTGGAAACTACGTTAAACTGTACGTGGCTTCCTTTTCTATCAAAATAGGTACGAATCAAATGTACGAAATTGTCAAGTCCGTCTTCTCCGCTAAGTGCTGAAGGATGGAACTTTTGGTTGAACAATGTACCGTTTGAAGCGATACCGTGGTCTAACTTGGAAACCGAGTTTGCTGCAGCTGTGGGTCCGAACACGTCCTTACCTGCGGTCGGGGAAACACCGTCTGCTACCGGCACACCTGCCAGTCTTCCGTCCGGTGTAGCACCGGTCTGTGCACCAAGCGGAACGTTTGCAGATACCGGATAAAGTCCTGCCTGGAATACGCCGCCTCTCGGGTTTTTGTATTGAAGGAGCGGTTTTGTATAAGTGTAAGCCGCTTCTCTTGCCATCATATCGACTTCGTCTTCGTCGTTACCGAATTTCGATACATCGGCAATCATCTTAAGCAATGCATCAAATTTCCTTTTGTCTTCTGCCGTAACGGACTGTTTCAAAATTTCCTGTGAAGCTTTTGCAACAGTAGCCGAATCCGGTTTGATACCTTTTTCGGTCAGTTCTCTTGCAACCTGTCCTGCCACCTGCGCAACAACGAGCTGATTTGCTTCCTGTCCGTAGTTGAACATCAACGCTTTTTTGTACTCAGCCATCGTTACTTTCTTTTCATCAAAGACAAGCTTTTTGATTGCATAGAGGGAATCCGCTACGTTTGCGATACCGAAGCCCTGAGGACCGGTAAAGTTGTATACACAACCACCCTGCTCACAAGTTTTTCCTCTCTTGATGCAGTCGTCAACCATACTTGCCAAATAAGGAAGCGGCATTCTCTCGGCATGTGCCTGGTCAATCGCATTGTCTGCATTAACCAAAAGAGAAATAAAGTAGTTCATCTGTGTCTTGTATGCTTCGAAAAATTCTTCGAATGTTTTCATGTTTTCCACTTCGCCGGTTTTCGGTCCAATCTGCTCTCCGCAGTCCATACCGTTTGTAAACACAAGCTCAAGCGGACGACACATATTATAAAATGCTGCATCATGCCAGCCGTTTGTCTTTCCTGCAATCTGCGGTTCCACACAACCGATGATGTTGTAGCATCTTGCCTCTTCCAATGTAAGGCCTCTGCTCATAAGAGACGGAATGATTACTTCGTCGTTGTAATACGCCGGAAGTCCGATACCGGTTCTTGTAAGTTCTGCCGCACGGACAAGCAAATCATGCGGGGAACCGTTCCATACACGGATGGATAAGGAAGGCATCGGCAAAAATACGTGGAAGGAAGCTTCGATACACATAAACGACAAATCGTTTGTGGCATCTACACCGTGTTCGTCCTGTCCGCCTACAATCAGGTTCTGGAATAAGCTGTAGCCCGCAAAACCTTTTGCACTTTCCGCATCTCTGCACTTGTTCAAATCGTTTAATTTAACCCAGATACAGTCGATTAACTCCTGTGCCTGTTCTCTTGTCAATTTACCTTCTTTGATATCCTTTTTATAATAAGGATACATATACTGGTCGAATCGTCCCGGTGAAATGGAATGTCCGGAAGACTCCATCTGAAGCAGCTGCTGTACAAACCAGAAACTCTGGCATGCTTCGTAGAAGGAAGTTGCTCCTTTTGCCGGCACGCGACGGCAGTTTGCTGCAATCTGTAACAATTCATTTTTGCGAACCGGATCCGCACAGGATGCCGCTTCTTTTTCCGCAAGATCCGCATAGCGGTTTGCGTACATAATCGCTGCCTTACAACTGATGATAACCGCCTCTAAGAAACGGCTCTTTGTAGCGTAATCGCTGTCACCAAAGTTGCAATTTGCAAGTTCTTCTTTCGCCTCAGCTATAATGGTCTCATATCCTTCGTTGATTACTTTTTCATATTTAACGGTAAAATGTCCTACCCCGTTATAGAAATAGTTACCTGTCGTAAAAATGTTATGTTCCATCGCCTTTAAGGCTTCCGGAGCCATATACGCTGTTGCTAATTCACTTGTTGTTTTCCCTGCCCAATAACTGTTTGCTTCTTTCAGCTCTTTTTTGGTCTTGTCCGAAATATAAAACGGGTCCGCTTCGCGTGTTTCTACCGTTTCAAATTCTGCCTCCAACCAATCGTAAGAAAATTCCGGGAACGTCTGGCAACCTCTCGGTGCAATTGTTGAGCTACCGACAATCAATTCATTTTCACGTATAATAATTGGAATATGTTTGAGAATGTGTTCGAATGCTTTCGCTCTTCTGATAATCAGTGGTTCATTTTCTGTCTGACGATATGCTTCTGTAACAAGAATCGCTCTCGCAGATTCAATCTCAGGCATTTTCGCATACAAATGTTCCACTAATTTTGTAATACGTTCCGATTTGGGGATTCTGTCGCTGTTATATTTCTTCATCTTGACACCTCGTTCTATGTTAGAAATAACACATTTTAATCCTATGAATGACTTGTATCTTTTATGCGGAAATCAACATAATTCCACACTTATGTTTTCATTATATGTTTGTTTTTGTGGTTTGTCAACTGTTATAAGTGTTGTTTTTCGTTGTTTTCCCTTTTTTCGAGCCTTTTTTGTCAATATGTAAAAAAAGACAAAATAAAACAGACAGATTTGTGAAAAATCACGAATGTTTTCCCAAATCTATCTATCAAAAACCAGTACCTAAGTATTATATTTTTTCTTTTCTATATATTATTAGTACATTTAGCGCAGGTCAAAGAACATTATTCCCCGTAAAGGTCATCGTCTGACTTGTAATTCAAAATGCTTTCATTCAAAGTCACGCCAAACTCTTTTCCAATCTGACGAAGATTGTCATCGGTAATGACCTGTCTCGGTCTTCCGTCTTTGGATGCAGCCAATGCAATAGATGCAATCTGTGCCGCTTTTTCAATCGTGTGCATCAAACCGAATGCAGTATCAAAGTCCGGACCCGATACAAACAATCCGTGGAATGCCCAAATCGCCGCTTCATATTCTTCCATCTGTGCACAAGTTGCTTTCGCAATATCCGCTCCGCCCGGAACCATCCACGGCACTACGCCGACACCGCTTGGGAAAACAACACAACATTCTGTTGCACTTTTCCAAAGCATTCTTGTCACCACTTCCGCCTTCAACGGAAGCACATAGGTCATCGCAATCACATATGGCGTGTGTGCGTGATAAATAACGCGGTTTGTGCCGTTTGTCACACGTTTTCTAACGGAATGATTCATAAAGTGTGTGGGGAATTCACTTGTCGGACTTCCGCCCTGCTCCAAGCCCCATACAATACGATATTTATCACCTGTCTCATTAATTTCAACAATACAAATATTATTCTGCGGCTCCAAGTTTACGTTTTGTAAAAACTTTCCGCTTCCGGTTGAGATAAAAAATTCACTCTTTAAGTTGTCCGCCTGAACGCCCATATCAACCCATTCACCCGGTACTTCTTTAAAATAACGGCGACATTCTTCCACTTCTTCCGGTTTCATACGGTAAGTCAAGTTACCACCGTTTCTCTCGTGCCAGCCCTGACGCACACCATCGTGGCACATATGAATATATTCTTCAATAATTTTAACACCAAATATGTTGTTCATAATTATTTCCTCCTCTCGTTGTCTTTTTCATTTCCTATTATAATACTAGGAAAGGGTTTCGTCAATAAAGGTAAAAATAATTCCGGCTTACTTTAGTTCTCCTCTTCCATTTGTTCACGATAATCATCCACCGCATCTTCAATTTCGTATGGCTCAAGAATTTCTTTTATCGCTTCGTATGTTTCCCAAAACTCGTCTCCGTCCGGCATATAACCGCCTACAGAAAAAACTACCTGATCCGTTTCATCATATAACTTTATATAAAAAGAACTGCCATCAAGCACTTCCTGATCTTCTCTCGCTTTTATTTTTGTTATCTTCTTCGGATTTGCTATTTTTTCTAATTGCTCAAACTCTTCATCCGAAAGTGTCGCCACGAAAACTTCTGGTGCCTCTTCCGTATTCATAAATACATGTACCGTTTTGTCTTTGTATACCATGATAGTGGCATCCGTACATTCCGAAATCGTTCCATATCCAGCAGCACCATTATTTATAGAAAAAAGAATTTTTTCGCTGTAGGAGACATCTTCCTGTTTTACTGTATTTTCTTCTATTCCTACGAATTCCAATCGCAATTCTTCATCTTCCCAATATGCCAAATAGCAAAAAGTATCACCAATTCTTTCCGTAATCTTTTCATCTACAGACTCTGCAGTTTCATCATAAATACAATCTTGCAATTCAATATAGTAATAAGTCTCATTCGGCTCAAACAAATGTCCGTAAATTTCTTTTTCCTCATCACATAAGCCTTTTGAGAAATAAAAATAGTACCAACTACCATCTTCTCTCTCAAAAATGTAGTCCTTGTCCACGTCTACAACACCGAACAAGCCCGGCACACAATGATATTCCAGATACTTATCCGTATCACTTACAATATGTTCTTCCAAGAAAAGCTCAAATATTGTTTCTTTTGTCACTTTCACATCTTTTTTATTTTCGCTATCGCTCGTTTCCGCTTTCCATCTAAAAAAAGCGACAAAACAAGAAGCAAAAATACCAATCACCACAACAAGCAGTGCCCCAAAAATAAATCCCAAAACTTTTTTCATCTTTTTCATTTTACTCTCCATTTTTGCTATATTATTTGACTCGTTCCGGTTTCATCATTTCAAAAAAAGGCGCCCTAAACAAACTGCAAAATACAGTCTGTTTTGGGGACGCCTTTATATGATTTTTAATCGTTATTTTTATTGATATTATTCAACTGAATTATTTGTAGTTAACGATTTTACCGAAGTCAGCTTTCAAAGAAGCACCGCCAACTAAGCCACCGTCGATATCCGGCTGAGCGAACAATTCAGCTGCGTTTGCTGCGCTAACAGATCCGCCGTACTGAATGCGAACTTTTTCAGCTGTGTCTGTATCGTAGATTTCTGCGATGCAGTCACGGATTGCTTTACAAACTTCCTGAGCCTGTTCTGTTGTAGCAGTTTTACCTGTACCGATAGCCCAGATCGGTTCGTAAGCGATTACCATAGAAGCAACCTGCTCTGCTGTTACGTCTTTTAAGTCAGATTTAATCTGAAGACGAATCCAGTCAAGTGTAACGCCCATTTCTCTCTGCTCTAAAGATTCACCACAGCAAAGAATCGGAGTTAAGTTGTGCTCAAGAGCTTTTTTCACTTTTTTGTTGAGCATGCAATCGCACTCTTTGAAGTAATCACGTCTCTCGGAATGTCCGATAATAACGTATTTAACGCCTGCATCTACTAACATTTCCGGAGAAATTTCGCCTGTGTAAGCGCCTTTTTCTTCATAGTACATATTTTCAGCACCAACTACTACGTTTGTGCCTTTTACTGCTTCTACAACCGGAACGATGTCGATTGCCGGAACACAGTAAACAACTTCTACTTCATCACTTGCTACAAGCGGTTTTAATTCTTCAACTAAAGCTACTGCCTGGCTCGGAGTCATGTTCATTTTCCAGTTGCCGGCTACAATTTTCTTTCTTGCCATATTTATTTCCTCTTTTCTGATTTCTCAACTTATTTATCGTTAGCTGCTACTACACCCGGAAGCTCTTTTCCTTCAAGGAATTCAAGAGAAGCTCCACCACCTGTAGAGATGTGTGTCATCTTGTCGCCGAAACCTAACTGGTTAACAGCTGCTGCGGAATCACCACCACCGATGATTGTTGTTGCATCTGTTTCAGCCAAAGCTTTTGCTACAGCGATTGTACCGGCTGCCAATGTAGGATTTTCGAATACACCCATCGGTCCGTTCCAAACAACTGTTTTCGCACTCTTAACAGCTTCTGCATACATTTCAGCTGTTTTCGGTCCAATATCGCATCCTTCTCTGTCTGCCGGAAGGTTTTCTGCATCGTATGTTTCAACTTCAACCGGAGCATCAATCGGATTCGGGAAATCAGCGATTGTTACAGAGTCAACCGGAAGCAATAATTTCTTTCCGAGTTTCTCTGCTTTTTCCATCATTTCTTTACAGTAATCAATCTTTGTATCATCTACTAAAGATTTACCGATTTCATAACCTTTTGCTTTTAAGAATGTGTATGCCATACCACCACCGATGATAAGTGTATCACATTTTTCAAGAAGGTTAGAAATAACGTTCAATTTGTCAGCAACTTTTGCACCGCCAAGAATTGCAACGAACGGTCTAACCGGATTTTCTACTGCATTTCCAAGGAAGTCGATTTCTTTCTGCATTAAGTAACCAACAACTGCTGTGTCAACTAATTCAGCAACACCAACGTTTGAGCAGTGAGCTCTGTTAGCTGTACCGAATGCATCGTTTACGAATACGTCGCAGATGGAAGCAAGGTCTTTGGAGAAAGCTTCCCCATTCTTTGTTTCTTCTGCTCTGTAACGTGTATTTTCAAGTAAAATAACATCGCCGTCGTTCATAGCTTCAACAGCTGCTTTTGCATTTGCGCCAACTACTTCGTTGTCTGCTGCAAATTTAACTTCCTGACCAAGTAACTCTGTCAAACGAGCCGCTACCGGTGCCAAAGACAATTCCGGTTTCGGTTCTCCCTTCGGTTTACCAAGGTGAGAGCAAAGAATTACTTTTCCACCGTCAGCAATTAATTTTTTGATTGTAGGAAGTGCTGCTACAAGACGGTTTTCGTCTGTGATTTTGCCTTCCTTAAGCGGCACGTTAAAGTCGCATCTGCAAAGAACGCGCTGTCCTTTTACGTTGATATCATCTACTGATTTTTTGTTTAATGACATATCTTTTCCTCCTAAATATTATCATTTACTTATAAAAAAATGGACCGGCCCATTCGGCCGCACCACTAAATACAATCCGAATTATGCTAACTCGCTGAAGTATTTGATTGTACGAACCATCTGGCTTGTGTAGCTGTTTTCATTGTCATACCAAGAAACAACCTGTACCTGTGTATTTCCATCTTCCATCGGAGCAACCATTGTCTGTGTTGCATCGAAGATAGAACCGTATGTGCTACCGATGATATCGCTGGAAACGATTTCGTCTGTATTGTAAGCGAAAGATTCTGTAGCAGCTGCTTTCATTGCATCGTTGATCTGCTCTTTTGTTACCTGACCTTTAACTACAGCAACTAAGATTGTTGTAGAACCTGTCGGTGTAGGAACACGCTGTGCAGAACCGATTAATTTTCCGTTTAATTCAGGAATAACTAAGCCGATAGCTTTAGCTGCACCTGTGGAGTTCGGAACGATGTTGCAAGCGCCTGCGCGAGATCTTCTTAAGTCACCTTTTCTCTGAGGACCATCAAGGATCATCTGATCACCTGTGTAAGCATGAACTGTTGTCATGATACCGCTCATGATCGGTGCGCAATCGTTAAGTGCTTTAGCCATAGGAGCTAAGCAGTTTGTTGTACAAGAAGCTGCAGAGATAACTGTATCTTCAGCTTTCAAAGTATTGTGGTTTACATTGTAAACGATTGTAGGAAGGTCATTTCCAGCCGGAGCGGAAATAACAACTTTACGAGCACCTGCTGTAATGTGAGCAGAAGCTTTATCTTTAGATGTATAGAAACCTGTACATTCAAGAACAACGTCTACTTTTAATTCTCCCCAAGGAAGTTTGGAAGCATCTGCTTCTTTGTAAATTGTGATTTTCTTTCCATCAACTGTGATAGAATCTTCACCTGCTTCTACTGTATCAGCTAATGCATATTTACCCTGTGAAGAGTCATATTTTAACAAATGAGCTAACATAGAAGGACTTGTTAAATCGTTGATTGCTACAACTTCATATCCTTCTGCATTGAACATCTGTCTGAATGCAAGACGACCAATACGACCAAAACCATTAATTGCTACTCTTACTGCCATTTTAGATTCCTCCTAAAATTGAATAATTTTATATTATTTCGCCAGCCTGTCCGAAACATGTACAGATTGACAAAATTTTGTCAGCACAATTATTTTACCTAATTTAACCTAAAAATTCAAGACATAAACACAAATCTTTTTTAAAATATTTTTAAAATATCTTTAAACAAATTGTGAAATATTACCTAATTTCCCTATATGTCTGATTTTTCTGCGTCAATTTACCGCGAAAAACTGTTTTCCGTTTGCCTTTTTCTCCTTTTTGTTCTACACTTTTACTATAAGCAAAACAAGGAAAGGAACCTTTTACGCATGGCGATTACAGCAGATTATCACTTACACTCATCCCATTCCGGTGATTCCGAAGCTTCCATGGAAAGCATGATTTTACGAGCAATCGATTTGGGGCTTACCCAAATTTGTTTTACCGAGCACATGGATTATGATTTCCCACCAATCCCCGGCGAGCCGGATGACTACTTTATATTAAATGCGGATTCCTATCTGTTTGATGTGATTCGTTTTCGGGAAAAATATGCTGACAAAATCAAAGTACTGTTCGGCGTGGAACTGGGTGTACAGCCGCATATAACAAAACAAAATGCCCGTTTTATCAAAGAACATGATTTTGACTTTGTCATCGCTTCCTCTCACGTCTGCGACGGTATGGACCCGTATTTTCCGGAATTTTTTGAAGGACGCAGCGAAGAAGAATCTTACCGCAGATATTTTTCTTCTATATTAGAAAATATAAAAGGCTTTACCAATTATGACGTTTACGGTCACTTGGACTACGTTGTCCGTTACGGTGCAAACCGCGACAAAGACTACTGCTACGACAAGTACAAAGACATCCTGGACAAAATCCTGGACACGTTATTAGAAAAAGAAAAAGGCATCGAATTAAACACCGGCGGTCTTGCCGCGGGTCTAAAAGATGCCAACCCTTGCATGGATATTTTAAAAAGATACCGTTCTCTAGGCGGCGAAATCATTACCGTCGGAAGCGACGCCCATAAGCCCGAAAGAATGGCTTACGCTTTTTCAAAAGCTGCCGAAATCCTCACCGCCTGCGGTTTCAAATACTACACCGTATTCGAAAAACGCATGCCCGAATTTAGGAGATTATAGAATCGTTCCACCTCCAAGGACATGCTCTCCGTCATAAAACACGACAGCCTGTCCTTTGGTAACAGCACGAACCGGCTCATCGAAGGTGCAATGCACCACATCGGGAGCCGTTTTTTCTATTGTACACATAGTTCCTTTGTGGGCATAACGGATTTTTGCAAGCACTTTTCTTGGTGCATCCAAATCGTCAATTGCCATAAAGTTAAGACGATTGCAGTCCAGTTCTTTGGAAAACACATCTTCATGCTCTCCAATTACTACTTCATCGGTCTCCGGTCGAATTTCCGTCACAAAAACCGGATGTCCCATGGCCAGGTTTAATCCCTTTCTTTGCCCAATCGTATAATGGGTAATGCCTTTGTGCTGCCCTAATACAATACCGTCTTTTGTTACAAAGTTTCCCGGTCTAGGCACACGTTCCCCTGCCTGACGTTCGATAAAAGACGCATAATCGTTATCCGGCACAAAACAAATCTCCTGGCTGTCCGGCTTATTCGCAATCGGCAGTCCGGCATCCAATGCCATCTGACGGATTTTATCTTTTTCAAATTCGCCCACCGGCATAAGCGTGTGTGCAAGCTGCTCTTGTGTCAGATTATAAAGCGCATAGGTCTGGTCTTTTGCCGCCGTAACCGAATTGCGGATAGCAAATCTGCCGTTTGGAAGCTTATCAATACGCGCATAATGCCCGGTAGCGATATAATCCGCGCCAATTTCCAAACTGCGCTTCAAGAGCGCTTCCCACTTTACATACCGGTTGCATGCAATACAAGGATTTGGCGTATGCCCCTGCAAATATTCTTCCACAAAATAATCCATCACATTGCACTGAAATTCTTTTCGGAAATTCATCACATAATACGGGATTTCCAATTTTTCTGCCACACGTCTTGCATCATCCACTGCAGACAGTCCACAACAGCCGCCGTTTTCCTCTGTGGCACAGGCATCTTCCTCCTGCCAGATTTGCATGGTCACGCCAATAACATCATATCCTTGTTCTTTCAAAAGCAGGGCTGCCACGGAAGTATCCACTCCTCCGGACATTCCCACTACTACTTTTTTCTTAATACTCATCTTCCTCTTCTTCGCCTTCGTGAATGTCAGCCTTTGGTTTTTGCAAGCCTTCTATTGTAATATGATGCTTTTTGGCATAATCCCAAAGTGCTGCATGAATTGCTTCTTCTGCAAGCAACGAACAATGTACTTTTACAGGCGGCAGCCCGTCCAATGCCTCCAGCACTGCTTTGTTTGTAACCTGTAACGCTTCCTGTACCGTCTTTCCTTTCACAAGTTCCGTTGCCATACTGCTTGTGGCCACGGCAGCACCGCACCCAAACGTTTTGAACTTACAGTCCATAATAACGCCGTCCTCGGAAACATCCAAATACATGCGCATAATATCGCCGCATTTTGCGTTTCCTACTGTACCTATTCCGCTCGCATTTTCTATTTCACCCATATTTCTCGGATTCGAGAAATGGTCCATTACCTTTTCACTATACATGATTCTTCCTCCGAATTCTATCAAAATTTATTTTCCCTGCAAAAATCTTCATAAAGCGGCGACATGGCACGGAGCCTGTCCACAATTTCCTTAATTGCCGCAACAACAACATCCATCTCTTCTTTTGTATTTTCCTCCGACACCGTCAGTCGCAAAGAACCATGAGCAATCTCATGCGGAAGACCAATCGCCAACAGAACATGGGACGGATCCAAAGAACCGGACGTACATGCTGAACCGCTGGATGCACAAATTCCTTTCATATCGAGCATAATCAAAAGTGACTCTCCTTCAATAAAGCGAAAACTGAAATTTACGTTGTTCGGCAATCGTTTTTCTCTATGTCCGTTCAATTTTGCAAAAGGAACTTCTTTCTCAATTTTTGCAATCAGGTATTCCCTTAATTCCATTTCTTTTTTTGCACGTTCTTCCATACGATCAAACGCAATTTTTGCCGCCATTGCAAAACCGACAATGCCGGGAACATTCTCCGTGCCAGCCCGTCTACTGCGTTCCTGCGCTCCTCCATGTACAAAAGAACGGATTTTAACACCTTTCCGGATATACAAAAAGCCGATTCCTTTCGGTCCGTTTATTTTATGTCCGCTTGCGCTCAACATATCTATTCCGTACTGTTCTACATCAATCGAAAGATGCCCGTATGCCTGCACCGCATCCGTATGGAACAAAACTCCGTGCGCCCTTGCAATCGCACCAATTTCTTTGATTGGTTGTATCGTTCCGATTTCATTATTGGCAAACATTACTGAAATCAAAATCGTATCCGGGCGAATGGCCGCTTCCAGTTGCTTCACATCTACCAAGCCGTTTTCGTCCACACCGACATAGGTGACTTCAAACCCATTCTTTTCCAAATACTGACACGTATGCAAAACAGCGTGATGCTCTATCGCCGTTGTAATAATATGCTTTCCTTTGCCTGCATACGCTTCTGCCGTCGCTTTCAGCGCCCAATTGTCCGCCTCCGAACCGCCTGCTGTAAAATAAATATCACTCCCATTCGCGCCAAGTGTCCGGGCAATGGTTTCCCGCGCCTCTGCAACCGCTTTCTTTGCTTCGCTTCCAAGCGAATAAATGCTGCTTGCATTTCCGTAATATGTTGTAAAATAAGGTAACATCGCCTCCACTACTTCCGGCGCTGTTTTTGTTGTAGCCGCATTATCCAGATAAATTATTTTTTCCATATCAATCACTCCTTCACTTACTACTTTTTCTATCATCAAAAAACATTATTTTCTATTTCCTACCATTTTAGTATGATTTATATCAATATAGCACCTGTATATTGGTCTGTCAATCCGTTTCCTTGCATATAAATAGATACAAAATAGCAACAGGTATTTTTTATGAATATAAAATCCACCCTCGTAAAAGGCACTTTTATTCTCACATTAACAGGACTTATCAGCCGATGTATCGGCTTTTTTTACCGCATTTTTTTGAGTCATTCCTTTGGCGAAGAAAATATGGGGATATACCAGCTTTTATCACCGGTCATGGCACTTTCTTATTCCCTTTGTTTTTCCGGCATTCAGACATCCATTTCCAAACACGTTGCGGGCGAACCAACGACAAAAGATTACAAATCGTCACTCCGCATTCTTTGTACAGGCATTTTGATTTCCATGTCACTGGCTATTGTTTGTGCAGTGTTTTTGTACTGTAATGCCGGGTTTCTTGCCAAACATGTTCTTATGGAAAATCGATGCGCGCCTTTGATTCGTATTTTTGCGCTCTCTCTTCCCTTCGCCGCACTGCACTCCTGCATAAACGGCTATTATTATGGTGTACAAAAAACTTCCGTACCGGCGCTCACCCAGCTTGTAGAACAACTTTCCCGGGTCGGATGTGTCTTTTTACTATTTCATATATTTTCTGCTTCCGGCAAAACACCATCTATCGCTTTAGCAGTTGTCGGTTTGTTGACCGGTGAAGCATTCTCTGTTATCGTTGCCGCCGTTTTGGTCTTTATACGCTTTTCCTCCAAATACTTGGGAACTGCATTATTAAAAACAGCTTCAAGCCACCTGTTGTCTCCCTCGCAAAAAATAACCGCTACAGCAAAACAAATTTTGTCCATGTCATTGCCCCTTACCTTTAACCGCATTGTAGTAAACATTTTACAAAGCGTGGAAGCCATTTACATTCCGGTTATGTTACAAAAAAGTGGGCTGACCAATTCCGGCGCCCTCAGCATTTACGGTATTTTAAGCGGCATGGCACTCCCACTTATTTTATTTCCTTGCGCCCTCACCAACTCCGTTTCTGTCATGCTCCTGCCTATCGTTGCCGAAGCACAAGCCGGTAATCATTATGAAAAAATTAAAAAGGCCGTGGACAAAAGCATTCTCTACTGCTCGCTTTTCGGCGGTGTTTGCACTGTATTTTTTCTTCTTTTTGGAAATATATTAGGCAAACTCTTTTTTAACAGCACTGACGCCGGGGCTTTTATTTTAACGTTAAGCTTTATATGTCCCTTTTTGTATATTTCATCTACAATGTCAAGCATTTTGCACGGACTTGGCAAGACCGGTGCCACCTTTTTTTGCAATGTTTCCGGTCTATTCATTCGGTTACTTTTTGTATTTATATGCATTCCCATATTCGGCATCAAAGGCTATATGTGGGGGCTTCTCGCCAGCCAGCTTTTTATAACAGCCATGGAAATCTTTCTTGTAAAGCATTTTATTCACGGAAAATATGTGTAAAAAGTGTACTATACCTCTTCTTGCATATTCAAAACAACTGTATTATAATGAGAATGTTTTTGAAAAAATAACTAGTTCACAGTGATGAATAAAAATACAAAGGAGTATATGAAAAATGGCATTTGAATTTGTAAAAAAATTACCTACTCCGGATGAAATTCGCAACGAATATCCGGTACCTGCCCATTTAGCAGCTTTAAAAGCCGAACGAGACGCTGAAATCAGAAAAGTTTTCACGGGCGAAAGCAACAAATTTCTTGTAATTATCGGCCCATGCTCTGCGGATAACGAGGAAGCTGTATGCGATTACGTAACACGACTTTCCAAAGTAAACGAAAAAGTAAAAGACAAATTAATTCTTATTCCTAGAATTTATACAAACAAACCTCGTACAACCGGTGACGGTTACAAAGGAATCGTACATCAGCCAAATCCGGAAAAAGGCGAAGATTTCCTCGGTGGTTTGATTGCTATGAGAAAAATGCACATTCGTGCTATTGAGGAATCCGGACTTACTTCTGCTGACGAAATGTTATATCCGGAAAACTATCGTTATTTATCCGATATTTTATCATATGTTGCCATCGGTGCACGTTCTGTTGAAGATCAGCAGCATCGTTTGACAGCAAGCGGTTTTGATGTGCCTGCCGGAATGAAAAACCCGACAAGTGGTGACTTCACCATCATGCTCAACTCCGTTTACGCAGCACAGCACCCCCACTCTTTCATTTACAGAGGATGGGAAGTAAACACAACAGGAAACGAATTGGCACATACTGTGCTTCGCGGTTCTGTTAACAAATACGGAAGAAGTCTTTCCAACTACCATTACGAAGACTTGTACACTTTGTTAGAATTATACAACGAGCGCGATTTGAAAAATCCTGCCTGCGTAATTGACTCCAACCACAACAACTCCAACAAACAGTTTGAGCAGCAGGTTCGTATCGTAAAAGAAGTTATGCACTCACGTAAATTAAATCCTGATATCCACAACCTTGTAAAAGGTGTCATGATTGAAAGTTATATCGAAGAAGGCTGCCAAAAAGTAGGCGGCGGCGTATACGGCAAATCCATCACAGACCCGTGTCTTGGTTGGGAAGCAAGCGAAAAACTCATTTACGACATCGCAGAATACGAATAAAAAAAGCTCCGGCATACTCTGCCGGAGTTTTTTAATGTTCATTTTTGTGTTTCAAAAAATACATATCATTTTGCGCATCAACTTCTCGGATGCGCTTTTGCATATACCTCACGAATACGATTATGATTCATATTCGCATAAATTTGTGTTGTAGAAATATCAGAATGACCAAGCATCTCCTGCACGCTCCTCAAATCCGCGCCATTTTCTACCAAATGCGCCGCAAAAGAATGTCTAAGCGTATGCGGTGTGATATCTTCATCAATGCCTGCTTTCTTTGCATAAAACTTAATCAGCTTCCAAAAACCTTGTCTGCTCATCGGCTTTCCGGAGCAATTAGCAAACAAAATATCTGATGTCTTATCTTCCACCATCGCTTCTCTTGCTTTGTCCAAATAACGCACAAGTGCATTTTTAGCCTGTTTTCCAAACGGAATAACACGCTCTTTATTTTCATCCCTGCAAATGAGACATCCCATCTGTAAATTGATATCCGAAATCTTTAATGTGATAAGCTCCGTCACGCGAATGCCTGTCGCATATAAAAGTTCCAACATTGCCTTATCGCGCACTTCCTTCGGACTATCACCTTTCGGCTGCTCCAAAAGAGAAATCACTTCATTCGTTGTCAAAATTTCCGGAACTTTCTTTTCTATTTTAGGTGCTTTTAATGTTTCTGATATATCTCCAGCAACAAGTTCTTCTTTATACAGATAATGATAAAAAGCTTTGATAGATGCAATATTTCTGGAAATGGTAGCCGCCGCAAACTTCTTCTCGCCCATATCGTCAACGTATGCACTCAAATCAGAGCTCTCCACCTTCTTTATATCCGAAAGTCCGCGCTCTTGCAAAAATTTTATGAACTTGTTTAAGTCTCTTCGATAAGACATCTCTGTATTGTTCGACATCTTTTTCACATTATGTAAATATGAAACGAACTCATTGACAAGCTTTTCCATTCGTACTACCCTTCTGTATAAAATATTCCATTCCTGTCCAATGCTGACTAATCTACATTATAATAAGTATTTCTAATAAAAGCAAATGATATTTTTTGCGATTTTTTCCGTATTTTCGGCACTTTTTATAAAAAGCACAACATATCGTCTCTATGTATTTGGTCGACAACAAAATATGGAAATTCGACATTAAAAAAATTTTAAAATTTTTCTCATAATATAAGGATTTACATAACATTCGACTAAACAGGCGATTATGACAACTCCTATTATTACTTGAAACTGCATGAACTTTCTTACAATAAATTGTTTTTTGTTTACATAAAAATCTTTTCCACTTTTTGCCGGATAATATAACTCTACACACATTTTATAACACCAACACAAAAATATGGCTCCACATGGTATCAACAAAATTTGATGCGGAAGCAACCCCGCCAGAAACAACACAACACCTTTGACTCCATAAGCAGATACTACATCCGTCACAAACATTCCCGCAGAAAGGCCAACCCATCCTGCATACGCACAAATAGAAAAGATACCAAGATATGTAGATGACAAAATGGCCAGTAGCACAAATTCTCCTACTCTTTTTTGTAACAAATATTTCAAAAAAGCGCTATAATTCATTTCTACCTGCCCAAGACAAACGAGCGTATATTCGCTTAAAAATATTCCGCCCTGCTCTCCTCGGACTTGGTAATGCATAAAAACAACGCCTCCAAGAAAGCATATGCAAAATACAACTATCCATAACATAGGGAAACTATGCTTTTGCCTAAATTGTTTTCTCATTAATTTATCCCTTCCGAATGCTCTTTGTCCATTATATGCTTGTATACTTTTGAAAATACAAAAGAATACACAAAAAAATCTTTAGCTTCCGGCTCTGCCTTTCACTAAAGATTTTGTTTTTATCTTACATATTTGTTTTTGTAACTCATAATTGCTGATATCGTCTTGGAATCTTCAATGGTACCATCGTAAATCATTTGACAGAGTGTATCCACGTCATAAGCTTCCACATTTATAAATTCATCTTCATCCAAGCACTGTTTGCCCGGTTTCAAATTTCTTGCAACAAAAATCTCAATCTTTTCATTACAAAAAGCGACCGTTGTTCGGATGGAAATCAAAAATTCCAACTGTTCACAAGAATACCCTGTTTCCTCGGTAAGCTCTCTCGCTGCCGCTTCTATCATCGGTTCCTCCGGTGAATTTAAGCCACCCGCAGGAATCTCCAACGTATAACGGTCAAGTGCATTCCGATATTGCTTTACCATAAGAATTTTACCATCATCTGTCACCGGCACAACCGCAGCCGCACCTTTGTGTCCGATAAAATCCCACTCTACCACGTTCCCGTTTGGTACTTGAATTGTATCTTTATAATAATCAATGATACTTCCTTTATAGACAAGTTTTCTTTCCAGTCGTTTGAATTCTTCCATATTCCTCACTCTACGCCAATGCGTTTAAGAAATTTTCAATTCTGTCCAAGCCTTTTTCAATCTGTTCCATGCTGATTGCATAAGAAAGTCTAATATGATTTGCAAAACCAAAATCCGCACAAGGAATTACTGCAACCGAGTAATCACTGAGTAAAATATCAGCCATTTTCGCTGTTGTCTCAATCTTTTCGCCTTTGTATTCCTTCTGTAATGCTTCTTCTGTATCAATGAACACATAGAATGCGCCCTGCGGCTCTAATGTGCTTACATGCGGCATTTCTGACACTCTCTTGTACATATACTGGCGGCGTTTGTCAAACTCTTCTTTCATGCTGTCAACTGCATCCTGCGGTCCGTTTAACGCCTCTACTGCCGCACTCTGTGCAATGGAGTTTGGGTTGGATGTTGCATGAGACTGAATGGAACTCATAAGTTTTGCAATTTCCGGTGTGGAACCTGTATAACCGATTCTCCAGCCTGTCATCGCATAACTTTTTGACAAACCGCTGCATGTAATTGTTCTTTTATAAATTTCTTCATTGAAAGACGCAATGCTGACATGTTTCTGGTCCCCGTAAATAAGATATTCATACATTTCGTCTGAAACAACATAAATATCATGTTTTACAACAACATCTGCAATTGCGCGAAGTTCTTCCTCGGAATAAATCATTCCGGTAGGATTGCTCGGTGTATTTAACACAAGCGCTTTTGTTTTATCTGTAATTGCATCTTCAACCTGTTTTGCAGTTACTTTGTATCCGTTTGTTTTTTCACCAACAATAACAACCGGAACGCCATCTGATAATTTAACCATTTCCGGATAGCTCAACCAATATGGTGCCGGAATAATAACTTCATCGCCCGGATTCAAAATAGCATCGAAAACATTTGACAAAGAATGTTTTCCACCGTTGCTGATTACAATTTGATTTGGTTTATAATCAAGTCCGTTGAATTCTTTAAATTTTTTGCAAATAGCTTCTTTCAACTCGTTTGTTCCGGAAGCCGGAGTATATTTTGTAAATCCACTATGAATAGCATCAATAGCAACATTACACACGTTTTCAGGTGTGTTAAAATCCGGTTCACCTGCTCCAAAGCCTACTACATCAATTCCTTGCGCTTTCAATTCTTTTGCTTTTGCTGTAATTGCCAATGTTGATGAAGGTTTAACCGCCTGCGCTTTTTTCGATAATGTTAATGCCATAATCCACCGTCCTATAATCTTCTTTATTAACTATACTATACTGTTACAAATTTGTGATA
>JAZQDM010000008.1:0-24236 GCA_045546775.1 Lachnospiraceae bacterium | reverse complement strand
ACCGCTTGGCCTCCGACTTGCGGATATGGGGAAAAAGTTTTGGCTGCTTTGAAAAAAGCAGAGCCGTTTTTCGTGGCGGGGATGTTTGTTGCATTTGTGCTTATGGCTGCATTTCTTGATTTGACGGCTCCTGTGGACGGGGTGTTTACTTTGGCAACGCAGATGACAGCGTCGTTTTTTGGTACGGTTTCCCTTTATGCGATGGTATACCGTATGGCAGAAAAAAAGACAGAAAAGCGTGGTTTCCTGTCTTTTGTAGGTCTTTATACACTTGAAATTTATGTGTTGCATTTTCGCTTTGCAAGACTGCTCGGTCTTTCGGAAAAAGGCTTGCAGCTTTACAGCCCGGAGGGCATTTTGTGGGTTGTGCTTGCTTTTGTGATTATGAGCATTCTCACAGCGGTCTGCATTGTGATATTGCAAAGAATACCTATTGTGTCACTTCTTCTGTTTGGGAAGAAACATGTGCCTGTTTTGAGCAAAGGCGGTCAATCAGCATAAGAAGTGCTATGGCAGCAGTTGCATACATCATCGGGTAAGAATACTGAATAAATGAAGCCGGGGCAGTCAGGAAAATGACTGCCTCTCTTGCGATAAGAGTAAGAAAACCGAAGAGTAAAAACCACTTTTTGCGCACCAGCGTGTAAACGGTCAATGCAAGTAACAGTACAAGCATCGGGATAAATGCTTCGCCGCCGAAGGTAAAGAGTGCCATTGCGTAGCCCTCGTGATAGCTGAGCGGAAGACGTTTGTAAGCCTCAAGCATTTCCATGCCGTAGTCACGGTCGTGTTCGTACAGATGGAAGTCTGTCGATGCGACCGGTTTTAAGTTGAGAACCATATCTTTGTCATATCCGAAAAATCCGTTCGTCACACAAAACAGCTGGATGCGTTCTCCGAAATATAAATCAAGATTGTGTAAAATCAAATTGAATGCACTTTTTAGATAAGCGCTCTGCATCTTAGCAGATGCTCCGGTCTGTGTATAACGCCCTTCGTTGTGGTCGGAATTGTAACGGTTGTAAGCACTGCAGGAAAGAGAATCATTGTGAAGGTATCCGAATTCTGTCACAGCGCTGACATTCGCGATATCTTCCTTTGCGCCTTCGTAAGTCTGGTCGCGGTGAAGAATGACCGACAGAGGTCTCGTTGTCGAAATAATCAGATAATCACTGCCGTAGTATTTTTCCTCGCCGGCCGACTGAGGGAGTTTTACAATCATAAAAAGCACAGTGGAAAGTATGAGATATACAAAGGCTTTTTTGACATTGTGATAGGCAAATCCAATTAGGAAAAGTCCGAGCGGAAGCATCACAAGACTTTCGCTGCGCCACAAGGCAAGTACTGCTGTTAAGAGAGAAAGTCCGAGCATCTTACGCGTTGTCAAAACAGCGTTTTCTTTCCATTCAAAAAATAAATATACAAAATAAAAAACAAAGAAACCGGAATAAATTGCCGGGCGGAAACACATGAGTGCACCGAGCAAGGTAAAAGGTAAAATACCTGCGATAAGTGCAAGACGGCACCATTTGGAATTGTAAATCCGGTCAGCGCGGTAGAACGTATAAGAAAATACCAGCGCATAAATGATGTCGGATAAAAGTACCGGAGCGGCTGACATCGGGAACAGTGACATTGCGGTCATGTAGAAAAGGGATGTCAGATAGTTGTGCCAATATACCGGATAATAGCGTGTCGCGTAGGAAAAAATAATCGGGTCATCATTCATGTAATAGCCCGGGTATGTGATGATAAGCCCGAGGCCGTAAATGCACATGAGAGCGATAAACGGAACCAAAAGCTTCGGACGGCGCAGTGCATATACGAGAAACTCGACGAATAGAAACAGGCTAAGCAGCACAAGCGCCTTAGTCAGTATATGCATGAAAGTAACCATTTCCAAATCGATCGGAAGACAGTTCATGTTCAGGCCGTCGGAGGAGAAGATTTTCGTGTCCGTGAAAAATGTGAATGCCCAAATCAAAAGGGCAACGGCTCCGATAATCAAATGTTTTTTATTTTTTGAAATCCATGTTTTCATAGATAATTACCTCACAGGGTGAAAATTGCGTAAAAATTTTACTCAATTTAGTATACCCTTTTGGCGACATATGTGCAAGAATGTGGTAGAATGAAAAATGATTTAAAAGAATGCAACATGCGGAGGTTGTTATGGAACTTATATTTCCGGCTGCTTTTGCGGCGATATTATATTATTTTTGGCAAAAGGGAGAAGAATTTGCAAACGCACTCGGAAAGAGTTTGTTGATTTTTCATGCGCTTGTCGTACTGTTTACAAATATTCTGAGTATCGGAAGCAATTTAAACCGGCGGACAGCGTTTGTGGTTTGGGCGCTTACGTTCGTTGTTTTTACGGGGCTCGGAATTAAAAAGTTCGGGAAAGAATATTTCCGTTTGCAGCAGAAACCGGCATTTGATGCGGCGAAGCTTTCGAAAATAGAAACGGGACTTTTTGTACTTTCCCTCATCCTTGTTCTGACTCTTTTTATCGGTGCAATTTTCACGGTTCCGTATAATTATGATTCCATGACATATCATCTTGCTCGTATCGGGCGCTGGATTGATCACGGAAATGTAAATTACTATTTGACAACGATTGACCGTCAGCTCTATTCGCCGGTACTTTCCGAGTACAACATGCTTTACCTTTTCCTTCTGTCAAAAGGGGATATGTGGCTGAATATGTACCAGTACGTCAACATGATTGTTACGGCGTATTATTTTTATAAAGTGGCGCGCATGCTTGGGACAGACCGTAAGTTTTCGATGTTCGGTGTATTTGTATTTTTATCTATGCCGCTGACGATTTCGCAGAGTATTACGACACAAAATGACTTGTCGGCAGCAATGTGGTATGTGCTGTTTTTATACTATCTGCTCTGGTTTATCCGGGCAGAAAAACTTTCTTTTGCGAAAGAGACGAGAAAAGAACTGATAGAGAAATTAATCTGTGTCGGTGCGACGGTGGGATTTGCGTTCCTGATGAAAGTCAGCGTATGTGCGTCGATGGTGTTCTTTGTGCCTTGGCTCGTGGTTGTCTGCATCCGGCGAAAAGACAAAATCAAAGATTTGCTGCTTTGTGCTTTGACAGCGGGCGGAGTGCTTGTTGTTACAGTCAGTGAAACCTTGATACGTACGTATATGGCCTGCGGAAGCTTTATTGCATCGACAACAAGTGGTGATATTATGGTGGCGACAAAGAATGTCAGCTACATTATCGTCAATATTTTGAAAAACTATTCGCTGCTGATTACGCAGCATCTTTGGACTTGGATTAACGGATTTATTTACCGCATTGCGATTTCGGTCGGTGCACTTTTACACGTCGAAGTCAACAACGTGGCCATTGCGTTCCATGGATTTGATTTTATTACGTACTTAAACACAGGGGATGACATGTACAGCCATGACCGTACTTCGAGTGCGTTTGCTGCATATTTTGCATTTTTGGCCGGAGTGCTTTTAGTTATCGCACTTGTGATTTTACTTGTGAAAAAACTTCGCCGCAAAGAAGGCAGGCAGATGCAGATTAGTTACGGATTTGTGATCAGTGCCTGGCTTGGATTCGGATTTATTATGGCGCTGCTGCGCTGGCAGCCTTGGGGATCGCGCCTTATGTACCCGGCGCTTGCAGTGACTGTACTTGCGGGAGTCCACATTCTCGGTGCGTTTTGCAGTCGCATGAAGAAAAAAGAGATTGTGATTATTCCGCTTGCATTACTTAGCCTGATTCTGTGTCTGGCACCGCTTGAGTACAACATGCAACAGGCAAAGAAGTATATTGCAGGAGGATGCGAGAGCAGGACAAAGTTCTATTTTGAAAACAATAAAAGGCATTCTTCCTATCGACAGCTTTTGAAAGAAGTAAAAGCGATGAAGGCGAAGGATGTGGCAGTTGTAATTTCGGGAGACGGATACGATTATCCGCTTTGGAAAATGTTCCGGGATAGTTACCCGAAAGCAACTTTAAGACATGTACTTGTCGATGATACAAACATGGTGCTGACCGAGGCAGAAACGGCAGAGGAACCGGATTGCATTCTCTGGATAGAAAGAGGCCGTCTCGAAATCGGGCAGACACTTGACTATAACGGAACAACGTATGTCTGTGTCTTTGTGGCCGATTCGGAGAAGGCCCCTGACAGTCTACTCATCAAGCAGACGGAATAGTTCATCTTTTGTGCGGGCGATATGAATATTATCATAGAGTCCGCATAATTTTTTGAAATAATCTTCGTAATCACATTTCTCGTTAAAAGCGTCGCCTGCGAGCGGATAGGTAAAGATAATCCGACAGGCGGAGTCAAACAGGAGTTTCCCGGAAACACAAGCAGTGGAATAGTAGGAAATCAGAGTTTTTTCTTCTAAATTGCCGGCTGCGACCGCAAGCTCAAACGGGCAAGTGTCCTTGTATATATGAATGTGATCTTCAAAACGGTCGTGGTCACCGCGCGGATGAGGTTTAACGACAAAATTTTCGAAACCGACATGCTCGGCGATGTCGAGAATCAGACTGCGGTATGTGAGCGGGTTTTCTGTACAGTTTGCCGTTCCCTGTCCGAGGAACATAAATTTTTCGTCAAAACTGCGTGCCTTGAATTGCAGAATATCCTGAATTTGCTCGGTAACAAGAGCAATCCGTTCTTTTGTTTTCGGAATCTGCATGAGAGAAAAGCCGGTTGCTGTGCTGTCTGCCACATTGTTTTCTGCAAGTGACGGCTCAAACAGGTAAAGCTCATTTTCATGCTGTTTGATATCGTATCCGAAAAGTCTGCGGTAAAGCTTCCGGCCGAGAGGTGAGGAAACTGTGGAAATCGGCGTTTTCGTATAACTTGCAAATCCGTCCTCGAACCGGTGGAAGTTTACTGCGCGGTTTTGTTTGATTGCCGTTTTGGAAATCTCTTTGACAATCTCGTCGGGCATTCCCGGCGAGGCAAAAAAGATATCGTCATACTTTTGGAAGTCGCCCGCTAAAATCTTCTTTGTTGTAGGATTGTGTACGAAGCTCTCCCACAAAACAACCGGTGCAGATTTGTACGGGTTTTTTATTTTCTTTGCATCAGCGAAAAAGACGCGGTTAAAATATTTGTCCAGGCGTCCGGACTGATATAATTCTTCGAAAAAAGCTGTTTTGTCGGTCAAGACGAGATCGACGCAGTCATCTTTAAAGAAGGCATCCTTGATGAAGAGGAAAACCATCAGATGATAGCTTGTGCTCGCAATACCGAGAATGTGTCTGCTCATGTGTTGCTCCTTTGTTGCTTTATTGTCGTTGCAGTGTCAATTTTGGACCTGCGCGGCGGAAAAATTGGGCTGCAGGCCCAAGAAAATCCCGATTTAGATCCAAAATGAAATTCAGAAGCTCTACTTCCGCACCACTTTCCGCACAGTATCGATAAAAATCGCTTTCTCTTTCTTTTCAAACAAGAATAAGAAGTTGATGATAGTTCCGAGAATTCCGCAGATGAGGATGTCGATGACAATCATTCCCCAGTTTGTAGTAGGAATGATACGTCCGAGGAATATAAAAACAACACTCATCAGTGCAGTTACCGCAAGGTAACGCAGGATTGTCGGATAAAAGGTCTTTTTCGGGATTCCCAGACAGTGCGCAGCATAAAGCGGCGTGAATGTCAGATTTTTGATAATGCCGAGTACGGAGGAAACGCCTGCCACAAAATAAATTCCGTATGGGCGCAGAGCCGGAATTTCCAGAAGAAGAAAGACAATGCCAGCATTCATAAGACCCATAATCAGTGTGACAAGAGAGTTCCATTTCAATTTATTTACGATGGTGTATACATTAAATAGCGGGCTGATTGCGCCGCCGACAAGTGCACCCATCATAATAAACACGGTCAAATAATAGTAAACATGAATAATTTCGCGTTCGCTCGGAAGCCACAAGTAATAAAAGGCCAGTCCGAAGCCTAAAATAAAGCAGAGAGGAATGTTGGCAAAAAATCCGGTCAGTTTCATGGCAGATTTCAAGTCGCTTGTCAGCTCTTCTTTATTGTCTTTCGCATAACTGATTGTAAGAGACGGCGTAAAGACTGCGGAAATCGTCTCGTATAAAGTGTTGACAGCAAGTACAATCGTTGTGGCAGTACCGATATAACCGCTTTCTGCCTTTCCAATCCAAAGATTGGTAATCAATGTATCGAGTCCGCTTGTCAGTGCCTGTCCTGCACGCATAACGGTGTTCCAAATACCGGCTGATAAAATTTCGAGAACTGTTTGGAAACGGAAATGCTTCTTGCTGACCTCAATTTGCGGAAGTAATTTTTTGGTATAATGAATGTACGTAATAAACAAATAAATGTTGGCAAGGAGAGTTGCAATTCCGATGTAGCTGACACGAATCGGAAGCAGGGCAAAAGCTGCCACAAGAAGTCCTGCCTTTAAAATCTGAGATTCAATCGTGCGCAGCGCAGAAAGATCCAGGCGGTTGGCAGCAAAAGTAGCAGTCGAGAACGTGGTCGAAATAATGGTCACCATGAAGTTGAGGAACATAGTACCGAACAAAATTTTAACATCCGAGATAAGTTCCGGTGAAATGTTGACCAGCTTTTCCAAATACAGGACAACAGCCGTGCACGGGATAAGCAGAATTGCCACAATCGCAAGGTTGGCATACATGACGGAGTTAAAATAACGGTTTGCGCCTTCGCGGTCATCCTGATGGATTTTGACTGTGATAAAGCGTCCGGCCATAGAGTTTAATGCCATTGCCATAATCGCGGCATAGCTTACAAAATTGTTGGCCATGGTGACAAAGCCCTGCGCCTCGGCTCCGAGTTTGTTAATAACCGTCGGTGTAATCAAAAAACTGATTCCGAGACTGACCAGACACGATAAGAGGCTGGCGGCCATATTTATAATTAGTTGTTTGTTTTTACTCATTTCTTTCATAACCCTTAGTATAGCATTATACCCGGGAATAAGCAAAAAAAATATAATTTCATTGCAAACACTATGTCAGAATGGTAAAATATAATAGATTATGCGCAATAGAATGCATGAAAGGTTGACTTGTATGAAAATTATGCCGAACCGGATGGACCGGGGCTTTTATCAATATCAGGAAGAGTTTGAACATAAGGCGCTCGAAGTGCTTCGCAGCGGATGGTATATCCTCGGCAATGAAGTAAAGCAGTTCGAGGAAGAGTTTGCAGCCTATGTCGGCTCAAAATATTGTGTCGGGCTTGCAAGCGGACTTGATGCGCTTTGGCTGGCATTCCGCATTTTAGGTGTCGGAGCGGGTGATGAAGTGCTTGTGCAATCGAATACCTATATTGCCAGTGTCATGGGTATAACAATTAACGGGGCAACACCGGTATTTGTCGAGCCGGATGCTTTTTACGGAATGGACGCTTCGGCGATTGAGGACAAGATTACAGAAAAGACAAAAGCAATTTTGGTTGTTCATCTTTACGGACAGGCCTGCGAGATGGATACGATTTGCAGTTTGGCGAAAAAGCACAATTTGTATTTGGTTGAGGACTGCGCGCAGTCACACGGTGCATGCTATAACGGTCAGATGACAGGAACGTTCGGCGATATCGGGTGTTTTTCATTCTATCCGTCCAAAAATCTGGGGGCGTTCGGTGACGGCGGTGCGATTACGACAGATAGTCCGGAAATTGCGGAAAAAATGAAAATTTACCGTAATTATGGCAGCGAAAAACGTTATTATAATATGGTGGTTGGTACGAATTCGCGTTTGGACGAACTTCAGGCCGGTCTTTTGCGTGTGCGCCTTTCCCATATGCAGGAACTGACACAGGAGAAAATACGCATCGGCGAACGGTATGACAGGGAGCTTTGCAATGATGCATTTACAATTCCGCGCAGAAGAGAAAATGCAAATCATGTGTTCCATCAATACGTGATTCGGACAAAACGCCGCGATGAATTGATTTCATATTTGGAGGAAAAGGGAATAGGAACCATTATCCATTACCCGATTCCGCCACATCTTGCACAGGCGTATGAATATCTCGGTTTTCACAAGGGCGATTTCCCGGTAGCGGAGCAGTTTGCGCAGGAAGTGCTTTCCATACCGATGTACAATGGTATGACAGAGGAAGAGCAGACCTATGTGATCGAGGCGCTGAATGCGTTTTAGGAGAAGGGTATGAATATTAAACAGCAGTATAAAATTATTGAATTTGGTGAATATGGAGATGAGAGAGGTAATCTTGTTGTCGCTGAAGGAAGCGGCCGCGATATTCCTTTCGAAATCAAAAGAGTATTCTATATGTATGGTTCGGATGATTCCGTTATCCGCGGTCAACATGCAAACCGTAAGACGGAGTTTGTACTGATTAATGTCAGCGGTACGAGCAGGGTAAAAGTTGATAATGGGTTCGAAACAGATATTATCGAGCTCAATAAACCGAGAATGGGACTTTATATTCCGACCATGATGTGGAAAGATATGTATGATTTTTCCGAGGACAGTGTGCTCCTGGTACTGGCCAGCGAGCATTATGACGGCAGTGAATATATCCGTGATTATGAGGAATTTATCCGCGAGATGAAGGGCGGATCAGAGAAATAAAGAGACAGGAAGAAACAGATGAGTAAAATTTCGATTGTAGTACCGGTGTATTATAACTCCGATACGTTGATGCTTTTGTATGAAGACATGAAAGAAAAAATTCTCGGAAAGCTGGGCGACTACGAGCTTGTTTTTGTGGATGACGGTTCCGGAGATAATTCGTGGGAAATCATGAATGAGATTAAAGAGATGGACCCGAATGTGCAGTGTGTGAAACTCTCGCGTAACTTCGGTGAGCACGCGGCGCTTTTGGCGGGACTTTCTGTTTGTACGGGTGATTGTGCCGTGACAAAACAGGCGGATTTGCAGGAGGATTCCGAAATCATTCTGGAAATGTACGAAAGCTGGAAAAAAGGCAATAAAGTCGTTCTTGCCGTGCGCAAGGAGCGGGATGAAAATATTATCAAGAAAGCATTTGCAAAATTGTATTATATCCTGATTCACAAATTCGTTGAAAAACGTATGCCGATCGGCGGATGTGACTGCTATCTGGTGGACCGCCAGGTGATTGAAGTGCTTGAGCGTCTGGACGAAAAAAATTCGTCATTGACACTTCAGGTGCTCTGGGCAGGATTTAAAACAGATGAAATCTATTTCCACAGACGTGACCGTGAAATCGGTAAGTCGCGCTGGACGCTTGCAAAGAAGATAAAACTTGTACTAGATTCTATGATGAGTTTTTCATATTTCCCGATTCGGTTTATGTCCGGTCTCGGTGTGGCATATGCAATTGTGGCAGTGCTTGTTATGATTTATGTCCTGATTGAGAAGTTTACGGTCGGAACACCGATTTTGGGATGGGCATCACTTATGTGCGTTGTGCTCTTTTCGTTCGGTATTATGATGCTGATGATGGGAATTTTGGGTGAATATGTGTGGAGAGCGCTGGATGCTTCCCGCAACAGACCTCCGTTCTTGATTGATGAGATTAAGAAGTCGGGAGAAGAATAAGAGTAAAAAGTAATTCCGGGTATTATCGTTTTGATGATGCCCGGTTTTGTTGTTTTTGATTTATCGGAAGAATCGGGGAGAGCGCTCAAAGGTAAACATGAAATGCTGAGGAAGTGCTGTGAAATAAACGATTCAGCGATCATAATGTTCTTTTACCTGCTCCGGTGTCACATCAGCGTATGTTTCGGTGGCGGTGATAATTTCAAGTGTCTTTTCAAAAGATGCGCCTGTCATTTTCAGGGCGGCAACACAAGCGGAGAGTCCCTGAGAAAGTCCCTGGGAAAGTCCCTGAGAAAGTCCTTGGGAAATCCCTTGGGATATTCCTTTGTCGATGAAACTCTGTAATACTTCACACATATTTATAACATCTCCTTTCTGTTCTGTTTGTCGGATGTTTTCCGTATATGCTTCGCGATAGCGATTATCTTTTGTAAAAACAGATAAGAAATCGAGAACAGCACCGGCGTGACGGATTTTTAGGCCGTCGTCCTCGTATAGAGCGCTTTTTCCGAGGCGCCGTCCCTTGAAAAAACGGGCAATCATTTTAAAGTCGCTTGTAAATTTCTCAATTACATTATCGCTTAGAAACGCAATGTCGTAAACCCGTATTTTGTAGTTTTCTACATAGGGTTTCAGTTCGTCGGGGAGTTGCATCATGTCGTGTAGACTTTTGGCAGTGTTCCATCTTTTGCTGCTAAAATTCAGTACAATCGTTGTAACAGGGGATATGGTCTTTGAATTTGCCAGCATACCCTTGTAAGTGCCATAGTCATAGCCCATGATGCGGACGGGCATTGTGGAATCGGCAGTAGACTGATTTTCGATTCCGAAAGAACAAAGACAAAGTAGATTTTCTTTGTATTTTTTCAGGATATCACGATTTTGTTCGGCGGCATTTCCTTGTTCTGCTTTGTAGACAGATTCGGTCGGACCACTCTCTAAATTGTCTTCTCTTAAAAAAGAGTGTTGAAATAAAAGCGTGTTAAAAATGTCTGCGAATACATCGTTGTAATCTTCTAATAGTTTTTCGTTTAAATCTTTTTGAGTCAAAAAGTACCTCCTTCATTGTTTGTTGAAATTGTTTGTTGAAATAGTTGGAAAATAAGTCGAACCGACTTTGGGAAAAAGATGTGTTTGAATGTGAAAATTATAGAACAAGAAAAAGGATTTGTCACTATACAAAATGACGAAAAAAATCCCGGGGAATGATATCTCAAATCCCGGGACTGTTGTCTGCATATGAAATTAACTGAGTAAAATTGCAATTCCGATACCGAGCAGAGCACCCATAAATACCTGGAGTTTTGTGTGTCCGACAAACTCTTTGAGCTTTTCTTCGGTAGACAGTGTTTTGTTGCTGATACTCTCAAATATTTCAATCATTTCATTCAAAATTTGAGCGTGCTTGCCGGCTTCGTATCGTACGCTGCAGGCGTCGTGCATGACGATAATCGCAAGTATTGCCGCGATGGCAAATTCGGCGCTGGATGGACCGACCGTAAGAAATGTCGTCGTAGCTAAGGCACAGACGGTGGCAGAGTGAGCACTCGGCATACCCCCGTCGCCGAGAAGACGCTCCCAAACAAACTTTTTGTATACGATTAAATGTGTGAGAGTTTTTAAAACCTGTGCACAAAACCAACCGATAACGGCATTTATAAAAATTTGGTTCTGCAGTAACTGTTCAAAGTAATTCATAAATTTATCCTCATTCGTTTGCATTTCAACCATAATTAGTATATCCTATTTTTAATAAAATCACAACAAAAAGAGAGGGAAAAGTAATGAAAACGTACGGAGTGATTATGGCTGGCGGCGGCGGAACAAGATTTTGGCCGCTCAGCAGAAAAGAGCGGCCGAAACAGCTTTTGAATTTAAGCGGAAAAGACATTATGGTAAATGAAACGATTGACCGCATCGGACGCTGCGTCGGAAAAGAAAATATATTTATCGTGACAAACGAATCGCAGGCAAAACTGATGAAAACCGAGACTGCGGGAAGAGTATCGGAAGAGAAAATTCTGGCAGAGCCGGCGGCGCGAAATACCGCGGCCTGTATCGGGTATGCAGCAATGGAAATTGTAAAAAAATATGAGGACGGTATCATGTGTATATTGCCGTCAGATCAATTTGTAAAAGATGAAGAAGAGTTTGCTAAAGTGATGAACGCGGCAATTGAGACGGCAGAACAGACAGATATGCTTGTCACCATCGGTATTTCTCCGACATTCCCGGCAACAGGTTACGGTTATATCTGTACGGAAAAAGAAAGCAAAAAACAGTACCGGGAAGTGAAAGAGTTTGTGGAAAAGCCGGACGAAGAAACGGCGAAAGAATACCTTGCGAGTGGGAATTATGCATGGAACAGCGGAATGTTTATCTGGAAAGCATCGACTATTTTAAAGAAGTTTGAACAGCTTTTGCCGGATATTTATGCTTGCCTTGTTCAAATCGGTGATGCCATGGGAACAGAGGAAGAGGATGCGGTGATTGCGAAAATTTATCCTGAAATCCCGAAGATTTCCATCGATTACGGTATTATGGAGCGAAGTAAAGACGTACTGATGCTTGCGGGAGATTTCGGATGGAACGACATAGGAAGTCTGGATATGCTCAGCATCATGAAAGAGGCAGATGAAAACGGCAATATTGTATACGGCGAGCAGGTAAATCTGGATACAAAGAACTGTATTTTGTACGGAAAAGATAAACTGATTGCGACAATCGGTGTGGAAGATTTGATTGTCATTCAGGAAAAAGATGCTGTTTTAATTTGTAATAAAAACAGGGCGCAGGATGTGAAAAAAATTACGGATATGCTAAGTGATGCGGGAAAAGAACAATATTTGTAAAATGCAGTTGTCAGTTTTTGTCGATGGATTTTATTAGACATGTGAGAAAAAAGAGAGTATGATTAACTCTAGTCGCAAAAATCCATTTCTGACAAGAGGCAAAAACATGAAAAATACAGAAAAAACATTTTTAAGACGAAAAAATTTTATTACAAAACAAATGCTGGACTTAGGAGTTCCGGCGCACCTGAAAGGGTATCATTACATAAGAACTGCCGTTCTTATGACAGTAGATGACATGGAAGTAGTCAGCAGTGTTACGAAACTATTGTATCCGGACATTGCAAAGCAGTACAAAACAACCGGGCAAAAGGTCGAAAGAGCCATCCGCAATGCCATAGAAGTTTCCTGGCAAAGAGGAAATATGAGGGCTATGGAAGAAGTTTTCGGTTTTTCGGCAAGTACCGGAAAAGGCAGACCTACAAACAGCGAATACATCGCAAGGCTTGCGGATGAATTGCAAATGTATGAAGAGGGAATGCTTTTTACTGAATAGTGAGTAAGAATAAAACATCCATCTGTGGGGCGACAACGCAGATGGGTGTTTTTATATGCGTTTGCTTTACAAAAGATATGGTTTGGGTGTAGAATATAGACAATAATGCTCTAAAATAAGAAGGAGACTTAATTATGGCAAACAAAGAGATTAAAATCGGTAATTATATTGTAAATGAGACAAGTTGTCCATATATGATTGCAGAGATCGGAATCAACCACAACGGTGATATCGATATCGCAAAAAAATTGATTGATGCCGCAAATGCGACAGGATGGCACAATGTGAAATTCCAGAAACGTACACCGGAGCTCGCTGTTCCGGAAGAGCAGAAAAAAGTTCCGCGCTCCACACCATGGGGTGAGATGACATATCTTGAGTACAAGTACAGAGTAGAATTTGAAAAAGAACAGTACGACATTATCGATGCTTACTGCAAAGATAAAGGCATGACATGGAGCGCTTCTCCGTGGGATATGCCGAGTCTTGAGTTTTTATTAAACTATGACATTCCGTATATCAAAGTGGCAAGCGCTTCCAACGGCCGCGATGAAATGATTGCAGAGGCTGCAAAATCAGGCAAACCGGTCATCCTTTCTACAGGTATGACAACGATGGAAGAAGTAGACCATGCGGTTGAAGTGCTTGAAAAATACGGAAAAGGAGATTACATCCTTCTTCACACAAACAGTGCTTATCCGGCACCGAACAAGGATTTAAATCTCCGCATGATCCAGACACTCAAAGACAGATTCGACTGTCTTGTGGGTTACAGCGGACACGAGAGTAACTTAGAGCCGTCGATTGCGGCAGCAGTTCTCGGCGCTTGCGTGATTGAAAGACACGTTACACTTTCCCATGACATGTGGGGAAGCGACCACAAAGCAAGTCTTGAAGTACATGCGATGGACATGCTTAACAAACGTATCCAGTGCGTACACGAAGCACTCGGCGACGGTGTGAAATATATGTCAGACAGCGAGGCGGCACAGAGAAAGAAACTTCGTACTGTGTAAGAGGAACTAAGGAGAGTAGACATGCAGGCAATTAATCGAAAGGCCCGGCTTTTAGAGACGTACAGTTTAATATTGATTGATTTGCTTTGTGTGATTGCGGCACTTGTGACGGCGCTTATACTTCGTTTCGGAGGTGTTAAGCAAGCGCTTACGATGCCGGTGCATTACACGGTGGCAATTTATATGATGCTGTTCAGTGTGCTTTATAATGTGATGGCGGACTGGAACAGAGGTTTCTTTAAGCGCGGCGCATTTGTTGAATGTGTAGCAATTGTCAAGTATGACATCGTAATGATGGCGGCAATTGCGTGCATTATGTATATGACACATGTGGCGGGCGATTATTCCAGACTTACATTTGGCTATTTTGCGGTTTTTAATTTTATTTATACGTTGGCGGCGCATTGTGGTTTTAAGGCATTTATGCTCCGCTACTATCAAAAGAGTAATAGCAGTGATAAAGTGATGGTCGTGACAGAAGGCGATTATGCGGAAGAGTTAATCAAACGCATCCTTGCCTCAAAGCCTTGGAACTATGAGGTGACCTCCATAGCGATTCTCGATTCGGATTTCGAAGGAGAAGAAATTATGGGGATTCCGGTAGTGGCAGGTAAGCACGACCTTTTTGAAGTGTCCAGACAGATGCCCCTTGATCAGGTGTTTATGTATCTTCCGGGCATTCCGGCCAAGGAAGTGCGTTCCTATATCCTTGATTTCCAGACGATGGGTGTGGTTTGTCACTACAATGTTGAGATGAAAGAATTGAATCTTTCCGGAAAGACAGCAGGACATTTCGCAGGCTATGCGGTTATGACCTTCTCAATGCAGTACTTTGATTATCGTCGTATGCTGATTAAACGATTTATCGATATATGCGGAGGTTTGGTCGGAAGTTTGATTACTGTTTTGATGACTCCGTTTGTGGCACTGGCAATTAAAGTAGAGTCAAAAGGTCCGGTATTTTTTGCACAGACGCGTATCGGAAAGAACGGTCGACGTTTTAAGATTTACAAATTCCGTTCCATGTATATCGATGCAGAGGAACGCAAAAAAGAACTTGCGCAGCAGAATGAAATGTCGGACGGACTCATGTTTAAGATGGAAAATGATCCGCGTATCACAAAAGTGGGACGTTTCATACGTAAAACAAGTATTGATGAATTCCCGCAGTTCTTTAATGTGCTGAAAGGTGACATGAGCTTGGTTGGCACGAGACCGCCGACAGAGGATGAGTTTGAGCAGTACAGCAACTATTACCGGAGACGTATGAGTATTACCCCGGGACTGACCGGTATGTGGCAGGTAAAGGGGCGCGGCGTTGTAACGGAGTTTGAAGATGTTGTAAAGATGGACTTGGATTATATCGACCATTGGTCGTTAACGCTTGATATTAAGATATTGTTCCAGACAGTCGGAGTGGTACTGTTTGGAAGAGGAGCGAAGTAAAAAGGAGATTTAACCAGGAGGTGTAATATGGATCAAGGGAAAACAGTTTTTTCGAGAAAAATTGATTGGTATATTGTGGTACTCAGAGTTTTAATGCAGTGGAAAATGTTGCTTTGTATCGGCGTGATTTCAATTGTGGCCGTTGCAGGTTTATCATATGTAAAATCATATAAAACGGCACAGAATATGAAGCAGTTGCAGGAAAATGGAGTAGAATTAACACAAGATGAGATGGATGATGTTGTGGTATACAATGAACAAAAACAGTTGCTGGAACATCAAAGAGTATATAACGAAGAGTCCTATTTAATGAATTTGGACCCGAAACAGCATTACAAAGGAGAGCTGTGCTATCATATTAAAAACAGTGGTGATGAAGACGCAGCAGAGGTATTAATTACAAGTATTAAGAATAATTTACTTAGTGACAGTGAATTGAAAAGTGATGTGAAAGAAATTATTGCATCAGATAGTTTTATGCAGACATATGCAGAAATTATAACGGTTAAAAATTCACAGAATGATGAGACAGAATTGCAGGAGTTATATATTGTTGTTCGTCATAATGATGAACAGCTTTGTGAAAAGTTGTTGTTGTGTGTAAAAACTTACATGGATAATAATTGGAGAAATGTTTCGTATGTAAGTGAAAATATTAGTGCTGTTATGGATGTTGAATTAATTGATTATCAAAAGCAGCAAATCAATGCAATGACTACGTATATTAATACAATTGATGGCTTGAAGTCAAAGCTTAATGATAAACAAAGAAATTATATCGCACAGCTTGATGCCGATACGACAGAGATAACATACAGTGTTGGTATTAGTTGGAAGTTGGTAGTTGTCGGTACTATAGCTATCTTATTCGGAATAGTTTTGCTTTTGGTTGTATATTATTTGGTTTCAGACAAGGTGTATGTTGAAGATGAAATAAAAGAATTCCCGGGCGCAATGGTGCTGGGTGTTTTGAAAGAAAAAGAAGTAAAAAGCAAATTTTACAATATGATTGTAAAGCGAAGCCGATATGATTTTGAAATGGATGAAAATGATAAAATAATCATTATGCTCCAAAAATTGTGCCGAAAGATGAGGACGGAGAAAGCAATTATTGTTGGTGAATGCAGTGATGCAGTAAAAAAGCGAACAGATAGCATTTGCAGTAAACTTAAAGAGTGCGGTATAGAAGTTGAAATGAAATCGCAGCTCGCTGATAAAGAGATTCTGTTGGGTGAAGAAAAGATGGCAGTAATCGTCTTGGTTAAGGTTGGAAAAAGAACACACCGAAATCTTGGTATGATGGCTGAATTTGCTTGCGAAAACGGGATAGATATCAGTGGAATAATTATGACGGAATAGATGAAGGATGATAAAAAATGAAAGTTTTACTTGTGGATCAGATTGCAAAAGTTAATTATAAATACACATATTCTTTGGCAAACGGACTCAAGGAAGAGGGTGTAGATGTTGAGTTGGCAATTGATTTGAAAGAAGAAGAAGATGGTTGTTTTTGCAAAAAATACAATCTCTTTAACACAGATGAAAAAAATGTCGGAAAATTGAAAAAGGGATTTAATTATATTACTTCTTGGAAAAAGATTAAAGCCATATTAAAAGGGGATGCATATGATGTGTTTCATTCCCAGTGGGTTATTTTTTCACCTGTAGATTATTTTTATTTAAAAAGTATTAAAAAAAACGGAATAAAACTTGTTGTTACTATACATGATATTCTTCCGTTTAATGAAAAGTTTTATGATAAATTCTTTCATGAAAAGATATATGGGCTGGCGGATGAAATTATTGTTCAGGCAAATACAAATGTTGAAAGGTTTAAATCTTTATTCCCGCATCTTTCTGACAAAGTTCACATGATTCCGCATGGGCATTTTATGGATTACTGTGAGAAAATGGATAAAAAAGAGGCTAGAGAGAGTTTGGATATTGAGACAGACAAGTTTGTTTATCTGTTTTTCGGTCAGATAAAAAAGGTGAAAGGTGTGGCGAACTTGATTCAGGCATTCGGCAAAATAAAGGATGAATGTGCTGACGCTTTGTTGATTATTGCAGGAAGTGTATGGAAAGATACTTTTGAGCAATATCAAGCTTTAATTGATGAAGGGAAAATGCAGGATCGGGTTATGACACATATCAGATATATTCCGGATGAGGATATAAAGAAATATTATTCGGCATGTGATGTCAGCGTTCTTCCGTATACAGATGTATATCAAAGCGGAGTGATACAGTTGAGTTATGCGTATGAAAAACCGGCAGTGGCAACCCGTCTTCCGGCATTTACGGATATTGTTGAAGATGAGAAAAATGGTTTTCTGGCAGAGGTTGCGGATGTTGATACTTTGGCAGATGCAATGAGAAGAGCATATTGTCAAAAAGAACAACTTGTTACTATGGGACAAATGGGAAACCAAAAAGTGTGTGAAAAATTTTCTTGGAAGAAAATTGCTGAGGATGTTAAGCAATTGTACCAATAGGAAAGGTAACTGAGAACAGATGAATGTATGTGAAAGAAAGAGAATTGGCAATAATATATGTGTGTTTTTTATATATTTGCTTCTTCAGATGATGTTAATCGGTCTGAGCATACTTTGTGATTCGGATATTTTGTTTTTTGCAGGATATATAGCGATATTATTAGGTGCTTTCTCGTATGGAATGATTTCAAAATATAAAGAGATACTGCTTGTAATACCGGTAATTTTTTCGGTCTTCCAAAATGTGTTTCTGGGAATTGCTATTAAGGGCATTACGGAGCAAAGATTACAGTTTTTAGTTATTTTCAATTTTTTGTATTCCATTATGATTTTGGGATATTTGGTTTTGTATAGATTGCGTATGGATTCATTTGTGAAAGCAATAGTGTTATTGTTTGTCATAATTTGTGCGTATGCATTTGCATTGGTGGCAATCAGGGAATTTCATCCTATAGCATTTGTATCTTCTTTGAGGAATATTATTGCGCCGTTTCTTTTCTTGTTGATTGGATATTTAATTGCAGATGAAGTGAGTAAGAAAAATTATATGTCGATTGTTTTGGCGATAGGAGTAATATGTTTAATTGTAGGATTTTATGAGTTTTTCATAAATAAAAGAATGTGGATGCAATTAAATATAGCAGAGTTATGGCCTAAAAAAGGTATTGAAATAGCAAGTTATGGATTGCCGAGAAATTTTTTCTCTTCAGAGCAATTCAGAGGTAATTATATTCAAAGAATGTCATCTACCTTTGCGGATCCGGTTAATCTCGGTACGTTTCTTTTTGCCGTTTTTATGTTGGCATGGTATAAGAAAAGATATGTGATATCGGCACTTACGTTGCTAGGATGTGTTATGGTGGTAAGTAAAGGTGCATTGCTTGGAATATTGGTGTTTGTTTTTTTTGCAGTATGCTTTTCTTTACACAGAAAAATTGTGATACCATCTGTTACAGCTTTAGCCGGAGCTGCTATGATAGTGGTTATATATATTTTGAATAACTCAAGTGGCAGTATGCGTTTTCATATTATGGGGTTTTTAAGTTCGATTATTGAATTAAAAAATAATATTTTAGGCTATGGTGTAGGCAATATTGGTGTTTTATCAGGACTTTTCCATTCGGGAGTTCAAAGTAAGATCAGTGAAACGGGATTGGGATTGGTTATTGGACAACTTGGTATTGTCGGACTGGTTGTTTATGTGGCACTCTTTATTATTATATTTGCCCAATGCTTCAAACAAAAGGAGAAGAAAGATAGAATTTTCTGCGCTTCTTTAGTTGTGGCAATCGGATTGAATATTGTATTTAATGAAGTGGCACTCAGCCCGAATTCTTGCGCAATTTATTTTTTGTTGCTTGGTTTGTTTATTAAAGATAATGGAAGAGAAAAATTAGTTAATAAGAGGGAAGTATGAAAATAAAAATATTTTACGTTCATCCGAATAACTACGGAAATTTAATGATGGTAAGTTCTTTTATCAAAAATTATTTAGAAGTATTTGATGAAGAACCGGAGTTTTATGTTGATGTATTGGACGAAGAAGAGCTAGAACGTGTTAAGAAGTCTTTGGATGCGGATGTGAAAATTTATCGGGAAGATTTATTTGACAGAAAGCGTCGGGGAATTATCGGAAAACTTCAGAAATTATTTTATATTCCAAAAGAAATTTCTTACAATAGAAAAATGTATGATATTTGTGTAGTATTAGGCGGCGATTGTATTTCGCAGTATTATTCTACACAAATTTTTGTGTCTGACATGTTTAAGTTTTACCAGATATCAAAGAAGAAACCGTTTTACTTCCTGGGGCAGACAATGGGGCCGTTTAAAGGATATGCAGTTTCATTAGTGAAAAAGTGCCTTTCAAAAAGTAAAATATATGTCCGTGATCACGATTGCTATGATTATCTGAAAAGAGAATTTGCATTTGAGCAATTATATGAAGCAAGAGATTTGGCATTTTTGGATATCCCTTTTCAGAATGATGAAGAGGTTACGAAAGCAGTTTTGAAAAAGTATGTTGGGCAGCAACCATACATTACAATTGTTGCATCGGGGGCTGACAGACAATATACAAGCAACGAAGAGGACTATATTAATGAATACATTAAAATAATCACACAGTTGCTTGATAAGACAGAAAATGATATTTTGCTTTTGGCACATGTTATTCATGTATCTGATTCGAATGACAGACGTATTATCCAAAAGATTGTACCGAAGTTGGATGCCGGATATAAAGACAGAATACATGTGGTGGATTATCTCATTATGCCACATGAAGCCAGAATTCTTTTGGGAAATGGTATCTTTACGATAACCGGAAGAATGCATGCGGCTGTCTCGTCAATTAATATGGGAGTTGTTCCGATTTGCCTTTCTTATAGCGTGAAGTTTAAGGGGGTAATAGGGGATGACTTTGGGTTGAACGATTATATTCTTCAATGCCGTGGAAATGATATGTGGGCAAGTGGAGAAGTAAGTGATAAAGTGATTGCAATGGCTGAGAAAGTAATGGAAAACAGAAGTGCTTTGGAGAAGCGAGTGTCTGAAAAATTGGCTGTAACGCAGACAAAGTCTCTTGAGCAGATTGTTCAGATAAAATAGATTATATATTAAAGGTGATTCGAATGGTTTTCAGTAATGCTGTATTTCTATTTGTTTTTCTTCCAATAGTAATTGGTGGGTATTTTGTATTAAAAAAGAATTCACAAAGAAACATTTGGTTGTTGTTAGTTAGTTTATTCTTTTACGCGTGGAATAATCCCAAATTTACAATATTATTGCTTGTGAGCATTATTATCAATTATATAGGTGCTTTGCTGATTTCGACTTTTCGAGATAGGACACTTAAGAAAACCATGCTTTTTCTATGTGTTTTGTCAAATTTGGGAATGCTTTTTTATTTCAAATATTTCAATTTTATATTGGATATATTAGGAACTGTCTTTAAACGCCCACTTTCTTTTAGTGAAGTTATTCTACCGATAGGAATTTCATTTTTTACTTTTCAGGGTGTGGCCTATGTTGTTGATATTTATCGCAATGAAGTGCCGGCACAGAAAAAAATATTAAAATTAGCGTTGTATATAAGCTTATTCCCGAAATTAACAACAGGTCCGATTGTACGCTATAAAACGATAGCGGAAGAAATTGATAACAGAACGGTTACTTTAGATGATTTTACCTATGGAATTCGTAGATTTATAGTAGGATTGTTTAAAAAAATAATTGTAGCAGATACATTGGCAGTAATTGCAAACTGCATTTTTGAACGGGATCCATACTTGAATTCGGTAGCAATTGCATGGTTGGGAATTGTTGCGTACAGTTTTCAAATATTATTTGATTTTTCAGGTTATAGTGATATGGCAATTGGTTTGGGGAGAATGTTTGGCTTCCATTTCATTGAAAACTTCAATTATCCGTATATTTCTAAGTCAATTACCGAATTTTGGAGAAGGTGGCACATATCATTATCCTCTTTTTTCAGGGATTATGTCTATATTCCGTTGGGAGGGAACCGGAAACATCAAATTTTAAATGTGGCTATCGTATTTTTGCTGACAGGAATATGGCATGGTGCGGCATACACATTTATTGTATGGGGAATATGGCATGGATTTTTTAATATAGTTGAAAAAATATTGAATAAGAAAAATAATAAACCTACGAAAGCGAATTTGGGTATTTCGATTTTTCAACATGTATATACAATAATCGTTGTAATGATTGGATGGGTATTTTTCAGAAGTCCGAGTTTGTCACATGCCATGAACTATATATTGTCCATGTTCGGATTAAATAATACCGAATTGTGCATTTATAATATTCTTTTCTTTTTGGATAAGTGGACGATATCGATTTTTGCAATAGCATTTTTGATGTCTACCCCACTTATTGAAAAGATTTATGAAGTGATTAAAGTTAGAGTTAATTTAGTATTGGTTGCTATAGGAAGAGATTTGCTGCTTATAGGTATGCTCGTATTATCGATTTTGCAGGTCGCATCAAATACGTATTCAGCATTTATATATTTTCAGTTTTAAGTGTATGTGAGTGAAAGTGAAATGAAAGTTATTGGAAATAAATCAAAGAAATTATATAATATCGTATTTGTAATCGTTTTTTTGTCGCTTTTGACCTTCCCGATTTTTTTTGCAAAATGGTCAGAGGGTGAACTTTCGACTTCGGAAAAAAGATATTTGGCAAAATATCCGCAATTATTAAACGAACATGGGAAGTATAATGAGAAATTCACATCGGAATGTGAAACGTGGTTTATGGACCATATGGGACTGCGCGAGCAGTTGATTGGTTTGAATGCAAAGTTGCAGTTTTATGTGTTTGACAGGGTAAGTACACCGGATTTTTATTTGGGGCCTGATGGTGATTTGAACTATGCAACAAAGCCGATAATTCATGATTATGCACATTTAAATTTGAGAGATGAAAAGGCGATAAAGAAAATAGGAGATAGCTATCAGACGATTAGTGATTATTTAGAACAGAGAGATATGCAGTTTTTTTATATTCAGTGCTTTGATAAGCATTCTATCTATCCGGAGCAGTTTATGGATACGATTAATCAAATCGGAACAGTATCAAAAACGGATCAGATAATGTCTTATGTAGAAAAATCTACGGATGTAAATTTGATTTCCATGAAACCGGTAATGTTAGAGGCAAAAAAAGATTATGAAGTATATAGTAATTGGGGAGATGCGACACATTGGACGCCGCGAGGAGCCTATATAGGTTATCGGGATATTATGGAAAAAATCAATGTATTAAATGGTAATAAATTTCGTGTCTTGCAAGAGAATGATTACACAATACAAAAGAAAGATTTGGGAGTGACGATTAAAGGGGCTGTTCACAAGGAGGATATATTAGAAGAGTTTGTGATTACAGAAGCGGAAGCTCAAAAATTGGACAAAAAAGTAATGGGGGAATGGGCGAATACTACGCAAAGTGGTGCCTGGAAGAATGATAAAGCCGAAAATGATGTAAAAGTGCTGTTTTTGTGTGACAGTTATATATTTGACTACGTTCCAGATGATTTTGCAGAATCATTTTCTGAAATTTGGTTTGTTTCTGCAGGTTATATAGAACACATAGATGAAATCCTGGAAGATTACAATCCGGATATTGTTATCTATGAAACTGCGGAACGAGTAGACAGAAGCGATTCTATTTGTAAAATAGCTAAAAAACTGTCGAAGAGCAAGGATGTGGAGTGATTAAGTGGAAAAGACAACAAATAAGGCAGTAAAAGCAGGTGCGGCATATACGGTCGGTAATATTTTCTTGAAGGGAATAAATTTTATCACATTACCTATATTTACCAGATTACTGACAACAGAACAATTTGGTTTGTTTAGTATATATGTGTCCTACGAAACGATTCTGTCAATTTTTGTCGGATTATGTTTATTTGGTTCTTTGAGAACGGGAAAATATGATTATAAAGAAGAGTATGACAAATACACAACAAGTGCTTTATCTTTGAGTACTTGTTGTGTGTTTATAGTGTTGATTGCAGCAAACATTTTTTATCCGACATTTGCAAATTATTTTGAGTTTGACCGGATTATTTTGAATGTTCTTGTTGTACACAGTTATGCCATGTTTATGGTTCAGTTTTACAATACAAAATTAGCGTTGGATTTTGACTATAAACAGTATCTGATTGTAGCCGGAATAAATTCAATAGGCGGAACGATTTTGTCAATTTATTTAATTGTTATAGGATTTAGTACGCAAAGTTCAAGGGATAGAATTTTTGGATATGCAATTCCGGCCATATTAGTGGGAGCGTATATTTGGTTCGGTTTTCTTAGAAAGGCAATACAAGAAAAGCATCAGTTTGTGAATTTTGATTATTGGAAATATGGATTTCGCGTTAGTTCTCCGTTGATTGTTCATAATCTTTCGCAACAGGTGCTAAACCAATTTGATAGACTGATGATTGGTAAAATGGTCGGAGAAAATGAAGCAGGTATTTATAGTTTTATATATACGGTCGGAAATATTTTACAGATTATAGTTCAGTCGATGGATAGTGCTTGGTCTGCCTGGTTTTATGAAAAAATGGATAAAAAAGAGTATTCGGAGATTCGAAACAGAACTTGCGATTATACATTGCTTATGACGGTATTATATATTGGATTTGTGTCTTTGGCACCGGAGGTAATTGCTCTTGCGGGTACAAAGGAGTATTTGACTGATTTAAGCATGATTGTGCCGATTGCTTTTTCGGCATACTTTATATTCATGTATTCATTGCCGGTGCATGTGGAATACTTCACAAAGAAAACAAAATTTATTGCGACAGGAACTGTTGTTGCAGCAATACTAAATCTTATTTTGAATTATGTATGTATTCTTGGG
>JAZQDM010000007.1:0-1507 GCA_045546775.1 Lachnospiraceae bacterium | reverse complement strand
AGTGAATCAGCAATATTAATCGGCAAACACTCGTCCAAAGAACAAAGAGTAACCCCCGGCTCATAGGACGGCTCTACTTCTCCCAGCTGTTTGCTTGGAATTTTTTTCAAAAAATCTCCTGTCAATTGAGCAGGAGCTTTGTAATTTCCTCCTCCCAGCACATAGGCATCCCGTTCCAGTTTTTGCTGAAACCGAACTCCGGCAAATAAATCCCCTTCGGGACAAACACCAACCAAAACTGCACTGTTGGCATTTTTTCCGTTTCTGGCATAATCACTCATGCCATTGGTCACTACAGCCCCTTCTTCCGAAGTTGCCGCAACCACCTGTCCGCCCGGGCACATACAAAAGGTATATACCCCGGTTCCGTTTTTCAAATGAGTAACAAGCTTATACTCTGCCGCACCGATTTCCGGAACCGATTTCCCAAATTGAGCAAAATCAATTTTTGTTTGAAGATGTTCCACCCGAACTCCAACAGAAAAGGGCTTTTTCTCCATGAGCAGACCTGAATCGAACAACATAGTAAAGGTATCACGAGCACTGTGACCAATGGCTAAAATCACACAGTCTGTTTCCAACTCATTGACCTTTCCGTCCCTTTCATAACAAATTCCCGTCAATTGGTTTTTTTCTTTCCTCAAACCGCATAATTTGCTTTCAAACAACACTTCTCCACCCAAAGAAATGATTTCTTTTCGTAAGTTTGTTACCATAATTTCCAGACGATCGGTACCAATATGTGGTTTATTTTGCCACAAAATTTCTTCAGGAGCACCGAACCGAACCATGGTTTGAAGCAAATGCTCGGAAAACGGACTTTTTGTACCGGTTGTCAGCTTTCCATCCGAAAAAGTTCCGGCTCCGCCTTCGCCAAACTGCACATTAGATTCTGCTTGAAGAATACCCTTTTTCCATAAATTTTGGATATCTTGTTTTCTTTGTTCTACAGATTTTCCCCGTTCCAGCACCACAGGTCTTGCACCTGCCTGTGCCAATGTTAATGCTGCAAACATTCCTGCAGGACCAAATCCTACTACCACAGGACGTTTCTTCAATTGGGAAACTGTGGGGTGATAGGTCTTTTTCTTAATCGGCGTCACTCCATGAAGAGAGTAAAACCGTTCTTCATGTTCTACTTCAACCTCCACCGAGTATACAAATTTTAATTCCTCTTTTTTTCTGGCATCCACCGACCGTTTGGAAATGCGAAAAGATAAAAGAGGAGTATTCAGTTTTTGTTCAACAAATTGTTTCAATTCTTCTTCCGATTGAGTAATTCCCAATCCTATCCCGGAAATTCTAAGCATTTGCCGCCTCCTGACCTGCTACTATCCCGCTTGCCCACGCCCACATGAGATTATATCCTCCGCAATCACCGTCTACATTCAAAATTTCCCCTGCCGCATACAAATTAGGCAACAACAAGGATTCCAGAGTTCCTGTCTGAAATTCCTTTGTTTTTAGTCCGCCTACCGTTACTTGGGCATTGTCCCAAGGCAAGGTT
>JAZQDM010000006.1:0-1681 GCA_045546775.1 Lachnospiraceae bacterium | reverse complement strand
GCTTCGAAAATTGTGTAGTCATACGAAAGGAACGGATTGTTGTGCACGGAATACCAGCTGTGCATTGAGTGACCGCCTTCGTGTGCCATTGTGAATACGTCGCGAATGTCGTCTGCATCGTAGTTTAAGAGAATGTACGGGTCACCGATGTATGCGCCGCTAGAAAAGGCTCCGCTTCGTTTTCCAACATTTTCGTAGCGGTCTGCCCAGCCATTTAAAAGGCCGTTGCAAAGGCGGTCGGTGTATTCTTTTCCCAAAGGGGCAAGTGCATTACGGCAGATTTCTACGGCTTCTTCGTAGGTGTGGTGCATTGCAACTGATTTTACCAGCGGAACGTAAACGTCGTAGTGGCGGAGTTCTGAAAGACCAAGGATTTTTTTGCGTAGAGAGTAATATTCGTGAAGGGTGCCAAGATTTTTGTGCACGCAGTCAATCAGATTGTGGTAAACGCTGAGCGGAACTTTGTTTCCGTACAGAGCATGGTGGAGTGAAGAATCGTATCCGCGGGCACGCATTGAAAATACATCCTGATTTACCGAACCTGCATAAAGGGCGGAAATTACATTCTGGAAATCTTCGAATTTTTTGTAGAACTGTTTGTAGGCGGTTTCACGGACTTTGCGGTCCTGATTTTTCAAAAGTGTTGTGAAGGTTGTCTGTGTAAGAGGCTTTTCTTCTCCTTTAACATTGACTGTGCCGAACTGTTTGTTCAAATCAACATTTTCAAGAACGCTGAATGCATTTGAAGGTGTTTGTCCCGGCTGCATCTGGAGTGAGAGAATTCGTTCTTCTTTTTCGCTCAAAGTGTATTTGTTAAAGTGCAGAAGCTTTTCTACATATTTTTTGTAATCTTTGTATTCCGGCTCCGAAATCCAGGTACGCAAAGTTTCTTCCGGGATTGCAAGCAGTTCCGGATCCATAAAACTGAGTGCGGACTGCATTTCTGTGTATGCCATCATTGCCCGGCCATCGCGGTCAGTAGCCAGGGAATCATCTTCATCGGCTTCGTGCTGAAGAGATGCGTAATGATAGACGGTTTCCATTTTGAGTTCGGCCGCTTCTAGTGCTTTTAGAGCTTCAAGAAGTGTTTTGCTTGAACTGGAAAGTTTTCCTTTGAAAGAAACTACTTTTTCTGTAAGTGCAGGGAGTTCTTTTAATGCGGCTTCCCATTCATCGTTTGATTTATAAATTGAAGACAAGTTCCATTTGTCGCTTTCTGGAACCTCTGATCTGTTTGGAATTTTTGTACTCATAGAAAAATTATAACAGATTTTAAATGGAAAGGCGACAATGGAAAGTTGATTTAAGTTGCAGTCCTTGTAGACCCGTTATAAAATTTTTATCAATTACTTACTAATTTGATTTTCGATATGCAACTGGAGCTAGGCCGAATTTTTTGTGGAACAGGTTTATGAAATAGGAAGTGCTTTCAAAGCCGCATTCAAACGCGATTTGGCTAAAGATTTATTAATTCTGCGGCTTCTTCTATGGAAATCGGTCGCGAAAAATTTTCTTGAATAAATGAAATTACTTTTTTCATGCGGGGTGGTTAAAATCGTATTTTCCGAAAATCTTTCAAAAAAAGTACGGCTACAAAACGAATCCGGATTTTCTTCCAGGAATGAAAAGTCAAAGAGAATATTGTAATAGGCAATTTTTTTCTGCCCGTCCTGGACAATGG
>JAZQDM010000005.1:0-2965 GCA_045546775.1 Lachnospiraceae bacterium | reverse complement strand
GAAGGCACATAATGCGGCTATTGCGCGATTTACGGAGAAGCTGCGGCAGGCAGGCATACAGGGCTTTTGCCTGGGTTACGGCGGCTGCCCGCTGTGCGATCCATGCAAGCGGATCACAAACGAACCTTGTGCACACCCCGACAAGAAGATCAGCTGTTAATCCGTTGCTCGTTGGTTCGCTAAATATGAAAAACCCCTCGATTTTTGGGAAAAATCGAGGGGTTTTGTGCATATATTCATCCTGCGAAAAGCGTTTGACACACTTTTTGACACACTTTTTTCGCAGGGGATAATGGGTCAAAAATGCTTAAATATGGGGTTATATGCCGCTTTTAAGGAAATATTGCGTACCTTTCTGTGTTCTTTGACGTAAATTTTGACACAGATTTTACTTCAAGAATATCTATACAGCCTATGCACCGCAATTTGGACTGAAGTCGCACAAAAAAAGTATTGCCGATTTGTGTCAACTTTTGCTTCAAATGGCTTTTCTCTAACTGTAAAAACCATTGATATTACTGGGTTTTTGCTATTTTAGAGCCACGGGTTTTCGCAAGTATGCTCTAAGCCGTAATTCTTGATAGATACCTCTGTTTATATGGTCATTGTAGCCTAAGATAGTTGTCGTACCGCTTGCCCTCGCTTTCATTGTTGCCAAAGCAAAAAAGAGACAAAGTATGTCAAATGGTTTGTCAAATCGCAAATCCCAATCTCCAAAAGTATTGATGTTACTGCCTTTCTGCTGTTTTAGAGCGTCCGGAAACCAAACGGATGCTCTAAACCTTAATTTCCGGTAAATGCACCTCTTTCGTGAATTGTTGTAATGTATAATAGCTGTCTGCAAGTTTGTCCAGGCACTCCTTTTGGTGCGAGGCAGTCATGTGGATATAAATATCTCCGGTTACTTTGATGCTGGAATGGCCTAAGGTCTTTGAGATGGATAGTAAATTGATATTACTTTCCAGACAGCGGGTGGCGAAGGTATGGCGCAGGGTGTGGAAATTTGCGTTTTCTACTTCTGCCTTCTTTAGAAGCTTATGATAGTTTTTATAGAAGGTTGCATCACACAGCGCGGTGTTGACCCGACTGGCAAAAACAAAATCATCCTCTGAATGGGTAAAGCCGTGTTCTTCCTTCCACTTTAATTGTCTTCTTTTGTACTCCATAAACTCGATAGCCAGAGGTTCGATCATATGGATAAGCCGCTTTGAGTTTTTTGTTTTGGGATTCTTAGGCTGGTATACGGTCTTGGTTTCACCTTCGATAAACGGCGTATATTCCCGTATGAGCTGAGAATCGATTTTGATGGTTCTGTTTTCAAAATCAATGTGACGCCATTTTAAGGCAAAGAGTTCTCCCTTTCGGCAGCCGGTATACAAAGCCACAACCACAATAAACATAAAAGGCTTTTTGAAATCACGTGCGGCTTGCAATAACCGCAGCTCTTCCTCCTTGGTAAGAGAACGGTTTTCGTTCAATCCGGTTTTGGGGATCTTAACGCCCAGGGTGGGGTTTACAACGATCAAGTTGTTTTGGACGGCATAATTAAATACCATGTGCAAAAAGACCTTTACGCGTGTCAGATAAGCCTCGCTCATTCCTTCTTTTCCACCAAGTCGTGATAAGTCGTTGATGTGCTGCTGAACCATAAAGTTTGTGATCTTAGAGATGGGCGTGTCGGCCAGCTTTCCAAAGTGTAACCGGATGTACCGTTCATATCCGATGTAGGTATTTCCGCTGATGGAGGAGGCGCAAAAGGTGTCAAGGCATAAACGAGACCAGTTTGCCAGGGTAATGTTTCGGGTAGGGAAGGACTGCTCCGTTCGTCGACGGTCCAGAGTGTTCAGCTCTTCAATCTTGATCTCCAGCTTTGCTTTAACCTCGGCCTTTGTTTTTCCGTAAATGTGCGTAACATCGCCTTTGTCCCGTATGCGGACGTAATAGCGTCCGTCTTTTCTTTTAGTGATTTTGTAGTCGCTGATTGTTCTGTGCATAGTGATACCTCCTAAAATTATAAAGTGCAACATAATTATAGGAAAAATTGTTGAAGAAGTAGTGATTTATGGCATGCGAGTTGCCGTTATCCTCGTTTATTTATACGATATATGTCGGAGAAAATCCGAAGCTTGTGATCTATAAGAAAAGATAAAAATAACCACTGAGGAATAGTTGACATGGAAACCGCCCGTAGGACATTAAATCCTACGGGCGGTATTTTGCTTATTACTGATTTGGTAGGTATTTTGCAAAACTGGTAGAAATCGTAACATTTTTGTTTTATAATACTGTTAAACAAACTTGGATTTATGAGACAACTTCCATAATTGTATTAGTTTGCAACTTAAAGTTGCTCAAATGCAAATATGGGTTGGTAGATTTCGCTTTGCCTGTGTGTATAATTAGTTGTGTAAAGGAGGTAAACTGTATGAGCTTTGCAGAAAATCTGAAACAACTAAGAAAAGAGAAACAATTATCGCAGGAAGAGTTAGCGGAAATTCTTGATGTGAGTCGTCAAGCTGTCTCGAAATGGGAACAAGGAATTGGATATCCGGAAGTGGAAAAGTTGTTGTTACTTTCAAGTAAATTGAGTGTTTCGCTGGACAGCTTAATGGAAACGGAGATTTCACAAAAGTCCAATACCCAAATGCAGAATGCAACAGGAACAATCACAATAACATCACCAACTGAACGTGTAATTGCTACTTGTCATAAGGTTGTGTCTTCTCAAAAAATGTCCGGTGGAAAATCATCGCCGCAGTATGCGCTTTTTGGTAAAAGTGAAGGAAGCGGATTTTTCGATGAAGAACCAACCACTTTTTTAGGTTGGTATGCGAACGAAAAGGATATTTCGAAAGAAATCATGGAAATCCACGATGCAATTGTTAATGGGATTGCCACATATACTTTGAAGTACAGTGTACGAACGAAAAAACGCTTGCTTGGAATAAAAATAGAAGCAGAATAA
>JAZQDM010000004.1:0-6032 GCA_045546775.1 Lachnospiraceae bacterium | reverse complement strand
CCGGTTTTTCACCAGTATATCCATTAAAATTCTTTTCTCGATACAACTGTCCATAGCATTTTTGATGGCTCGTTTTAACGACATATTCTTGGAAAGATTGTCGTTTACTTCCGCAATAAATTCCGCATACTCCCGTAAACGTCTGCATTTCTCCATGAGTTCTTTGTTGTGTCCGCGGTTGATGTTAAGCATCACCGCCCGGCATTCCAAGCATCCGGTGCCACGTCCTGTCTCAAAAGAATCCGACAAATAAAGCTCCGTTCGGTCTTTCTGTTCTCTCGTTCCATTATAAAATATCACATATTCCGGCGTGGGAAGCTTAATGAGCTTGGACCCATACACGTTATGCTTTTCTTCCGCGATAATACCCTCGTATTGTCTGGAAAAATAAATGAGTCCCCGTATCGGCATGTTTGGTGAGTAGGTGCTTTGATGCTCGTACAAATTCAGCCGGTTGCCAATCATAAAGGACAAATCGTTTTTCATTTTCATGAAAATCACGTCTTCCAGCGTAATAATTTCCAAATCATTGGGATTCGTGTAATAGCTGTCATTTACTGCATTGTAAAGCTGTAGCAAGTCCTTCTTGTCGCGAAATAGGAATCGAAAAAGCCTGTCCTTGTATTTCCGGTTTGGCCGAAACTTCTCCCACAAATATTTCTTACTGTACCATCTTTTGTTTTTTGCCATAGGCGTACCTCCATTATAGTTGATTTTAGTGCGTTTCTCAACAATTGCTGTTTGAAATGTTCCGGGAAAACCGGCAGATTCATATAGAAATTTTTGAAAGGATGTTCCTAAGATTTGGAACGTGTGATTTGTACTGATGATACTACAAAGGAGAAGTGTTGTAAACAATATCCGCGAAACCTGTCGCAACAAAAATTTTTGGGGCGCGTAGTTTTGACAAAAACGGCACACGACTTGTCCTATAATACTAAAACAAAAATGTGAAACCGCAGAGCACAGCGAGCCAAGAGCGCGGAGAGTCATGCGTGGAGCGCGGCGGATTATACGCACAGCGCGGTTTCAAGCAATATGTTGTAAAAAGGGAGGCTAGTATGCGAAGACACAAACAAGTTGTAAATGAGGAAAACAGACAAAAATTATTGCCGGATTACGGGAGGAGCAAGCTTTTGACGTACGCGGATTCGTTCCGCAATTTGGCGGATACTTTTGGGGAAATGCCGGGGCGCGACATAGAGCAAATGCGTGATGCGGAGGAAACCATTGACAGAGAGGAATTGCTCTGGAAAAAGCGGCTTCGGGATAACTGCGGATTGATGGCAAAGCAGCTTGGTGAAGTTGCAAATATTATGGAAGAAATGGCGGAGGAGTCGTTTTGTTTTGAGCCTCTGGGTGAAAAAAAGACAAAGGAAGTAGTACATAATCTCATAGAAAACGGTATTCAGATTCAGGAAATTTACCGTATTTTGAATCGTGACGGGTATGTGGAATATATTTTGATGGCGCGCAATGCGGGAAAAAAGGACAAGCATGTGCAGGAAGCGGCGGACATTTTGTCGGTGACGCTCCATTGCAGGCTGATGCCGGCGGATGGCTGTCCGATGTATTTTTCCGACACGTTCAAAATGTATCGTTTTACGGAGGAGTCCAAATTTCACGTTTTGACGGGAATTGCGACGGCGATTAAGGAAGAGGAGGAAGTGTCCGGGGATAACTATTCGATTTATCAGACGGACCGTGGAAAATTGACGATGCTTTTGTCGGACGGCATGGGTTCCGGCAAAAAAGCAAACGAGGACAGCCGCATGGTCGTGGAGCTGACGGAAAAGCTTTTGGAGAGCGGTTTTCGGGCAGAGATGGCGGTGCAGATGGTGAACAATTCTATTTTGATTGGCGCGGAAGAACACAACATGTCTTCTCTTGATATGTGTCAGGTCGATTTGCGGACGGGCATTTGTGAGATGATAAAAATCGGTGGTGCGCCTACTTTTATCAAGCGCGCGCATCTTGTGGAACGTATTTCGGCGAGAAACTTGCCGCTTGGCATTTTCAAGGAAATTGAAGCGGACCCGACCAGTCGGATTCTCATGGACGGGGACTATATTTTTATGTTTTCGGACGGTATTTTGGATGCCCTTTCCGACGGAATCGGGGAGGATGCGCTGTCGGAAATGATTAGCCGCATGACGTTGGAAAATCCAAAGGAAATGGCAAATTACATTTTGAATGCCGTGATACGGGAGAGCAAGGGCCGCATCCGCGATGATATGACGGTTCTTGTAGTCGGAATCTGGGAAAATCTATGTTAATATTGCTTTTTTTTCTTAAATTTACTATATTGAAATTAAAGGAATTGCGGGCAAAAGCCGGCGAATATGAATCGTTATGTTAGAAAAAGTGAAACAGTACGTGGAGCAATATCATATGCTTACACCGGGTGATACGGTTGTGGCGGGTGTTTCAGGAGGGGCAGATTCTCTGTGCCTTCTTTTTCTGCTGAAAGAATTGCAAAAAGAAATGTCGTTAACGCTTGCGGTGGTGCATGTCAACCATATGCTTCGCCCGGAAGCTTGTGAGGAGGCGGCGTATGTGGAGCGCCTTTGTAAGGAACTGCAAGTGCCTTTTTATTTAAAGGAAGTTGCCGTGGAGCAACTTGCAAAAGAGCAGGGCATTTCTACGGAGGAAGCCGGCAGAAACGTGCGCTACGAGGCATTTTCTGAAGTGCTTGGCGAGCTTACAAGCGACCCTTCCGGCAAAATCGCGGTGGCGCATCATGCCAACGACCGGGCGGAGACGATGCTGTTTCATTTGTTCCGGGGGACAGGCCTAACCGGATTATCCGGCATTAAGCCGGTGCGCGGGCAGATTATCCGGCCGCTCCTATGTCTTGGAAGAGAAGAAATTGAACACTATTTGCAGGACAAAAAAATTGCGTATTGCATAGACAGTTCCAACAACGAGGATACTTATACGAGAAATAAAATCCGGCACAATATTTTGCCCTACGCAAGTCAGCATATTTGTGAGCGTGCCGTAGAACACATGAATCACACGGCAGAAATGCTTCTGGAAACGGAAAGCTATTTGCAGGAGCAAACAAATGCGGCATTTACGCGGGTTGCCAAAGAGGTGAAAGAAGGCATTTCTCTCTCGGTGGAACTGTTTTTGCGGGAGCCTGTACTTTTGCAAAAAAGACTGCTGCTTCTGTGCATGGAAAAATTGGCGCCGGGACGAAAAGACATTACAGCGGTGCACGTGCAGGACATGCTTTCGCTGTTTGTGAAGGAAGGGAACAAACGCTTGAACCTGCCTTACGGCATTATAGCAAGGCGGGAATTTGACCGGGTGCTTGTCGGCACGACAGTTGGATGCCACAAAACCGCAGACCGCGGGCAGGAAACCGGAAACAGACAACCTATTATAAGTTTTCCTGTCACGATTCCGGGAACGGTGGAAATTGACGGAGTCGGTGTGTTTGAATTTGCGGTTTTTTCATATGACAGCAGTAAAAATATTCCACAAAAAACATATACGAAATGGTTTGACTATGATAAAATAGAAAAATGCCTGACGCTTAGAAAAAGAGCAGTTGGCGACTTTTTGACGATTGATGAAAAGTCATCCAAAAAGACTTTAAAAAAATATTTTATCGAACAAAAAATCCCAAAAGACAAAAGGGACGAAATGTATGTACTAACGCAGGAAAATCACGTTTTGTGGGTGCCCGGTTATCGGATTAGCCACGATTTCAAGGTGAGTGCGGATACAAAAACAATTTTGCAGGTATACTTTAGAGGAGGAAAATAAAATGGCAGAACACGTAAAAGTATTGTTGACAGAAGAACAGGTTGATAAGAGAATTCAGCTCATTGGCGATCAGATTAGCAAAGATTACGCAGGAAAGCAGGTACATTTGGTTTGCGTTTTAAAGGGCGGCAGCTTCTTTATGTGTGAGCTTGCAAAGAGAATTACCGTGCCGGTATCGTTGGACTTTATGTCCGTATCCAGCTACGGCGGTGATACAAAGTCAAGCGGTGTTGTTAAAATTGTAAAAGATTTGGATGATTCCATTAAAGATAAAGATGTAATCGTAGTGGAAGATATTGTGGATTCCGGAAGAACATTGAGCTACTTGCTTGAGATTTTGCAGGCAAGAGGCCCAAAGAGCATGAGACTTTGTACGTTGCTTGACAAACCGGAAAGAAGAGTTGTGGACGTACAGGTGGATTATACAGGATTTGAAATTCCGGACGAATTTGTCGTAGGTTACGGTCTTGACTATGCACAAAAATACAGAAATCTCCCATACATCGGTGTTGTGGAGTTTGATTAAAAATAAAGTCGCAAGACATAAGATAGGAAGGAGACAGTTTTGAATAAAAGCAGTAAAGGATTCAACTTTTACTTTGTCGTAATTATTATTCTGTTGCTTTTAACAGTGTGGATAGGCACATTGAATGATTCGGGAGACAATTACACAAAGAAACAGTTAGCAGATGATTTTGAAAATAAGCGTGTTACCGAAATCGTAATTCAGCCTAACGCGGAAGGAACGACGGGTGCCGTATATGTTACGTTGCAAAGTGGCGACGAGCAGTTGTTTTATGCGACGGATGTAACAGAGATTGAAGCGCTGGCACAGCAGTACGAAATCAGTCCGATTATTAGGGACATTCCGAGAGAGAGCTGGTTTTTGACATACATGCTTCCGGTTTTAGTTGTACTGATTGCCGGAGTGTTTATTTTTGTTTTGATTAATTCGCAAAATGCCGGCGGCAATTCCGGCGGAAAAATGATGAATTTCGGCAAGAGCCGCGCGAAGCTTTCCATGGGAGGCGGAAAAATCGGTTTAAAAGATGTAGCCGGTTTGAAAGAAGAAAAGAACGAGTTAGAAGAAATCATCGAATTTTTGAAAGAGCCTGCCAAATTCACAAAAGTAGGCGCGCGCATTCCGAAAGGTGTTCTTTTGGAAGGTGCTCCGGGTACCGGTAAAACGTTGCTTGCAAAAGCCATTGCAGGAGAGGCAAATGTGCCCTTCTTCAGCATTTCCGGTTCCGATTTTGTGGAGATGTTTGTCGGCGTTGGTGCTTCCCGCGTGAGAGATTTGTTTGCGGAAGCAAAGAAAAATGCACCTTGTATCGTATTTATCGATGAGATTGATGCGGTTGCCAGAAGACGTGGTACCGGTATGGGCGGCGGCCATGACGAAAGAGAGCAGACGCTCAACCAGTTGCTTGTGGAGATGGACGGCTTTGGCGTAAACGAAGGCATCATTGTGATGGCAGCGACAAACCGTGTTGATATTTTGGATCCGGCGATTCTTCGTCCGGGCCGTTTTGACCGAAAGATTACTGTGACACCGCCGGATGTAGGCGGCAGAGAAGAAATTCTCAAAGTGCATGCAAAAAATAAGCCGCTTGGCGACGATGTCAATCTGGAGCAGATTGCCCAGACGACAGCAGGCTTTACCGGTGCGGACTTGGAAAACCTTTTAAACGAAGCTGCCATTACGGCGGCGATGGAAGACCGCGCTTATGTAGTACAGGAAGATATTAAGAAGGCATTTATCAAAGTCGGTATCGGCGCAGAGAAAAAGAGCCGCATTATTTCCGACAAAGAGAAAAAAATTACCGCTTATCACGAAGCCGGCCATGCGATTTTGTTCCATGTGCTTCCGGATGTAGGTCCGGTTTATACCGTATCCATCATTCCTACAGGCTTAGGGGCAGCAGGCTACACGATGCCGCTTCCTGAAAAAGACGAGATGTTCCTTACCAAAGGACGTATGCTTCAGGACATTATGGTATTGCTTGGTGGTCGTATCGCAGAAGAGATTACCTTTGATGATATTACAACGGGTGCTTCCAACGATATCAAGCGTGCGACTCAGGAAGCCCGCCGTATGGTTACCCGTTACGGTATGAGCGAAAATATCGGTGTGCTGAATTACGACGCGGACGATGATGAAGTATTTATCGGACGTGACCTTGCACATACCAAGAGCCATGGCGAGTACATCACCGGCGAAATCGACAAAGAAGTGAAGCGCATCGTAGATGAATGCT
>JAZQDM010000003.1:0-60047 GCA_045546775.1 Lachnospiraceae bacterium | reverse complement strand
GGGGAGTGATATCATGGATGGGAAGGTTGGAATATAATAGATAACATATTTTTTTTATAGGCAGAGGAACAATGGTAAAAAACAGAAACATCGAAATGGTAACCACAAGTGAATACTTTTTTGTCTTAAGGAATGGCGATTTTTGTTGCCAGTCGTCACCATAGGTGTAAATGTGTTTTTAACTACAGAGCCATAACAAGTCCGTTTTAATGTACACATCATAATTTATACTGGAACCAAGATAAGGAAATAACCTTACTCTTGGTTCCTTTTTTATTTAGCAAGCGGATAAGGAGATGAGCCTATGTGTGATTGGAATAAAAACGGTAAATATGATATACAGGATGCGTTTATTAGTTATCATATTCACAAATCAATTTCGGATAGTAGTCAAGGTCGAAGTAGTTCCGGTGATAGCGAGGATGTAATTGCAGTAGTTGCGGTGATACTTTTGGGACTTGGGATTTTAATGATTTTTGTGTAAATGGGAGGTGTGCGTATGAGCAAGAATAATGAGAGTACCGGCGGTGGAGTAGGGTGTGCGTTAGTTTTGATGTTTGCGGTAATTGCAATGCCATTTGTAGGCTTATATCTCATAATTGCAGGGAAAAGTGACGAGCAAAAACTGTTAGGAATAGCGCTTTTGGTTGTCAGCATTATTGTATATATCAAGTTAGCCATGATTGGCTAGAAAGGAGAGACGCCACATGAACCGTTGGATGTATTGGATTAAGAAAACACTCAATTTAAATTGGAAGTATTGTAACAAGTTTTGTGTTACATGCAAGTATTACGAGAACTGTAAAAACGATGCTGTTTTAGAGTAGAGGAGGCTGTTATGAGTAGAGGATTTTTTGGAGATTTATTCGATTTTAATCACGACGGAGAACTTGATTCCGGAGAACGTTTGCTGGATTTTATGGCATTTGAAGAACTCACAAGGGAAACCGATGAGGAGGACGATGAAAATGATTTTACAGAACTTGAGTTGTCGGGGCTTGATCCGGAGGAGCTGGAAATGATGGGTGAAGACGAAAGACGTGAAGCTTTGGAAGAAGCCGGATTAGATCCGGATGAGTATGATTTTTGATTATGGGATAAAGAAGAGAACGATGTATGTCGCACTGTAATGTGAAAAAGTATCTGCATATAAAATGATAAAGTATATGCAGATAAATGGAAGCCAATATGCAGATAGTCGAAGATTCTTTTTTGAAAAAAATACAAATAAACATGGAGGAATATGTTATGGAAAAAATTTATTTTACAATCGCAGGAACGAAACATCATTATGGATTAGAGCTTTTTGAAGCAAAGCAGGAAGTGAAGCTTAGCAAAGAGCCGGACAATGAATTCGACAAGGAAGCGATAAAAGTTGAGATGGATGGACTTGGACTGGTGGGTTATGTGGCAAATAGTCCGTATACGGTGCTGGGAGAAAGTATGAGTGCAGGAAGATTGTATGACCGCATTGGCGAGACGGCGAAAGGTGTTGTTAAGTATGTGTTGCCGCAAGGTGTACTTTGTGAATTGGTACAAGAGGTGGAAGTGTGATATACTGTTCAAGAGTCGTAAAAGGAGGAGGACCAACCTTTGGATATGAAAAGTACAAAACAAGTGTCACATAACAATATGATAAAAACAATCCGCGGGGACATAACAAAGCCGTTAGGCGTGCAGGCAATCGTGAATGCTGCCAACAGTTCTTTGCTTGGCGGTGGTGGTGTGGACGGAGCGATTCACAGAGCGGCAGGACCGGAACTTTTATTTGAATGCCGTCTGCTTGGAGGATGCAAGACCGGCCAGGCAAAGATTACGAAGGCATACAATTTGCCTTGTGATTATGTCATTCACACGGTAGGACCGGTGTGGAATGGCGGAATGAAAAAGGAAGAGGAACTGCTTGCAAGTTGCTATTACAATTCTATGCAGTTAGCAATGGAACATGGCATAAGAACGATAGCGTTTCCTTCTGTTTCTACGGGGATTTATCATTTTCCGGTGGAATTGGCAGCTCAAATTGCAGTCCGTACCGTTGCCGGATTTTTGAGCGAAAATGCGGACAAGTTCGATTTGGTGGAATGGGTATTGTTTGACGAAAATACCGAAAAAGTTTATGAGAGTGAAGTAGAAAAATTGTAGCAAGGAATGAAATGAAAAGTAAACGCCGATGCATAAAAGCACCGGCGTTTTGTAAATTACAATATTATTTATTGTCTTCTACTTCCTGCATTTTCATTGCGCGAACTTTGCAAGAAAGACCGAACAGGTTGATGAAACCTTCTGCGTCATGGTGATCGTACAAGTCACCTGTTGTGAAAGATGCGATACTTTCGTTGTACAAGGAGTACGGAGAAGTTGTACCGGCTTTGATGATGTTACCTTTGTAAAGTTTGAATTTCACTTCACCTGTAACGTATGTCTGTGTAGACTCGATGAAAGCCTGAACTGCTTCACGAAGCGGTGTGAACCATTTTCCTTCGTAAACGATCTGAGCAAGTTTGTTGCCCATGTCTTTTTTCAATGCATAGGTATCGCGGTCAAGGATGAGTTCTTCCAACTGCTGGTGAGCTTCCATAAGGATTGTTCCGCCCGGTGTTTCATATACACCACGGGATTTCATACCAACAACGCGGTTTTCTACGATATCAACGATACCGATTCCGTGTTTGCCGCCAAGAGCGTTCAATTCACGAATGATATCGGAAACCTTCATTTTTTTGCCGTTAACACTTGTCGGGATACCGCCTTCAAATGTCATTGTTACGTATTCGCCTTCTTCAGGAGCTTTTTCAGGAGTTGTTCCCAAAACTAATAAGTGGTCAAAGTTCGGCTCGTTTGCCGGGTCTTCCAACTCAAGACCTTCGTGGCTGATGTGCCATAAGTTACGGTCACGGCTGTAAGAAGAATCTGCAGAGAACGGAAGGTCGATTCCGTGTGCTTTACAGTATTCGATTTCGGATTCACGGGAATCCATTGTCCACTTGTCATGTCTCCATGCAGCGATGATTTTAAGGTCCGGAGCAAGTGCTTTGATACCAAGTTCGAAACGGATCTGGTCGTTACCTTTACCTGTAGCACCGTGGCAGATTGCTGTAGCACCTTCTTTTCTTGCGATTTCTACAAGGCGTTTTGCAATAACCGGACGAGCCATGGATGTACCGAGAAGATATTTGTTTTCATAAATTGCATTACCCTGTACACAAGGTACTACATATTCATCGCAGAACTCATCGATAACATCTTCAATGTATAATTTGGAAGCGCCGCAGAATTTTGCTCTTTCTTCCAAACCGTCTAATTCTTCACCCTGTCCACAGTCGATGCAGACACAAATAACTTCGTAATCGAAGTTTTCTTTTAACCAAGGGATGATAGCAGTTGTATCCAAACCGCCGGAATACGCTAAAATTACTTTTTCTTTCATGATTGATTCCTCCGTATAATTATGTATGTTTAGTAGGAAAAACAAGCTTTCCTATCAACGTCCTGCAAACAATATACAACATTATGAAAAGGAATGCAAGTAAAAAATATGCATATTTTAAACAAAAATATTGCATAAAATGCATAAAAATAAAAAAGTAGTTGCATATTATGCATAAAAGTTGTATGATTATGCAACAAAGAGAAAATGTGGGTTGAAGATGTCATTTGTAAAAAGAACAACTGCCTTGTGCCGCAGATTGAAATAAGTAGTACTAAGTATTTTGAGAAAGGTATAGGCTGGTTACGCAACCATCGCACATGCGCCATCGTGGCTTACGTGCGATTTCTGCGAACATCGTGTTCGCAGATTGCTTGATTTTGAACAAAATACCAAGTACTACTATATTTCAATCTTCAGGCACAATTGCAGTTTGTTCTTTTTACAAAATGACATACATTCAACACCACACATACCTCAGAATTGCATAGCGAAATATGCATTTTATCCAAGAAACATATAAATAAAGAAACAAACCCGCAAATACTGCTTGCACACCCCACCCAATCATGGGTATAATAAAAGGAATGTGAAAATGCAGACTGTATTACAATTATGGATTTGAGTAACGAGATATATTTACATGTGGAAAAGAATTCCATATTTATGTTTTGTTACATATCGTGAAAAATATTTCGATTTTCTTAGTGCTTTTATACACACAGTGATTTTCAGACACGATGTCTGAAAAAGGCGTATTCGAGCCACGATGGCGAGTATACGCCGGTCACGTCCGGTGTTGTAAACTATCACAAAAGCACTTAGAAAATCCAATATTTGAAACTATGTAACAAAACATAAATATGGCATCTTTTCCACAGAAACATATACTCGTTACCCACCCCAAAAGAGGAGAAACTATGAAGAAAAAGATTTTTATTGATGGAAGTGAAGGAACAACCGGTTTAAGAATATACGAACGCTTTGAGGGAAGAGACGATATTGAGATTCTTCCGATTGCAAGCGAACTGAGAAAAGATATAAATGAAAGAAAGAGACTCATTAACGAATCCGACATTACATTTCTTTGTTTGCCGGATGCAGCTGCAAGAGAGTCTGTCAGCCTGGTGGACAATGAAAATGTAAAAATTATCGATACTTCCACAGCGCATCGTACCGAGAGCGGCTGGGCATACGGATTTCCGGAGTTGTCCAAAGCACGCAGGGAAGCAATTCAGACAGGCAAAAGAATTGCAGTTCCGGGTTGCCATGCAACAGGATTTATTTCTCTTGTATACCCGCTTATCGCGGGCGGCATTTTGCCAAACGATTATCCGGTGGCATCTTTTTCCCTGACCGGTTACAGCGGCGGCGGAAAGAAAATGATTGCAGAGTACGAAGCAGACGATAGACACAAAGACATCGACGTTCCGCGAGAATATGCACTGACACAGAGCCACAAACATTTGAAAGAGATGAAGGCGATTACAGGACTTGCAAAAGAACCGCTGTTTTCCCCGATTTTAGCAGATTATTACAGCGGAATGGTTGTGTCTGTGCCGCTTTATACAGAATATTTGAAAGATTGCAAAAATCCGAAAGCGATGACGGAATATTTTGCACAGTATTACAAAGGTGAGCAGTTTATCAAAGTGGTAGAAAACGGCGGCGATGACTTGTACGGCGGTATGCTTGCAGGAAATTCGCTCAGCGGTTGGGACGGACTTAAAGTTTACATAACAGGAAATGAAGAACGTATGGTGCTTTCCGCACAGTTTGACAATCTTGGAAAAGGCGCATCCGGTGCGGCTGTACAGTGCCTCAATATTTTACTTGGATGTGACGAAAGCAAAGGCCTTGTTTTATAAAAAGGAACGGTGAGATACGTGAAAGACGGCATGGATAAGGTGACAATTCGGGCGATGGAAGCTGCGGATTTTCAGAATGTACACGATTTGTGGATGACCATCAAAGGATTCGGCATCCGAAGTGTGGACGATTCCAAAGAAGGCGTGGAGCGCTTTTTGGAGCGAAATCCGGGACTTAGTGTTGTTGCGATTGCAGATAACAAAATAGTAGGCTGTATTCTTTGCGGACATGACGGCAGACGAGGATGTCTGTATCATGTGTGCGTGGACAAAGATTACCGCATGCGAGGCATCGGAAAAGCGATGGTTGTGTATTGCATGGAACGCCTGAAAGAAGAAAAAATTAATAAAGTTTGTCTGATTGCCTTTACCCAGAATGACATCGGAAATGCTTTCTGGAACGAAATCGGATGGACGAAACGAGAAGATTTGAACTATTATGACTTTGTGTTGAATGAAGAAAATATTACCGCATTCAACCAATAGAAGGAGATACAAACATGAACATTTTAAAAGAAGGCGGTGTAACCGCAGCAAAAGGATTTAAAGCAGCCGGCGCAGAGGCGGCGATTAAATATCAAAACCGCAAAGATATGGCGATGATTTACAGTGAGGTACCGTGTAAAGTGGCAGGCACTTTTACAACAAACGTTGTGAAGGCGGCTCCTGTTATGTGGGACAAAGAGGTAGTTGAAAATGCAGCATTTGTACAGGCGGTTGTTGTGAATTCCGGCATTGCCAATGCATGTACCGGAAAACAGGGCTTTTCTTATTGCGAAGCGACTGCAAAAAAAGTAGGCCAGCTGTTAAACATTCCGACAGATGCCGTTTTGATTGGTTCCACCGGTGTAATCGGTATGCAGCTTCCTATCGAAAGAATCGAAGCCGGCGTAGAAAAATTGGTGCCCATGCTTTCCGATACCATCGAAGCAGGTACACTGGCAGCAGAGGCAATTATGACCACAGATACGCTGTCAAAACAGGTGGCAGTTTCTTTTGAAATCGATGGAACGACTGTGACCGTTGGCGGTATGAGCAAAGGCTCCGGCATGATTCACCCGAATATGTGCACCATGCTTGCATACGTGACAACAGACGTTGCCATTTCCAAAGAATTGCTCACAAAAGCGGCAAAAGAAGTGGTAAACGATACATACAATATGATTTCTGTGGATGGCGACACTTCCACAAACGACACATTTCTCGTGCTGGCAAACGGCATGGCAGGCAATGCAGAAATCACTTCAGAAGGGGAAGCGTACAACAAATTTAAAGAAGCGTTATATTATGTAAACGAAACTTTGGCAAAGAAAATGGCAGGCGACGGCGAAGGTGCTACTGCATTGTTTGAGACAAAAGTCATTCATGCAAAGACAAAAGAAGATGCGCGTATTTTGAGCAAAGCAGTGATTTGCTCAAGCCTTACCAAAGCAGCTATTTTCGGACACGATGCAAACTGGGGAAGAATTCTTTGTGCCCTTGGTTATTCGGGAGCACAGTTTGACCCGGAAAATATGGAACTTTTCTTTGAAGGCGAAAACGGCAAAATCCAAATATACAAAGACGGTGTTGCAACGGATTACAGCGAAGAGGAAGCAACAAAAATTTTGGCTGAGCCGAAAGTTACCGTTATCGCAGACATGAAGATGGGCGAGGAAAGTGCCACGGCATGGGGCTGCGACTTGTCCTACGATTATGTAAAAATTAATGCGGATTACCGCTCATAAATAAGGAGTACAACATGGATCAGAAAGATATGAAACAAGTAATGCAGAAGGCGGAAGTGCTCATCGAAGCGTTGCCTTATATTCAAAATTTTAACCGTAAAATCATCGTTGTAAAATACGGCGGAAGTGCCATGAGCAACGAAGAATTACAAAAAAATGTAATCAAAGACGTAACCCTTTTGAAATTGGTTGGATTCAAACCGATTATTGTACATGGCGGCGGTAAGGAAATCAGCCGTTGGGTTGGTAAAGTGGGCAAAGAAGCACAGTTTGTGAACGGTCTTCGCGTCACTGACGAAGAGACAATGGAAATTGCAGAAATGGTACTTTCCAAAGTAAACAAAAGCCTCGTGACAATGGTGCAGGAACTTGGTATCAAAGCAGTTGGTATCAGCGGCAAAGACGGCGGACTTTTGCAGGTTGAGAAAAAATATTCAGACGGGCAGGACATCGGATATGTAGGCGATGTGACAAAAGTGGACCCGAAAATTTTGTATGACCTTTTGGAAAAAGACTTTCTTCCGATTGTTGCACCGATTGGTCTCGGAGAAGATTTCCACTCTTACAACATCAATGCGGACGATGCAGCTTGTGCCATTGCAAAAGCAGTAAACGCAGAAAAACTTGCATTCCTCACAGACATCGAAGGCTTGTACAAAGATATTAACGACAAGAGTTCCTTTATTTCCAGATTGACAGCAGACGATGCGGACAAATTGATTGCAGACGGCTTTATCGGCGGCGGTATGCTTCCGAAGCTTACAAACTGTACGCAGGCAATCAAAAACGGCGTAAACCGTGTCCACATTTTGGACGGAAGAATTCCTCACTGCTTACTTCTTGAAATTTTTACAAACGAAGGTATCGGAACCGCGATTGTGGCTGACGAGGAGCAGTTGGATTATTTGAATGACATACACAAACAGTAAGGTTTATGCCTGGCGGAAGCACAAAGAAAAGTGCATACGCATCGGGCAGGCGTTAGGAGGCAGATTATGAACATGCAGGAATATATCGAGGACGCAGAAAAAGCCCTTCTCCACACATACAACAGATATCAGGTAGTTCTTGATAAGGGCGACGGCGTGCATTTGTATGACATAAACGGAAAAGAATATTTGGATTTTGTTTCGGGTATTGCGGTTTTTGCATTGGGATACAACAACAAAGCGTACAACGATGCGCTCAAAAACCAGATTGACAAGCTGATTCACACATCCAACTATTATTACAATGTGCCGGCGATTGAAGCGGCAAAGAAAATGAAAAAAGTGTCCGGTATGGACCGTGTTTTCTTTACAAACAGTGGTGCAGAAGCAGTGGAAGGTGCCTTGAAAGCAGCAAGAAAACATGCCTTTTTGAAAGATGGAAAAAACGACCATGAAATCATTGCGATGGAACATTCTTTCCACGGCAGAACATTCGGCGCCCTTTCTGTAACAGGAAATCCGAAGTACAGAGAAGCGTTTGAGCCCATGATTGGCAATGTGAAGTTTGCACAGATGAACGATTTGGAAAGCGTAAAGGCATGCATCACAGACAAAACATGTGCCATTATTTTTGAAACCGTGCAGGGCGAAGGCGGCATTTATCCGGCCGAAAAAGAGTTTATCGAAGGCGTGCGCGCGCTTTGCGACGAGCATGATATTTTGCTTATTTTGGACGAAATCCAGTGCGGCATGGGAAGATGCGGCACCATGTATGCATGGCAGCGTTACGGTGTGAAACCGGACATCATGACGACAGCAAAGGCACTTGGTTGCGGTGTGCCGGTAGGTGCGTTCCTTATGACAGAGGAAGTGGCACAGTCTTCTTTGACAAGCGGCGACCATGGTACGACGTACGGCGGAAATCCGCTTGCAACTGCGGCAATCAGTAAAGTGCTTGATTTGTTTGAAGAACAGCATATTTTGGATAACGTAAATGAGGTATCCGTTTATTTGGAAGAACAGCTGAACAAACTGGCAGACAAATACGATTGCATCGAGACAAGAAGAGGTCTCGGACTGATGCAGGGACTTGTCTTTAAAATGCCGGTGGCAGATGTAATCAACAAGGCACTTGAAAAAGGCTTGATTTTGATTAATGCGGGAACACATATTATTCGTTTTGTGCCGCCCCTTGTTATTTCCAAAGAAGATGTAGATGCGATGATTGCTATTTTGACGGAGTGTATCGATGAAATTTAAAGAGCGTTTGGCAGCAGCACTCATTGTGTGTGTGCTCGCTGTTGCAGTATGGTTTGTAGGTATCACAGGAATGGAAATCCAAAATCCGGTGGAAGAGAAGGAACTTTTCGCTATGGATAAGGATACGTTGTATTTGTGGTACATGGATGAAAGCTTAACCGATTATTTGAACAGTGCAACGGTAGCTTACAATGAAAAATATGGCGTGCGTATTGTGCCCCATTTAACAACCGGCCGTGACTATTTGGAAGTGCTCAATGAGCATTCCGTGTCCGGTGAAGAGATGCCGGATTTGTTCATTGTCAGCAACGATTCGTTGGAAAAAGCGTGGTTAGCCGGGCTTGCCAGCGAAGTATGGGATGATGCCGGACTTTGCACGACGGAACATTTTCCGCAGACGGCGCTGGATGCGGTAAGCTATAACGGAAAAATCATTGCTTATCCGTTTTATTATGAGACCAGTGTACTTTTGTATAATGAGACGTATTTGGAAGAGTACGTAAAGGCGCAGATTCAGGCTGAAAAAGATGCGGCCGAAGGCGAAGCTGCGATGGATGTTATCGAAGAGGCTGACAAAGACGAGCTGGCAAACGGCGAAGTGCAGGAAGCTTTGGATGCCACAACAGAAGCAACCGAGCAGGCAACGGAGCTTACCCCGGAGCAACTGGAGCAAAAAGTGAACGAAGCGTTGCCACAAGACATGGATGAGCTATTGGCATTTGCGGACAGCTACGATGCGCCGGAACAGGTACAAAGTATTTTCAAATGGGACGTTACGGACATTTTTTACAGCTATTTCTTTTCCGGGAAATATATGATTGTCGGTGGAGAAGCCGGTGACGATATCAACAACATTGATATTTATAATTTGGATACCATCTCCTGTCTGAAGGTGTATCAGGATTTGAATCAGTTCTTTTCCATTGACACGCAGGACGTAGAGTATGCGGACATTTTGCAGGAATTCGTGGAAGGCAAAGTACTTTATACGATTGCAACGTCTGATGCGGTACCGCTTTTGGAAACAGCAAAAGCGGACGGAACATTCCAGTATGAATACGGTATGACGCTCGTACCCAATCCCAGTGCAAAGCTGGAGGGACGTTCCCTTTCCGTGACAAATGGTGTTGTGGTAAACGGTTTTTCGGAAAAAAAGGAACAGGCAAACCACTTTGCAGCATTCCTTGTAGGGGAATACTCGGAAGGTTTGTATGATCGTACAGGCAAGCTTGCCGCCACAACGGATGTGCCGTATGCGAATGAAAAACTCAATGCATTCCGCCATGAGTATGAAAAATCCATTCCTCTTCCAAAGATGATTGAGACAAGTAACTTCTGGATTCAGCTGGAAATTGCTTATACAAACATTTGGGACGGAAATGACGTGAATGACACATTAAAAGCACTTTCGGAGCAGATTTTGAGCCAGGTGGCAGGCGAAGCTGTGACGGAAGAATACATTGAAGAAGAAGCAGAAACCGTGGAAGAATTCTGGGAAGGCGAATTTGACGAAACCGAAGAAACGACTACGGAAGCGACAACCGAAGAGAGTGAATAAAGCAAAACCCCGACAGTGATGTCGGGGTTAACTTCTCTCATAGTATCGTTTTTTTGCGTACGCAATTAGCTCTCGTTCTGTTTTTATATCTTGAGCGTACGGATATTTTAATGCTGCTTTGTCAAAGTCAAGCAATACTCTTTTTGCTTTCTCCTCCTCTTTCTTTACACATAAAAGATACAGATATTCTGTACGCAGAATCGCAGGAGATGTTTTCATGCTTTTTCGGAATTTCTTGTGTTCCGCAGTCATAAGCTTTTCTATGTATTCTGTGCGGTTTTCACCAACAATTTCGCAGTATATAATCTCGTTGATTAGCATATTACGGTGGATATCTACCATTCCTGTTTGCTTGTTAAGCAGTTCTTCCATACATTTGCGGGCATTTTCATAGTTTCCTTCATCCATTAAACGACTGCAATATAGTACAGCCTGCGTAGCCACCATGCTGTTGTCGAGTTCGTTATCTTCCGGCATTTCAAACCAGTCTATAGGCATTTCTTTTAAAATTTTTCCGTTGGCGGTTTCTTCCACAATTTTCATCTGCACCCAAAATGCTTTGAGGGCATTAGCACTTTTGCGGATATTTTTGATATTATTCCCGTCGTTGCTGTCTAAAGCTTTACCGGGGATAGGACAACCGTTGAGAAAAGCAATGAATAAGCCTACAAGCGAAAAAATGATTGCACCAACAAAAAAGTACTTATTTTGTCTGAAAAAGTAAGCAAGGATAATGCAGACAACAGAAAGACTTATATTGAATATAACGCCGCCCAGGTTATATAGAACATAAGGCATTTTCCCTTCTTGTAAGTTGGGCGGATTCATTAAACATTGTCCGCCAGTACCTGCCAGAGAATGCCTTTTTAAACGAAGCTTTTCGTTTTCTTTCACGAACATGAAGCTTCCGATACGGAAGGAGGAAAAGCGATAACCGGTAATTAATCCACAGATCAGATGACCTGCTTCATGTATCACGATATGAATAAATACAGAAAGGTAGGCAATCAGTATGACAAAACCTAGTATAAACAGCACTTCACCGGGGGTAGCAGAACTTCCCGGTTTAGAATCCATGATTTTTCCGAAAATATAACCACCTAAAAAACTAACGAATAAGCCGCACAAAATAATGAGGACACCATATATCCTTTTTTTGCTGTTCTTTTTTGATGTATTGTTTTCCATATTTTTTTCTCCGCGAAATGTAAATGTTTCGACCCTTGACTTAATATATCATGGTTGCTGAGTAATTGTAAATTGTTATACAAATACCACCCTAGTTGCATGTGTTTTATTTTCGCAATCTCCTTAACCCACAATCAAGAATAAATATCAACAGATTAAGTCTGCATAATTTACCATCTTTCGGGAAAAATGAGGAAAGAGAATTGAATTATGAAAAATTATGATTTGTCTGTGAAGTGCGTGCACATATGGTGAGGTAGGCATTAGAAGGAAACATAGAAATACTTAGTGCCTTAATAATGCCTAGAAATTTTCGGACACGATGTCCGAAAAAGGCGTAAGTGAGCCATGGATGGCGAATATACGCCGGTTTCGTGATTGGATTAACAGTTCAAGTAAGGCGCTTAGTATTTCTTAGTTTCCGAATAAGTCTACCATACCATATGTGCACACACTTCACAGACAAACAAACTTCAAAAATTAAATCAAAAACGAAAGGCGGTATCGTATGTTAGGGATTCTGATTGCGCTCATTTCGGGAGCGCTTATGAGTGTGCAGGGAGTGTTTAATACGGCGGTTACAAAAAATTCAAGCGTATGGCTTGCCAACGGATTTGTGCAGGCATCCGCCCTTGTGGTTTGTCTTATCGCTTGGGGGATGTTTGAAAAGACTCCGGTTACTGCTCTTTTTAAGGTGGAGCCGAAGTACATGCTGCTCGGCGGCGTAATTGGCGCATTTATTACCTATACGGTTATCAAAAGTATGGAGATGCTGGGACCGGCACAGGCAGCAATGTTGATCGTTATTTCACAGCTGATTATTGCTTATGTGATTGAACTTTTGGGCATTTGGGGAACCGAAAAACAGCCCTTTGAGCTTCGAAAAGCAATCGGAATGGTGATAGCTATTATCGGTGTAATTATGTTCAAAAAATCTTAAGAAAATAAGCGATAGAAAACGAAAAAGTCCGCTTGCGGAATGAATTTTTTTGACATACAATGAAAGAGATGCATGAGGGGCCTTCTCTCGGAACGGAGAGAACTTATGCAATGCAAAAAAGAAATAAAAAGAACAATAAACTTTTTGTGGTGTTGGTATGTCATATTAAGTATCAGCATGTTGTTAGGCGGATGTGGAAAAGAAGAACCCACGTATCTGTTGCAGGATTCTATGCCGGAAACACAAGCAGAATTACTGTCGGAGCAGGAAACCGAGCAGAGGCAGGAACCGACATCGGAGCAGTCCGTCTGCTTCGTACATATTTGTGGAGCAGTGAAAAATCCCGGGGTCTATGAGCTTGCGACGGGAAGCCGGATTTACGATGCAATTGTGCTTGCGGGCGGTTTGCGGGAAGATGCGAACGATTCCTACCAAAATCAGGCAGCAGTCGTGACGGACGGGATGCAGATTTACATTCCCACCAAGTCAGAAGCGCAACCGGCACCGGATAACAGGAAAAGCAATCTTGTGAATATCAATACGGCAGATTTAACGCAATTGATGACTCTTTCCGGAATCGGTGAGAGTCGGGCAAAAAGTATTATTGCTTATCGGGAAAAACACGGTTCTTTTTCCAGTAAAGAAGAGATTATGAAAGTTTCCGGAATCAAAGAGGGAGCTTATGAAAAAATAAAAGATGCAATTTGTGTGAATTAGCAAAGCAGCCGGACAGGTTAGGTCAGATAGGAGCACTATGGGACAGAAAGTATTAGTTGTAGATGATGAAAAATTGATTGTAAAAGGAATCCGTTTCAGTTTGGAGCAGGATGGCATGGAAGTAGACTGTGCTTATGACGGAGAAGAGGCAGTGCAGTATGCAAAACAGAATCCGTATGACATCGTATTGCTGGATGTTATGCTTCCTAAGTTGAACGGTTTTGAAGTATGTCAGCAGATACGTGAATTTTCTAATGTCCCCATAGTTATGTTAACTGCAAAAGGCGATGACATGGATAAAATTCTTGGTTTGGAATATGGTGCAGACGATTATATTACAAAACCGTTTAATATTTTGGAAGTAAAAGCGCGTATCAAAGCGATTATGCGCAGAACGAACCGGAAAGAGGAAGTGGCAGCGCCAACATTGATTGAAAACGGCGACATGAAACTGGACTGTGAAAACAGAAGAGTTTATATTTGCGGAAAAGAAGTGAATCTTACGGCAAAAGAATTCGAGATGTTAGAGCTTTTGGTTATGAATCCGAACAAGGTGTACGGAAGGGAGCAGCTTTTGAAACTTGTATGGGGTGCAGACTATCCGGGGGATGTCCGTACGGTAGATGTTCATATCCGCAGATTGCGCGAAAAAATTGAAAGTTCGCCAAGTGAGCCGAAATATGTGCACACAAAATGGGGTGTTGGTTATTATTACAAAGCCTGAGAGGATGCATTCTTATGTGGGAAAAAAGCAGAAGAAGAGCCCACTTTTTGACATGGAAAAGTTTGCGGGCCAAAATATTTCTTATCATTCTGGCAGCCGGCATTATACCGAGCGTCTTGATACAGGTCGGAATTTTGAATAATTACGAAGAAAGAGCGGTTTCTCTTCGAATTTCCGATTTGCAGTCCCAGATGAAAATCATTGCAGATCATTTGTTGAATTATAATTATTTACAGGACACTTCTTCCGGTGTAATTAATGCAGAGCTGGATCAGATTTCCAGTCTGTATGACGGACGTGTCCTTATTGTGAACGCTAATTTTAAAGTTGTGAAAGACACATATGGAATCAGTGAAGGGAAAACTGTTATTTCGGAGGAAGTCATCAAGTGTTTTCGGGGAGAAACAGTATCCAATTACGATGAGACGAACGGCTATATTGAATTGACTACGCCAATTATGTTAACTACAACCGAAGCGTTGGAAACAGAGCCACCACAAAAAATAGAAGGAGTTATGTTGACCAGTGTCTCTACGGGTAGTATTGAGAATACGTTGGAAATTTTAGGAAGAAAGGCTATTATATTGCAAATTATGCTTGCAGTTATTGTGTGTATGAGTGCCTATGGATTATCCGGAATGCTAGTACGTCCTTTTACACATTTGACACAAGCAATCAGCGATATTAAGGAAGGGTATTCCGCAGAGCTTCATTATGTGCCGGATTATGCAGAGACGTTGCATATTGTCGCCGCGTTCAATGAGGTACTTTCCAGAATGCGTCGGTTGGACAATTCCAGACAGGAATTTGTGGCAAATGTGTCCCACGAATTAAAAACACCGATTACATCTGTAAAAGTTTTGGCAGATTCTTTGCTTGCCCAGGAAGAGGTGCCGGCAGAACTTTACAAAGAATTTTTGGAAGACATTGCGGCGGAAATTGACCGTGAAGATAAAATTATCAATGACTTGCTTGCGCTTGTAAAGTTGGACAAGACGGCGGCAGATTTGAATATCAGTACGGTGGATATCAATGAGCTTACAGAAGTAATTTTGAAACGTTTAAGACCGATCGCGCGCAAACGTGATATAGAAGTCGTATTTGAGAGTATACGTCCGGTTACGGCAGAAGTGGATGAAGTAAAGATGACGCTTGTCATTACAAATCTTGTAGAAAATGCAATCAAATACAACAAGGAGCAGGGCGCGGTAAAAGTGACGCTGGATGCGGATCATCAGTTTTTTGTATTGCAGGTAAGTGACACGGGTATCGGAATTCCGGAAGAATCCATGGAGCACATTTATGAGCGTTTTTATCGCGTGGACAAATCCCATTCCAGAGAAATCGGTGGTACGGGGCTTGGACTTGCGATTACAAGAAGCGCAGTATTGATGCATCGTGGTTCCATCAAATTATCCAGTGTAGAAAATGAAGGTACAACATTTGTTGTCAAAGTACCGCTTAACTATATTAAGTGATAGAACATAGTGTTGCGTGGAGTACAGAAGCTACGCAGCATAGGTGAAAGGAGGGAGAACAGTGAAAAAGTGTAAAAGTATTTTTGTATTACTGTTTACAATACTTTTTCTTATTGGTTGTGGCAAGGCGCAGGAAGAAGAAACGGGAACCACATACCGCATACATTATGTAAACAAAGAACAGACAAAAGTTTTGTACGAAGACTACGTCACGCAGACGGAAGATATTACAAGACTTTTGCCGGAGCTTTTGGAACAGATGGCGAAGGTACCGGATAAGTTGGAATATACGCCTCCCCTTGCCGGTAAGTTTAAATTGTTGACGTATTCCCTTGATAATGGGACGTTGACGTTATCCTTTGATGAGCATTATAAAGAGCAGACTTCCATTGAGGAAGTGCTTACGAGAGCAGCGATTGTGCGCACATTGACACAGATTGATGGTGTGAGTTATGTAAATATGCAAATACGGGACGAACCGCTTACGGATAATTTGGGGAATGTGATTGGTGCGATGTCTGCCGATACATTTGTTGACAATGAAGGAAATGAAATCAATGCATATGAACGTGTGAAGTTGCATCTTTATTTTGCAAATGAAACCGGTGACAAATTGGTAGAAACAAACCGTACCGTACAGTACAGCAGTAACATTTCCATGGAAAAACTGATTGTGGAGCAGCTTATAAGCGGAACGCAACAAGAAGGAATTTATCCAACGATAAATCCGTCAACGAAAGTAGTGAGTGTTACTTCCAAGGATGGGACTTGTTATGTAAACTTTGATGAAAGCTTTTTGAAGCAAACAACCGGCGTGAATGCAGAAATAACGATTTACTCCATTACAAATTCGTTGGTAGAATTGCCCAATGTCAATAAAGTACAAATATCCATAAATGGGAATATGGATTATATGTTTTGTGAGACGATTAGTCTCAAAAACAGTTTTGAGAGAAACTTGGATCTTGTTGAGAGTGTAGAATAGGAGAAAGCATGAAAAGACCATTAGCGGCAGTTGGTTTGCTTTTTGCAGTCTGCATTTTCCTTGCTGTTTACAGTGCTCCACCGGAGGCAGTGGAGCTTGCTGTAGCAGAAGGGGAAACGATTCTTGTGGAAGGAAACGTTTCTAAAAAAGAAAAACGCCTCTCCGCATTCGGTGGAGAATATACACTTATCTGGCTAAATCAAGTCGCCATTTCCGGCGAGAACAAATCACTATTTGAAAACAAGGAGCACATCGCTGGTGTGCTTTGTTATATGGAAGAACAAAATGAGGCACCCATCGGGAGCCGTGTTGTTGTGCGTGGAAAAGCACAGTCCTTTGCAAAGGCAACCAATCCCGGGCAGTTTGACAGCAAAGAGTACTATCACATTCTGGGAATGGATTTTAAGCTTATAAAAGCGGAAATTGTAGTGCGGTCCGAAGAATATGACATTTTAAAGGAGTCACTTTATCAAATAAAGCAAAAAAGTGCCGCTATTTTGGAATACTACTATACAAGCGTAGAAGAGGGCATTATGAAAACCGTTTTGCTGGGGGATAAAGACGGTTTGGATGAGGAGGTGGAGGCACAGTATAAGCGCAACGGAATCATTCATATTATGGCAATTTCCGGGCTGCACATATCGATGCTTGGTGTAGGCATGTACAAATTGTTAGGCAAACTTCATTTGCCTCGTTTTGTATGTGCGGCTGTAGGAATTTCGTTTATTTGTTGTTATGGTTTTATGACCGGTATGAGTGCTTCTACGATGCGGGCAATTATTATGTTTGTGATGAAGCTTTTGGCGGATATCATTGGACGCACATACGATATGCTTACGGCACTTTCCTTTGCGGCAATTTTGATTTTGTGCGAGCAACCGTTATATGTGCGACACTGCGGATTTTTGCTTTCTTTTGGCGCCATTTTGGGTATCGCCGGAGTGGGGCCTATTTTAAAAGACGTCTTGTGCCGAAAAAGGAAGAAACGGTTTTCTTTGTTAGAAAAAGTGCTTCCCGGCATTTCTATTTTTCTCGTATGTTTTCCGATACAAATCTACTACTATTTTCAGTATCCAATCTACTCCCTTTTTTTGAATTTGCTTATTGTGCCACTTTTGACGGTAGTTATGTGCAGTGGCTTGGCAGTTGTTGCATGCGGTTGGTTGTGTAGTTTTGGGTTTTGCGTTTCTGTATTTGATTTTTTTGCAAAGATAGGTGCCGTGTTTGGACATGTTGTTTTAAACGTCTATTCACTTGCCTGCGAAGGGGCGGAGCGGTTGCCCGGGGCTGTTATAATTACCGGTCAACCATCCGGGTGGCAGATTGGCGCGTATTACTGTTTTTTGCTTGTATTCCTTGTGTTGTTGCGAAGCCGTGAGGCGGTGTTTGATTGGAGGCGCGGTTGGCGTGTAAAACGGGAAAGAGAAAGAGGTGGTGTGAGGCATATCAACCGAGAAAATGTGGCGAAGAAAATTTACGTCTGCAATGCATGCCTATTGCCGATTATTGGATTATGCATACTGCTGCTTCGTGTGCATAGTGGAATGGCAGTGACGTTTCTCGATGTAGGACAAGGCGATTGTATTTATATGCGGAGTGAGACCGGTAACCATTACTTGATAGACGGAGGGAGTACCTCGGAATCACTAGTGGGAGAATATCGCATTACACCATTTTTGAAGAGTCAAGGTGTTGGTGTGTTGGAAGCGGTATTCCTTTCGCATGCGGATGCGGACCACTGTTCCGGTGTATTGGAACTTTTGCAAAACAAGGAGGCAGATCGGATACGAATAAAAAAAATAGTTTTGCCCATAGGTGGAATCGGATTTGAAGAACTGTTGCAACTTGCTAAGGAGCGTGAAATCCCAGTGCAGTATGTGCAGGCCGGAGATGTAATTTGTGATGGCAATATGCGGATGCAGTGCTTAAACCCGTCTGGGGTGGCTGTTGCAACGGGCGAAAAAAATGAACAATCGGAGGTGTTTTATGTGACATACCGTGATTTTTCCATGTTGCTGACTGGTGATGTGACAGGACAGCCGGAGAATGCAGTGCGCCAACAGCTGGAACAGTTAACAGGAGGAGGCGGAATTACTGTTTTGAAAGTGGCCCATCATGGTTCCCGTTACTCGACGAATGAACATTTCTTGGAGGTTGCAGGGCCAACGCTTTCCGTGATTTCATGCGGAGCCGGCAACTCTTACGGGCATCCTCATGAAGAAGTGTTGGAACGCTTGGAAGAGGCAGGAAGCATAATTATGACAACACCGGAGTGCGGAGCGGTGATGATAGAAGTAGTTTCAGAGGGGAAATTTTCGGTTTCATATGGGAGAAAGAGTATCATAACCGATTGATGTGAAGTTGCATCTTATTTGGTCGGGACATACAAGTGCATATTTCCGACTGGAAATCTGAAAAGTTCAAACAAGTCGGGCGAGTGTGTTTAGTGCATCCGACTAATTGCGAGGAAACAATATGTAAGTCGGGAGCGTGAGATTAAGAAATCCGACTAGCATGTAAATAGATTCATAGAAGTCGGGCAAGTTGAAAAATAGTTTCCGACTAAACAGTGAAAATTTATTTTTGGGGTCGGGTAATATGCGAAAATGTCCCCGACTAAAAATCTTGAAAGGAAAACTTGGTCGGGAAAGGGTGAAGATTTTCCCCGACTAATTTTGAAAAATATAAATGTAGGTCGGAGAATATATAAAATAACGACAAAAGGGAGAAGAGAAATGTTTAGTTCAGAACAAGAATTGCGAAAAGAATTAAATAATCTTTACAAGATTGCAGAGAAGTTAAAAGAAAAGTTGAAAAGTGCACCAAAAGGAAACTTGCGTATTTCAAACAGTCATGCAAAACCGGAATATTATTATAAGCCGGAGGGGGACAAAGGAGGAAATGGGAGTTATATCAAGCAAAAAGATTTGGGGAAGGCTGTTGCTATTGCACAAAGAGATTATGATAGACAATTGTTGGTAAGTATAGAAAAACATATTACTTTAATGGAAGGATTTTTGGAAAGATACGTTTGTATGAAGCCGGAAAATATTTATGATACATTGAATTTCTATCGAAAGCAATTAGTAACGCCACTTGTGATATCCGACACAGAGTATGTAAAACAATGGTTGGGCGTAGAGTACCAAGGAAAGCAGTTTGATGAGGATATAAGCAGTATCATAACGGAAAAAGGGGAGCGTGTACGTTCAAAGTCTGAAAAGATTATTGCAGACAAGCTTTATAGTATGGGGATTCCATACCGCTATGAACATCCCCTTACATTATCTAGTGGCATTCAGGTATACCCAGACTTCACTATGTTAAAAATGCCGGAGAGAAAGGAAGTGTATTTAGAGCATTTTGGATTATTGGATGATTCAGCCTATTTGGAATCAACAATGCGTAAGCTGAATTTGTATAGTGAAAATGGAATATTTCTTGGAGATAATCTTTTCATTACTTGCGAGACCGGTCGATATCCATTAAGTACAAAACTGTTGGATGGAATTTTACGGAAATTTGCGGGAGATACGAAAGAAATTAGCATTGACTAACCAAACATCCAAATGCTACACTTTGCAAAGTAACCCATGAGGGAGTAGCGAGCGTATATCGTAGCAAGTCAACATACTGACCGATTGGTCTGGCTTGTTTTAAATTGCGAGACTCATGTATAGGTGTGAAACTATACGTGGAGTCTGTAGATTTATACATAGGTACCCAAGTATAGTTTGTGCTGTACTTGGGTTTTTTGCTATATAGGAAAGACCTTGTTATATTTGGAGGCAGTGATTATGGAATGGAACATTTTGTTTTTCTTTAACAGCATATTACTTGGAGTGGGGCTTGCCATGGATGCTTTTTCGGTATCCCTTGCCAATGGTTTGAATGAACCCGGAATGCACAAGAAAAAAGTGTGTGGCATTGCCGGTGTGTTTGCTTTTTTTCAGGCGTTGATGCCGATGATAGGATGGGTTTGTGTGCATATGTTTGTGCGCTATTTTCAGGCGTTTGAAAAATGTGTTCCGTGGATTGCACTGGTTTTACTTGTAGTTATCGGCGGAAAAATGTTTTTGGAAGGTATGAGAAATGATGAGGAAGAGGCGCAAAATACAAAGCTCGGACTCTGGACGCTTTTCATGCAGGGAGTAGCCACATCCATCGATGCTTTATCCGTGGGATTTACAATAGCAGAATACGGCTTTGTTATGGCATTCATATGCGCAATAATTATTGCTGTAGTTACATTTATCATTTGTGTAGTAGGTTTGATTCTGGGGAAAAAATTTGGAACTAAGTTTTCAGGCAAGGCGACTATGCTTGGCGGTGCCATTTTAGTTTTGATTGGCATTGAGATATTTGTTACCGGAGTATTCTAAAAAAGAAAAGGCAGGTTTTTGAAATGCCCCCCAAAAAGGTAGACCTAAAAATCTAACTTTTGGGAGGTCATTTTTTCATGTTTCATAAGACGATTTGCAAAGTATATTGCGCTTTTTGCAGAATAATTCAACGGATTCCCCAGCTGCCGTCCGGGTTCAAAAAACCGACAATATAACCGATTTTATCATCGATATCTTTTGGAAGAATTTCATTTTTTCCGTCCAGCAAGGATACATATTTGGCTTTTTTCTGTCCGTTTTCAACATAAAAAATCTTGCGCGCCAGAAAATAGTGTCCCCGGTAACTGAGCACGCAACGTTCATTATGCAATCCGTCGCGGTCCACTGCCAACAATATGATATCGCCGGGCATATAAAAGGGCTCATAGTGTTCGCACGGAATCTTTATACCAATGCATATTTTTGATTTTAAAGCGTTTGTAAGATGGTCGATACAAACAGTATCTGTTACATTTGTAGTTTGTAAATAGCCATTCTGACATTCCGGCAATAACAAGGGGATGTGAATACTGCCTTCCGTTATTTGGCTTTGTAAGGTGTATTGGTGACGGATGAAGGATTGTATCAAGTATACGACATAATCCGGCATGCTGCGGCACATAGCAAGACTTTCTCGTGTAAGAGGAGCAATGGTATTTGCACCGACCACCTCGTCTATGCTGATACCGAAAGCGGTCGCAATTTTTACCGCTGTTGACAGTTTACAATCTTTAGAATTTCCGTACAAGAAAGATTTCAGTGTCTCAAATGGCATATCAGCCTTTTCTGCCAGTTCCCGCAGTGAGAAGTCGCGTTCTTCCATCAAATAAAAAATATTACTTCGAAAGCTTTCCACAAAATTTGTGGGATTTGACACCAATTTTTCGTTAAGATTTTTGTTTTTTTTGTTTTCCAAAATATTTCCACCTTTTCCTTTGTGAGATAAAATGAATATGTTTCAGAGAGCAAAATTAAGAGACAATCGTAATAAAGTGAAGTTGTAAGTAAGGAACAACAACACTTTAACACGCTAATGTTAAGAATTGTACCAAAAAATAGACAATTTGTCAAGAACATAGAGGGTAGATATGAAATTTTGGATGACAACACTGTTTTTTAACTTAATTATACCAATGACGATATTCTTTTTCGGCATTTGGTTTACCAAAAAGGCAAGTCCGACAATCAGCTGGTCAACAGGGTATCGCACAGAAAGGTCTATGAAAAATCAAGAAACGTGGCAGTTTGCCCAGCAGCATTTCGGTAGCGCGTGCAAGCGTCTGGGGGCAGTTTATACGATTTTGATTGTCATTGCTATGTTTTGTGTATGCCAAGAGTGTAGAAAAGTGATAGGAATGGTTGGAACGATAATCGGATTTTCGGAAGGGGCTTTGCTTATTTATCTGCTATATGTTACGGAAAGAGCATTAAAAAAGAAATATGGGGTATAAAAAGATCCATATATGGATGAGGAGCTTGGAATGCAAGCAATCATCTATATATGGACCTTTTTTATTATTTTATTTTCAGCAAAAGCTGTTCGTATATTTCTTTTGTGGCAGCTTCATCTTTTCCGTTAATTGCTAGGTAATTACCGTTTACTTTCATTGCCACACAAGCGTCACAGGAAGTGTAGCAATAGCGCGTGTATCGGCCAAATCGGGCATTTTCGAACAGTCCGAGTTCCAGTCTGGCACTGCCAAAACCGCTTTCTCTGCCACCGCCGATGACATAGTCCAAATATTCGATGGATTCGATGGCAGCATAGTCTACTTCCAAATCGCTCCAATAGGTTGCTTCCACTTCAAAGGAAGTTTCTCCGTAATGCAGCGTGATATTTCCGGTAAACATAGTGACTACGACAATAGCTGTAATGCCAATGGTAATACCGAGGGCAATTTTTGTAGTAAGGGCATTGTTTTTTTGCGTTTCTTCGTCAATGGTTGTCTGTTCCGTAAGACCTTGTGCTTTTTTCTTTTTGTGCAGGCTGTAAGAATAACAAAGCGGGATTGCGACTAAAATAGTTATTCCAACAAACATAACAAACAGTGCGATATTTCCCGGAAGAAATATGGTAAAGAGTAGCATAAGACCACCGATAACCCATACTTTTCCGGCAAGGCGATGCGTTTTGTCCCAGTTTTCTTTGTCATTTAGGGTCCACGCAATACGGATGCCGAGGGTACTGTTTTGTTTGCATTTTGGAAGATAATTTCCAAAGAAGACAAACAGGAGTCCTGACATGGCAAGTGTAACGGACATTATGCTGATTTCCAGACCGAGAGAAGCAGCGTATATGATGCCTCCTGCATAGCATGAACTGAAGGGGGCGATCCAGAAAATCAAATTGAGTACTTTCGGGTTTTGGTCTCTGTTCTTTTTATCTGCAAACACGAAAGCTATACAAATTAAGTGAACAACAAGCATGATGCAGGGCAGGACAAACACAGCATAGGCCTTGCTGCCAAACCCGTTTGCGGTTCCGTCCGCACCCCAGTGGGTAGTCATGGTGTCCGGAAATTTGTCCCAAAGGAGCAGTCCCACAACAATGGGCAGTAAAATGATAATACAGGATAAAATAAGTTTCCCTTTATTTTGTTTGATTATTTGTTTCATCATAAGAAGCATCTCCTTTCAAGTCAGTGATCCAAAGCATAATTTCTTCCAAAACGGAAGCGTTTAATTCATAATAAATAAATTTCCCTTCACGCGTGTCCCGGATTAAATCCGCCTCCTTCAGTACAGACAAATGTCTGGAAATGGAGGCTCCGGTTACGTCAAAGCGGTCCACAATGTCGCCGGCAGACATGCGTCCCTGCTTTAAAAGATTGAGAATTTCGCGCCGAATCGGGTCGGCAAGAGCTTTTAACGTATGCTGTAATGCCAAATACACACCTCCCTTAACATTTAACCTAAATGTTAAATGTATTGTAATATGAATTATGCTGTATGTCAATATGTATTTCAATTTTTATAGAAGGATGGGAAAGATTCGTTTCGTGTGTTATAATATATAAAGTTTTATGCAACTATGGAAAAAGTAAGGAGCAAGACTATGATTTCCTTTGAAAGTGATTATACAACCGGGGCACATCCGCAAATATTGAAACGGCTCGTGGAGACAAATATGGAGCCGATGTCCGGTTACGGAAGTGATAAATATTGTGCTTCGGCGGCACAAAAGATAAAAGAAGCATGCGACTGTGAGAATGCGGAAGTGTATTTTTTGACCGGCGGAACGCAGACCAATGCGATTGTCATTTCCACGATGCTGGAAGCATACGAAGGTGTTGTGGCAGCGACAACAGGACATATAAATGCACACGAGGCGGGTGCCATAGAGCATGCCGGTCACAAAGTGCTTGCATTGCCTTCCCATAATGGAAAGCTTGACGGTACAGAATTGCAACAGTATTTCACGGACTTTTATCATGACCAAAATCACGAGCACATGGTTTTTCCGGGCATGGTTTACATTTCCCATCCGACGGAATACGGTACATTATATACCAAAAAGGAATTGGAGTGCATCCGGGAAGTTTGCAGTGCGTTTCACATACCGTTGTTTTTGGATGGTGCCCGTTTAGGTTACGGTTTGATGAGCAGACAGGCGGATGTGACATTGGCAGATATTGCAAGACTGTGCGATGTATTTTATATTGGCGGAACAAAAATAGGTGCGTTGTGTGGCGAGGCAGTTGTATTTACAAAAAATAATATGCCGAAACATTTTTCCACACAGGTCAAACAGCGTGGGGCTATGTTGGCAAAAGGGCGCCTTCTCGGCGTACAGTTTGACACACTGTTTACAGACAATCTCTACTTTGAGATAAGCAGACACGCTATTGAAATGGCAGAACGGTTGAAGGCTTTATTAAAGGAGAAACGTTATACGTTTTATTTGGAGTCGCCAACCAATCAGCAGTTTTTACTTTTGCCCAATGATAAAATGGAGCAGCTTGCAAAACAGGTTGCGTTTAGTTTTTGGGAAAAAGCAGACGAGACACACAGCGTGGTCCGTTTTGCCACAAGCTGGTCTACAACGGAAGAAGAGATAGAGGCATTGCGCAACATTCTTTAGGAAAGCAGGAGCTTTATGAAACGAATTAACGAAGATATCAAAAATAACGATTTTAAACAGATGTATTTGCTTTGCGGGGAAGAGGCTTATTTGCGCAAACAATACAAAGATAAATTGAAACAGGCTCTCATAGCAGAGGGCGATACGATGAACAGTCACTATTACGAAGGCAAAGACGTGTCGGTTGGTGAAGTCATTGATTTGGCCGAGACCATGCCTTTCCTTGCAAAGCGACGAGTGCTTGTGTTGGAAAATACGGGACTTTTTAAGCACGGTGGTGAGGACCTTGCGGTATATTTGGAGAATGTGTCTCCTACCGCTTTTTTCGTTTTTGTGGAGCCGGAAATTGACAAGCGCAGTAAGTTGTACAAAACAGTACAAAACAAAGGTGTGGTAGTGGATTTTTCCATTCAGGATGAGAGCACGTTGAAACGCTGGATTTTAGGCATGATTAGAAAAGAAAACAAAAATATTTCCGCCAATGCGTTGGATTTTTTTCTCACAAAAACCGGAACAGATATGGAAAATATTCATAAGGAACTGGAAAAATTGTTTTGTTATTGCCTCGATAAAGAGGTCATTCGGGAAGAAGATATTGAGGAAATTTGCACCCAGAGAATCAGCAATCATATTTTTGACATGATCGATGCGATTGCAGACAAACACCAGAAAAAGGCACTTTCCCTTTATTATGAGTTGCTTGCTCTTAGGGAAGCACCGATGCGAATTTTGTTTTTGATTGGAAGACATTTTAATATTCTTTTGATGGTAAAAGAGATGAAAAAGAAAGGGCATGACAACAAGACGATTGCCCCGAAAGTCGGTATTCCACCGTTTGCAGTCGGTAAATATGCCGCACAGGCGTCCAAATTCAAAACAACGGATTTGAAAAAAGCGCTGCAGGAATGTGTGGAAGCGGATGAAGCCGTGAAAACCGGTCGGATGAATGATAAGCTGAGCGTGGAACTACTCATTGTCAAATACAGTACGGTCAAGCCTGCTTAATACATAGGTGAGCGGCTCGTACAAAATGAGTGCAGTTACAAAATTGCCGACACAGTGTACAAGATCAAACGGAATTCCGGCAATCCAGAATGCAAAAGCAGCGGGAAGTCCGCTTGTTACAATATAAGGAATAGCACATAACATTCCGAAAAATAATCCGAAAAAGGCAGACAGGATGCTCCAAAAAAGAGCTCCTGTCTTCTTTCTGTTTAAGTAAGTAATGAGCGCCAAAAGTGGCCATATGTAAAAATACATGATTACCCATAAATGAAATCCGTAAAGAAACATTTCAATCATAGTAAAGGTGAAGATAGCATAAAGTACCTTCGGACCAAAGTATAATGTATACATGATAATGAGAATAGACACAATTTCGATGTTTGGTAAAAAAGAAAGCATCATTTTGCCGGCTTCGAGTGTGGCTACCATCATTCCGATTTTTGTAATATCGGAAATACTCAGTTTGAAAAAGTTGCGAAAGGATTTCATATTGCCTCCGAATTATTCAGCGGGTGTATATACGATTTTGAATGCATCGCCGTCGTTTATCGGCTGTTCATCAATACCATAGTTACAATACTCTTCGTTTACATAAAAACTCCAGTATGCCCCGTCTGTGTCATAAATGGCACTGATTCCGTTTACGGTTTCTACCATAAGACCGTATTCACTTTCACTGCCTGTCATAGTGAAATTTTCAAGTTCCTCCAAGGCACCACGCAAATATTGTTGATCGGTGTTGCTTTCGTACACGGTTTCTGCACCGTTGTTGTCAACGACCGTTACCGTGATTTCTTTGCTGCCTGCCGTAGCCTTTGGTTTAAATACAAAAAATACGACTGCAAAAATAGCAAGTACTGCAACCAGCGCAACAAGCGCCGCAATTAGTTTTTTGTTGTTTTTCTTTTGTTGTTCCATATTCTGTTCCTTTCTCAAATAAAATGTTATGGAGTTTAATTTTTATTATTAGTAGTGGGCGGAAATGTTAAATTTGTAGGACAATTTGCGTAAAAACAAGGTGGTATTGGACCTGTAGTAGGAAATTAGCACTGCTTTGTATTTTCTTTCAAATCCAGCAATCTGCGGACAGGACGTCCGCAGAAATCGCAATTGAGCCAGGAGGGCGAATTTGCGATGGTTGCGTAAGCGGTGTTTATAATTCAATGAAAATACTTAGCAGTGTTTATTTCCTACTGCGGTGTAAGATACCTTGTTTTTTACGCAAATGTCTGCAAAAAAACATTCGTCCATTACTTAAGTAAAATAAAAAATCTCCATACCACGGGTATAGAGACACAAAAATTCCACAGGAACCTTTTCCAGTACCAATTACTCGTGGCTGAAATGCGCATTTAAGGCAGGTCTCCTGGCTTATAGGTCAGACGCGCCGGTAGCCTTCCCAAATCGAAATTCAGTGGCATGTTACCGGAACTTCCTAATTACAGTGACGAGTTCGTACAGGAATTTCACCTGTTTCCCTTTTCATCAGGCCGAGCACAAAATGTACTTCCTGACACCTTAAACGTATGAAACGGATGAACCGTTTGTTTTACAAAACGCATTATATACCAAAGCAAATGGTTTGTAAATATGCAAAACAAAGCAGAAATCATGTTAAAAGCAATGGGGACAGAATTGAGGTCAAACTGGACGCTACGGATGGCTATGATGTGACGTTTGACAATCCGTTTGAAGTATCCTGCGACGACGAAACGCTGGCGGTTGGTATGTTTGTTTATGAGGACGGATACGAGCATTATGTGGATGCCGTTGAAGAGGACGAAGATGCGGAATTGCTTGATTCCGGTTCCAAAGATGGAAACGAGTATATTTTCTGGTCCTATATGGATGAGGAATATAATTATGCAATTATGGTAGACGATTCCGATACGGGAGTTCTTTTGACGAGCACGGTTTCTGAGGAGGCAGCAAAAGAGTGCTTTGAAAGACTTGAAATTAGTGTGGATGACTAAAATTTCCGGGTGAGCGAAAGCTTGCCCGGTTTTTGGGTCTATGGGAAAATGCTCCGAACGAGACTCGTTTTTTATAGAATTTCTGCTTGCTTTCTGTAGGGGGTATTTTATAATAATTTGAGAAAAGACGAGACGATGTTACTTGGAGGTTGGAAATGAGAAGAAATATTATGAAAATGTTGATGGCAGTCGGTTTGATGGCCTGTGTGCTTTCAGGGTGTGCGAAGCAGCCGGCGAAAGAGACGGCGGAGCCGGTAACGGTTCGTGTCGGTTCCATGAAAGGACCTACATCCATTGGGCTTGTACACTTGATGGAAGAAAGTGAGCAAAAAAACGCAAACAACAACTACCGGTTTACCATGGAGGCTTCCGCAGATGCACTTTTGCCTCTTATGATTCAGGGAGAGTTAGATATTGCACTTGTTCCGGCAAACGTGGCGAGTGTGCTTTATAACAAGACAGAAGGTGGCATTACCGTCATAGATATCAATACACTTGGTGTTCTGTACATGGTTTCGGCGGATGAGTCGCTTACGGATATACAGGATTTGGCCGGCAGAACGATATACTTGACAGGCAAAGGAACGACCCCGGATTATGTGCTTTCCTATATTTTGGAAAAAAATGGATTGAGCAAAGACGAGGTTACTTTGGAATATAAGACAGAAGCTACGGAAGTGGCTGCAATTTTGGCAGCAGAGCCGGAAAGTATCGGACTTTTGCCACAGCCTTTTGTGACAGCGGCATGTGCCCAAAATACAGATTTAAAAATTGTGTTTGACATGACAAAAGAATGGGATGACTTGCAAGACGGGAGTCGCCTTGTGACAGGGGTTACTGTTGTTCGCAATGAATTTTTGAAAGAAAATGAGGAAGCGGTGCAAGTATTCTTGCAAGAGCATAAAGAGAGTGCAGCATATGTCAATGAAAACGTGGAAAATGCAGCAGTTCTCGTAGTAAAGCAGGGGATTATTGAGAAAGAAAAAGTAGCTCAGGCGGCGATTCCGCATTGTAACATTACGCATATTGACGGCGAGGAAATGAAACAGACATTGTCCGGTTACTTATCGGTATTGGCAGAGCAAAATCCGGAGAGTGTTGGCGGCAGTCTGCCGGCGGATGATTTTTATTATATTCCGGCAAAGGATGAAACGAAATGAGAAACTTGTGGGAAAAGAAATGGATTAGAAAGTGTACTGTTATTGCATTCTGGTTGCTTATGTGGCAATTGCTGGCACTTGTCGTAAACAATTCCATTTTGTTGGCAGGACCGATAGAGGTTTTGCTGTACTTACAACAAAATATGGTGACATTTGTGTTCTGGAATACGGTGTTGTTTTCCTGTGCAAGGATTGTGTCAGGCTTTCTTTTGGCGCTGGTTTTGGCGGTTGTAATGGCGGTCATTTGTGCGAAAAAAACGGTGATTTCGGAGTTTTTCAGTCCGCTTGTACAATTTATGAAGGCGGTGCCGGTTGCATCGGTTGTAGTTCTTTTGTTGTTGTTTTCCGGTTCGGCGAGGTTATCCTTATATATTACTGTGTTTATGGCATTTCCGATTTTGTTTCAAAACATACTTACAGGCATTCAAAACACGGACAAGGATATGCTGGAGATGGCGAAGGTGTTTGAAATGCCGCTTATAAACAAAATCAAATTTTTGTATGTGCCTTACGTTATGCCGTTTTTGGTGAGTAGCTGTAAAACGGCACTGGGAATGAGCTGGAAAGCGGGCGTGGCGGCAGAAGTGATCGGAATACCGGATTTTTCTATTGGTGAGCGCATTTATATGTCAAAGATTTACCTGGAAACAGAAGGCCTTTTTGCATGGACAGTCTTGGTTGTTTTGTTGAGTGTTTTGTTTGAGCGCAGTTTTATCGCGTTGCTCGGACTGGGACAAAAGCGGCTAAAATGTACGTTTCGAAAGAAAGATGCAGACGAACAGGAAAGGAATTTTGAAAGTAAGCTGATTTGTTTGTCCGGCATAAAGAAGTCTTTTGGGGACAAAACGGTGTTTGACGGACTTAATGTGACGTTTGAACCGGGAGAAATCTGTTGCATTATGGGACCTTCGGGAAGCGGAAAGACAACGTTGTTAAGGCTTCTTTCGAAATTGGAAAAGCCCGAGGAAGGTGCGGTGGAAAAAACAGACAAGAAGATAGCTGTTGTTTTTCAGGAAGAACGTCTGTGTCCGGAGGAAACTGCGTTGACAAATATAGCGATTGCGTGTGGAAAAACCATTTCCAAGGAAGAGGCAGAACGTGCACTTTGCGCGGTTTTGCCAAAAGAAGAGCTTACCAAAAAGGTGTCGCAGTTTAGCGGTGGTATGAAACGGCGTGTTGCCATTGTGCGGGCGCTGCTTTCGGATGCGCCATACATTGTGATGGATGAGCCTTTTGCCGGCTTGGATGAGGAGACAAAAAAGGAAGTTGCACAATGCATCAGTCGTTATCGGAGCGGAAGAACTTTGCTTGTGGCAACGCACAATGAACAGGATGCCAAGCTTTTGCAGGCCCGGATAATGTATATCAATGGCGAAAAAACGCGGTAAAAAAGTTATTTTAGCCCCATAGACAAGTAAAAATCGTTGTGTTATAATGCTAGAATGACTGTGACTATGGAAACTTTGCGCTTTTGCGGGAATCCATTCAAGATAAATGAGTTTCACAGAGGTAATTTAAGGAGGAAATGTAACATGAGTTTACAACTTGAAAAATTAGAGAACAATATGGCAAAATTAACTATTGAGGTACCGGCTGAAGAACTGGAAAAAGCAATTGAGAAAGCTTACCAGAAAAACAAAGGAAGCATCAGCATCCCGGGCTTCAGAAAAGGTAAAGTGCCGCGCAACATGGTAGAAAAAATGTACGGCAAAGAAGTATTTTATGAAGATGCAGCAAACTTCCTTATTCCGGATGCATACGACAACGCAGTAAAAGAATGCGAAGAAGAAATCGTATCTTCTCCGAAGATTGAAGTGACACAGATTGAAGCTGGTAAACCGTTTATCTTCACAGCTGAAGTTGCTTTAAAACCGGAAGTGAAACTTGGCAAATACAAAGGCGTTAAAGTAGAAAAAGCAGAAGTTGAAGTAACAGACGAAGAAGTAGCAGAAGCTCTTGACAAAGAAAGAGAAAACAATGCAAGAACAATTTCTGTAGAAGACAGAGCAGTAAAAGACGGCGATATGACAGTTATCGACTTTGAAGGTTTTGTTGACGGTGTTGCTTTTGAAGGCGGTAAAGGAGAAAACTATCCGCTTACAATCGGTTCCGGCGCATTTATCCCGGGCTTCGAAGAGCAGCTTATCGGCGCAGAATTGGACAAAGATGTAGAAGTAAACGTTACTTTCCCGGAAGATTATCATGCAGAAGATTTGAAGGGCAAAGCAGCTGTTTTCAAATGCAAAGTAAAAGAAATCAAAGAAAAACAGCTTCCTGAACTTGATGACGAGTTCGCAAGCGAAGTTTCTGAATTTGATACACTTGCTGAGTACAAAGAAGACATTAAGAAAAACTTAGCAGAGAAAAAAGAAACAGAAGCAAAGAACAAAAAAGAAGATGCAGTAATCGAAGCAATCATCAATGATTCTGAGATGGATATTCCGGAAGCTATGCTTGAAACACAGCAGAGACAGATGGTAGATGATTTTGCACAGAGATTGCAGATGCAGGGTCTTTCCATGGAACAGTACTTCCAGTTTACAGGTTTGAACGTGCAGATGATGTTAGATCAGGTAAAACCGCAGGCTGAGAAGAGAATCAAATCCAGATTAGTATTAGAAGCAGTTGCAGCAGCAGAAAACTTCGAAGTATCGGAAGAAGATTTGGAAAAAGAACTTGCAAGAATGGGCGAAATGTACCAGATGGATGTAGAGAAAGTAAAAGAACTTCTTGATGAGTTCCAGACAGAACAGATTAAGAAAGACCTTATGGTACAGAAAGCAGTTGAATTTGTAGTTGAAAACGCAAAAGAAGACTAATCATTGACAATAGTTCGTATTATAAAAGACTACAATATTTTTGTGACGAGGAGGAAAAAGTATGAGTTTAGTGCCTTATGTCATTGAACAGACAAGTAGGGGGGAACGTTCCTACGATATTTATTCCAGACTTTTGAAGGAAAGAATTATCTTTCTTGGAGAAGAAGTAAACGATACAACAGCAAGCCTTGTTGTTGCACAGCTTCTCTTTTTGGAAGCAGAGGATCCGGAAAAAGATATTCATTTGTATATCAACAGCCCCGGCGGTTCCGTAACCGCCGGAATGGCAATTTATGATACGATGCAGTTTGTAAAATGTGATGTTGCAACAAACTGTATTGGTATGGCAGCAAGCATGGGAGCATTTTTGCTTGCAGGCGGTGCAAAAGGCAAGCGTTTTGCGCTTCCGAATGCTGAGATTATGATTCATCAGCCACTTGGCGGTGCACAGGGACAGGCAACGGAAATCGAAATTGCAGCAAAGCATATTTTGAGAACAAAAGAAAAACTCAATCGTATTTTGGCTCAAAACTGCGGAAAGAGCATTGAGGAAGTTGCCGCTGACACCGAGAGAGACAATTGGAAGACTGCAGAAGAAGCAAAAGCGTATGGCTTGATTGACCATATTTTCACAACTCATGGAGAAGTGGAGAGCATAAAATAAAGGGAAAGGCATGAAAAGGGATAAGCGATGGCAGGAAAGAATTCCGACGAAAAAATAAGATGTTCTTTTTGCAATAAGACGCAGGATCAGGTTCGCAAGCTGATTGCAGGTCCGGCAGGCATTTTTATTTGCGATGAATGTGTGGATATTTGTGCGGACATTATTGAAGAGGAATATGAAGAAGAGCCGGTACGCGAAGATATAGACATCAATCTCTTAAAGCCGGTAGAGATTAAAGAATTTCTTGATGATTATGTAATCGGACAGGAAGCTGCCAAAAAAGTTCTCGCAGTGTCTGTATATAACCATTACAAAAGGGTTACGGCAGAAAAGAATGTGGATGATGTAGAACTCCAAAAGAGTAACATTATTATGGTGGGACCAACCGGTTCCGGTAAAACTTTTCTTGCGCAGACACTTGCCAAAATCATAAATGTTCCGTTTGCGATTGCAGATGCAACAACGCTTACGGAAGCCGGATATGTGGGTGAGGATGTGGAAAACATCCTGTTAAAACTGATTCAGGCGGCAGATTATGATGTGGAACGTGCCCAGTACGGCATTGTCTATATTGACGAAATCGACAAGATTACAAAGAAAAGTGAAAATGTATCAATTACAAGGGATGTTTCCGGAGAAGGTGTACAGCAGGCGCTTCTTAAAATTGTAGAAGGTACCGTTGCAAGTGTTCCGCCGCAAGGAGGAAGAAAACACCCGCATCAGGAGTTGATTCAGATTGATACGTCTAATATTTTATTTATTTGTGGAGGCGCGTTTGACGGTCTGGAGAAGATTGTTGAGACAAGACTGGATCGCAAATCAATTGGTTTTAGTGCAGAAGTTGCGGGAAAATCCACCAAAGAAATTAGCGAACTCTTGAAAGAAGTGACGCCGCAGGATTTGGTGAAATTTGGTTTGATTCCGGAGTTTGTAGGTCGTGTTCCGATTACGGTTACTTTGGAAGGACTGGATAAGAATGCACTTGTACGCATTTTGAAAGAACCGAAAAACGCACTTATTAAGCAGTATCAAAAATTATTTGGTTATGATGATGTGACGCTCAAATTTGAGGACGACGCAGTGGAAGCCATTGCGGAGAAGGCCTTTGAAAGAAAGACCGGTGCCAGAGGATTGCGTTCCATTATGGAAAATATTTTGATGGATGTAATGTATCGTATTCCTTCCGAAGATAATATTGAAAGTTGTATTATTACAAAAGAGACAGTAGAGGGAACGAGTGAGCCGATTTTGGTATTCAGTGACACCATGAAACAAGCCAGATAAGGAAAGTGAAGACAAAGTTAGACGCCGCCCGTTTAAGGCGGCGTTTTGACAAGATGGGGAAAATAGGATGGACGAAAAAAACAAAATTTTGAATGAGACTATTGTTGTTCCGGCGGTAGCCCTTCGTGGATTAGCTATTTTGCCGAACATGATTATACATTTTGATTTAAGCAGAGAAAAATCTATTACAGCGGTGGAAAGAGCGCTGATTGCGGAACGCAAATTATTTTTAACGGCACAAAAAGACCCGGATAATATGACGCCCGACTCAGAGGCGGTATATGATATTGGTACGGTTGCAACGATTAAACAGGTGACGAAGCTTCCGGGCGGTATTGTACGTGTGCTTGTGGAAGGCGAGTATCGGGCGAAGCTACTTTCTTTTGAAACGGAGGAAGCGGAGTTTTTATCTGCTTGTGTGGAACCGCTTGAAACAAAAAATGATTTGGAGCCTACAGAAGAAGAGGCGATGCTTCGGGAGCTGCAGGAGCTTTTTAAAGAATATGTAAGTTTTTATCCCAAAATCGGGAAAACACTAGACCGTTATTTTAAAGATATGCCGCGTCTGGAAGAGGGCATCTATCAGATGACGGCGAATTTGCCACTTCATTACACAAACAAGCAGAAGGTGTTGGAAGAAAGCAATTTGCGTTACCGGTTTGAAACGTTAGCGTTGTTGCTTGGTAATGAAATCGAGATTGCTCGTGTAAAAACGGAAGTTTCCGAAAAGATAAAAGGAAGAGTGGAAAAACACCAAAAAGAATATCTTTTGCGGGAACAGCTCGGCTACATAAGGCAAGAACTTGGCGAAGATGATGAGTTGTCGGACGCAGAGCAATATACAGAAAAGCTAAAGAAATTGAAAGCCGGAAAAGATGTAAAAGAAAAAATTGCGAAGGAAATTGCACGCTTCAAAAATCTTTCTTCCAGCAGCTCGGAAAGTGCGGTAGAAAGAGGATACATTGAAACGCTTTTGGAGTTACCTTGGGACAAAGCTACCAAGGGAAATATGGATATTGATAATGCTCAGGAAGTGTTGGATGCGGAGCATTACGGGTTGGAGCAGGTGAAAAAGCGCATTTTGGAATTCCTTGCCGTACGTGCCTTGAATCCGAAGGGAGAGAGTCCGATTCTTTGTCTTGTAGGGCCTCCCGGAACAGGAAAAACATCCATTGCCAGAAGTGTGGCGGAGGCAATCAACAAAAAGTACGTAAGAATCTGCCTCGGTGGTGTGCGGGATGAAGCAGAAATCCGCGGACACAGAAAAACGTATGTAGGTGCCATGCCGGGACGTATCGTGGCGGGATTAAAACAGGCAGGCGTGAAAAATCCGCTTATGCTTTTGGATGAAATTGATAAAGTAAGCAGTGATTATAAGGGCGATACATCGTCTGCACTTTTGGAAGTGTTGGACAGTGAGCAGAACAAACATTTCAGGGACCATTATGTGGAGTTGCCGATAGATTTGTCGCATGTATTTTTTATTGCAACCGCAAATACTACGTCGACTATTCCGGCGCCGCTTTTGGACCGTATGGAAGTGATTGAAGTAAACAGCTATACAGCCAATGAAAAGTTCCATATTGCCAGCCGCTTTCTTGTGAAGAAACAGATGGAAAAGAACGGGCTTACTCAAAAGCAGCTTACAATCAGTGACGGTGCAGTAAAACAAATCATTCAAAGTTATACAAGGGAAGCCGGTGTGCGCGAGTTGGAGCGTAAAATTGGAGAAGTGTGCCGAAAAGCGGCATGGGAAGTTGTCAAAGAGAAAAAAGAAAAGACAATCAAAGTGACAAGTTCCAATCTTTCCAAATATTTGGGCAAAGAAAAATACACCACACAAAAGGCAAACGAACAGGATGAAATCGGTATCGTGCGCGGTCTTGCATGGACAAGCGTAGGCGGGGAAACGTTACAGATTGAAGTGAACGTGATGCCCGGAAAAGGTGATATAGAACTTACCGGTCAGATGGGTGATGTGATGAAAGAATCTGCGTTAGCAGGCATGAGTTATGTACGTTCCATAAGCAAACAATACAACGTGGATGCAGATGTATTTAAAGACAATGACTTTCACATTCATATTCCGGAGGGAGCGGTGCCAAAAGACGGACCAAGTGCCGGTATTACAATGGCAACAGCACTGTTATCCGTTATTACCGATATTCCGGTACGTGCCGATACGGCCATGACGGGTGAGATTACGCTTCGCGGAAGAGTGTTGCCCATTGGCGGTTTGAAGGAAAAATTATTGGCTGCCAAAACAGCAGGCATCAAACAGGTGCTTGTGCCGAAAGAAAATGCAAAAGATGTGGATGAAATTTCGAATGAAATTAAGTCCGGGATGGAAATCTTTTTTGTAGAGTCGATGAGCCAGGTGCTGGAAAAAGCACTTGTAACACCTACGGGAAAGGGAAGAGGAAAAAGAAAAAATGGTAATTAAAAATGTGAGTCTGGAAACGGTATGTGGTGTCACAAGTACACTCCCGGATAATCCGTATATGGAGATTGCGTTTGCGGGCAAGAGTAATGTGGGAAAATCCTCACTCATCAATGCGTTGATGAACCGCAAATCACTTGCACGCACCAGTTCACAGCCCGGAAAAACACAGACAATTAATTTTTATAACATCAACGATGCGTTGTATTTTGTTGATTTGCCGGGATACGGCTATGCAAAGGTAAGTGAAAAAGAAAAAGAAAAGTGGGGAAAAATGATTGAAAATTATCTCCACAAATCAAAACAGTTGAAAGCCGTTTTTTTGCTTATCGATATCCGTCACGAGCCTTCGGCAAATGACAGAAACATGTACGAGTGGATTTTGTATCAAGGGTATAAGCCGATTATTATTGCAACAAAGCTTGATAAAATCAGCCGTAGCCAGTTACAAAAACATATAAAAATGATTAAAACAGGTCTGCAAGTGGAGAAGGATACGATTGTCATACCGTTTTCTTCGCAGACAAAACAGGGGCGGGAAGAAATCTACGATTTGATAGATTCTTTTATGACAGAAGAATAAAGGGAAAAATGGGGTATAATTTATGAAACCAACTGCAAAGAGATATTTAAAAGTATTGTTAAATTTAACACTAGCACTTATTGTACTGCTTCTTGTAATATTTTTATTGCCAAAAGTGCTTGTATTCTTTTTACCGTTTCTGATTGGTTATATTATTGCTATGATTGCCAGTCCAATTGTAAAATTTTTTGACGAAAAATTAAAGGTCAGACGAAAAGCAGCCAGTGCATTGGTTATCATTGCCGTACTGGGACTTGTGATTTTTGGCATTTATCTTGTAGGGGCGAAGCTTTTTGAACAGATTGTCGGTCTTACCGAATCGTTGCCGAGGATGTTGGAAAGTGCGGAGTCTGACATTTCTCAAGTTGGAAAAAATTTAAATGTATTTTTTGAACGTTTGCCGGAAGATATGCAAAATACGCTAAACGGATTTGGGGAAAAATTGGATTCCTTGACCGCTGACATTATAGGAAAGCTTGGAACGCCTACGATTTCCGCAGTAGGAAATTTTGCAAAACAGCTTCCAAACATTTTAATTGCAGTGATTATGGCATTGTTGTCTGCTTACTTTTTTGTGGCGGACAAGGAGTATATGTCCAATTTTTATAAGACAAATGTTCCGCCGTTTGTACAGACGCGATGTAACATGATTATGCGTTCCTTAAAAAGAGCGGTTGGTGGATATTTTAAAGCACAGTTTAAAATTGAGATTTTTGTCTATATTATGCTTGTGATAGGTTTGTCTGTTTTAGGCGTGGAATATGCCATTTTGCTTTCTATCGGCATTGCCTTTTTGGACTTGCTTCCGTTTTTTGGTACCGGAACTGTCATGGTGCCGTGGGCTATTATTAAGTTTTTTAATGCGGACTATGTGATGGCAATCGGGTTGTTGGTTATTTGGGGAGCAGGCCAGATTTTGCGCCAGGTTATCCAGCCCAAAATCGTGGGGGATTCTGTCGGCGTGGCACCGATACCGACCCTGTTTTTGCTTTATATCGGTTACAAATTTGGCGGAGTCATCGGTATGATTATTGCAGTTCCGATTGGAATTATTGTTATCAATATGAATGAGGAAGGCGTTTTTGATACGACCAAAAACAGCGTGCGTATTTTGTTTGCACAGTTGAACCGGTTCCGCAGACTGGAAAAAGAAGATTTGGAAATACTGGATAAAGAGGACGAATGATTTTGCGGAGGAGACGCATAATTGGCTAATTATAAAATTATACTTCAATATGAGGGAACAAAATACCAAGGCTGGCAACGGCAGGACAGCACCGAAAATACAATACAGGGAAAATTGGAGCGTCTTTTGACCAAGATGTGCAATGAGCCCATAGAAATACAAGGAAGCGGTCGAACCGATGCGGGCGTGCATGCTTACGGGCAGGTGGCAAATTTTCACTGTAGTATGGAGTTTTCATGTGACGAAATTCTGGATTACATGAATCAGTACTTGCCGGAGGACATTGCTGTAATCCGGGTGGAGCAGGTCTCAGAACGATTCCACAGCCGCTTGCATGCCAAAGGCAAAGTCTATCGGTATCGTGTTTTGACAGGAAACGTTCCCCATGTGTTTGACCGCAAATATGTGTATGAACACCCGGAAATGCCGGATGTATGTGCCATGAAAAAAGCAGCTGAGTATTTGCTCGGAAGCCATGATTTTAAAGCGTTTACATCTACAAAGCGGGGAAAAAAATCTACCGTTCGCACGATTCGTGATATAAAAATTGAAATGCAAAACGATGAAATTGTTTTTACGTATGAAGGAGACGGCTTTTTGTATCATATGGTCCGCATTTTGACGGGCACGTTGCTGGAAGTCGGAACCGGCAAACGTATGCCGGAGGAAATACCTCACATTCTTGCGTCGAAAGACCGGGCAAAAGCGGGCTATCTTGTGCCGGCAAAAGGGCTTGCCCTGATGGAAGTTTTTTATTAGAAAGGTTTATCGTATGAAATTGACTGACAGGCAAAAACGTCAGATATTATTTGTTGTGTATATTTTGGTAGTATTAAAGGTGATTGTGTTTAAATATCCGTTGGCCAGACTGATGGAAATAACCAATTCCTGGAGCAGCGATGTTGTGTGGGAAGGACTGGATACTGCCAACTTTACCTTGTTTAAGACTATTCACATGTACATCGATTATTCGGATGTATTAAACAGCTTTGAAAATCTTGCCGGAAACATTTTGGTTTTTGTACCGTTTGGAATATTTTTGCCTGCCATCTGGCAAAAGTGTAAAAATTTTGCGGATACGTTTTTGGCGGGACTTGTATTTTCGCTGGCAATAGAAACATTCCAATTGTTCAGTGCCTTTGGCGAATTTGATATTGACGATATTTTGTTAAATTGTTTCGGCGTAGTAGTAGGATTTATTTTGTACTATTTGTTCCGGACGGCAAAGCAGTTGTTGCAAAGTTAGAAAAAAAATAAAAAAATTTTAAAAATTTTTTCACAAGGCTATAAAGAAAATAGTACTTTAGTCCGATATAAGATGTAAGAAAAGAGAACCTGTTGAAATACGTCTTAAAGGAGGGATTAAAGCATTCGGATATATCGATCATTTTATGGTTCAGTCGGTCGTTGTTACACCAAAGTTGAAGGATGCTACTTCCAAGCAGGAACAGGCAGAAAGAAGCAGTGGTGGAATATCGTTCCGTCAGGTTTTCGAGAAGGCGTGTGAGAAAAGTGTAAAAGTGGAACACAAACCGCAGGACATTTCCTGTTACACGACGGGCTATACGAGAAACGCCCAGTCTTTCATTTATGAAGTGGAGAGGAAAGAGTACTGCTAGGGAAAAAAGCATTGGAGTTTATCCGATGCTTTTTTTTGTTCCAATTTATGTGAGTATTTTGTCATTCACACAAATTTAATAAAAAATTTCTTTGTGTAACGGGTGGTGTGGTGGTAAGCTTTAAAGTATAAGGAGGAAGAAATATGTCGGCTTTTGTAGAATTTAAAAACGTAAAGAAAACATATCAGACCGGAGAGGTAAAAATCGAGGCGCTCCGGGATGTGAATTTTGAGATAGAAAAAGGGGAGTTTTGTGTCGTGGTAGGTGCTTCCGGTGCCGGCAAAACGACCATTTTAAATATTTTGGGCGGTATGGATACGCTCAGTGAAGGCAGTGTTATTTTGGATGGACAGGATATTGCCAAGTTTAATACAAAACAGCTTACCACATATCGGAGATACGATGTGGGATTTGTATTTCAGTTTTATAATCTTGTGCCTAATTTGACGGCACTGGAAAACGTGGAGCTTGCGGCACAAATATGCAAAAATCCGATGGATGCGAGAGAAGTGATGGAAAAAGTCGGTTTGCAGGACCGTATGGCAAACTTCCCGGCACAGTTGTCCGGCGGGGAACAGCAGCGTGTGGCCATTGCAAGGGCACTTGCCAAAAATCCGAAGCTTTTGTTGTGCGATGAGCCTACGGGAGCGCTGGATTACAATACCGGAAAAGCGATTTTGAAATTGTTGCAGGACACTTGCAGAACTACCGGCACAACAGTTATTGTTATCACGCATAATCAGGCTATTACCGCAATGGCAGACCGTGTTATTACCGTCAAAAACGGTGCGGTCAAAAAGATGGTAAAGAACGAAGTTGTGCAGGACGTAGATCAGATTGAGTGGTAAAAAATATGAAATCAATGATGAGAAAAACAACGGTGCGGGAAATCCGTAACAGTTTTGGAAGATATATAGCAATTTTGGCGATTGTTGCACTCGGTGTCGGTTTTTTTGCCGGAGTCAAAATGGCAAAACCGGATATGGTGGCAACGGCAGAAAGCTATTTCAAAGAGAACAATTTGTATGATTATCAGCTGCTTTCCACCCTTGGGTTCCGCAAAAAGGATGTGGAGGTTGTGCGCACTCAGGCGGACGTAGCAGTGGCACAGGGAGCAATCAGTGCAGACGTTTCCGTAACCGGGCAAAATGGAAACAGCATTGCGTTAAAGGCCCATTCTATCACGGATGGTGTAAATGGGCTTGTTTTGCATGCGGGAAGAATGCCGCAGGCAGCAAACGAATGTGTTGTGGATGCCCTGATTTATGATGAAAGTATAATAGGAAAAACGATTCGCCTTTCCGATGAAAACGAAGAAGATACATTGGATATGTTTGCATATGAGGAATATGTTGTTGTCGGAACGGTACAGTCGGTACTTTATACAAACTTCGAAAGAGGAACCACTTCCATCGGTTCCGGTACGTTGCAAGGTTTCTTTTATGTGCCGGAAGAAGGATTTGATGTAGATTATTACACGGAAATATATGTGAAGTTTGCTCCGGAATTTTCGCTTTACAGCGAGGAATATGATGCGTTTATCGACAAAAAGCAGGATGCATGGGAAGAATTTTTAGATACGCTTGCCACAGACCGCTACGACGAAATCAAAGCAGATGCACAGGCAGAGCTGGACGAGGCACGGGCGGAGTTTGATACAAAAAAGGCAGATGCAGAGACAGAACTTGCAGATGCGCAAGCGGAGCTTACAGACGCCGAAACGCAAATTGCAGAGGGGAGACAGGAACTTGCCGATGCAAAAGAAGAACTGAAAAAGCAAGAGGCAGACTTAGAAGCCGCGCAGCTGGAACTGGAAGAAGGCAAACAAAAGCTGGAAGAGCAGGAAGCACAAATAAATCAAATGCTTTTGTATCCGCAGACAGCGATACAGGGACAGGCGGCAAAGCTTCAGTTAGAAGAGGCAAAAGAAACAATTGCCCAATCGGAGCAGCAGATTGCGGATGCCAAAGAACAGATTGCAGATGCGTGGGACACGATTGACGAGGAGGAGAAAAAGCTTCTTGAGGCAGAAACAGAGCTTGCAGACGGCTGGTTGGAGTACAACGATGCAAAGGCAGAGTTTGATACGGAGATTGCCGACGCGCAGAACGAGATAGATGACGCACAAAAAGAAATCAATGATATCAGTACACCGGATACGTATGTGCTCGGAAGAGATACAAACATCGGGTATGCATGTTTTAATAATGACACCGATATAGTGGCTGCCATTGCAGATATTTTCCCTATCTTTTTCTTCTTGGTTGCGGCGTTGGTATGTATGACGACGATGAACCGCATGATTGAAGAACAGCGCACCCAGATCGGTACGTTAAAAGCACTTGGTTACAGCAGAAATACCATTATGGGAAAATATATGTTTTATGCAGGCAGTGCCGGCGTTATCGGCTGCGTGGGCGGATTTTTCGGAGGCACATGGCTATTCCCTACGGTTATTTGGTTTGCGTACAATATGCTTTATACGATGAAAGAGCTCGTGTTTGTATTTGATGCAGGACTTGCCATCGTATCATTTTTAGCAACGTTGCTGTGCACGCTTGGCGTTACATGGTTTACGTGTAAGCAGGAGCTTAAGATGACAGCCGCGCAACTGATGCGTCCGAAAGCACCGCGGGCCGGCAAACGTGTATTTATGGAATACATTCCGTTTGTGTGGAACCGGTTGAAATTTTTGCAAAAGGTTTCTATCCGTAACATTGTCCGCTATAAGAAGCGCTTTTTTATGATGGTGTTTGGCATCAGCGGATGTACTGCTTTGTTGCTTGCAGGTATGGGGTTGAAAGATTCTGTGGCAGGCATTGTTTCACAGCAATATGAAGAAATCCAGATTTATGATATGAGCGTCATGCTTTCGGATTCGGAAAAAGAGGATGAGGCACAGCTGCTTGCACAGAAGGCGCAGGAAAAAGGCTATGATTATATGCTTGTCTATGAAAAGACAAGAGACCTTCTTTTTGGTGAGAAAAGAAAATCCGTCAGTGTAGTTGTGATGGAACAGCCGGAGCAGACTGCAAAATTTGTGGATTTGCATGATTTGGAAGGAAATCCTCTTACTTACCCGCAGGATGGCGAAGTGATTTTGACAAACGGGGCAGCAGAGCAGCTTGGTATTGCAGTTGGGGATACGGTTGTGCTTCGTGACGAAAAAATGCAGGAAATGTCTGTAAGAGTTGCGTCCATTGCCGAAAATTATGTAGGCAGTTATGTCTATTTGACGGAAGAAACTTTTGCCCGGCAGACCGGAATGATGCCGGAGTATACGACGGCGTATTTGAACGCACAGGGAGCGGATCTACACGCGGTATCGGCTGATTTTATGAAAGAAAACTGGGTCATGGCAGTTACCGTAAATGAGGATACGGCGGCACGGTTTGAGAGCATGATGGAAAGCTTGGATTATGTGGTGCTGCTCGTGATTGTGAGCGCGGCATTTTTGGCATTTATCGTGTTGTACAACCTAACCAATATTAATATTACGGAGCGTGTCAGAGAAATTGCGACAATCAAAGTATTAGGTTTTTACCGGAAAGAAACGTCTTCGTATGTGTTCCGTGAAAACGTTGTGTTGACGGCAATCGGCATTCTGGTTGGCGAGTTTCTTGGAATTTTGTTACATGCATTTATTATGTCAAAATTGATTATAGATCTTGTTTCCTTCCCTGTAGTTATTGCGTGGAGAAGTTATGTTTTCAGCATCCTTTTGACCTTTGCATTTGCGATGCTTGTCAATGCAGTGATGTCATTTAAGCTGGACAAAATCAATATGGCGGAATCATTGAAATCCGTGGATTAAATATATTACTTACATTAATTGATTAAAGTGAAGAAGTGACTTGGAAAAAAGAATCTTTTGTGGTAAAATGTAGATACTAGGAGGGTGTGTATATGAAAAGAATACTAACCACAGAAGTAGCACCGGGAATGGTGACTGCAAAGGATGTATATAATTTACAAAATTTGCTTGTGATGCAGCAAGGTACGGAATTGGATGAAAGAGCCATTTCGAAACTTATCGTGCATGGAATCACCAGTGTCATGATTGTGGATGAAAAAGGCCCTGTTCGTCTTGCGCAGAAAGAACCGTCTTATTACCAAAGGGTGCGTGAGAGTAAGGAATTTAAAGAATTTAAGCAACGTTATGAAAAAGAGACGGTTGCTTTCACAGAGGAACTTACCAATATTATAGAAAAAGGTAAGCCCATAGAAGAAGAAAAGCTTTTGGAATTCACCTATAATATTATGGGGGATACGCAGGCAAAAGTTGGTCTTCTTGATATGTTGCAAAATATGCGCGAAAACGATGATGAGACGTATGTGCATTCCGTTAACGTAGCATTGTTGGCCGCATTGTTTGCTTCCTGGTTGAAGCTTTCTGAAAGAGAGACAAAGACCGCTATTTTAAGTGCTTTGTTGCATGATGTGGGCAAGATTATGGTACCGGAAGTAATCAAACGTAATCCGGGATTGCTGAATGATTTGGATATGGTCAGAATGCAAAACCATCCTATGGACGGAGCAAGGGTATTGAAATTAAAGAAGTTGGATCCGCATATTGTAAATGTTGCGTTACAGCATCACGAAAAATGTGACGGAACAGGATATCCGCAAGGTTTGCATTACAAACAAATTGACCCTTACGCGCGTATGATTGCAATCATCGATATTTATGAGGCGATGACGGCAGCACGTTCTTATCGTGGACCGATTTGTCCATTTACGGTAATTGAACAGTTTGAGCAGGAAGGTATGCAAAAATATGATGTAGAATTGCTGCTTCCGTTTTTGGAACATATCGGCGGATCTTACATTCAGAACCGTGTGCGTTTGTCCAACGGAATGGAAGGAAATGTGGTGTTCTTAAACAAAGAAAAAATGTCTAGGCCGGTTGTGCAGTGCGGCAATACATTTGTAGATTTGATGGAGCATAAAGAGCTTTTTATAGAGCGTATGTTATAAAAAAAAGAACCGCTTTTGCCCGTAGGGCAGGCGGTTTCTTTGCTTGGAGGAAATGGTGAAAAGAATTACCTGGTTAGATACATTAAAACTGTTAGGAATAATCGCAATCTATTTTTGGCATATGACGGATGCAACCAATATCAGCTATTATGTGATTTTGTTGTATCATGTGCCACTGTTTTTCTTTGTGGCAGGGTGCACGGAGAGCTTGCAGGAAGAGCAAAGTTTTCTTACATATCTCAAAAAGAAAGTCAAAACGATATTGGTTCCGTTTTTCTTTTTTGCAGCAATTTCGATGCTTTTTGTGAGTCTATACGAAGGATTTCAACCGTCGATTATAAAAAATATGCTGAAACAAATTTTGTTTGGCGGAATTCGAAACCAAATTTTTGCGTATTCCCTTTGGTTTTTGACTTGCTTGTTTTCCATGAGTATTTTGTTTTGGTGTATGCGAAAAGTATTGCGACGTCCACTGTGGATTTTAGGTGGCGGTCTTGTTGTCTTTTTGATTGCGGCAAGATTTATGCCGTATAAGCCTAATTTTGCGCCGATTTTGCCATACAACTTGGATTGCGCGTTGTATTTTCTTGTTTTTTACTGTCTTGGATATTGGGCTTTCCCGTATATACAAAAGTTTTTGGAACAGAAAGGAAAAGCGAGAAATCTCATTATGACGGTATCCGGCGGTGTGAGTGCAGCCTATGCTGTAGCATTGTTTTTGGGAAAAGATTTGCTTTTCTTTGTAGATAAGATTCCGGGCGTGCGGCTTGGCTATCCGATTGTGGCAGCAGTGCTTTTGATTTGGCTCAATTTGCTCGTCGCGTTCGGGTTACAAAATGTCGTATTTTTGCAAAAACTGGGCAAAGAAACGTTGTATTTTTGTGGAAATGAATTTTTGGTAAAAAGCCTTACGATGGCATTCTTTGCACTGATTGGTGTAACACCTTCGTTCCAAAATACCGTAGTAAAACTTGTTTATATAGTTGCGGTGCTTCTTATCATACATTTTGCATTTGTGCCGTGGGAAAGAAAGGTTTTACAGTTTTTTACAAAGAAAAAATAAGGATTGACAACAATATAAAAAGTGTTAGAATGAACATATGAACAGTTATTCATATGTTCATTTTTGTTTTTGAATGAGGAAAAAGGTCTTCGGGATTGCACGAATGACCTTTTGCATAGAAAGGAAGTGGAGAAGTGGCAGTAGATAATGTAGAAAAATGCGATTTTTTATGTGTCCATGAAGAGGTCGTGGAAAAGGTGCATGCGCATATGCCGGAAGAAGAAAAACTGTTTGATTTGGCAGAATTTTTTAAAGTGTTTGGCGATACGACGAGAATACGTATTTTGTATGTGCTCATGTGTGCGGAGATGTGTGTGTGCGATTTGGCCCAGATTTTGGAGATGAGCCAGTCAGCAATTTCGCATCAGCTGCGTATTTTAAAACAGATGCAGTTAGTGAAAAACAGACGCGAAGGAAAGAGTGTTTTTTATTCACTGGCAGATGGTCATATCAAAGCGATTTTGAGCCAGGGCTTAGAACATATTGAAGAATAAATTTTGAAAAAAGAAAGGCAGGATTATTGCAATGAGAAAAACATTTATTTTGGAAGATTTGGATTGTGCACATTGTGCGGCAAAAATTGAGGAAGCAGTTGGAAAGCTTGACGGTGTAAGCAAAAGTACCGTGACGCTTTTGACACAGAAGCTTGTCATTGAAGTGAACGATGACAAAGCCGAAACCATTCAAAAAGACATTGAAAAGATTGTGAAAAAATACGAACCGGACGTAGAGGTTGTAGAAAAATAAGGCAAGGATAGTTGTATGACAAAAAAATTAAAAAAGAGAATAAAAAGAGTTGCCATTGGGGCAATCTTTTATGCGGCAGCCATTTTGGTGAATCACTTTTTTGCAGAGTGGCACTGGAGTATCCGGTTCGCGGCATTTCTTGTGGCCTATATAAGTATTGGCGGTGATGTAGTAAAAAAGGCGGTGATGAACATTGGCAGAGGCCAAGTGTTTGACGAGAATTTTTTGATGACTATCGCTACAGTAGGAGCCTTTTTTGTAGGAGATTTTGCGGAAGCGGTAGCCGTTATGCTGTTTTATCAGGTCGGGGAATGTTTCCAGTCTTATGCAGTCAACAAATCCAGAAAATCCATTACAGAGCTTATGGATATCCGACCGGACTATGCCAATGTGTTGCGGAACGGCAGGGAGATAGAAGTGGACCCGGACGAAGTTGCTATCGGAGAGACGATTGTTGTAAAACCGGGCGAAAAGGTGCCGCTTGATGGTACGGTACTTTCCGGAACATCCACGCTGGATACGAGAGCACTCACCGGAGAAAGTATACCAAGGGATGTGACGACGGGAGATGAAATGATTAGCGGATGCGTCAATCTATCCGGTGTATTACATGTAAAAGTAAGCAAAGAATTTGGGCAATCTACCGTTGCCAAAATTTTGGACTTAGTAGAAAATGCCAGCAGCAAAAAAGCAGAATCGGAAAATTTTATTACTAAATTTGCAAAATATTATACGCCGGTTGTTGTTATATGTGCGTTGGTTTTGGCACTGTTACCGCCACTTTTGCTGGGAGAAGGTTTTGCAACATGGATTTACCGAGGGTTAACATTCCTTGTTATATCCTGTCCGTGTGCCCTTGTAATCAGCATTCCGTTAAGCTTTTTCGGAGGACTTGGCGGGGCATCCAGAGCCGGTATTTTGATAAAAGGAAGCAATTATTTGGAAGCACTTGCGGCAGCAGAATCGATTGTCATGGACAAAACAGGTACATTGACAAAAGGCAATTTTGCGGTTGTGAAAGTATGCCCGGCGGATGCGGCCACAGAGCAACAGGTGTTGAACTTGGCGGCGCATGCAGAAATGTATTCCGGGCACCCGATTTCGGTGTCGTTGAGGGAAGCTTTTGAGGCGCAGGGCGGTGAGTTTGACAAAGCGCTTGTCAAAGAGGTGGAAGAACTGGCCGGTTATGGTGTGAAGGCGTTGGTAGACGGAAAGCCGGTGCTTGTCGGAAATGCCAAGCTTATAAAAAAGGAACTTGGAAAAGACGTGCCGGAGGCGGCCGACCAGGAAATCGGAACAGTGGTATATGTAGCAGAAAAAGAAACGTATTTGGGATATATTTTAATTGCAGACGAGATGAAAGCGGATGCCAAAGAAGCGGTTAGCGGCTTGAAAAAATGGGGCATGAAGGAAATCGTTATGCTGACCGGTGACCGGAAAGAAGTGGCGGAACATGTGGCAGATGCACTTGGTATTACAAAGGTTTTTGCGGAACTTTTGCCAACCGATAAAGTGGAGCGTGTGGAACAGTTATTTGCACAAAAATCCCAGAAAGGGAAACTTATTTTTGTGGGAGACGGTATCAATGATGCCCCCGTTTTGGCGAGAGCGGACATCGGTATTGCCATGGGCGGTCTTGGTTCGGACGCAGCCATCGAGGCGGCAGACATTGTCATTATGAATGATGAACCGTCCAAAATTGTGCGCGCTATGCAGATTTCCAAAAAGACGCTGGCAATCGTAAAACAAAACATTGTGTTTGCGATTGGAATTAAAGTGTTTGTGCTTATTTTGGCTGCGCTTGGTATGGCCAATATGTGGGCGGCTGTGTTTGCGGACGTAGGCGTCGCGGTGTTGGCAATTTTGAATGCCATGAGGGCGTTAAAATAAATGTTATAAAAAGGAAGTGGACGAACATATGTTCTTTATGGTATAATGAGCACAAGTTGAGTAAACGGAGTGCTTTTTATGAAAGAACGTATTTATCTTTGTATTGATTTAAAATCGTTTTATGCATCGGTGGAATGTGTGGACAGAGGGCTGGACCCGCTTAAGACGAATTTGGCAGTTGCAGATCCGGAGAGAAGTGAGAAAACCATTTGTCTTGCAATTTCACCATCTATGAAAGCACTCGGTATCAAAAACAGATGCCGGGTGTTTCAAATTCCTAAAAATGTAGAATATATTATGGCACCGCCAAGGATGAAACGTTACATTGAATATTCGGCGGATATTTATGCCATTTATTTAAAATACATTGCCAAGGAAGATATTCATGTGTATTCCATTGATGAGGCATTTATGGATGTGACGGACTATCTTACTTTGTACAAGATATCGGCAAAAGAGCTTGCTGTGCGCATGATGAATGATGTGTTGGAAAGTACCGGTATTACGGCCACAGCAGGCATCGGGACAAACCTCTATCTTGCTAAGATTGCGCTGGATATTACGGCCAAGCATGCGGCGGATCATATCGGCTATTTGGACGAGACATTGTATCGAAAGACAATGTGGAACCATATGCCGCTTACCGATTTTTGGCGGGTCGGTGCAGGAATTGCAAAGCGCCTTTACAGTGTCGGTATTCGCACGATGGGTGATATTGCGCAGGCAGACGAGGAATTGTTGTACCGTTTGTTTGGGGTGGATGCGGAGCTCTTGATAGACCACGCGTGGGGAAGAGAGCCTGTTACGATGGAAGATATTAAAAACTACAAGCCCAAAATTCATTCTCTTACGTCCGGGCAAGTGCTTTCGCGCAATTACAGTTTTGAAGAATGTCGACTTGTTATCAAGGAGATGACGGATGAACTTTGCTTGCAAATGGCAGAAAAGGGTCTTGTGACGCAGTCGCTTACGTTGATGATCGGTTATGCCAATGAACTGGAGCAAAAGCCGGACAACGGCACCGTTTCGATGACGGTGTGCACCAGTTCCTATAGGGTCATTGTTCCGTATGTTATGGAATTGTACGAGCGCATTGCTGACCGGACGCTGCCGGTACGGCGATTAAACTTAAGTTGCAACAAAGTGATGGATGAAGCATACGAGCAGTATGATTTGTTTACGGATTATGGACAAGTGGAGCGCGACAAACGGTTGCAAAAGGCGGCTCTTGAAATTAAAGGGCGATTTGGGAAAAACGCACTGGTGCGGGGGATGGATTTGCAAGAGGAGGCAACCACATTGGAACGCAACCGTCAGATTGGAGGGCACAAAAGTGGAGAATAGAGAAAACGAACGGACGCAGGGCAATGTGATACGAGTCAAAATGGACAGGGCAGAACGCGCAAAGCAATTTATGCCTTTTGATGCGCTGAAAGGATTTAGAGAGGCGCTTCGGGAGAAGGAAAAGGAAGTGGAGAAAGCAAAGGCAAACAGCATGTAGAGTTGGTTAATAGGGAAAAGGTAAGTGTTCACTAGGTGTGGCACTTACCTTTTTTGTATTATGCTTTATCAGCGTTAGCCGCCAATTGGGATTGTAATTGTTGGATGAGTTTTGCTTGTTCGGCAATGGTAGTATCTTTCTCGGCGAGTGCAGCAGCGTTTTCAGCCAACGCTGCATCCCTTTCAGCAATTCCGGCTTCCAGTGTGGCAAGCTTATGTTTGACATAGTTTTCGTGGCGCTCATAATCAGCGCGGGCCTGACAGCGCAGGCGGATTTCTTCGTCGGCGCTCAATTCATACATAGTTTCGGCAGCTTCGGTAAAATATGGATTGTTGGATGCAATCATTTTTATCTCCTCCCATGTGGTAGCTTTGAAAAGGGAAGCCCAGTAATCAAGCTGATTGTTACGGTCTTCCTCGGTTGCCAATTCTATTTGAGTCAAGTCTACCACAGAAAGGACAAATTTGTCACTATAAATCCCGTGATTTTTGACATTCAAAAGCTTGTATGTAGCATAAAATTCGGGTCTGTCGGGGAAAAGTGTGAAATCCAAGAAAGAAATGTGAATGGCGGGTTTCGCTTCGATGTAATCCTGGCCGGAATTGAGAGAATCAAAGGATCGGCAGAGGTAACTTAAGGAACGTTCGGGCCAGTCACCATGATTGATGACCTGCATTTCCAGGTTGATTTTGGTGTGGTCATTGAGCAGTACGTTAATGTCCAGATAAAAGTCTTTTGCATCAATGGATTCGCCCAACTTAATCGGATTGGTGATGACGACGGATTTGACTTCGGCAGGGGATAGATGTAGTAGGGAACAGATTAATCCAGTGAGAGCCACATTGCTTTCCTGTAAAACAGCCCGGAAAAGATAATCGTTGGTAAGTTTGAACTGCACCGGACCGGTGGCGTTCATAAAAGAAAATATATAGCACATATTTACACGGTGTGCAAGTGGAATTTTGGCAAAATATTTTTCAAATGTTGTATTATGCAAAATAACCATCAAGTGAAAGGAGATAATATAACAACATAAAAAGTAAAATATTAAGAAAATATAAAATTAGCACTCGACGATTGACAGTGCTAACAACAAGTGTTATAGTGACACTAGAACAAGCAAACAATGAATTGACACAGCCTAAGGAAAGGGGAATATACTATGAATATTTCAAAATTTACACAGAAATCCATGCAGGCGGTAGAACAGTGTGAGAAGCTTGCATACGAATATGGGAACCAGGAAATTGAGCAGGAACACCTTTTGTACAGCCTTCTTTCCATTGATGACAGTTTGATTTTGAAACTTATTGAAAAAATGGAAATACAGACGGCGCATTTTTTAGACCGGGTGACAAAAGCAATTGAAAAGCGTGTGAAAGTACAGGGCGGCAAGCTTTATATCGGCCAAGATTTAAATAAAGTGCTTATCCATGCGGAGGATGAAGCGAAAGCGATGGGAGACGAATATGTGTCTGTGGAGCATTTGTTCCTTGCCATGTTGAAAAATCCGAATCGCGAAATCAAAGCTATTTTTCAGGAATACGGCATTACGAGAGAACGCTTTTTGCAAGTGCTTTCTACCGTGCGCGGAAATCAAAGGGTAACAAGCGACAATCCGGAAGCGACTTACGATACTCTTGAAAAATACGGACAGGACCTTGTGGAAAAAGCAAAAAGCCAGAAACTGGATCCGGTTATCGGCAGGGATGCAGAGATTCGTAATATCATTCGTATCTTGTCCCGCAAGACAAAAAACAACCCGGTTTTAATTGGTGAGCCCGGCGTCGGTAAAACAGCGGTTGTAGAAGGACTTGCACAGCGAATTGTGCGGGGAGATGTACCCCAGGGATTGAAAGACAAACGGGTTTTTGCTTTGGATATGGGAGCCCTTGTTGCCGGTGCAAAATACAGAGGCGAATTTGAGGAACGTTTGAAAGCAGTCTTGGACGATGTGAAAAATAGTGACGGACAAATTATTTTGTTCATCGATGAGTTGCATACCATTGTAGGTGCCGGAAAAACAGATGGGGCACTGGATGCCGGAAATATGTTAAAACCTATGCTTGCAAGGGGCGAACTGCATTGCATCGGTGCGACCACATTGGATGAATACAGACAGTATATCGAGAAGGACCCTGCCTTGGAGCGCCGTTTCCAGCCGGTTTTGGTAGATGAACCGACAGTGGAAGATACGATATCCATTTTGCGAGGACTGAAAGAACGTTATGAAGTATATCACGGCGTAAAAATTATGGACAATGCATTGGTAAGTGCAGCGACACTTTCCAACCGCTATATTTCAGACCGCTTTTTGCCGGACAAAGCCATCGACCTTGTGGACGAAGCATGTGCACTCATTAAGACGGAGTTAGATTCCATGCCGACTGAATTGGACGAATTGCAGCGTAAGGTGATGCAGTTGGAAATTGAAGAAGCGGCACTCAAAAAAGAAGATGACCGTCTGAGCAAAGAACGTCTGGAAAATCTGCAAAAAGAACTGGCAGAATTGAAAGAGGAATTTGGAAATCGCAAAGCCCAATGGGATAATGAAAAAGCATCGGTTGACAAACTTTCCAAGCTTCGTGAAGAAATCGATGCAGTCAACAGTCAGATTCAGATTGCCCAAAGAGAAGGGGATTTGGAAAAAGCAGCCGAACTCAGTTACGGAACGCTGCCTGCCCTTCGCAAGCAGCTGGAAGCGGAAGAAGACTCCGTAAAGGAAAGAGATTTGTCTCTCGTGCGCGAGAGTGTAACGGACGAGGAAATTGCAAAAATCATTTCCCGGTGGACAGGAATTCCGGTGGCGAAATTGACAGAAAGTGAACGAAACAAAACGTTGCATTTGGATGAAGAATTGCACCGCCGCGTGATCGGGCAGGAAGAAGGCGTGACGAAAGTGACGGAAGCCATTATCCGTTCCAAAGCCGGCATCAAAGACCCGAAAAAACCGATTGGTTCTTTCCTGTTTTTGGGACCTACCGGTGTCGGTAAAACGGAGCTTGCAAAAGCGCTGGCAGCCTCTCTTTTTGACGACGAAAACAACATGGTACGCATTGATATGAGTGAGTACATGGAGAAATATTCCGTATCCCGTCTGATTGGAGCACCTCCCGGATATGTAGGATATGAGGAAGGCGGACAATTGACTGAAGCAGTCAGAAGAAAACCGTATTCCGTTGTTCTTTTCGATGAAATTGAAAAGGCGCATCCGGACGTATTTAACGTACTTTTGCAAGTGTTGGACGATGGGCGTGTGACTGATTCCCAAGGCAGAACGGTAGATTTCAAAAATACGATACTCATTATGACATCTAACATCGGTGCCCAGTATTTGCTGGACGGCATTGATGAAAACGGCAACATTACGGCGCAGGCAGAAGAATTGGTTATGAATGACTTACGTGGTCATTTCCGCCCTGAATTTTTGAACCGCTTGGACGAGACGATTTTGTTCAAACCTTTGACAAGAGATAACATCGGCGGTATTATACAGTTAATTATTAAAGATTTAAACAACAGGCTTTCAGACCGCGAACTTGTGATTGAATTGACCGATGAGGCGAAAGCGTTTGTGGTAGAAAACGCATATGACCCGGTTTACGGGGCAAGACCGCTGAAACGATATGTACAAAAATACGTGGAAACGCTGGCAGCGAAGTTGATTCTTGCAGACGAAGTCGGTACCGGAGATACGATTTTGATTGAAGTGCAGGACGACACGCTAAAAGCCCGAAAGAAATGAGGATATAGTATGATACCGAAAGACCCAGTGATGCTTCTTAGTTTTGTGAATTTAAAACTGAGAGATTACTACAAAGATTTGGACAGTTTGTGCGAGGACTTGGAACTGGACAAAGAAGAACTCACAAAGAAACTGGATTCCATTCAATATCAATATGACGAGGAGCAAAATCAATTTGTCTAAAACGATTTGTGTAACCGTTGTGGACGGTTTTGGAGACCGCCACACATATACTGTTTCTGGAGGCATATTGTTGGAAACGGTATTGGAGCAATTGCATATAGAAGGAAGCTTTTGCAACGGAGTTTCTGTGTGTGGACGTTGTAAGGTACGCTTTGTAAAAGGCGTGCCTTCTTTGTCTGCAAAAGAGCGGAAAGTATTTACGCCGCAACAGTTGGAATCCGGGTTTCGTCTGGCATGTCAGGCTAAGCTTTTGGAAGACTGCGAAGTGGAGTTGTTGTTTGCGAAAGAACAAGAAATGACGGTGGTGTCAGATGCCTTGCAACACCAAGAAAATAAGTCTTTACAAGAAAAGGATACGCAATGTCCGGAAGCGGATGAGACATTGGAGAAAAGGGTTTTTGCGGTGGCGGATATCGGCACGACGACCATTGTTGTACAGCTTGTAGACTTTTTGACCGGGGCAGTCATAGACTCCTTTTCGGGGATGAATCCGCAACGTAAGTTTGGAATGGATGTGATTTCCCGCATTCAGGAGGCAAAAGAGCATGGGGAGCAAATGCGGGAAGAAGTGGAAAGCATGGTGTATGGTGCAATTCGCGATATGTGTAGGGATGCAGGTGCTTTCAAAGGTGCAGAACTGCTTTGTGTGACCGGAAATACAACAATGTTGCATATTTTAATGGGTTACGATACGACAGGACTTGGTCGTGCACCGTTTGAACCGGTTAGTCTTGCATGTGAAGAAGTGACTAAATATGGGATTAAAACGGTTTTTATGCCCGGAATTTCTGCGTTTGTCGGTGCCGATATCGGAGCCGGAATATTGGCTACCGGTATGCAGAATCGGGAAGAAATGTCCCTTCTTTTGGATTTGGGAACGAACGGTGAAATGGCGTTGGGAAACCGGGATGGCATAGTAGCTTGTGCCACGGCAGCAGGTCCTGCGTTCGAAAGCGGAGCAGAAGACGGCGTGTATGCTTCGGATTTAATCCGACAAATTGCGACTTTGCTGGAACAAGAGATTATCGAAAAAAGCGGTTATTTGGATGAAAATAAGTTGCGAAAAAAGAAAAGACAAAGCGTGCCCGTAACACAACAAAAAATAAGAGATATTCAGCTTGCCAAAGGGGCGGTGCGTGCCGGAATCGAAATTTTACTGCAAAAAAAGAACATTACACAGGAGAAAATTTCGCAAGTGTATATTGCCGGCGGTTTTGGTTTCTTTTTGGATAAGGATTCGGCAGCAATGATTGGGCTTTTGCCGGAGGGAATGACGGAAAAGTCCGTGCCCATTGGAAACAGTGCGCTTGCCGGAGCACGACTTTTTGCAAAAAAATACATGGAAAACAAGGAAGAAGCGTTGCAGATGATGCGGATGGACCAAATCAAGTGTTTTAATCTGGCAAAAGAAGCAGATTTTGAAGATTGGTTTATTCAATACATTCCTTTTTAAGAAACTCAAGGAATCCCTGTTTTTTGCCGATACAGTAGAAAAGAAATGGAGTCTGCAAAAAAGGTGGTGCACGTATGAATATTCAAGCAAACAACAATCCCGTATTGGGTTCAGTTCCGGTGGAGGGCAGGATGCCTGACACAACAAAAGAGACCGGCAAAAAAGAAGCTAGGAAAGCGGTGTTTGGCGGAAATTTCGCACAAAATTGCAATCCCGTAGAAGCGCGGAAAGAACAAGCTAAGAAGCAGGCGATGCAGTTGTGGAAAGATGCAGTGAGCGCAGAACAAAAAATTGACCGGGATTTGGATGAGCGAGAGGAACATGTGGAAAAATTACGTGCCGTGATAGATGAAATGCAAGGTCATATTAGCCGGTTGTCCGACAAACAGGAAGAGTTAAAAGAGCTTTACGGAGTGAAACCGGACAGTGATATGCCGCTTCCGCAGGAATATTTGGAACGATACCGGGAGCTGGAAGAGGCAAAAGGCGTTTATTTGGAAACGCAGCACAAGGCAAAAAAGGAATTTTTGGCAGAGAGCGAAGCAATCGATACGATCAAAGACAGTCGAGTGAAATCCCACGCTTTGGTAGATGCGCAGAAGCAAAAAGACGATGCGATGATAAAAATTAGTGAAGATGCAGCACAGATGCGACTGCAGGAAGTCAAAGACAAAGTGGATGAAGAGCAGGAAAAGCAGGAAGAAAAAGCGCGGGAAAAAGCAGAGAAAGAAGAAATTGCAGAGGAATTAAGAGAAGCAATCCGGGAGAAAGTGCATGGAGAAAAAGAGTATGAAGAAGAGGAAGATAGCCTTGTAATCATGCAGACAGAAGCTTTTGCAAAACTGGATAACATAAAGGATGAAGTACAGCAGGAAGTAGAAAAAATGGCTAATGACATGAAAATTCTTGTGGAAGAATTGAAGGGCGCAGCGGTGGATGAAATCGTATAATAGACGAAACAATGTGAGGAGGTATAAAAATACCTCCTTCTTTTTAGTTTGAACATGCATATATAATAGGAAGAAACGTATATTTAAAAAATGGCAATTGTAAAAAGAGGAACCATGAACATACAAAAACGTTTCTTTTTTTTAGTGTGGGTAGGGTTGGTTGTGAGTGGGTTAGTTACATGGGAGTTATGTAAACAAAACACGGCGCTTACAAGTTGGAATGACGATGGAATAACGCAGGAAACTACGTCTAATAGCGTGCAAATTGTTACGGATGGAGACAAAAAGATTGCGCTGACCTTTGACGATGGACCGCATCCATATTATACAGAGCAGTTGTTGGATGGCTTGAAAGAACGGGGAATAAAGGCGTCCTTTTTTGTGACAGGCGAGCACGCTAAGCTACATCCGGATATTATTAAAAGAATGAGCGAAGAGGGACATTTGATTGGTAATCACACGTATAGCCATCTGCAACTCACAAAGGGCAATGGGGAGGAATTTAAAAATCAGCTGGTGCTGACGAATGAAATTATTTTTGAAATTACGGGACAGGAAGTCTTATATGTGCGTCCACCGTATGGGGCGTGGGACGAGGCGATAGAAGAAGAACTAAACATGTTTCCTGTGTTGTGGACGATTGACCCGCTTGACTGGTGTTCGGACAATGCCGGCAGTGTTACAAAAAGAGTGCTGGAAAAAGCCGGAGAAAATGATATTATACTGATGCACGATTATTATGAAACGAGCATAACGGCAGCGTTGGCGGTGGTAGATGCATTATCTGAACAAGGGTATGAATTTGTCACAGTAGATGAAATTTTGCTTAACTAAAAAAATGTTAGCAAAAATTCATATTTTTTTTACATTTGTAAATGGGAAAATGCGTTATAATGTATACGCTACATAGTAGGAATGTGAAAAAACTAAAAACAGATAGAAATGGAGTTTGATAACCTATGATTAGAACGATAGCAGGACAGATTAAACAATATAAAGTGGCGACAATATTGACACCTTTGTTTACTGCTCTTGAAGTTGTGATGGAAGTGTTGATTCCTTTTATTATGTCAAAATTAATTGATGAAGGGATTCAGGCACAAAATATGAAAGCTGTTTATTTTTATGGCGGCACGATGATTTTGATGGCAATGTTTAGCCTTATGTTTGGCGCACTTGCAGGCGTATTTGCAGCGCGCGCATCTTCGGGGCTTGCATGCAATTTGCGCGAAAGTATGTATGAGGGCATTCAAAGATTTTCGTTTGCCAATATTGATAAATATAGCACGGCCGGGCTTGTGACGAGAATGACAACCGACGTAACGAACGTACAGCAGGCTTTTCAGATGATTATGAGGATTGCGGTGCGTGCGCCGTTTATGCTTATAAGCAGTCTTGCTATGTGCATTATTATACAACCGGAGCTCAGTTTTATTTTTGCGATAGCGGCGGCTTTTCTGGCAATTGCCTTATCGATTATTGTGAAAGCGACAATGAAAATATTTGATGTGGCATTCAAAAAATATGATGATTTGAATGCCAGTGTGCAGGAAAATGTATCGGCAATCCGTGTAGTAAAGGCTTATGTGCGCGAAGAATACGAAAGCTCAAAATTTCAGAAAGCGTCGGATGCACTTTATCGTATGTTTGTAAAAGCAGAAAAGAATCTGGCGTTTAACTCTCCGGTTATGATGACCAGCTTTTTTGGCTGTATTATTGCATTGTCCTGGTTTGGCGCTAAAAGAGTTGTAGTTGGAAATATGACAACCGGTCAGCTGACTTCCATGTTTTCTTACGTAATGGGCATTTTGATGTCTCTTATGATGATTACAGTCATATTTGTTATGTTAACCATGAGCGCAGCAAGTGCAAAGCGTATTGTGGAAGTGTTAACGGAGAAACCATCGCTGACAAATCCGGAAAATCCGGTTATGACAGTTGCAAATGGTGCTATTGATTTTGAACATGTCAGCTTTTCTTATAAAAAAGGCAGTGGAGAAGATACATTAAAAGACATTGACCTTCATATCAAATCCGGGGAGACCATCGGTATTATCGGCTCTACCGGATGCGGAAAAAGCAGCTTTGCCAATCTGATCAGCCGTCTTTATGATGTGCAGGAAGGTTGCGTAAAAGTCGGTGGAATTGATGTTCGGGATTACGATATGGAAGTGCTGCGAAATCAGGTGGCGGTTGTGTTACAAAAAAACGTTTTGTTTTCCGGCACTATTTTGGAAAACTTGCGTTGGGGTGATGAAAATGCTACGGACGAACAGTGCATGGAAGCGTGCAGGCAGGCCTGTGCCGATGAGTTCATCCAAAGTTTTCCGGATAAATATAATACATACATTGAACAGGGTGGAACGAATGTTTCCGGAGGTCAAAAGCAAAGACTTTGTATTGCGAGAGCGCTATTAAAAAAACCACAAGTATTGATTTTGGATGATTCTACGAGTGCTGTAGATACGGCAACGGACGCAAAAATACGTAAGACGTTTAAGGAGACAATACCGGGTGTTACAAAATTGATTATTGCGCAGCGAATTTCCAGTGTTAAGGATGCAGACCGCATTTTGGTTTTGGAAGACGGTAAAGTTGACGGATTTGATACGCATGAGAATCTGTTAAAGACAAATGATATTTACAAAGAAATTTATGAAGTGCAAAGTCAGGGAAGTGGCGACTTCGATGAGCAGGCAGAAAGGTAGGGATGAACATGGATAAGAAGAAAAAAATGGGCAATCCCGGGAAATCAGTAAAAAGAGTTTTAGGTTTTGTGTTGCGCGATTACAAAGTGCCGTTTGTATTTGTTGTTGTATGTATTATCGCGGCTGCAGTGTCAAATTTAATAGGAATGGTATTTATGCAGACGCTGATAGACGGTTATATTGCACCGATGATTGTAGATGGAAACCGCGATTTTTCCGCGTTGGCTCAGGCGTTGCTGAAAATGGGAGCTATCTTTTTGATAGGCATTGTTGCAACGTACACATACAACCGTATTATGGTAAATATCAGCCAGGGTACGTTGAAACGTGTTCGTGACAATATGTTTGTTCATATGGAAACATTGCCAATTAAGTATTTTGATACACATGCACATGGCGATATTATGTCTATGTATACAAACGATGTGGATACGTTGCGTCAGCTTATCAGCCAGACAATTCCGCAGACAATCAACGGGGCTGTTTCGATAGTGACGGTATTCTTTGGCATGATTACGATGAACATTCCCCTTACAATTGTTTCCCTTATCATGGTAGGTGTAATGCTCTTTACGATGTCAAAAGTAGGCGGCAAGTCCGGTAAATATTTCGTAGAGCAACAGAAGGATTTAGGAAAAGTAAACGGTTTTATCGAAGAAATGATTGGTGGACAGAAAGTTGTGAAAGTGTTCTGCCATGAAGAAAAAAGCGTGGAACAGTTTAAGGAATTAAATGATGGTTTGCGGGATAGTGCGAATCAGGCCAATAAATTTGCCAATATTATGATGCCTATCAATGCTAATATCGGAAATATTAGTTATGTGCTTTGTGCA
>JAZQDM010000002.1:0-2119 GCA_045546775.1 Lachnospiraceae bacterium | reverse complement strand
GTTTACCGCGTTGTAAAGTTGCAACAAGTCCTTCTTATCGCGAAATAGAAATCGAAATAATCGGTCTTTGTACTTCCGGTTTGGCCGAAACTTCTCCCACAAATATTTTTTGTTGTACCATCTTTTGTTTTTTGCCATAGGCGTACCTCCATTATAGTTGATTTTAGTGCGTTTCTCAACAATTGCTGATTGAAAATATTCCGGGAAAACCGGTGGATTCATAAAGAAAATTTTGAATAAAATAGAATTTTTTGCGATTTGAAGTCGCGTGATTTGATATGATAATACCACCTTGTGTAAAACTTTGCAAAGGTTTTCTTCCTTGAAATAATTAAGGATATCTCTGCGCTATCAACGCGCCTTGATATCCTTACATTGTCTGTTATTCACAATAAATTTTTATGGATTGACTTACAAATTCCGCTGTGCCAGTGCCATGTTTATCAATGTTATTTTTAAAGCGTTCATCGCCAACATACATCTGTCCCAAACCTGCAAGAATATCATTGGTACAATGGTAATAATTGTCGGTGATATAGGTTTGCAGTTTTTTTACAAGCTCCTTTGCTTCAACTGAATCCGGAGCCGCTCCGCCTTGCATGCAAGCAGTAAACTCTTCCAAAATGGATTCCATACCTTCGGTAAGATTTTGCCATTTTTCTTTGGAATAACTTTTTGTCTTTTCGGCATGCTCTTTGTAAGCGTCCGTGTGCCCCCACTTTTCTTTTGCCTCAGATTCATACTGAAGGCGTTTTGCTTCATATTCGCTATTATTAAATGCTTTCATAAGACTTTCTCCTTTTCCCGCACTGTCCAAAACAGAGAGAATTCTTTGTAATCGCTCCATTTTTAAAAGCAGTAATTCCTTCTGTGCTGCCAGCGCTTTTTGCTTATTGTAATCGGGAGATGTCAAGATTTCACAAATACTCTTAAGTGGAAAATCAAGCTCACGGTAAAGCAATATCTCTTGCATACGTTCAAGAGACGCTTCATCATAAAACCGGTATCCGGTTTGTTCATCAACAAAACACGGCTTCAACAATCCGATTTCATCGTAATAGTGCAGTGTGCGCACACTGACTCCCGTAAGTGCGGCGAATTCCTTAATTTGCATTTTCATCTTTCATCACCTCTTACAGCGAGTATAATCTATGACGTAACGTAAAGGTCAATAGGAATATTGTAAAAAGAAGAGTTCTCTTTTTATTACTTCTTCAAAAACTGCATTCGTTCTTCCACAATGCAAATATCTACTTCCAGTTCCTCCGCGATTTCTAGGATAGTTTTGCCACGGTTGAGTTTTTTCTGAATTAATTCATCCAATAATTTATTGTAACCAATTTGTATCCCAGACTCTTCACCCTCTTTATACGTGTCACGCATGTGTTTTTCTTCGTCATATTCTGTTAAAAGCATATGCATTACCTCCGCCCGGTTTTTCACCAGTATATCTGTTAAAACATTTTTTTCGATGCAACTGTCCATGGCATTTTTGATGGCTCGTTTCAGGGACATATTCTTGGAAAGATTGTCGTTTACTTCCGCAATAAACTCTGAGTATTCTCGTAGTCGCTTACACTTCTCCATCAGTTCTTTGTTGTGACCGCGGTTGATATTGAGCATCACTGCCCGACATTCCAAGCATCCGGTGCCACGACCTGTCTCAAAAGAATCCGACAAATACAGTTCCGTCCTGTCTTTCTGTTCTTTTGTGCCGTTATAAAATATCACGTATTCCGGCGTTGGGAGCTTGATAAGTTTGGAGCCGTACACGTTGTGACGCTCTTCCGCAATGATACCTTCATACTGTCTGGAAAAATAAATGAGTCCACGTATCGGCATGTTCGGCGAATAGGTGCTTTGGTGCTCGTACAAATTTAGCCGGTTGCCAATCATAAAGGACAAATCGTTTTTCATTTTCATGAAAATTACATCTTCCAGCGTGATAATTTCTAAATCATTGGGATTTGTGTAGTTACTGTCGTTTACCGCGTTGTAAAGTTGCAACAAGTCCTTCTTATCGCGAAATAGAAATCGAAATAATCGGTCTTTGTACTTCCGGTTTGGCCGAAACTTCTCCCACAAATATTTTTTGTTGTACCATCTTTTGTTTTTTGCC
>JAZQDM010000001.1:0-2228 GCA_045546775.1 Lachnospiraceae bacterium | reverse complement strand
CTCCATAGAACGTTGCCGCTTTCTGTAATACTCAAGTGCCTGAACTATCGTGTCCTGCATTTTTTCTTTGGAAGTTCCCGGAGGAAAGTATTTGCTTATGCGTTCCTGCGGAATGCGGAACTGTTCTTTCTGGTTTGATTTTTCTTCTTGCAGAATTGACTGAATCACTTCCCCCGTAAGTTTCCCTTCTTCTGCAAATTTTCTCATTTTTATTGTTTGAGCATGTGACGGAGTACAATCCTCAAGTTCCATCGTATCGCAAAGACTATATTGCTGATCTTCGGTCAAGTAGGAAATCTCAACCGCAGGACGCATGGCAATTTTGCCCTCATCAACCATATCTAAAATGGTTGGCACAAGATTTGTTAGTCGTATAAATCTTTGGATTTGAGAATGACTGTCGGGTGATTCGGAAGCTAATAGTTCTCTCGATTTTAACTTTTGCCCCACTGGGGCAGAAGTTAAATCGGTCCTTTTCCCTTGTCTATTCATTGCATCAAGCTTCATTTTATAGGCAAAAGCTTTTTCCGATGGAAGAATTTTTTCTCTTTGTAAGTTTGAATCGACCATTATAATAATGGCTTCATCATCTGTAAGATCTCTTACTATACAGGATATCTTTTCCTTTCCTACCATTTCACTTGCTCGTTTCCTTCTGTGTCCGGAAACCATTTCATATTTACCATCAGCTTTTGGTCTTACAACCGCAGGAATGAGTACCCCGTGTTCTTTCACACTGTCCATCATCTCCACCATGTTTTCGTCAACCCTGACCTTGAAAGGGTGATGAGGGAAATCATCAATCTCCGTTAAAGGAATGTCAATGACGGTTTCACGCTTTGCTTCTTCTCTTTCCTGCTCTGTGGTAAAAAGATTATCTAGCGGTGTCAGAAGACTTGATACGCTGTTTTTCTCCAATGTCAAGCACCTCCTTTACCAAAGTCCTATAGGCCTGCGCCGCCTTTCCATTTGGCTCATGCCTAAAAATACTTTTGTTAGCTGTGCTTATTTCTGCAAGACGAACAGTCGAAGGAATTACCGCTTCCAACACAGGAAGATGTTTTCCGAAGTTTTCTCTGACTGATGAAACAATATCTTTACGAAAATTCGTATCGTTTGCCATCGTCAAAAAAACTCCGCCAATTTTTAATGATGGGTTGATTTGCCTCTTGACATTTTGAACTGTGCCAATCAGCTCCGTCATATCCTCGGCAGCAAGGTAATCTGCCTGAACGGGAATAAGGACATAATCCGAAGCAGAAAGTGCGTTGATTACCAACATGCCAAGTGAAGGTCTGCAGTCCAGCAATACATAATCATAATTATTTTTTACGCTGTCAATGTACTGTCTTAAAACAGTTTCTCTGCTCATGACATTCACAAGACCTACCTCTACCGCTGTCAAGCCCCTATTTGCCGGAACAAAATCGAAGCCCTCATAATGATGAAGAATCTCTGAATGATCTTCGCCGCTGACTCCGGAAACAACGTCATTCATAACGTTTGCCAACGTCAGCGGCATATCATGGGGTCTTCTTTGTCCCAGCATTTTTGTCAAGTCCCCTTGTGGGTCAACATCCACCAAAAGAACTTTTTTGCCGTTCATCGAAAGTCCTGCTCCGAGATTATAAACCGAAGTGCTTTTCCCAACACCACCCTTTTGATTCGCCACGGCAATTACTTTTGTTTTTGCCATAAATCTGGTTCTCCTTTCATATTATTTATATATCAACGGAATTGCTTCCGGTGATTTTGGGTATAAAAAAAGCCGCCTGCATTATAAACGCAAGCGGCATTATTAACAAGTATGGAATTTTTTAATTGGTGCTTTTGAAATCTTTATTATAACATCATCGACGCAGTCCGGATATCTTCCCTGCTCTATCATAGAGTTTCGAAGATCAACCAAAGAGCGTATCACAATATCGGTTTCGGCACTATTTATTTTGATAATATATTTTGTATTTTTCATCAGGATCACCTCCTGATTTATTTATATATGATATAAGAATTTTTGTAAAATGTGCGATTTCAATGTGCGAATTTGCACATATTTTTCATCACAAAACCACCATAATAAAAAATTCCACTCAAAAAGTGGAATACAAAGTGGAATACATTTGGGTGTTTTAAGGCCGATTTTACACGGTTTTACGTAAGATTTTAAGAAAAAATAAAAATATTTTTATATAAGCAAAAAACCCGCAAATCGCATATTCATGCGGTTT